>NZ_JBYOJV010000001.1:0-650307 GCF_057798835.1 Cupriavidus sp. 291-E7
GGGCTTGGGGGTTCTGGGTATAAGAGCCTGGCGATGACCTACTTTCACACGGGTAGTCCGCACTATCATCGGCGCAAAGTCGTTTCACGGTCCTGTTCGGGATGGGAAGGGGTGGTTCCAACTCGCTATGGTCACCAGGCATGAGGGGTTGCCGGGCTGACTAGTGTCAGCGCGGCGAATCTGGGTGTAGTAAAGATTGGGTTGTGTTGTACACCTGGGCACTAGGCGCACTCACCAGGTAAAACACACTGGTTATAGGATCAAGCCTTACGGGCAATTAGTACTGGTTAGCTTAACGCATTACTGCGCTTCCACACCCAGCCTATCAACGTCCTGGTCTCGAACGACCCTTCAAGGAGGTCAAGCCTCCAGGGAATCCTCATCTTCAGGCGAGTTTCCCGCTTAGATGCTTTCAGCGGTTATCTCTTCCGTACATAGCTACCCTGCGATGCCTCTGGCGAGACAACAGGTACACCAGCGGTACGTCCACTCCGGTCCTCTCGTACTAGGAGCAGCCCCCGTCAAGATTCCAACGCCCACGGCAGATAGGGACCAAACTGTCTCACGACGTTTTAAACCCAGCTCACGTACCTCTTTAAATGGCGAACAGCCATACCCTTGGGACCGGCTACAGCCCCAGGATGAGATGAGCCGACATCGAGGTGCCAAACACCGCCGTCGATATGAACTCTTGGGCGGTATCAGCCTGTTATCCCCAGAGTACCTTTTATCCGTTGAGCGATGGCCCTTCCATTCAGAACCACCGGATCACTATGTCCTGCTTTCGCACCTGCTCGACTTGTCGGTCTCGCAGTTAAGCACGCTTTTGCCATTGCACTTTAGGTACGATGTCCGACCGTACCAAGCGTACCTTCGAACTCCTCCGTTACACTTTGGGAGGAGACCGCCCCAGTCAAACTGCCTACCATGCACTGTCCCCGACCCGGATTCACGGGCCAAGGTTAGAACCTCAAACAAACCAGGGTGGTATTTCAAGGACGGCTCCACGTGAACTAGCGTCCACGCTTCAAAGCCTCCCACCTATCCTACACAGATCGGTTCAAAGTCCAATGCAAAGCTACAGTAAAGGTTCATGGGGTCTTTCCGTCTAGCCGCGGGGAGATTGCATCATCACAAACACTTCAACTTCGCTGAGTCTCGGGAGGAGACAGTGTGGCCATCGTTACGCCATTCGTGCAGGTCGGAACTTACCCGACAAGGAATTTCGCTACCTTAGGACCGTTATAGTTACGGCCGCCGTTTACCGGGACTTCAATCAAGAGCTTGCACCCCATCATTTAATCTTCCGGCACCGGGCAGGCGTCACACCCTATACGTCCACTTTCGTGTTTGCAGAGTGCTGTGTTTTTATTAAACAGTCGCAGCCACCATTTTATTGCAACCCCTTCACCCTCCTGGCGCAGGCCAGTCAAGCTACAAGGGCGTACCTTATCCCGAAGTTACGGTACCAATTTGCCGAGTTCCTTCTCCCGAGTTCTCTCAAGCGCCTTAGAATACTCATCTCGCCCACCTGTGTCGGTTTGCGGTACGGTCTCGTATGACTGAAGCTTAGAGGCTTTTCTTGGAACCACTTCCAATTGCTTCGCAGCACTAGGCCGCTCGCCCCACATCCTTGAATTCCGCGCCCGGATTTGCCTAAGCGCCTTCTCCAATGCAGGGACCGGGACTTCCAACACCCGGACAACCTTCCGCGATCCGTCCCCCCATCGCATCATACGACGGTGCAGGAATATTAACCTGCTTCCCATCAGCTACGCATCTCTGCCTCGCCTTAGGGGCCGACTCACCCTACGCCGATGAACGTTGCGTAGGAAACCTTGGGCTTACGGCGAGGGGGCCTTTCACCCCCTTTATCGCTACTCATGTCAGCATTCGCACTTCTGATACCTCCAGCATCCTTTACAAGACACCTTCACAGGCTTACAGAACGCTCTCCTACCACGCACTTGCGTGCGTCCGCAGCTTCGGTGACTGGCTTAGCCCCGTTACATCTTCCGCGCAGGACGACTCGATCAGTGAGCTATTACGCTTTCTTTAAAGGGTGGCTGCTTCTAAGCCAACCTCCTGACTGTTTTAGCCTTCCCACTTCGTTTCCCACTTAGCCAATCTTTGGGACCTTAGCTGGCGGTCTGGGTTGTTTCCCTCTTGACACCGGACGTTAGCACCCGATGTCTGTCTCCCGTGATTGCACTCTTCGGTATTCGGAGTTTGCTATGGCGGGGTAATCAGCAATAGACCCCCCAACCATGACAGTGCTCTACCCCCGAAGGTGAGACACGAGGCACTACCTAAATAGTTTTCGGAGAGAACCAGCTATTTCCAGATTTGTTTAGCCTTTCACCCCTATCCACAGCTCATCCCCTAACTTTTCAACGTTAGTGGGTTCGGTCCTCCAGTACGTGTTACCGCACCTTCAACCTGGCCATGGATAGATCATCTGGTTTCGGGTCTACACCCAGCGACTCAACGCCCTATTCGGACTCGCTTTCGCTACGCCTTCCCTAATCGGTTAAGCTTGCCACTGAATGTAAGTCGCTGACCCATTATACAAAAGGTACGCCGTCACCCGTTTCCAGGCTCCGACTGTTTGTATGCATGCGGTTTCAGGATCTATTTCACTCCCCTCCCGGGGTTCTTTTCGCCTTTCCCTCACGGTACTGGTTCACTATCGGTCGATTACGAGTATTTAGCCTTGGAGGATGGTCCCCCCATCTTCAGACAGGATTTCACGTGTCCCGCCCTACTTGTCGTACACCTAGTTCCACAACGCTGTTTTCGCATACAGGGCTATCACCTGCTATGGCCGGGCTTTCCATCCCGTTCTGCTAACAATGCTGCTAAAGAGTACAAGGCTCTTCCCATTTCGTTCGCCACTACTTTGGGAATCTCGGTTGATTTCTGTTCCTGCAGCTACTTAGATGTTTCAGTTCGCCGCGTTCGCTTCCCTTGCCTATGTATTCAGCAAGGGATGACCCATTAGGGCCGGGTTTCCCCATTCGGACATCTCCGGATCAAAGCTTGTTTGCCAGCTCCCCGAAGCTTTTCGCAGGCTACCGCGTCCTTCATCGCCTGTAATCGCCAAGGCATCCACCACATGCACTTGTTCGCTTGACCCTATAACGAGTGTGTCTCAAGGACACGACCGTCATAGGTCTGAGTTCTCGCGTTTGTGCCGTATTCCAAGTCATCTTTCGATCACTTAAATACATTTTGGTTGATACAATCACAACCCGGTATCGTGTTGGGTACTTCAGCCTCTCATCAAGGCTTCACGACACCTTTACTACATCCCATATTGTTAAAGAACAGCCGAGCTAAATGCTCGTTGGCAACAGCCAAAGACAATCACTCAGAATAAACTCCTGAATACTTGTCTTTGACGACTACCCCAAGGTAAGTGGTGGAGGATGACGGGATCGAACCGACGACCCCCTGCTTGCAAAGCAGGTGCTCTCCCAGCTGAGCTAATCCCCCGTGAGATAACTTGGTGGGTCTGGTAGGACTTGAACCTACGACCCCCGCCTTATCAAGACGGTGCTCTAACCACCTGAGCTACAGACCCTTGGCTGTAACAGCAAACAAACCGATAAGTGTGAACGCTTGACTTGTGAACACAAGCCTCTAGAAAGGAGGTGATCCAGCCGCACCTTCCGATACGGCTACCTTGTTACGACTTCACCCCAGTCATGAACCCTGCCGTGGTAATCGCCCTCCTTGCGGTTAGGCTAACTACTTCTGGCAAAACCCACTCCCATGGTGTGACGGGCGGTGTGTACAAGACCCGGGAACGTATTCACCGCGGCATGCTGATCCGCGATTACTAGCGATTCCAGCTTCACGTAGTCGAGTTGCAGACTACGATCCGGACTACGATGCATTTTCTGGGATTAGCTCCCCCTCGCGGGTTGGCAACCCTCTGTATGCACCATTGTATGACGTGTGAAGCCCTACCCATAAGGGCCATGAGGACTTGACGTCATCCCCACCTTCCTCCGGTTTGTCACCGGCAGTCTCTCTAGAGTGCCCTTTCGTAGCAACTAGAGACAAGGGTTGCGCTCGTTGCGGGACTTAACCCAACATCTCACGACACGAGCTGACGACAGCCATGCAGCACCTGTGTCCACTTTCTCTTTCGAGCACCTAATGCATCTCTGCTTCGTTAGTGGCATGTCAAGGGTAGGTAAGGTTTTTCGCGTTGCATCGAATTAATCCACATCATCCACCGCTTGTGCGGGTCCCCGTCAATTCCTTTGAGTTTTAATCTTGCGACCGTACTCCCCAGGCGGTCAACTTCACGCGTTAGCTACGTTACTGAGAAAATGAATCCCCAACAACTAGTTGACATCGTTTAGGGCGTGGACTACCAGGGTATCTAATCCTGTTTGCTCCCCACGCTTTCGTGCATGAGCGTCAGTGACGTCCCAGGGGGCTGCCTTCGCCATCGGTATTCCTCCACATCTCTACGCATTTCACTGCTACACGTGGAATTCTACCCCCCTCTGACATACTCTAGCCTTGCAGTCACAAGCGCAATTCCCAAGTTAAGCTCGGGGATTTCACGCCTGTCTTACAAAACCGCCTGCGCACGCTTTACGCCCAGTAATTCCGATTAACGCTCGCACCCTACGTATTACCGCGGCTGCTGGCACGTAGTTAGCCGGTGCTTATTCTTCCGGTACCGTCATCCGCCCCAGGTATTAACCAGTGCGTTTTCTTTCCGGACAAAAGTGCTTTACAACCCGAAGGCCTTCTTCACACACGCGGCATTGCTGGATCAGGGTTGCCCCCATTGTCCAAAATTCCCCACTGCTGCCTCCCGTAGGAGTCTGGGCCGTGTCTCAGTCCCAGTGTGGCTGATCGTCCTCTCAGACCAGCTACTGATCGTCGCCTTGGTGGGCCTTTACCCCACCAACTAGCTAATCAGACATCGGCCGCTCCTGCTGCGTGAGGCCTTGCGGTCCCCCACTTTCACCCTCAGGTCGTATGCGGTATTAGCTAATCTTTCGACTAGTTATCCCCCACAACAGGGTACGTTCCGATGTATTACTCACCCGTTCGCCACTCGCCGCCAGACCGAAGTCCGCGCTGCCGTTCGACTTGCATGTGTAAGGCATGCCGCCAGCGTTCAATCTGAGCCAGGATCAAACTCTTCAGTTCAATCTCTGTGTGGTGCCGAAGCACCTCGCTCTTTCGAGCGGTCGCTCACTCTCAGAAAACTGACTGGCTCACATCTCGCGACGTGAACCAACATGTTTTACTGTGCGAGCACTGATAACTTTTGAAGCATCACAAGGCCGAAACCTCGTGGCGTTCGCCATCAAGCGCCCACACTTATCGGTTGTTTGTTTGTTAAAGAACCTCAGCGGCCGGCTTTGCCGTTCGCTGTCGCTGCGTCGTTTTCGTTGCAGCGGAGAAACGAGATTATGCAGAGCATTCAGCGTTTCGTCAACAGTTTTTGCAGAACTTTTTTTCTGCCGGTCAGCGCTGAAAACTCCCCAGCCGCTCACCCCCTGTTGCCTCGCAGCCCTTGTCGCTGCTGCGTTTGCAGTGCGCTTCGTGTTGCGAGGGGGCGAATATTAGACCGCTTCCTCGCAGTGCGCAAGCCCTTTGTCACAAAACCTTTAAAAAACTACGAAAGCGCACGGCACGCCACTTGAAGCCAAGTGTATAGAATCGGGATTCCCCGGCCATTTGGCCGACCTCCACAGGAACACTACTGATGACTATCCAAGCCAAATGGCTCGCCAGCTCCGGCTCAAGCGTCTGCGACCTCGGCAACGGCGCCGCAAACTGGCAGGCAGACCTGGATGCGCCAATGGGAAATCCGTCGATTCCCAACCCGCATGATCTGCTGGATTCGGCGCTGGCAGCCTGCACCACCCTGACGCTGCAGCTGTACAGCAAGCGCAAAGGCTACGACCTGCAGGAAGTCCATGTCAGTGTGGCCCACGAGGAAACGCCGGGGTCCTACAAGCTGATTCGTCACATTGAGTTGCGCGGGGAGCTTGCTCCGAACGTACGCGAGGATCTGCTTCGCGTCGCCAACAAGTGCCCGGTGCACAAGTCCCTGTCCGCCCAGATCACGATCGATACCACACTCGCTGCCTGATCAATCCCTCAGTCATTGACCTCACAAATGATAATGGTTATCATTTGAATCCTCGGGTTTTGACACGACCTGAGTCAGCAAATGGGTTACCGGACACTCTCGTGTCCGGCCTTTTTTCCCGCGCCGCCCCAATCGCCCCCTTTTGACCTCGGCGTCATCTTCCTGTCCCACGACACGCGCTACGTTCTTGCCCAGCGGCACTCAGAACAGATTCGGGATGTGCATCCCCCGAACGTCGGGCACTTCTTAAAACTTTGTTCGATGGACCACGAAGCCCACGCCGTGAGATAGCGCACAGCGCACTTGCGCGCTTTGCCGTCGCTTAATCGGGACTTAACATGGACCCAAAAAAGAACATGGGTTGCACAAGTCAGGGAAGCATCGGGAGCGGGGACATCTTGGCGAATTACATAGAAGAGTATTGCGCGCGCATCCGGCGCGGCGGCGTTCGCGCCATCGCAGAAAGACCAGTCGTCGTGGATCAGGACGGAACCTACGTCCTGAAATACGTGCCGTTCGAGCATCGCAACGAGAACGCCAGACTGGTGCTGATCAGCACCACTCCGGGCCACACCCACGTGCAGCTGGCAGCAACGGTTACCGAGGAATTGCTGCGCTCGCACACGCCCGGCAAGGTCATTCAGCGGGAACACAAACGGCGCGTGGAACTAGGGGGGCGGATGGTGCGACCCAACCTGATCCGGATGCTCGATCATTTCCGCGTGCCGGAACTGGTAGGCCAGCCCCATGCCGCGGCGCTCTGGAACGAAGGGTTCGACTCGATCCAGCCGCTGGCCCTGCTTCCGCATGCCACGACTCGCCGCGGCCTCGCATTCGATGGCACGCTGGAAGAGATATTCGATGCGCCGATGCTGCGCATGGTGTTCGACAATCTGTTCCTCGCCGCCCTGCGGCAATGCCGACCCGACGCCCTGTATGTCGGACTGGGTCGCACCGCATGGGCCGGATTGCAGCACGCGGTCAACGCCGGGCTGCTTTCGCGCAACCAGCTCCTCGGCATGATGCCGGTGCCTGCCCGCGCGGGCAGCATGGTGCGCTACTTTCTGCGCGAGATCGGGGAGTGCGACTTATCGCCCAATGATCCCGTGCGCCATCGTATTGCCTGGCTCGATGCCGCGCACGCCGAGATGGAAAGCGGCGTGCGCCGAGCGCACAGCCCGGCGGCCACGGCCAGCCAACCCGATTCGCTCATCGCGTAGCGCCCAGCGCACCCAGCCCCGACATTTTGGCGAATGCCCCACCTTGGTAGGGATCAACGGCATAGGGAAGTGCCGATAACTCTCCTTGAGGAATCTGACCTCCTCGCATTCCCGATTCGCGGCCCCCGTAGCGCACGGTGGGTCGCTATTTTTTTGGCGCGCCGCTGTTGCTCCCAGCCGAACTTGCCGTGTCGTGCGAAATGCGAAATGAGGCGCGTCGATCACTCGTTTGCGGAAATTTCCTACAGCGATTGCGGACGCGTCGCATTTTCGGCGGGTAGGCGGCTCCCTATACTGGCTCGTCATTTGGAACGCCCGGCCACCCCGGCGTCAATGCGAGCAAGGCATGGCAACTATCCTGATCGTCGACGATCACCCCGCACTACGGCTCGCCCTGCGCGCCCAGATCATGCATTTGCTGGGCATCAAGCGTGTGCACGAAGCGGACAATGGCCAGGATGCCGATGACCTCGTCAGGCAATACAAACCCGATCTCGTCATTCTGGACCTGGATCTTCCCCGCATCAGCGGACTGGAGGCCATACCGCGCATGCGCGCGGTGCATCCCTCCGTGCGCGTGCTCATCCTGACCGCCCAGGATCCCGTGCCCTTCGCGGGCCGGGCATTCCAGGCCGGTGCGCAAGGTTTTGTCGGCAAGACCCAAGAACTGGGCGCGATCATCCGTTGTGTGGAAACCGTGCTGGGCGGCTTCACAGTGTTTCCGTCCGCCACGCCCCGCAATGCAACGACCGGCGAAGAAGCGAATGAAAGCGTGCACCAGCTTTCGGACAAGGAGATGGAAATCCTGCGCATGCTGTCGCGCGGCATGACCAACAAGGCGATCGGCAAATCGCTGTTCATCAGCAACAAGACGGTAAGCAGCTACAAGACCCGCATCATGAACAAAGTCGGCGCGAAGTCCCTGGTCGACCTGCTCGAATTTGCGCGCCGCAACCGCCTGCTTCCATGACACTGGGCGATGCATCCGTCCACCTGAAAGCCGACGAGCGCCGCGCCATCGGTGCCGCCATTTCAAGTGCCGCATGCCATGACCCGACCGTGCGAACCATGCTGCTCGCCCAACTGATGGATGCCAATACGACCGACCTGGCGGATTTGCGCAGGGCCGTTGTCCGGCGCGACTGGCCGGGCGTGAACCGCACCCTGCACCGGATCAAGGGCAGCGCGGCGCTGGTCGCGGCGGGCAAGTCCCTCGAATCGGCAGCCGGGAACGGTAATGCCGCTGTGGTCAACACACTGTTGCCGCGCTACGCCGCTATCCTGAAGGAATTCAATGACACACTATCGGCATTGCGCCCCGGCCGAAGTCATCGCTCCAGCGAGCACGACCCTGGCGTATCAGATTCAACGAATTTGAAGTAAGCCTGCGCTTCCGCTGCGTGCACGCAATGCGGCGCGCTGGCACACTGTGAACCGGTTCCGGGAGCGCCCCCAATTTCAACGCTGCCGGCGATAACCACATTGGCGGGAGACATGTCGTGGGCGATTTGCAGGCCTTGCTGGATAGTCACGGGTTAAGTCTGGTATTCCTGAACGTACTGGCCGAGCAGGCGGGCCTGCCCGTGCCGGCCTACCCAATGCTGTTCGTGGCCGGTGCCCTGTCGATGCAGGAAACCGGGCCGTCGATTGGCGCCGTGCTGTTCGCGGTCATCGCCGCCTGCCTGATTGCCGACAGCGCATGGTATTTCGCAGGCAAGCGGCTGGGCCAGCCGATGCTGCGCACCATCTGCCGGGTATCGCTGTCGCCCGACACCTGCATCCGCCAGACCCAGTCGCTGTACCTGCGCGTCGGTCCTCGATCGCTCGTTTTTGCCAAGCTGCTGCCCGGTGCCGGCGCCCTTTCCACGGCGATGGCAGGCATGACGGAAACCCCTTTCCTTACCTTCCTGTTCTATGACGCACTCGGCGCGCTGGTCTGGGCCGGTGGCGCGCTGCTGGCCGGTGTCGTTTTCAGCGATTTCGTCGATACGATCCTGGCGGCCTTCAGTGCATACGGCCACATCGCGGTCATGATCGCGCTGGGCGGCTTCGCGCTGTTCATTGCCTGGCGCTTCTGGTTGCGCTGGCGCCTGCTGCGCCGCACCGGCCGCATTCCGCGCATGACGGTGATGGAGCTCGAACAACGCCGTGGCGTGGTGGACCGGCCAGTAGTGGTGGTGGATGTCCGCGCTCACGGCGCGGCACCGATCGAGCGCATTCCGGGCGCCCTGGTCATGGAGATGCATGCACCGTTCAGCGCACTCAACGATCATGACAAGGCCTCGGATATCGTCGTCTATTGCGCCTGCCCGCACGAGATGTCCGCCGCTGTGCTGGCCGAGCGTCTGCACTCCGCAGGTTTCTCGAATACCTGGGCGCTGGCCGGCGGCTTTGACGAATGGAAGCGCCTGCAAGGCGTTCTGACCCAGCAGGCAGTTACCGCCCAAGAGGCCCCCAAGCAGGCCGCAGCCCACTAGCAACGGTGCAGGCGCGCGCCGGTCTCCGTTTTCCCGTTTGGTTGCGGCATTCCCCTTTCTATACTGGCCCCAGACGGTTTGTGCGCGGAGGGCGGCATGCCGGGCCAGGATCGCGGTTGGAACGATGAAGCGGCGCGCGTTGCACGGCGCCGTCGGGCGTTGGATCTGCCCGCGCCGGCAGCGCATGACCGTCTGGCCCTGGCCCTGTCAGGCAACGGTGTCCGTGGTGCCACCTTCTGCCTCGGTGTCATGCAGGCACTGGCCGAGGCGCCGTTCCCCACCGCGTCTACTGCGACGATTCCCCCGCCTTCCGACGACACGTCAGGCACACGCTCGCTGCTCGCACACGTCGACTACCTGTCGACGGTCGGCAGCGGCGGATACATCGGCGCGTTTTTCACCAGCCTGTTTGTGCCTGGCCGACTACGCGCCGACAGCAGCCCCGAACAAGCCGCCGCGGAGGCCTATCGCACACTGCGGGACGATCCCACCGACCGTGCCGCCATCGCGTCGCTACGTGAGAACACTCGCTACCTGACATCCCGAAGCACCGCCGACAGCCTGCGCGCCGCCGCCGTCGTGGTACGAAACTGGATCGCCATGCAATGCGTGATCGGGAGCGCGCTACTCACCGTTCTGGCCGTGCTGGCACTCGCCCTGCATTTGATCATCGGCGCGTGGCCGGGTGTGGGCCGCAACGAGATGGCGCTGTTGTACGAGGCCCGGCGCGCATTCCATGAAGACCTGCTGCCGATCTGGTGGAGCGAATATCTGTGGCTGCCGATCGTCTCGTCGCTGCTGCTGGCCGTGCCGCCCGGCATGGCGTACTGGCTGGTGTATCCGCGAACCGACGTCCCTCGGCAGCGGACCCACGCTGCGATGCGGGCCATCCTGCTGGCCATCGTCGCCGGAGCGCTGGTGTTGCTGGAAACCCTCGCCACTGCCGTACTGATATGGCTCGCGGTGGCCACGTGCTTGGTGATACTGCTGCCCGCGCCACGCACAGTGGCCGTCTATCGCGAGCGCGCCAGACGCGCATTGCGAGCCGCCTTCTCGCTCACGGCGGCGCTGATCGCACTGGGCGTTGCAGATACGGTCGCTCGCACCTGCTACCTCTATGGATCGATGACCGCGCAGCCGTGGAGCGTTGCGGCACCCGCCGCAGTGGCCATCGTTCTGGCATGGCTGGTGCACCATGTTGCGACGCGGCTCGACACCAGCGGTGCCGGCTCGCCTGGTCGACTGACGTCGCCATTGCCATTGCCGGCGTCGTTTCTGACTGGCGCGGCCGCTGCTGTGCTGGTACTCCTGCTCTTCGTCTCGTGGTCCTGGATCGTCCTCTGGGTACGCTGGGACGGCGGAGAGCCAGTCGACTGGCTGGTCTTTGGCAAGGCATGGACCACACCATCACTGGCCATCCTGGTAGTTGCCGCGCTTGCGATGTCCCTGGCGGTGGGCCGCTTGTCGAGCCTGCTGAACCGGTCGACCCTGCAGCCGCTCCATGCGGCGCGCCTGACCCGCGCCTACCTTGACGCATCGAACGGTCAGCATCTCCACGCGCCGGCAGGCAATCCGCACGGCAAGCATCGCCTGGGTGTGACCACGCCTGCGCCCGGCGATGCCCTGAGTCTCGACGCGTACTTCGATCCCCACGTGCTGGCACCGCTTCACCTGATCAACGTGACGATGAACCAGACGATCGATCCGTCAGCGCATCTGGCCAGGCGCGGCCGCCGGGGCAAGCCGCTCTGCATCGGCCCGGGGTCTGCATTGTCATGGCCGAGCGAAGCGGGGCCGATGAGCGCCGAAGCCTATGTCCGCTTCATGGCCGACGGCAAGCCGTGCCACGCGCCATCGCAACCATCGGGCGGCGCGTCAGTGCGGGCGGAAGAACCGGCACAGGCCCGCACCATCGCCGACTGGCTCGCCATCTCCGGTGCCGCCGTTCGCACGGGACCCGGCAACGCAGCCACGCTCGGCGCATCGCTGCTGGTGGGGCTGGCCAATCTGCGGCCCGGCATCTGGTGGCCATCGGGCACGATTGGCGACTGCGCGCACGGTGGCTGGCTCGGCAGGCTGTTCCGCACCCAATACTGCCTGGCGTGCGAGCTGACCGGCCGCTTTCATGGCGTGCGCGGCGACTGGCAGTATCTTTCCGACGGCGGGCACTTCGATAACACCGCCGTCTATGAACTGCTGCGGCCCGAACGGCACGTCGGTTTGATCGTTTTATGCGATGGCGGCGACGACAGCGGCTACCACTTTGACGGCCTGGCCAATCTGATCCGGCTGGCACGCGAGGATCTTGGACTGGAAATCGTCGTCGACCAAAGCGCGGCCCACGATCCCATCCTCGGCGATGTGTTTGGCACCCCGAGCGATTTCGCCGAAGCCGCACCGGTCCAGTCGCGGAACAAGGCTGCGCTTCTGCTGAACGTGCACACCGCCACACAGAGCGGTGTGGCAAACGGCCCGCCCGTGGCCCGTATCGTCCTGCTCAAACCGCGTCTGACCGCCTCGGCACCCGCAGAAGGATTGCGGCACGCCGCGCAACATCCTACGTTTCCGCAAGAAAACACCGCCGATGCCGGCTTCGGCGACGCCGAATGGGAAAGCTATCGCGCCTTGGGTGTGACGCTCGGCCGCCGCATCGCGGCCGGGGCGGTCGCCGCGCGGCTGTTTGCGCCGGCCTCCTAGCGTGTCCGATGAGGCCCCACGCCCAGCATGGCTTCTTTGCCGGCGCCAGCACGATATTGCCGGTGTGACTACCATAGCCCGTCCCTGAATCCAATGACGTGCGGCCCTCACCGCGCGTGGCAAGTCATGATCCCCTATTCCCTGCTCGATCTTTCGCCGATCGCGGAAGGCAGCAACGCAGCCCAGGCCATGCACAACACGCTGGACCTGGCCCGGCATGCGGAACGCCTCGGCTATCGCCGCTTCTGGCTCGCGGAGCACCACAACATGCCCGGCATCGCCAGCGCAGCCACCGCCGTGCTGATCGGCTACGTGGCTCAGGGCACATCGACCATTCGTGTCGGTTCGGGCGGGATCATGCTGCCGAACCATTCGCCGCTGGTGGTGGCCGAACAGTTCGGTACGCTCGCATCGCTGTATCCGGACCGTATCGATCTGGGCCTGGGCCGCGCGCCGGGGTCTGACCAGGCCACGGCGCGCGCACTGCGCCGCCATCTCGATCACGACACCGCCGACAGCTTTCCGCAGGATGTGGAAGAACTGCGGGCCTATTTCGAAGCCGTACGTCCTGGCCAGCGCGTGCGTGCGGTGCCGGGCGCCGGTCTCAAGGTGCCGCTCTGGTTGCTGGGATCGAGCCTGTTCAGCGCGCAGCTATCGGCCGCAATGGGCCTGCCCTTCGCTTTTGCTTCGCATTTCGCACCGGGCTTCATGCGCCAGGCCGTGGATCTTTACCGCCGCACATTCCGTCCCTCCGAACAGCTCGACAGGCCGCACGTGATGCTGGGCCTGAACGTGTTTGGCGCGGACAGCGACGACGAGGCGCGCCGCCTCTTCAGCTCGCTGCAGCAGCAGTTTCTGGCGCTCGTGCGCGGCACGCCCGGTCAGCTCAAGCCGCCGGTGGACGACATCAGCCGCCTATGGGATGCCAGTGAAGCCGATCACATCCGCCGCTCGCTGGCCTGCTCCGTGGTGGGCAACCCGGCAGTCGTGCGCGAGGGCATCCAGAAGTTTGTCGACGATCTGCGTCCCGACGAACTGATGCTGACCGGCCAGATCTACGATCACCAGGCACGGCTGCGCTCATTCGAGATTGCCGCCGAAGCCATGCGCGACGTGCAGCCAACGCCGACCGTCTGAAGATTGATCCGCCCAACAAAAAACCGCGGTCCTGGCCGCGTTTTTTTGTTTGATGCATGAAGGCAGGCGCTCAGACCTGTGCCAGCCGGAACGTCGCTACCGCGCGCATCATCGAATCGGCCTGCTCGGCCAGAGACTGTGCCGCCGCAGCCGCTTCTTCCACCAGCGCGGCGTTTTGCTGCGTGACCGAATCCATCTGCGTCACGGCCTGGCCCACCTGTTCGATGCCCGTGCTCTGCTCAGCCGAGGCGGCGCTGATCTCGCCCATGATGTCCGTTACGCGCCGTACCGCGCTGACCACTTCGTGCATGGTCTCGCCAGCCTTGGCCACGAGCGTGGAGCCGTTGTCCACCTGCGCCACCGAGTTGTCGATCAGCGTCTTGATTTCCTTGGCGGCGTTGGCGCTGCGCTGCGCCAGGCTGCGCACCTCGCCGGCCACCACCGCGAAACCTCGACCCTGCTCGCCGGCGCGCGCGGCTTCCACCGCGGCGTTCAGCGCCAGGATGTTGGTCTGGAAGGCGATGCCTTCGATCACGCCAATGATGTCGACGATCTGGCGCGATGCCTGGTTGATCTCGCCCATCGTGGCCACCACTTCGCTGACCACCTCGCCGCCACGGTTGGCGATTTCGGACGCATTGACGGCAAGCGCACTGGCCTGGCGCGCGTTGTCGGCATTCTGGCGCACGATGCCGGTCAGTTCTTCCATGCTCGAAGCGGTCTGCTCAAGCGCCGAAGCCTGTTCCTCGGTACGTTGCGACAGATCGTGGTTGCCGGCCGAAATCTGATTGGTCGCGGTAGCGATCGAGCTGGCGGAGCCACGGATATCGCCGAGCGTTGCCGACAGGCGATGCTGCATCTGGCGCATCGCGGCCAGCACACTGTAGTCGTCGTTGGCACGCACTTGCACCGGCACGGTCAGGTCACCACCGGCGATGCGGGACACCGCTTCCACCGCATACGCCGGCTCGCCGCCGAGACTGCGCTTGACGGTCCGCATGATGAGGCCCATCACCCCGGCGATCAGCGCGCCGATCAGCAGCGTGCTCAGAAACGCATTGATCAGGTTGGCGCGGAACGCGTCCTCGATGTCGATCAGGAACACGCCGGTGGCCACGAACCAGTCCCAGTCCGCCACGTAGCGCGCATAGGTCAGCTTGCGTTGCGGGTTCTCCGTGCCAGGCAGCCGGCCGCGATAGGTCGAATAGCCGGCGTCTTCACCGGTGGTACGGCGGGCGCCTTCGAGAATGGCGCGATACACGTACACGCCATCCGGGTCCTTGAATTCGCCGACCATGTTGCCTTCGGTCTGCGGAAGGCCCGGATTCAGAATCACCTGCGGCTTGGAATCGACGATGAACAGATAGCCGTTCTGCCCGAAGCGCATGGCGCGCAGCGCATCCTTGGCCGCCTTCTGGGCGTCTTCCTTCGACATCGTGCCCTTGGCGGCCCGCTCGACGAACAGCTTGACGATCCCCTCGCCGGTGGCCACCAGCGACTGCAGGCCGTCACGGCGCTCCGCCATCATGACGGACTTGGTGTGGAAGGCGTTCCAGGCGCCGAGCGCGAGCAGCAACACCCACATGACGGCAAGCGCCGCCCAGAGTTTGGCATTAAGGGTAAGTCGGTTCATGATGCGACAGGCTGAGGAGTACGGGAATCCGCACGGGAATTTGGGTAAGCCTCAGACATAACGGCATTTTTGGCCCCGCTGTTTAGCAACGGGCTGGCGTATGGCGTCCGGCACACGCACAATGTGAGACAGGCCGCACGCGGCGTGCTGCCGGGACAACCTTTCGAGTTGCCATGACCCTCATGAACGCCATGCGGTTTTCCTTTGTCGATCCCGATCCCGCCGAAACCGATCCGCTGCAGGGTGAGCTGTCCCTGCTGGACCATGCCGCCCGCACGGGTCCGGTGGCCCAGCTATGGGAGGCGCCGCTCTCGCTGGTGATCCCGCGCAGCTATCTGCGACAACCCGGTATCGAAGCCGCGCGTGCCAGCTTTGCCGCCAAGGGTTGCCCGGTCTGGCTGCGCATGTCGGGCGGCGGACTGGTGCCGCAGGGGCCGGGCATCCTCAATGTCAGCCTGGCCTATGCGGTACCCAAAGGGGCCGCCACGTGGATGGAGCCGGTCTACCTGCACCTGTGCGAAGTGATTGCCGCCGGGCTGCGCCAGGTGGGCGTGGAAACGCACTGGCAGGCGGTGGAAGGATCATTTTGCGATGGCCGCTACAACCTTGCCTGGGGGCCGGGCAACGCGGCGCGCAAGATTGCCGGCACCGCGCAGTACTGGCGCCGGGCGCCGGCCGACGCGCAAACGCCGGACGGGCAGCGCCATCTGGTGCTGGCCCATGCCATCCTGCTCGTGGATGCGGACCCGGAGGAGATCAACGCGCGCGCCAACGCATTCGAAGCGGCGATCGGCAGCGGTCGCCACTATGACCCGGCCAAGGTGGTCAGCGTGAAAGAGGCCGCGGGTCTGGACGACGCCAGCGGGCTGACCCGGCAGGTGGCCGCCGCGATCGAGGCCGCCATCGCCGTTGCCACACCGCCCGGGCATTGAGCGGCGCCTATTTGCCGGGCTTGAAGACCACGTCGCCGTACCAGGCGCGTGCGGTGGCCCCGGTGTTGTCGGTGTCGGTCAGGATGCCGTAGCCGGTCAGCTTGCCCGGCGCCTCGTGAAATACCTTCTGGAAGTCGCTGGCCACATCGCGGCGCAGGCTTTGCCATTTCCCGGGCTCGTTGCCCACCACGATCATCTGCACGCGGCTGGTATGCGGGTTGGCGATGACGGTCCCCACGGGTGCGCTGCTGGTCCAGATGTACATCAGGGTGGCGTACGGCAGTTTTTCGCCGGCGGCACTGGCGGCAAGCGCTTCGGCCCGTTCGCCGATCGACAGGTTGCTGCTGCGGCCGTCGAAGAAAAACACCAGGCGCGCCGGCGCATCTTCCTTGTCACCCACGGCGTTGTCGGCGCCGGGAATAGCCGCCGCAATCTTCCAGCGCCATTCCACCACGGGCGTCTTCGACAGGTCGATATCGCCTTCATGGACCAGCCCCGACGCCGCGCCGGTGGAATCCGCCTGCAGCACCGTGATACCTTTCTGCGCCACCAGTGTGTATTGCGTCAGCTTCTTGCCGGACAGGACGGGTCGGTTTTGCCAGCCATCAGGCAGGGCGTCGCCGGGCTTGGCAGCCGAGAACGCTACGCCGGGATCGTCCGCGTGAGCCAGCGGCACGGCACCGCACAGCAGGACGGACAGCACGATTGCTTCGAGGGGGCGCACCATGAATACCGCCTTCCTGTCGTTGAGGTGAGGGTTCGCAAATGTTCCACCATTCTAGGCAGGCCGCCAAAAGCTCGCCGTGAGCCGAATGCTGAATACGAGATCGGGCACGCGCTGACAACAAGCAAACAGGGAAAGACGGAATGGAGCTGCTGATCGGCGCAATGAGCTGGCTGTTCGTCGAGGTGATCGTCGGCGTCGTGTTCTATTCGATAGGCTGGGCCGTCCTCAAGACCGTTACACTGGGCCGCTATCCTGGCCCGTGGCGCGGCGTGGACAGCCTGATCGGCGCCGAGTGGGTCGCCGTCACTGGATTGTTGGTCACGGTTGCCGTCGTGTTCGTTGTACTGAAATTGCCTTGAACATCACAAAATTGCTGCTTCGCCGCGGTGCCCTGGCTCTGACCGCCACCGCACTGGCCTTGTCCGGCTGCGCCCTGTCTCCTGTCACCCCGCTGGCCCCCGATACCGCCGCCCATCTGCCGCCGGTGCGCTTCCTGCTGACGTTCGACGATGGCCCGGACAGCGGCCCATTCGGCGGCACGCCGCTGATCCTGCGCCAACTGGCCGACAATCCGCTCACGCCGGGCATCAAGGCGGTTTTCTTCGTCCAGACCGAGCACGTGCGGCGGGGTGGCAGTCCCGAGGGTCGCGCGCAAATGCACGATACCTGTGCAAGCGGTCAGTTGATGGCCGTGCACAGCGCGGTGCCGCGGGGCCATGTTTCGCATACGGATCTGGCGCCGGACGTCCTGGCGGCGTCGCTGCGTCGCGGCCAGGCCGATATCGCCGCCCAGTGCGGACACCCGCTCGCGGTGGTGCGGCCGCCGAACTGGACCTACAACGCCGGCACGCAGGCCATCTACGCCCAGACCGGGCTGGGCATGCTGATGGCGGACGCCAACGCGCGCGACGGCAAGATCTACGGCTGGACCATCAGCCTGCGCCGACGCCCGCACATGCGGCACGAGCTGGAGCGCGTCGGCCAGGCGATGGCGGCGCACAGGCTGCAGCCCGTGGATGGCGTCACGCCGGTGGTCGTGGCCTTCCACGATACCAACGGCTTCACGGCATCGCATATGACCGACTACCTGCAGATCCTGGTCGACACCGCGCGCGACAATGGCTTGCCACTGGCCAACCCGCCGTTCTATACCGATACACAGGCGGCCGCGCGTGCCGCGCTGGCGCGCGCCAGCGCAGGCGTCTACGCACGCGAAAGCTGGCCCTGATGTGAAGTAATTTCCCGCTATGCCTTATACGGCGCGGGGAAATACGTGCGCGGCGTGGAAGTGCTACGCTAACGGCCCGTGGTGCCCTTACCAGGAGAAACACCGTGCCCCGCAAGACCCCCATCGAACGCTATCGCAACATTGGCATCAGCGCCCACATCGACGCCGGCAAGACGACGACGACCGAGCGCATCCTCTTCTACACCGGCGTGAACCACAAGCTGGGCGAGGTG
Organism: Cupriavidus sp. 291-E7; assembly: GCF_057798835.1. Lineage (NCBI taxonomy): Bacteria > Pseudomonadati > Pseudomonadota > Betaproteobacteria > Burkholderiales > Burkholderiaceae > Cupriavidus > Cupriavidus sp. 291-E7. Next base: position 18,415 of record NZ_JBYOJV010000001.1, read on the forward strand.
CACGACGGCGCGGCCACAATGGACTGGATGGAGCAGGAGCAGGAGCGCGGCATCACCATCACGTCGGCGGCCACCACGGCGTTCTGGAAAGGGATGGCCAACAACTATCCCGAGCATCGCATCAACATCATCGACACGCCGGGCCACGTCGACTTCACGATCGAAGTGGAACGCTCGATGCGCGTGCTCGACGGCGCCTGCATGGTGTACGACGCCGTGGGCGGCGTGCAGCCGCAGTCTGAAACCGTCTGGCGCCAGGCCAACAAGTACAAGGTGCCGCGCATTGCGTTCGTCAACAAGATGGACCGCGTTGGCGCCGACTTCCTGCGTGTGCGCGACCAGATCCAGTCGCGCCTCAAGGGCAATCCGATTCCGATCCAGATTCCAGTTGGCGCCGAGGACCATTTCCTGGGCGTGGTCGATCTGGTCAAAATGCAGGCCATTGTCTGGGACGACGCCAGCCAGGGTGTGCGCTTCGAATACACCGAGATTCCGGCCGACCTCAAGGACGTTGCTCAGGAATGGCACGACAAGATGATCGAGGCTGCCGCCGAAGCCAGCGAGGAACTGCTGGAGAAGTATCTGAGCGGCGAGACGTTGAGCGAAGACGAAATCAAGGCCGCGCTGCGCAAGCGCACCGTGGCCGGCGAGATCGTGCCGATGCTCTGCGGCAGCGCGTTCAAGAACAAGGGCGTGCAGGCGATGCTCGATGCCGTGATCGACTACCTGCCATCGCCGGTGGACGTGCCCGCCATCCTGGGCCATACCGAGGACGACAAGGAAGCGGAACGTCATCCGAGCGATGACGAGCCGTTCTCCGCGCTCGCGTTCAAGATCATGACGGACCCGTTCGTCGGCCAGTTGATCTTCTTCCGCGTGTATTCCGGCGTGGTCAATTCGGGCGACACCGTCTACAACCCCGTCAAGGCCAAGCGCGAGCGCCTGGGCCGCATCCTGCAGATGCATGCCAACGTGCGCAACGAGATCAAGGAAGTGCGCGCCGGCGACATCGCCGCGGCCGTGGGTCTGAAGGAAGCCACCACGGGCGACACGCTGTGCGACCCGGACAAGGTCATCATCCTGGAACGCATGACGTTCCCCGAGCCGGTCATTTCGCAGGCCGTGGAACCGAAGACCAAGGCCGACCAGGAAAAGATGGGGATTGCGCTGAACCGCCTGGCGCAGGAAGACCCGTCGTTCCGCGTGGCCACCGACGAGGAATCGGGCCAGACGATCATTTCCGGCATGGGCGAGCTGCACCTGGAAATCCTGGTGGACCGCATGCGGCGCGAATTCGGCGTGGAAGCGTCCGTCGGCAAGCCGCAGGTGGCATACCGCGAAACCATCAAGAGCGCGGCCAAGGACGTGGAAGGCAAGTTCGTCAAGCAGTCCGGCGGACGCGGCCAGTACGGCCACGTGGTGCTGAACGTGGAGCCGCTGCAGCAAGGTGGCGGCTACGAATTCGTCGATGCGATCAAGGGTGGCGTGGTGCCGCGCGAGTTCATCCCGGCGGTGGACAAGGGCATCCGCGAAACGCTGGAGACCGGCGTGCTGGCCGGCTACCCGGTGGTGGACGTCAAGGCGACGCTCGTGTTCGGCTCGTACCACGACGTGGACTCGAATGAAAACGCGTTCCGCATGGCCGGCTCGATGGCCTTCAAGGAAGGCATGCGCCGCGCCAAGCCGGTGCTGCTGGAACCGATGATGGCCGTGGAGGTGGAAACCCCCGAGGAATTCACCGGCAACGTGATGGGCGATCTGTCATCGCGGCGCGGCATCGTGCACGGCATGGAAGACATCGCGGGCGGCGGCGGCAAGATCGTTCGCGCCGAGGTGCCGCTGGCGACGATGTTCGGCTATTCCACGTCGCTGCGGTCGCTGACGCAGGGGCGCGCCACGTTCACGATGGAGTTCAAGCACTACGCGGAAGCCCCGGCCAACGTGGCCGAGGCCGTGATCAGTTCGCGCAAGGTAGGCTGACAGCCCTGGCAGGCAGGCACGGCGACGCGGCACAAGCATGCCGCGCCGCTGTTGCCGCCCCGTTTGTCACATGAATGCGGCACAATGTGCCCCAGACCTCTTCGCACCGCTTCGCAACGGAAGGAGCGCATCATGATGGCATTTCTCGGTACGGTATTCGTAGGCCTGATCGTCGGATTGCTTGCGCGGGCCATCAAGCCCGGTGACGACAAGATGGGATGGATCATGACGATCGTCCTGGGCGTCCTCGGAGCCCTGCTGGCTGGCTACGTCGGGCGCGCGATGGGCTTCTACCGGCCGGGCGAACCCGTCGGCTGGATCGCCTCGGTCCTTGGTGCGATGGCGCTGCTATTTATCTACGACGCCGTTCGTCGCAAGCGCTAGGTTGTCCGGCGGGCTGCCCTCGGGCAGCTCAAGCAGCGTCAGCGTCGGCATGGCCGCGCTGTCGCGGCAGCGCAGCAATGTGGCATCGCTGCCCGGCGCCGCCATTGCCGTGATCTGCGGCGCCAGCGAGCGCAGCACCCGTACGGCCAGCGCACTGGTGAACGAATAGCGCGCCGCATATGGTTCGCGCACGTGCACGGTTACCGTGCCGAAGTACCGCTCACCAATCACAAAGACGAAGGTTGCGGACCGATTCACTGCCCGCGACGAAATCACACGGCCACCCGAGCCATAGGTCTGAAAGCGCTGGTCGCCGGTGCCGGTCTTCCCGCCCACCACCAGCGGCGCACCCTGCGGCTGCCCCTTGCGGTTCAGCGGCACGAATGCGCCGTTGATCGACTTGGCCGTACCGGCCTGCACCACATCGAGCATCGACCGCCGCACCAGCGTCGCAATCTCCGGCGCAATCAGCGGCTTGCCCGGCTGCGGCCGCAGTCCGTACGTGGTGGCGTAGGGCGTCTGGCCCGCAAAAGCCAGCGTGCGCACTGTCGCCGGTTGCGCATCCACGCCGTTGTTCAGGATGATGCCGGCCAGCTCGGCCAGTGCCGCCGGGCGGTCACCCGACGCGCCAACCGCCGTCGCGTACGACGGTGTCAGCGATTCGAACGGATAGCCAAGACGATGCCAGCGCGTGGCGATCTTCTGGAACGCCTCGCGCTCCAGCAGCGTGCGGATACGCGCGTCCTGCCCGAGCTTGCTGCGCGTCTTGAACAGCCAGGCGTAGACGGTCTGCCGATCCGGCTCGCTGGCTTCAAGAATCTCCTTCAGCGTGGCGTCGGGATGCGTGCCGAGGTACTCCATCATCCACAGTTCCAGCGGATGGATGCGAGACAGGTAGCCGCGGTCGTTCAGGTTGAATTTGTCATGGCCATACTTGACGAAGAGCACCTGCATGTCTTCGTCCGACGGCTGGAATTTCTTCGGCAGGCGCTCACGCAGCATGCGCGCGAAGGTTTCGTAGTCGATGTTGGGCCGTGCGCTCAGCAGCGTCACGGCCAACCGGATGGCCGCAAGACGCGGCGTGGGCTGCTTGACGCGATCCAGCAGCACGACGAGCCGTTCGTCGTTGCTCTTGCCGCGATACCGCTGCCAGAACGCGGTCATGAACGCGGTGCCTTCCTCGTCGGCAAACTGTTCCAGGTAGGCGCGCCGGCTTGGCGAGTCCCGATCTTCGAACAGCGTGGAGGCATCGGGGTGTTCCTGCCAGACCTGGTAGCGCACGATGTCGCGCATCATGCGGATGAACACCAGGTTGACCGAGTGCTGGAATCCCACCCGCACGGTCATCTGGCGCTCGCCCTCCCATTTCTCGAAGTTCGTGAACGACTGCATGCCGCCGCCCGTGAAAAACGCTTCGCCGGCATTGCCCGAATACTTGCGCTCCATCGCGGCTTCCAGCACGGCCTGGCGCGTACGCTCGGCCGGGGCCTTCGCCTTAATCAGGTAATCGATCGTCCAGCGGGTCAGGGCATCCTGGCGCGGCACCTCGACGGCCTTCAGTTCCGCCGGCGTCATGCCCTGGTAACGCTCCAGAATCTCGCTGATGACTTCCAGATAGGTCACAAGCGTGCGCAGCTTGGCCGTGGACCCAAGGTTCAGTCGCGCCCCGCTGTTGATATCGAACGGCTGGTCGACGTTGTCCGCCTGCACGCGCACCACGCTGGCATTGCCCACGCGCTCGAACAGGGTGAAGCTGGCCACCAGCCTCGACGGGTCGTCGTTATCGCGCAGCAGGTTCTTGCCGTACAGGCCCATCTGGCGCGCGTCGTCCTTGTTGCGGATGCGCTGCAACGTCTGCGTCACCAGGCGCTGTGCCTCGCGGTTGATCGTGCTGTCCACGGTCAGGTCCAGCCTGTCGAGGTCATAGCGGCTGTCGACGCCGATCATGTGCTGCACGTCGTTGCGCACCTGGTTGACCGCCTTGCGCGTGACCCAGGGTTCGGGCACCGGACGCTGCGGCGGCGGCGCCTTTTCCAACGATTGCGCCAGCGCGGCATCGCGCAATTCCGGCGTGATGATGCCCGACGACGCCAGCAGGCGCAGGTAGCTGCCGGTCAGCGCATCGAGGTTGGTGTCGTCACGGCGCAGGTGATACGACGGCCGGCGTTGAGAAATGATCAGCGACAGCGCGCGTTTGTAAGCCTGCGCCGCACGCGGCGCGGGATCGCGCGGGTCCATCTCGCGCAGCATCCGGTTGACCTCGGCGAAGTCTTCGCCGTACCAGACATACATTGCGTCGCCGATGCCTTCGATCTCGCCGTGCCCGGCGCGCGCCGACATCGGCACCGTGTTGACGTAGTCAACCACGATGTTCTCGCGCGCGCGCTGTGTGTCGGGGCCATCGCGATAGGCCCGTAGTGAAGCGGAGGTCATCTGCCGCAACTTGTCGGCAATCGACTGGGTCTTGCCCTCCGGCGAATGACGGTATTTCTCGATCTGGGTGGCCAGCGTGCTGCCGCCGGGCGTGCCGTGGCTGCGGTCGACCAGGCGGATGCCCTGGTCCACGACCGCGCGAGAAAACCGGCGCCAGTCCAGCGCCGGATTCATCATCGGGTACTCGGGATTGAGCAGGTTCTGGTTCTCGACGAAAAGCAGGGACGAGACCAGCACCTTGGGAATGGAATCGAAATTCTCGTACTGCCGCTGCGGATAGCGGTCGTAGGACATGGTGAGCGCGTTGCAGTCGCGGATCACCAGTCCGGCCTGCGTCTTTTCGCGGTACGGCGGAAAGATGCCCTGCTCCATCAGCCGCACCATGTCATATGACATGCGCGACTGGGCCGTCGTGATATAGCCTTGCCGAAGTAGCCGCTCCCCAAATTCGCCGAGCTTTTCATAGCCAAGGCGCAAGTCGTAGGGGCCGGAGTGCGGGTAGCGGATGCTGTCGCTCGGTCCGGGCATGACTTCGTATGTCAATGACTTGCCCAGCCGGCTCATGTAGCGAGCCTGCCATTGAGACGTGCGTGCCTCGTTGGTGACGAGGCTCACGACAATGTACGCGCCGCCGCATACGGCGACTGCCATCCCAACGAGGATCCAGCCACGACGTGACACGATCTGCATCCGGTTGCGCCGGGCCTGCCGTTTCGGCAGGCATCGCCGGCTCAAAGCCTGCGCCACATGACTCTCATCCGGGAGTCACCGCGTACTTTTATATTACGCGGATCGGCTGCGGAATGTGCGATGGAAGTTGGCCTGCGCACGCATTCAAACGCGGCACCGTGCGAGCCGCGCAACAGGCAGCTTGGGCATCACACCCGCCTTTGTATTTCGCGGACGAAATGCCTGCTGCCGTTGTCATACTTACGTGCGCATGCCTGCGCGCGGCAACTCAAGCGGACGCCACCGGACGTCCGCCGAACGGATAGTTCGGATCGTTATAGCCGTGCGTCGATGCATGCCCGCGCGGCACGAGGTCGTCGATCATTGACTCTTCCTGCGCCGAAATGGCCGCGCCGACTGCACCAAAATAGTCCTCGAATTGCGCCAGCGTGCGCGGCCCCGCAATGACCGAGCTGATGATCGGATTGGCCAGCACCCAGGCGGTGGCAAACTGGCCCGGCGTCAGGCCGCGCCCTTCGGCATGCGCCTTCAGCTTTTGCGCAATGACGAGCGATTCTTCGCGGAACTCGGTTTCCATCATGCGCTTGTCGGCACGCCCGGCGCGAGAGTCCGCCTGCGGTGTCTGGCCCGGCAGGTACTTGCCCGTCAGCACCCCGCGCGCGATCGGGCTGTAGGGCACCACGCCCAGGCCAAAGTGCTGGCACGCGGGCAGGATTTCCACTTCCGGCATGCGGTTCAGCAGGTTGTAGTACGGCTGGCATGCCACCGGACGCGGCACGCCGAGCTTGTCACACAGCGCGGCGATCTCGGCGATGCGCCAGCCGCGGAAGTTCGACACGGCCCAGTAGCGGATCTTGCCCGCGCGGATCAGGTCCCCCATCGCGCGTACCGGCTCTTCCAGGTTCGCGCCGGCGAAGTCGCGGTGCAGGTAAAGGACGTCGACGAAATCGGTGGCCAGGCGGCGCAGGCTGTCTTCCACTTCGCGCATGATCCAGGTTCGCGAGTAGTTCTGCTGGTTCGGGCCGCTGCCCATGCCATTGCCGAGCTTGGTTGCCAGCACCCAGTCATGGCGCTGACCCTGCAGCAGACGGCCGACCATCGATTCCGACGCGCCCTTGGTGTACACGTCCGCCGTATCGATGAAATTGACGCCATGCTCGCGGGCGCTGGCGACGATACGGCCAGCTTCCGCTTCGTCGGTCTGGTCGCCGAACATCATCGTGCCAAGGCACAGGGTGGATACGTTCAGGTTGCTGGCGCCCAGGCGGCGGTATTGCATGGTGAAATCTGTCATGGCGTGGTTCCCCGATAAACGAAGCCGAAGCAAAAAATGACAGCCGGCCTCGTCGGCCGGCAATGCGCATTGTGCCGCGTTGCGGCGCAGCGTGCAGGGCCCGCGGAGAAACCGGCCCGGAACCGGGCGACGCCGGCGGCCGGGCAATCGGGGCTATGCGGCGCTGGCAGCAGCCATCGATCCGGCGCGCCGGCTCCGGGCGAAAAAAAACCGGCACGATCACTCGTGCCGGTTTTTGCTGTTTCAGCGTGCCGCGCTGGCTCAGTCTTCGAGCTTCGGCAGTGCCGCGCTGGTCTGCGTCGACAGCAGGCCGGTCTTGGCATACGTCTGCAGCTTCTCGCGCGTGTCGACGATGTCGAGCGTACGCATCGTCAGCTGGCCGATGCGGTCCAGCGGCGTGAACATCGACTCGCCCTTTTCCATCGTCAGGCGCTCGGGCTTGTACGTCAGGTTCGGCGAGGTGGTGTTCAGGATCGAGTAGTCGTTGCCACGGCGCAGTTCGATGGTCACTTCGCCGGTGATGGCACCAGCCACCCAGCGCTGGGCGGTTTCGCGCAGCATGATAGCCTGCGGGTCGAACCAGCGGCCCTGGTACAGCAGGCGGCCCAGGCGGCGGCCATTGTCACGGTACTGCTCGATCGTGTCTTCGTTGTGGATGCCGGTGATCAGACGCTCGTAGGCGATGAACAGCAGCGCCAGGCCCGGGGCTTCGTAGATGCCACGGCTCTTGGCTTCGATGATGCGGTTCTCGATCTGGTCGCTCATGCCCAGGCCGTGACGGCCACCGATGACATTGGCTTCCATGAACAGGTCCACGGCGTTGGCGAACGTCTTGCCGTTCAGCGCCACCGGCTGGCCTTCTTCGAAACGCACGGTCACTTCCTCGCGCTTCACTTCCACCTCGTCGCGCCAGAACTGCACGCCCATGATCGGCTGGACGATGCGGATGCCCGAGTTCAGGTGCTCCAGGTCCTTGGCCTCGTGCGTGGCGCCAAGCATGTTCGAATCGGTCGAGTAAGCCTTTTCCGTCGACATCTTGTAGTCATGGCCGTTCTGGCGCATGAACTCGGACATTTCCGTACGGCCGCCCAGTTCGTCGATGAACTGCTGGTCCAGCCACGGCTTGTAGATCTGCAGACCGGGGTTGGTCAGCAGGCCGTAGCGGTAGAAACGCTCGATGTCGTTGCCCTTGAACGTGCTGCCGTCGCCCCAGATGTTGACGCCGTCTTCCTTCATCGCGGCCACCAGCATGGTACCGGTCACGGCACGGCCGATCGGCGTGGTGTTGAAGTACGTCACGCCAGCGGTGGAGATGTGGAACGCGCCGCACTGCAGCGCGGCGATGCCTTCGGCCACCAGCTGGGTGCGGCAGTCCACCAGGCGGGCGGCTTCGGCGCCGTAGGCCATCGCACGGCGGGGGATGTCGTCGTAGTCCGGCTCGTCCGGCTGGCCCAGGTTGGCGGTGTAGGCGTAGGGAATGGCGCCCTTCTGACGCATCCAGAGGAGCGCGGCGCTGGTGTCCAGGCCGCCCGAGAATGCGATACCGACGCGCTGGCCGGAAGGAATGTGCTGCAGGATGGTAGTCATCGCCAGAAAACCAGGTGAATTTGTCGGCTCTTGGGGCGCCCCCGCACGATTGGATCATGCGGCGAGCCGGTCCGGCGCCCGAAACTCGTAACCTTGAATTGTGACATGGCACGGCGTCAGCGCCAAACGCAGGCCGCGCCAAAATAAATGTGGACATTGTCCAGACCGTCGACTAGGCTTTTGTGGACGGCGTACACAAGCGCCGCATCCGCACAATGTTCCGGCCCGCCGGACCCAACCCAGCAGGAGATGTCGATGTCTTCGAAAGTCCAGTCTTACCTGTTCTTCGACGGTCGCGCAGAGGAAGCGGCCGAGTTCTACAAGACCGCCATTGGCGCGAAGGTGGAAGCGCTGATGCGCTTCAAGGACGCACCGCCCGATGCCGGCCCCGGCTGCGGCCCGGCGCCTGGCAGCGGCGAAAAAGTCATGCATATGGCTCTGCAGGTCGGCGACACCACGATCATGGGTTCCGACGGCGAAAACAAGGGCAACGCCGAATTCAAGGGCTTTGCACTGTCGATCACCGTGGGCAGCGGCGCCGAAGTGGACAAGACCATCGGCGCGCTGTCCCAGGGCGGCCAGGTGGCAATGCCGGCCGCGCCGACGTTCTTCAGCGAGCGGTTTGGCATGGTGGCCGACAAGTTCGGCATCACCTGGATGGTGCTGGTGGCACCGAAGGAATGACGCGCTGATCCACGCGCCTCCGGCTGGGCGCCGGGTAGCATCCCGTACAATGCGCCGCGCCCAACCGGAGAATCGCTAATGGAATCCCGCCTGACCGATCTGGAAGTGAAGGTCGCCTTCCAGGAGGACCTGATCGACACGCTCAACCTGACCGTCGCCCGCCAGCAGCAACAGATCGACCTGCTGCAGGCCCAGTTCCGCGTGCTGTACCAACAGGTGCGCGCCGCCGCGCCAATGGCGGCCGAGACCAATCCTGAGCACGAAATTCCGCCGCACTATTGAAGCGCGCGCATCACTTTCCGGAACGATCAGCGCAGTGACCGGGTCAGACCGGCTATCGACAGTCCGTTCCGCACCCATGTTCCTGACCGCCACGCCCACCCGCCGCACCTCGCGGCTCCTGGCAGCAGCCATCGTCGTTGCTGGCGCCATTGCCGCCACTGGCACCGCCCAGGCCGGCTACAACATCTGGACCGGCGAATACACGTTCACCAAGGCGGAACTCCAGAGCGCCGTGGACAAGCGCTTTCCCACCACGCTGCGCTACGGCGAGCTGGTCAGCGTGCAGCTATCGCGCCCGCGGCTGGTGCTCGATGAAGCCACCAACCGCGTCACCACGCAGGTGGACGCGGCGGTGACCAACACCATCATTCCATCACCGCCGGTCAACGGCACGATGTCGCTCAACAGCGGCGTGAAGTACGACACCACGCAACGCGCGGTGCTGCTCGACAACCCCACCGTGCAGGATGTACAGGTGCAGGGCATGGCCCAGTACACACAGCAGCTCAATGCCATCGGCGCCGTGGTGGCCGAACAGTTGCTCAAGGACTATCCGCTGCATACGTTCAAGCCCGAGGAACTGCGCTTCAACGGCCGCGACGTACAGCCCGGCGCCATCACCGTGAAGCCCGACGGCATCAGCGTGAAGCTCGACCTGCGCTAGCGCGCGGGCCGGAACACCAGCGCCAGCCCCGCCGGTATGGCTACCATGCCGACCAGTGCCAGCGGCGCGGGCCGGTTGCCCAGGAACAGGTAATCAAGCAGCACGGTGGCCGGGGGCACGAGGTAGAACAGGCTCGTGACGTTGACGAGATCGCCGCGCTGGATCAAGCGGTAGAACAGCAGCGTCGCCACTACCGAGATCACGATACCCATCCAGAGCAGCGGCACGTAGAAGCCCGCGGCGTGCTCGAAGCGGAATGACTGGAACGGCAGACACGCCAGGCACATCCCCAGCGCCACGGCATATTGCAACGGCAGCACTTCAACGGGCGCCTGTTTCACACCCTTCTGCCAGACCGCCCCCGTCGTAATGCAGGCCAGCGCGCCCAGCGCGCAAAGCCATCCGCCCGCCGATAACCGAGCGGCAAGCAGACTGTCGGCAACGATCGTGACCAGCCCGGCCAGCGCCAGCACCAGCCCGCCCAGGCGTGTCAGCGAAACGCGACGTTCGGCCCAGAGCAGCGTCAGGATGGGCTGCACGCCCAGCACTGTCGCCAGCACACCCGGTGTCATACCGTGATCGAGGGCCAGCAGGTAACAGATCGAGTAGCCGCCAATCATCAATGCACCGGCCAGCGCCACCCGCCAGCGTGTTCCGGGTGCCGGCAGGAGTCGCCGGCGCAGTATCCCCAGCGCGGTGAGCACCGAAAGCGCGATCAGGAATCGCAATGTGAGAAAGGCAAACGGCGACGCATGCGCCAGGCCCCAGCGGCTGAAGATCGCGCCGCCGCTCCACAGCAGTACAAACAGCGGGGTAGCGCCATAGGTAGCCAGAAGGCTCGCGCGCGTGCGCATGACGGCATCTGCCGCCACGGCATTCTTTTGGGAAGTCATGAGTTGTCCTGTTGAAAACCACGCAGACCCCGGCGCGTGCTCACGCGGCACGCATCAGCACGACATCAGTCGGTCAAACCGGGGATAAGAACAGCGGCAGTCAGCCGCGTGGGGGCGCCATCGGGGGCGCCGTGGGAGGCGCGATGGAGGGAGGCGCCACAGGACCCGCGCCAAGCAAACCGCGCTCGCGCGCTGGCAGGCCGCAGGGATCGGCGGCGACAGCAGCAGTGGCGAAAGCGATGGCTCGGAGCGTCATGGTGTGAGGATGATTCGAAATATGCCGGCGCAATCCGCTGCACCGGCAACGCACAGATGCTAGCCGCGTCGTTCGCCGCGGTCAACCGGCGTCGGCGACATCCAGGCCGAGGGCATTGCCCAGCGCCGCCAGCGTTGGCCCGATCGGCGCCGACACCTTGAGCGTCAGCAGCGGATCGGCGCGCGTTGTGCCCAGGTTGAGCGCCGCGATCGGCACGCCGCGCTCCGCGGCCCACAGGCAGAACCGGTAGCCGGAAAACACGGTCAGCGACGAACCGATGACCAATACCCCGTCAGCGGCATCCAGTGCCTGCCGACCGGCATCCACGCGCTCGCGCGGCACCGATTCGCCGAAGAACACCACATCGGGTTTGAGCACGCCGCTGCAGCGTTCGCAGTCCGGCACGGCGAAGTCGTCGAACAGGGGCGATTCCAGATGCGCGTCGCCATCGGCGGCGGGCAACGCCGAGATGTCGCGGAACGAGGGGTTATGCAGCCAGAGCCAGCGCTGGATGTCCTGGCGCCGATAGCGCGTGGCGCACGACAGGCAGATCACCTGTCCGATGCTGCCATGCAGCTCGATCACATCGCGGCTGCCCGCGCGCTGGTGCAGGCCATCCACATTCTGGGTAACCAGTGCCGCCACCCGGCCGGCATCGCCCAGCCGCGCCACCACCCTGTGGCTGATGTTCGGCTGCGCCGCGTCTGCCGCGGGCCAGCCAACCATGCTGCGCGCCCAATAGCGTTGGCGCGCGGCGGGGCCGCTCAGGAACGCCGTGATCGTCATCGGCGCCGAGCGTTGCCAGCGGCCCTGCTCGTCACGATAGCCGGGGATGCCCGAGTCGGTGCTGATGCCCGCCCCGGTCAGCACGAACAGCCGCTGATGGCGTTCGGCGAAGCCGGTCAGCGCCGTGATGTCGCTCACGGGTCCACCTTGACGCGGCCGACCTGGCGGGCTTCCCAGGCCTTCAGTTCCTGGCGGTAGCGATCCATCTCGTCGTTGTAGAAGTCGAACACGCACGGATCGCAGCCGCTCTGGCAGCACTCGTTGTCGCCGGGGCGCTCGGGCGGCTGTGGCTTGGGGTCATCGGGCAACGGAAAGGACTCGGCGGACACGGCAATGCAGGAAGAAAACGAAACCGCGCCAGTATATGCCGCCTGCGAAATACGGCTCCGGCCACGGGCTCAGGGTCTTTGGTCCAATGCATGCGACGGCAATCCCTGATATGCAGGAATCCAAACCCATATTGAATTGTTTCGAGGGTGCTGTGCCGTGCCTGACGCTTGCTGCTAGTGTGGTTGCGCCAAAAAGCCGGTACACGGCGGAATGTCTCTTGTCATGGTTACTGCCACGCGCATCACTTCCGCATTGCGTCGGTCCGCCACAGCCGTGACGGCCGCGCTGGCCTGCGCCACCGTCATGGCCACCGAAGCGGGCCAGCAGCCATTGCCGCCGCCAAATCCCGCCCCTGCCGCCCCGCCGGTATTGAGTCCCGCCGTGCCCGGCACTTCCATCGTCAAGCCATCCATGCCGCCCCACCCGGCAGCACGGCCGAAAATATGTCTCGTGCTGTCCGGGGGCGGCGCGCGCGGCGCGGCACACATCGGCGTATTGAAGGTGCTGGAGGAGCTGCGCGTGCCCGTGGACTGCATCGCCGGTACCAGCATGGGTTCGCTGGTCGGCGGCGCGTATGCCGCCGGCATGAGCACCCCCGATATGGAAAAGCTCGTGGGCGGCCTCTCCACCGACGCGATCTTCAAGGAACGGCCGCCGCGGCAAGACCTGGCCATCCGCCGCAAGATAGAGGACCACACCAACCTGATCACGCCCGAGATCGGGGTACGCAGCGACGGCCTGCTATTACCCAAGGGCGTGGTATCGGGCGTGCAGCTGGAAACCGTGCTGCGGCAACTGGCCAATGCGCCGGGCTACCGCAACTTCGACCTGCTGCCCATTCCATACCGCGCCGTCGCCACCGACCTGGTGGCCGGCACGCCGGTCGTGTTCAGCGAAGGCGAACTGGCCAATGTAATGCGCGCCAGCATGTCGGTGCCCGGTGCCGTGGCCCCGACCGAGTACCAGGGCAAGCTGCTGGTGGACGGCGGCCTGACCGACAACCTGCCCGTGGACGTGGCGCGCACAATGGGCGCGGACATCGTCATCGCGGTCAACCTTGGAACACCCCTTATGAAGCGCGAGGAACTCACCTCGCTGATCGGCGTGACGGGGCAGATGCTCAATATCCTGACCGAGCAGAACGTGCGGACATCGCTGGCGTCGCTCAAACCCACCGACATCCTGATCGAGCCGGCACTCGGCGATTTCTCGGCGGGCGACTTCAACCACCTGCCAAAAGCGATTCCGATTGGCGAAGCAGCGGCGCGCCGCGAGACCGACAGGCTGACTGCGCTGTCGATACCGCCCGACCAGTATGCGGCGCTGCGCACCGCCCAGCGCGCGCTGCCGCCTCCTGACCTGCGCCCGGTCGACGAGATCCGCTTTTCAAAGCTTGAGCGCGTGAACCCGGACTTCGCCGCGGCCACGATGGAGACCAAGCCCGGCGAGCCAATCACGCAGGCCACGCTGGACCGCGACATGCGGCGGCTGTTCGGCACCGGCGACTTCGAACACGTGAACTATCGATTCCTGGAAGAGCCTGGCAAGCGCGTGCTGGGCGTGGATGCCGTGGAAAAGACCTACGGACCGGACTATCTGCGCTTCGGGCTGGGCCTTAGCTCCGACTTCCGCGGCAACGCCTATTTCAACCTGCTGACGAGCTACCGCCGCACATGGCTGAACGCGCTCGGCGCCGAATGGCGCAACGACGTGCAGGTTGGGCAGACTTCGAGCTTGGTCAGCGAGTTCTACCAACCGCTCGATACGCGCCAGCTGTTCTTCGTGGCACCGCGCATCGAGCTGGAAAGACGCCCGGTCAACGTGTTCAGTGGTGACAACAAGATTGCCGAATACGACTTGCGCCGCACCGACTTCGCCTTCGACGTCGGCAGCCAGTTCACAAAGTATGGCGAAGCACGGCTGGGCGTGGTGATCGGGCAGCAGCACCTGTCCCTGTCCACCGGGCCCAAATCACTGGCACCCGCCGCCGGGAGCGAAGTGCAGCGACGCGCCATCGCTGGCCGCCTGCTGTTCGACCAGCTCGACAGCATCAACTTTCCACGCTTTGGCTACGGTGGAACGCTGAACATTTTCTCGTCGCAGGCAGGCATGGGCGCCACCGATACGTACACGAAAGGCGAATTCACGGCCACGGGCGCCTATTCGGTCGGCAACAACACGCTGAGCTTCGGCATCCGTGCCGGCTCCAATCTGGGCGGCCCGGCGCTGCCCCGCTACGACCTGTTCCAGTGGGGCGGCTTTCTGCAACAGTCCGGGTACAGCACGGGTCAGCTGATTGGCGGCAACATCCAGTTTGCTCGGCTGGTCTATTACAACAAGCTCGCCAAGCAGACACTGCTGGAAGGCGTCTATGCGGGAGCCTCGCTGGAAGTCGGGCGCGTCGGTGCCCCACTCGTTCCGGGCAGCCCGACGGGGCTGCTGAAGTCCGGCTCGCTGTTCCTGGGCGTGGACAGTCCCATCGGCCCGCTATATCTGGCCTACGGGCGGGCGGCCGGCGGCCAATACGCGTTCTACCTGTTCCTGGGCAAACCATGACCGCGGCCGCGAAGTGCGCCAGACGGGACCCCACCTAAGTTGTATTTAATGTCTCTATGGGGCTCTCTATACTTGGCGATGTCACCGGGATCTCCGTCTCGACTGACACCCCCCCTTCCCCCGTCGCCGTCCCAATCGGCGACATTTTTTTGCCCGAAGTTCGGAAATCCGCCAGCCGCGGCGGTAAGATGCGCGATTATCGAACAGCGCATTGGCCATTCATGGACGCCCCCAATCCCATCCACCTGAAGCCGGCCCAGGCCGATACGGTCCGCGCCGCGCACCCGCCGGCCGACATCCTCAACAGCTTTGCCGGGGACCCGAACTTCATGCTGTCGCTGGCCCGCGGCCTGACGGTGCTGGAGGCGTTTTCCGAGCGCAAGCGGCCGCTGACCATCTCGCAGGTGGCGCAGCGCACGCAACTGTCGCGCGCGTCGGTGCGGCGCTGCCTCTATACGCTTGAGCAATTGGGATATGTGAGCCAGCAGGATGGACACTTTGCGCTGCGGCCCCGCGTGTTGCATCTGGGCCACGCCTACTTTTCGTCGACCTCGCTCGTGTCGTCGGCACAGCCGATTCTCGACACGCTGAGCGCCCGCGTGCACGAGACATCGGCACTGGCCATTCTCGACGGCATCGACATCCTGTACCTGGTTCGCTCCGAAGTGCAGCGCGTACTGACTCACGCGCTGGGCATGGGCAGCCGCCTACCGGCCTATTGCACGTCCACCGGCCGCCTGCTGCTGGCCCATCAGCCCGATGCGGTGCTGGAAGCGTTCTTCGAACATGCCGAATTGCGTCCGCGCACGCTGCTGACCAAGGTATCGCGGCCAGAACTGGAAGCAGCGTTCCAGCGCGCGCGCGAGCTGGACTATGTGCTGATCGACGAAGAACTGGAACCCGGCCTGCGCGCAATTGCCGTACCGGTGCGCTCGCAGACAGGCATGGTGGTGGCCGCCATCAGCGTGAGCGTGAAGGCCAACAAGGTTTCGGAATCGGAAATGGTTGCGCGACTGCTCGCCCCGATGCGCGAGGCGGCAGTGGCAATTGGCAAGCTGGTAGGCAGCTGACGGCTACGCCGGGGCATGGCCCCGGCATTTTTCAGCCCCGGTGGGCCAGTTCGAGCTGGAACACCAGGCGCTGCAGGAAGTTTTCCATACGCCCATCGGGATTCAGGAAGGCGCAGCCGTAGTGGTGGACGGTGTTGTCGTCAAACCCGACCAGCCAGTGCCCCACCACCTGCATATCCAGCTCCAGGCGCCCCAGTTCGGCAAAATCGAGCCGGCATTTCTTGATGACGGTTCCTACCGGCAACTGGTCGGCGCCCACGGCACGCGAGCGCAGGCCGACGCCCGACAGCGAAAGGTCGGCGATATCGAGCTGCAGAACGGACTTGTCCGCCGATTCCGGCAACTGGATCTCACAGCGGTAGCCCTTGGTCAGCAGCGTGCGCGCGCGGAAATGGCGGCGGCGCTGGAAGTGATAGAGCTTTTCCGGGAAGTCGGCGATAAAGGCCGGGCCGCCCTCGAAGCGAGTGGCACCGGGCGTGCCCACCACGAAGTTCACCGGCACACCGCGCAGCAACCCCGAAAAGGCGTTCTGCTCCGATGCCAGCAGCGCCTGGCGCTCCGCATCGGCACGGCACCAGTCGAAGATGAAAGTCTTGTTGGCCGGATCGACATGCAGGATCGATGTCACGATCTCCGAGCCGCCCCGCGAACGTACGTTCAGCAGGCATTTCTGCCATGCCATGTCGCGCAGCACTGTGCCGATCTGGGAACTGTGAGTCAGCCGGTAGCGTTCATCCGACTGCGTCGAGTCCCGCTCATCGGGCTCGCCCTCGAACTGGGACAAGGATTGGCCTGCATGCGGCCCGCGGGGATCTTGAAGACTCATGGAATACGCTACTTCGAATAGTGGTTGCGCCGCAGTACGCCAGGGCGGGGGACGCAATGGATCTGTTGGCGCGCGGCGCGCCAGCGCCGCATGGTAAGCGCGCCACCATAGCGGCGCAAGCATATGCCTTTGGCCTTCGGCAAAATACGACGTAACTTTAGGAACCGACTTCGGTGGGGTAGCTTCCGCTACGCTTTCGACCCCGCCGGTTACAAAGTTTGCGGCCCTCCCGGCTTCCGTGCCAGTTCGGCACGCAGCCAGCTCAGAAGCGCCTGCCGGCGCGGGTCCCGCGCAAACGGCACCGGCGATATCAGGTGATAGGCCGTGCCATCCGCCACAAACCCGTTGGGCGCGGTCAGCCGGCCATCGGCCAGTTCATCGGCCGCCATCCATTCGGACGCCACGGCCCAGCCCAGGCCCGCCGCGGCGGCTTGCAGGCTCAGGTAGAAGTGCTCGTACCAGGCGTCCTGCCGGCCCGCCCCCATGCCGTCTTTGCCGCCCGGCACCGCCACACCCGCGCTGCGCGCCCACCGCTGCCAGGCGTCGGGGCGCGTGCGGGTATGCAGCCTGACTACATCAGCCAATGCGGTGGCTGACTGGTCGGGACGGCAGACCGGTCCCACACGCTCCGGCGCAAGCTCGCTCGTATGCCAGCGCGGGTCGAACGCAAAATCGTTTCGCCGCAGCGCAACATCGATACCTTGCGCGGCAAAGTCGACCGGACCGCCGGCCGTCATCAGGTGCAGTGGAATCTCGGGATGTACCGCCGTGAACCGCCCCAGCCGTGGAATCAGCCAGCGCATGGCGATGGTTGGCTCGCAGGACAGCACCAGCGCCGTACTGGGCGCGGGCACACGAATCCTGTCCGCGGCCGAGGCCAGCAGCTCCATCGACTGTGTGGCCGCCGCATGCAGTGTTTGCCCGGCTTCGGTCAGGAAAACCGCGCGATTGCGCCGTTCGAACAAGGCCACCCCCAGCGCGTCTTCAAGCTGCCGGATCTGGCGACTGATCGCGCCGTGCGTCAGATGCAGTTCCTCCGCCGCGCGGGCGAAATTCTGGTGTCTCGCAGCCGCCTCGAAGAAGCGCACCCACCCCATCCAGTGCATGGAAGTCATGCCGATCAGTCAGCTTTTCTATCGGAATTCCGCAAGTATAAATCGCTTTGCGTACCCATTTCTGCGAGACAGAATTGTCATGGCTGGCTACCAACGCCATCCGTTTCCGCAACGAAAACTGACCTTAAATGACCCCGCTCGCAGAACTCGCCGCCGTCGCCACGATCACCGTGCTTGCCGTCATCAGCCCTGGCCCCGACTTCGCAATGGTCACGCGCAACAGCTATCTGTTCGGCCGCCGAACCGGCCTGCTGTGCGCGCTGGGCATCGCACTGGGCGTTCAGGTGCACGTCGCCTATACGATGTTCGGGGTGTCGCTGCTGATTGCCCACGCGCATGGGCTGCTGTCCGCCATCAAGCTGATGGGAGCGGTCTACCTGATCTGGATTGGCCTGCAGACCCTGCGCAACCGCAAGCCGCTGACGATCGACACGAGGGCCGCCCCGGCCATTTCGGGTGCGGCGGCGCTGCGCATGGGTTTCCTGACCAATGCCCTGAACCCGAAGACCACGCTGTTCGTGGTCAGCACGTACACGCAGGTGGTCAGTCCCCATACGCCGCTGGCCGCACAGTTCGGCTATGGACTGTTCATGTCGGTGGCCCACCTGGTGTGGTTTGGCATCGTTGCCTGGTGCTTTGGCTCCCCGGCGTTGCGCGCCGCGATGCTGCGCCGCCAGCGATTACTGGATCGACTGATCGGCGGCACGTTGTGCGGGCTTGGCGTGGCGCTTGGCGTCAGCAATCTGGGGTGACAAGCCGATAGGTGTCACGCGCCACGTGCCGGGCGCCCTCCCTGCCCAAAAAGCTCTCGTACAACACAAAACCGGCGATATTCCAGGAAGGCAGCGTCAGCCCGTGAAACGCCGCCAGCCAGTCGCGCAGCAGCGGCTCGGGCGTGCCGGGACGGCAGCGCGCCAGCGTAAGGTGCGGCCAGAAGCGGCGATGCTCGGGCGCAATGCCCTCTGCCTCAAGCACCGTGTTGATAGCGTCGGACAGCGCCACCAGCGCCGGCGACGCTGCCAGCCCGGCCCAGAGGATGGCGCCCTGTCTGCCGCGAAACCGGCCGACGCCATGCACCTGCAGGGCCAGTGACGGCATCAGGACCGATCGCAACGCCCCGGCTATCCCCGCCGCCGCCAGCTCGTCCCGTTCCCCCAGGAAGCGCAACGTCAGGTGCAACTGCGCCGCCGGGGTGGGACGAATATCGTGATGCGCGGGCAGTGTCCGCAGCAATTCATCGGCCAATTCCGCCGGCGTATCGATCGCGATGAAGAGTCTCGGCACCGTTCAATTGAGTGCCAACGCTGCCTGCCCTGCTATGGCGTTCGGCAGGTTGCCGGCTGGCAACGCGCCTTCCAGCCTTAGCAGCGCACGCTTGCGATCCACGCCGCCCGCGTAGCCAGTCAGGTCGCCCGACGCGCCCACGATGCGGTGGCATGGCACGACGATCGAAAGCGGATTGCGCCCCACGGCCCCGCCAACCGCGCGCGAGTGGCTCGGCGGCAGGCCAATTCCGGCGGCAAGCTGGCCATAGGTCGATGTTTCGCCAAAGCCGATATCGCATAGCGCCTGCCAGATGCGCTGCTGGAAGTCGCTGCCGGCAATCCGGATGGGAATAGTGAAGTCGTGCAGCCTGCCGTCAAAATAGGCTTCGAGTTCGTCCGCCGCCTGCGCCATGACGCGCGCATCGGCCACGGATTCCGGTGCCACGGCACGGGCCTGTGCGGGATAGTATTTCTGCCCCGCGAAGAACACGCCTGTCAGCAGGCCGTCTTGCGCGCGCAGCAGGATATCGCCCAGTGGGCTGTCGATGATCTGATAGCTGTTCATGCTGCCTCTTCCTCGATATCGGCGCCTTGCGCCTTCGGTTCTTCCTTGAGTGCTTCGTAGCGATGCCACAGATGGATCGCCGCATAGGCGCGCCACGGCGCCCAGTGCGCGGTCTTTGCCTGCATCGCCCGCACAGTGGTGACACCCAGCACCTTGCGCAATGCGTAGTCGGTGGCCGGGAAGGCATCAGGCCAGCCCAGCGCACGCATGGCCACGTACTGCGCGGTCCATTCGCCAATGCCCTCGATCGCGCAGAGCCGCGCCACGGTGTCTTCGGGCGCAGCATGGGGATCGAGCCGGATATCGCCCGATGCCACCTGCCGCGCCAGGGCGCGAATCGCCCGGACCTTGGCCATCGGCACGCCCGCCGCCTGGTAATCGGCATCCGGCAGCGCGGCCAGTGCCTGGGCAGTGGGAAATGCGTGAGTCAACGGCGCCGCATCGATGGGCTGCACCACGCCGGCCAGTGCCGCCTCCGGCAACGGCTCACCGGCGATTCGCACGAGCCGCGCCAGGATGCGCCGCGCCTGTACCACCGAAATCACCTGCCCGACGATGGCCCGCACCGCAATCTCCAGGCCGTCGAATGTGCCCGGCAGACGCATGCCCGGTGCCTGCGCGGCCAGCTCGCCAAGGTGCGCATCGACGATATCGGGCCGACAACCCAGGTCGCACAGGCGGCGTACCTTGCCCAATGCCTGCGGAATGGCTTGCGCCAGCGAGCCGGACAGCGTCACGCGGACCACGGTCCGCTTCGGCACATGCTCCAGGCGCACCCACCCCAGATAGCGATGGCTGCCGACGTCGATCGACATCGTGCGCGTATAGATGCCGCCCTGGCATTGATCGATACCGTCGACCGCCCGTACCGCCAGGAACTGCAGCCACTGCGACCATGCCATCGGCGGCCGGTAGCCCAGTTCGAACACGAGCCGGTCCGCCATGCCATCGGCCGCGCGCTTGCGCATGGCCAGCGGCGTCAGACCGTACCGGTCCTTGAGCACGTCGTTGAAGCGGCGCACGCTGCCGAAACCCGCGGCAAGCGCCACCTGCATCACTGGCAGATCGGTGTCCGTGAGCAGGCGCTTGGCCAGCAACAGTTTTTGCGTCTGCGCGTATTCATGCACGGACACGCCGAACTCGGCATCGAACAGCCGTCTCAGGTGACGCTCCGTCACGCCAATGCGCGCGGCCAGCTGCGCCACGCCCGCGCCGGTCATGAATCCTTCATCGATCAGCGTGGCCGCCGCCTGGGCCAGCCGGCCCGAAATGTCCGCCAGCCCGTGACCGGGCGCCAGTTCCGGGCGGCATCGCAGGCAGGGCCGGAAGCCATGCTTTTCCGCCGAAGCCGCTGATTCATAGAACGTGCAGTTTTCGCGCTTCGGCGTGCGCACCGCACAGATCGGCCGGCAGTACACTCCGGTCGACGACACGCCTACGAAGAAGCGTCCGTCGAAGCGCCGGTCGTGCGAGGCAACGGCCTTGTAGCAGGTGTCGGGATCGAGTTCCATGACACGCATCGTACGCCTTTGCCGCCCATCGAATGCGCTGGAATCGGACATTCTCCTCGATCGGTTTCGGATGGATGACGAGCCACTTTGTACCCGATTATGAAAGTGCGGTCGGACTCGTTGCATGGTGCGCGCCTGCGGCTAGAATCTGCTCACTCACGGCGTATCGGGCCGCGGGGTTTGCCTGAATCCGGAGTTTGCATGAACCGTCGTCGTTCCGTTGCCGGCATGGCCAGTCTGGCCGGCGCCCTCGCCATCGCGTGCGGGCTGATCGCGCCCGCCGCGCACGCCGCGCGGACGGCGGCGCCCGTCGCGCCGACCGCCGCGCCCGTGGCGCATGCCACGCGCGTCACCACTGTCGAAGGCATCACCGAATACCGGCTGCCGAACGGCTTGCGCATCCTGCTGGCGCCCGACGACGCGCAGCCCACCACCACGGTCAACATGACCTATCTGGTGGGGAGCCGTCACGAGAACTACGGCGAAACGGGCATGGCGCACCTGCTCGAACATTTGCTGTTCAAAGGCACGCCGTCGCTGCCGGGCAAGACGATACCCACCGAATTCGCGCGCCGTGGCATGCAGTACAACGGCACCACGAACCAGGACCGTACCAATTTCTTCGAGACTTTCGCGGCCAGCGAGGACAATCTCGACTGGGCCTTGCGCATGGAGGCCGACCGCATGGTCAACAGCTTCGTCGCGCGCAAGGACCTGGACAGTGAGATGACGGTAGTGCGCAACGAAATGGAGATTGGTGAGAACAATCCCATGCGCATGCTTCAGCAGCAGATGTACGCGGCCGCCTATCGCTGGCACAACTATGGGAAGGCGGTCATCGGCGCACGCAGCGACGTGGAGCGCGTGGGCATCGATAACCTGCAGGCGTTCTATCGCCGCTACTACCAGCCCGACAATGCCGTGCTGGTGGTCACCGGGCAGTTCGATCCCGCCCGTACGCTCGCGCGCATCGAGCAGGCGTTCGGATCGATTCCGCGCCCGACGCGCGTGCTGCCGACCGAGTACACCGTCGAGCCCGCGCAGGAAGGCGCGCGCGAACTGATGCTGACGCGCCCCGGTGACAGCAGCATCGTTTCGACGATGTATCACGTGGCGCCCGGCACCCATCCCGATATCACCGCGCTGGACATGCTCTCGGTCATCCTGGCCGACACGCCGGGGGGCCGGCTCGAACGCAACCTGGTCGACACCCGCAAGGCGGCGTGGCAAGGCTCGTTCTTCACGTCGATGAAAGACCCGGGCGTCATCCAGTTTGCCGCGGGCACGAGCAAGGATCGGCCGATCGAGCCGGTGCGCGATGCGCTGATCGCCACGGTGGAAGGCGTCGCGACCCAACCCGTGACGGAGGAAGAACTGGAGCGCGCCCGCGTGCGGCTGCGCAATTCGTATGAGAAAACGCTGAACGATCCGGTGGCCTATGGCGTCGCGCTGTCTGGTGCCATTGCGAAAGGCGACTGGCGGCTGTTCTTCATCAACCGCGACCGGGTTGAGACCACCACGCTGGCGAATGTCCAGCGCGCGGCCGAGAACTACTTCCGGCCGGCCAACCGCACCGTGGGTGAATTCATACCCGGCGACAAGCCGCAGCTTGCCGCCATCCCCACGGCACCCGATCTGGCTGCACTGACGCAAAACTACACCGGCAAACCGGCCACGCAGGCAGTGGCGGCGTTCGATCCGAGCCCTGCCAATATCGACGCGCATACCGTACGCCAGACCTTGCCCAATGGCATGCAGCTTGCGCTGTTGCCCAAGCCGACGCGCGGTGGCGCGGTCAATGGCACGCTGATCCTTCGCTTTGGCAACGTCCAGGCATTGCAGGGCAAGACCGCCGTCGGGTCCCTGACGGCGGCCATGCTCGACCGCGGCGCCGGCGCGTTTAGCCGGCAGCAGATTGCCGACCGCCTCGAGGCCCTGAAAGCCAATGTCTCGATCTCGGGCAGCGACGAACGGCTGACCGTCCGCTTCGACACCCGCCGCGAATATCTGCCCGATCTGCTGGCCCTCTTGCGGACTGTGCTGCGTATGCCCACGTTCCCGGCCAACGAACTGGAGACCTTGCGCGCGAGCAGCGTCGCCGGCATCGAGAGTCAGCGCAAACAACCAGGCGCGGTGGCGCCCAATGCGTTGGGGCGCCACGGCAATCCGTATCCGCCCGGCGATCCGCGCTACACGCCGACGTTTGACGAAAGCGTGTCGGAACTGAAGACGGTATCCGTGAAGGATCTGCGAGATTTCCACGCGCGCTTCTATGGCACCGAGCACGCGCAGCTGGCCATCGTGGGCGATTTCGATGCCGGGGACGCCATCAGGCAGGCCCAGTTTCTGTTTGACGATTGGCGCGCGGAGATACCTTTCGAGCGCGTGGACCGGCCTTTCGTCACGATCCCGGCCACCGAGTTCACGCTCGATACGCCCGGCAAGGCCAACGCCGTGTACCTGGGCTCGCAGCCGATCGACCTGGTCAGCGATTCGCCCGACTATCCGCTGATGCTCATCGCGACTCGCGTATTCGGCGGCACCGGCATGCGCAGCCGCCTGGCGGACCGGCTGCGCCAGCTCGACGGCATCAGCTATGGCGTGTCCAGTTCGCTCTCCGTTGGGGCGCTCGACCGCGCCGGACGATTCGGGCTGTCGGCTGCCTACTCGCCCAAAAGCCTGCCCCGCCTGCGCAAGGCGATCGACGAAGAGCTGGCACGCTTTATCCGCGACGGCATTACCGCCAGCGAACTGGCCGAAGCCTCCAGCGGCCTGCTGCAGGCGGGCATGGTGAGCCGTACCCGCGATGGCGCGCTGGCAGCGGCACTGGCCAACCAGGCATATCTCGGCAGGACGATGGCACACACGGCCGCCATCGAGGAGGCGATCCGCACCGCCACGCCGGATGCCGTCAACGCCGCCATCCGGCGCTATCTTGGCCCGGCCACATTGACGCAGGCGTTTGCAGGGGATTTTGGTGCGACCCAGGTGGTGCCAGCGGCGGTTACGGGCGAAGCGGGCCCCACTGCGGCCGCCACCCCGACCGACGCAGGCAAGCCTTGAGGCAATCGGTCGATCACTGTATATTTATACAGTATTTTGTTGAGACTTGAGGTGTGGATGTCAATCGTGCGAGCTGGCAGCAAGGCGGAAGCGCTCAGGCTTCTGACCTCCGAGCATGCGCTGGCGCTTGAGCTGGACTACGAGACCGGATGGCAGGACGCCATCGAACTCGGCCGGCTCGGCGAAAAGCGCGGCATCAGGGTGCAATACCGAGGGCAGGAGAGTGTCGCCGTTCGCTCCCGCGAGGCCCTGCTGGAAGGACTGCGCAAACCCAAGACCACGTTCCGGCAGCGCAATCTGTACTGCCAGTTCGATCTCGGCCTGCTGGCCGACCGGGAATTGCTGGACCTCGAAGCCAAGGCATCGCGCCTTGGCGACTACATCCTGGCGGGTCATCTGCTGCGCCATGTCGATAGCGTCTGGGCGTAAGCCCAGCGCCATCACTGGTCCGGCGGAGATTTAGCGCCAGACGCGCGTGGCGCCTGCCCAACGCGCCGCAGCCATCACGTGCATCAGTGCGCAGTCGGCTTCTGTCCTGATGGCCGGCTGCTCGGCTTCCGGAATCGCGCTGGAACACAGCACGGCGGTGACCAAGGTCTTGATATGGCCGCGCCCCGTATTGGCAAGCGCGGCCAGGCGATCATGTCCATCAAGCACGATGAGACCGTCGCCGGCCTGCGGGTTCAGTTCCAGCGAATACAGGTGATCGCACTCGCAGCGCATGATACCGCCCGCCACTGCTACCACGATGGCGCTGGGCAATGCGAGTCCGCAGTCGCGGACGGCATTGTGCAGACGATCCAGATGAGCTTGCGCACGATAGTCGCGTGCCGAGTGCGAAGGCTCGGGGCCGTTCGAGAGGGCCACCAGCTCGTCGGCGGACACGACCAGCGTGTACGCCTGCAGCGTGGTGCGATACGTGGCCACCACGGCGCGCAGCCGGTGCACCGCGCCGTCCTTCTCTGAGACTGCCCCGACTGCCCCTTGCGGGGCCGTTACCTGGATCTTGCTCATCCTGTCTCCTATCCCCTGTCAGGCCAGCCAGGCCAGTTCACTGCGAGCCGCTACCGGCCTCAATCGCGCAGCAGTTGCTTAGCGATGATCAGTTGCTGGATCTGCGTGGTGCCTTCGTACAGGCGCAGCAGGCGCACGTCGCGGTAGAAGCGCTCGGCCTTGTACTCGGCGATGTAACCGGCGCCGCCGTGGATCTGCACGGCGCGGTCGGCCACGCGGCCCACCATCTCGGTACAGAACATCTTGGTGCAAGAAGCCAGCATGCTGACTTCCGGATCGCTCTTGCCAGCCGGCTTGGCGTCATAGCGCTGCGCGCAATCGCGCACCATCGACAGGCCTGCGTACAGTTCTGCCTGGCTGTCGGCCAGCATGCCCTGGATCAGCTGGAAGTCACCGATCGGCTTGCCGAATTGCTTGCGTTCCTTGGCGTAGGCCACGGCATCGGTAATCAGGCGATGCGCCATGCCGCAGGCCAACGCCGAGATATGCAGGCGGCCACGGTCCAGCACCTTCATGGCGGTCTTGAAGCCCACGCCCGGCACGCCGCCGATAATGTTCGCGGCCGGCACGCGCACGTTTTCAAGCACCACGTCGCACGTCTTGGTGCCACGCTGGCCCATCTTCTTGTCCGGCTTGCCCAGCGAAATACCCGGCGTGTCGGCCGGCACAATGAACGACGAAATCCCAGAGGCGCCCTGGCCGCCCGTACGGGCCATCAGCGTGAAAGCGCCGGCGCGCGGAGCATTGGTGATGAAGCGCTTGGTGCCGTTGATGACGTAGTGGTCGCCATCCAGTTCGGCGCGCGTCTGCAGCGAGGCGGCATCCGAACCGGCGTTCGGCTCGGTCAGTGCAAACGAGATGACCAGCTCGCCGCTGGCGATCTTCGGCAGATAGGTCTGCTTCTGCTCCTCGGTGCCGTCCATCAGGATGCCCTGCGAACCGATGCCAACGTTGGTCCCGAAAACCGAACGGAACGCGAACGCGGTATGGCCAAGGTCGTAGACCACGTCACATTCCTGCGACATCGACAGGCCGATACCACCGTAGTTTTCCGGGATGGAGATGCCGAACAGGCCCATCTCCTTCATGTCGGCCACGATGTCGGCCGGCACGTCATCGATTTCCTCGAGCGTATCTTCGGCCGGCTTCAGGCGGTCATCGATAAATCGCTGCACCGAAGCGCGCAGCAGGGAAAAGGATTCGGCGTCGAGGGCCATGACAGTCTCCGGGTGAGTCGGTACAACAACAATGGCCGCCAATGGTACGCCGACCATTGATTTTGACAATCCACGCCAACTTGTACAGAACCGTCAATCAAATTTGACAATCACCGGCACGCCCGTCGATTGAGTTTTATCGATCACATTTCTTTTGCGCCAGCGTCTCTCGCGTATAGCCATAGCTCACACGCAACCGATGTTCGATCTCATCGGCCTGATCGAGGCAGGAGAACACGAGGTCGTCCTTGAACTTCTGCGTCACGCCGCGCAGGCGCGGCGCGTCGTATGAAATCTGTCGTGCCCGGCAGCGCAGGAACAGCAGCGTTTCCTCGGATGCCGAGCGCAGCTGCGCCTGGTTGATCCGCTGGCACTGCGCAAGGTTCGTTTCACCTTCGGCATGGACCATCCCGGACGTCCATAGCAGAGGTGTCAGCATCAACATGAAAGGCAGGTAGCGCACGTATGACATCGACAAGGAAATTGAAAGGCGCGGCGTTCAAAATCGGCGGCAAGGATTGCGCAGCCGTATCGTCCACGCAAGTTAGCTGGATGACGGAGGTCAGGCCAGTGAAAATTCTCTCGCCCTTCGGGCGCGCATTGTAAAAACTCTTTCCAGCCAGCCAGACAATGCGGCGCAAAGTCGTTGGTGGCAAGGCTTTTGCAAAAAGACATAGGAACAAAGCAGGCTACCCCTCTTGGGTAGCCGGCGGTTCCGGGTTACGCTCTGCCATGCACACGGGTCCCGATGTGCGACGCCCCCCTCCGGCATGGCTGGCCGGCCCCGCCGCACCTCGCTCTCCCCGTCCCGATCCAGCGGCGCCCCCGCCGCCAAGAACACAAACAGAAGGTCCTATGACAGACATCGCCTCCTCGGCCGTCACCGGTACGGCACCGTCCCCCGAAGAAACCAGAAAGCGCGTCTTTGCCATCGTCGCCGCGTCGTCAGGCAATCTCGTGGAGTGGTTCGACTTCTATATCTACGCGTTCTGTGCGATCTATTTCGCGCCCGCGTTCTTCCCGAAAGGCGACCCCACCGCGCAGTTGCTGAACACGGCCGGCGTTTTCGCGGCCGGCTTCCTAATGCGTCCGATCGGCGGCTGGCTGTTTGGCCGCATCGCCGACCGCAACGGCCGCAAGAATTCGCTGCTGATCTCCGTGGTCATGATGTGCTTCGGCTCGCTGCTGATCGCCTGCCTGCCCACCTACGCCGCCATCGGCAACTGGGCGCCGGCACTGCTGCTGGCGGCGCGTCTGCTGCAGGGCCTGTCGGTCGGTGGCGAGTATGGCACCACCGCCACCTATATGAGTGAAGTGGCGCTCAAGGGCCGGCGCGGATTCTTCTCGTCGTTCCAATACGTGACGCTGATCGGCGGCCAGTTGCTGGCCGTGCTGGTGGTGGTGATCCTGGAACAGCTGCTGACCGAAGCCGAGCTGAAAGCCTACGGCTGGCGCATCCCGTTCGTCGTCGGCGCCATTACCGCGGTTGTGGCCCTGATGCTGCGCCGCACGCTGCATGAAACCACCACGGCACAGCAACGCAACAACAAGGAAGCCGGCAGCGTTGCCGCGATCTTCCGCCACCACAAGGCGGCATTCTTCACCGTGCTGGGCTATACGGCCGGCGGCTCGCTGATCTTCTACACGTTCACCACGTACATGCAGAAGTTCCTGGTCAACACGGCAGGGCTGCCGATCAAGACCACCAGCTATGTGATGACGGCCTGCCTGTTCCTCTACATGTGCATGCAACCGTTCTTCGGCGCCCTGTCGGACCGCATTGGCCGCCGCAACAACATGCTGCTGTTCGGCGCGCTGGGCGCCATTGCCACCGTGCCTATCCTGACCGCGCTGAAGACCGTCTCCAGCCCCGAGATGGCCGGCCTGCTGATCTGCGTCGCGCTGGCCATTGTCAGCTTCTACACGTCGATCAGCGGCATCGTGAAGGCCGAGATGTTCCCGCCCGAAGTGCGCGCGCTGGGTGTGGGCCTGGCCTATGCCGTCGCCAACGCGCTGTTCGGCGGCTCGGCCGAATACGTCGCGCTGGGCCTGAAGTCGATCGGCCACGAGAACGCGTTCTACTGGTACGTCACCGGCATGATGATCATCGCCTTCCTGGTCAGCCTGCGGCTGCCGCGCCAGGCAAAGTACCTGCATCACGAGAACTGAGCCGCGCACCGATGCCGTCATGGCAAACTGAGGGGCCTTCGGGCCCCTTTTTCATTTCTGCGCCAGCCTCTTCATGGACCTAAACGCCCTGCGCCTGTTCGTCGATATCGTCGACGCGGGCAACCTCAGCGCCGCCGCGCGCAAGCTGAAGATGACGCGCGCCAACGTCAGCTACCATCTCAAGGCGCTCGAAGAGGAACTGGGCGTGCAGCTGCTGCGCCGGACCACGCGCCACGTGGAACCAACACCCGTGGGTGCGGGGCTTTACGAGCACGGCCGCAACATCCTTGGCGAAGTGGCCGCCGCCAACGCGCTGATCAGCAGCATGGGCAAGAGCCTGCAGGGCCATGTGCGGCTGTCGGTACCAACCGGCCTTGGGCACGCCATGCTGTCGCCGCTGCTGGTGCAGTTCAAGCAGCGCTATCCCGACATCACGCTCGACGTCGTTTTCGACAACCGCATCCATAACCTCGTGTCCGAGGACGTCGAAGTCGCGCTGCGCATCATCTCGACGCCACCCGATTCCGTCGTTGCCACGGAGATCGGCATCGTCGACTGGATCGTCTGCGCCGCTCCGTCCTATCTGGCCGGCCGGATACCGCCGGCGGCGCTGGCCAGCCTGAGCGAGCATGCCATCGTGTGCGCGTCGCCGATCGGGCAGAAGCTCAAGGCATCGGGTATCCGCCACGGCACCAGCGAGCGCGAGCAGGTAGTGCTTGCACCGACGCTGAGTTCCGAGAACTTCGCCTTTCTGAAGGATGCGGTGGTCAGCGGCCTCGGCATCGGCATCTTTCCGCTCTATGCGGTGGGCAAGGATCTGGAAGCCGGCGCGCTCGTGCCGTTGCTGTCCGACTACCGCATCAGCGTGTTCGGCAGCAAGCTTTACATGCTGACCATGCCCAACCGCTACCAGACGATGGCCACGCGCTACCTGCTGACATTCCTCAAGACCGAGCTACAGGCAATCTGGCCTCGCATGCGCGCCGACAGTGCCTATAGTGAGAACACTCAGGACTAGTCCGCGCCCCCGCGCGGGGAGGAAGACGATCATGGCAATGGCAGGCACACTGGCTGGCCGGCTCAGCCGTATGAACAGTCGGTTCGACATCATTCGTCACCCATACAGCCTCAGCAGCATGGCCACGGCGCACGCTGCACATGTACCGGGTCATCGTCTGGCCAAGACGTTGTTGCTCGAAGACGAAGGCGGCTATGTGGCCGCCGTGATTCCCTCGAATCACCACCTGCAGCTCTCCGCCATCTGCGACATGACGGGCCGCAAACTCGTGCTGGCGCACGAAGACGAAATCCGCGAAGTATTCAAGGATTGCGATCTCGGTGCCATCCCGCCCTGCGCCATGTCCTATGGCATGCAGACCTATGTGGACGAAAGCCTGTTCGAAGAACCCGAAGTCTGGTTCGAGGCCGGCGACCATCTGGAACTCGTTCACATGGACCGCGACCAGTTCATGATGCTGATGGAAGATGCGCAGCGGGGTAAGTTCTCGCGCCTCATGATGTCGTAGCACCGGACGCAGTTGTCACGTC
The DNA here is from genome assembly GCF_057798835.1 of Cupriavidus sp. 291-E7. Classification (NCBI taxonomy): domain Bacteria; kingdom Pseudomonadati; phylum Pseudomonadota; class Betaproteobacteria; order Burkholderiales; family Burkholderiaceae; genus Cupriavidus; species Cupriavidus sp. 291-E7. The sequence continues at coordinate 48,597 of NZ_JBYOJV010000001.1, forward strand.
CCTGGCAGCGTCGCCGCGATGGCGACGCTGTCGTCTTTCAGGTCCACCCCGGACCTTCCCAGCGCCACCGCCCCACGCAACAGGAACACCAGCCGATCCGCCGCCTGCGCATAGGACAAACCTTCCGGCCGCACATTGGAGATGCAGTTGCGCTGCGCGTCGGTACGCCCCACGCGCGGGTCGTAGGTCAGATAGATGCCAAGGCTGTCCGGCGAACTGAGTCCGGGCCGCTCGCCGATCAGCATGACCACCTGGCGCGCGCGCAGCCGTTCGCCGATATCGTCGCCCAACGCCACGCGCGCCTGTTCCGCGATGACGACCGGCCCGATGCGCCATTGCCGCAACCGCGCCAGCACGGCCTGCAGCAGCGGCACGCCGTGGTGCTGGGCCGCGAGCGCGGACAGGCCATCGGCAATCACAAACACCACGTCATAGGGCTGCGCATCGGGTTTCAGCGTGGCGCCGCTAACTTCGTCGAGCCGGCGACCCAGGTCGGGCCGGCGCAGATACTGTTCCCGATCGCGCACGGCGCTGTGGACGTGCAGCACGGGCAGGCCGGTCTGCCGCAGGTCGGTGTCGATCGCGTGCGTATCCAGCGGCAAATGCACGGCATCGCGCGCCTGCGCATGCGCCATGCCGAATGCGAGCACGGTGTCCGTCGTCTGGGCATGGCCGGTCCGGCCAATGGCCACGCGGGCGCGCGTGAACTGGCGCAGGCGCCGCCAGGGATCGGTGGTGTTGTCGGGAGTCACGGGAGGGGTCGGCATCAGGCAAGCTCCGGCAGCGTCAAAGCGAGTCGGCCATCGCCAGCAGCGGCTGGCGCGCGCCGGGTTCCAGCAGCCTGCCGGTACCGTCGAGGATACCCATCGTACGCAGCCATGCCTCGAACTCGGGCGCGGGACGCAGGCCCAGCACCTCGCGCAGGTACAGCGCATCGTGGAATGACGTGCTCTGGTAGTTCAGCATGATGTCGTCGGCCCCCGGCACGCCCATGATGAAGTTGATGCCCGCCACGCCAAACAGCGTCAGCAGCGTGTCCATATCGTCCTGATCCGCTTCGGCATGATTGGTGTAGCAGACATCGCAGCCCATCGGCACGCCGAGCAGCTTGCCGCAGAAATGGTCTTCCAGCCCCGCCCGGATGATCTGCTTGCCGTCGTAGAGATACTCGGGGCCGATGAAACCAACCACCGTATTGACCAGCAACGGTTCGAAGCGGCGCGCCACTGCGTAGGCGCGCACCTCCATCGTCTGCTGGTCCACGCCATGATGGGCGTTGGCGGACAGCGCGCTGCCCTGGCCGGTTTCGAAGTACATGACATTCTGGCCCACGGTGCCGCGCCGCAGGGACAACGCCGCCTGCCGCGCCTCGTCGAGCAACGCCAGCGAGATGCCGAATGCCGCGTTGGCGGCCTGGCTGCCGGCCACCGACTGGAACACGAGGTCGACCGGCGCCCCCTGCTCCATCACCCGCAGCGTGTTGGTCACGTGTGTCAGCACGCACGATTGCGTGGGCACCTCGTAGCGGCCGCGGATATCGTCGATCAGCTTCAGCAGCGTGACGATGACGCCGAGATTGTCGCTGGCCGGGTTGACGCCGATCGTTGCATCGCCGCAGCCGTAGAGCAGGCCATCGACGATCGATGCCGCAATGCCGCGCGGGTCGTCGGTCGGATGATTGGGCTGCAACCGCACGGCCAGCCGGCCAGGCAAGCCGATACTGCTGCGAAAGCGCGTGACCACGCGGCATTTGCGCGCAACCGCGACAAGATCCTGGTTGCGCATCAGCTTGCTGACGGCCGCCGCCATCTCGGGCGTGATGCCGGGCGCCACGCGCGCCAGCGTCGCCGTATCGGTCTCGTGCCGCAGCAGCCAGTTGCGGAAATCGCCCACGGTCAGGCTGGAGATTTCGGCAAACGCCGCCGCATCGTGGCTGTCGACGATGAGCCGGGTCACCTCGTCTTCCTCGTAGGGCACCAGTGCTTCGGTCAGGCACCGGGCCAGCGGCATGTCGGCCAGCGCCATGCGCGCCGCCATGCGCTCTTCCTCGCTGGCGGCGGCGATACCGGCCAGCGCGTCGCCCGAACGCGCCGGGCTGGCTTTGGCCAGCAGCGTGCGAAGGTCGGCAAAGACATGCCGGCGGGTGCCGACGGTATGCGTGAAGGCCATGCGGTCTCCTGGCGTGATGGCTGCCCTGCTGCTCAATATAGGCGACGGCGAAGACGCAAGTTTCGCGCCGGCCAGTCACCAACACTGACTTGCCATTGTTACGCGGCACATCGACAATCCGCCTACCTATTTCAAATTCATACGTGCTCCGCCGAGACATGACGCAGCTGGAACCCCAGGAAGACCGCGCTGAAAGCGGCGCCGCAACCCCTTCTCCCGCCAACCCGCGCAGCCGGTTCAACGTCGTCACGGTGTCGTACGTGCTGACTGCCGGCGTATTGCTGCTGGTCATGCATGCCAATCTGGTAGCCGCGCTGCTGTCGGGCCTGCTGCTGTATTCGCTGGTCGACGTGCTGGCGCCCCGGCTCACCCATTCCCGGCGCGACGCGCTGGCCGTGGCCATCCTGTCGGCCATCATCCTGCTGGTGCTGACCGGTGGCATCTGGGCACTGGTGCACTTCCTTAACGTGGACAGCGCCACGGTCGAGCGCCTGCTGGACCATGCGGCCGATATCATCGACCAGTCCCGCGCCCAGTTGCCAACCTGGCTCAGCGACTATCTGCCCAGCGGAACCGAGGAACTGGTCACAACGCTGCTGGCCGCCATGCGCGAACATGCGCAGATGGCGCAGCGGCTCGGTACCGATATCCTGCGCACGCTGCTCCATATCCTGCTGGGCCTGATCATCGGGGCAATGGTGGCGTTGTACCGCGCCATTTCGCGCCCCAATCGCCGGCCGCTGGCCGCCGCGCTGATCTCGCGGGCGCGCACACTCCAGCAATCGTTCGCACAGTTCATCTTTGCCCAGATCCAGATCTCGTCGATCAACACCGCCCTGACGGCGATCTACCTGTTGCTGATGCTGCCGCTGTTCAACCAGCACCTGCCGCTGTCCAAAACACTGGTGGCGATCACGTTCATTGCGGGGTTGCTGCCCGTGCTGGGCAACCTGATCTCCAACACGGCCATCGTGATCGCTTCGCTGTCGGTATCGCTGCCGATCGCCATCGTGTCGCTGCTGTACCTGGTGGTCATCCACAAGCTCGAATACTTCCTGAACGCCCGCATCATCGGCGCGCGTATACAGGCCGCCGCGTGGGAGCTGCTGACCGTGATGCTGGTGATGGAAACGCTGTACGGGATTCCCGGTGTGATTGCCGGACCCATTTTCTACGCCTACGTGAAGCGCGAGCTGACGACCGCGGAGCTTGTGTAGCCCGCCGTGCCAAGTACCTGATTCCATTGGGAAGTGGCACGCAGCAACTGGTACGACCAATTCCGTGGCGCGTTGCGCTCGACGGGATCAGGCGTCTTCGCCGTCCACCTTGCTGCGTACGAAGTCGATGTGCGTCTGCATGGCCGTGCGCGCCTCTTCGGGGCGCCGCGCCAAGATTGCCTCGCAGAGCGTGCGATGCTGGCGCAGCAGCATGTCGGACGATTCGCCGTCCGCTTCGCGCAGGCCTGTGCCGTTGATCGTGATGTGCTCGCGCAGCATGCCGATCACGCTGGTATGCAGGTGCAGGAACATCGTGTTGTGCGAAGCCAGCGCAATGGCATCGTGCAGTTTCGCATCGGCTTCGGCCTCGCTGGCCTTGTCGTCCGCCTTGCGCGACCGCTCCAGCTCCTTCAGTAACGCCCGTATTCGCTTCAGGTCCGAGGCATCGGCCCGTTGCGCCGCAAAGTAGGCCGTCGCTCCCTCCAGCACGCGGCGGAATTCCAGGATGTCGTCGCGCAGCGCCGGATGATCGGCCACCAGTTGGCCCCAGGGCGATGCAATACCGGTGCGAAGCTGGTCCGTGACGTATACGCCCGCGCCACGCCGGCTTTGCAGCAGCCCGCGCGCCGCAAGCCGCTGGATGGCCTCGCGGATCGTGTTGCGCGCCACGGCGTAATGCTCGGCCAGCACGCGCTCGGCGGGCAGCCGCGTGCCGACGGGCCACGTGCCGTCCAGCAACGCGGTCTCCATCCTGCGCATGATGTCTTCCACGCGGTTGCGTGCGCTGCCCCCCATCGAATCCCTTTCCTTTCGTGCCGCCACCGGATTGGTCCAACCAATTTGTACTCCGGCGCGAGAGCGGGAATTATGCGCTCAAAAATGCCGCGACGCCTTTCACCCGCGGCGACCCCACATCGGAGGCAGACGATGCAACCCAGGCAGTATCCCGCCACGGTTCCGCAGCAGGTGTACCTGTTCGGCACCTGTCTAGTCGACCTGTTCGTCCCGCAAGCCGGCCTCGACGCCGTGCGCCTGCTGGAGCGCGAAGGGCTGACCGTTCACTTTCCCAGAGGCCAGAGCTGCTGCGGCCAGCCGGCCTATAGCAGCGGCAATCCCGAGCAGGCCCGCAAGGTAGCCCGTGCGCAGCTGGAGCTGTTCCGCGAACCCTGGCCGATCATCGTGCCTTCCGGGTCGTGCGGCGGCATGATGCGGCACCACTGGCCGAAGCTGTTTGCCGACGATTTCGAGGCCGCGATGCTGGCCAATGACATTGCCGGCCGCGTCTATGAACTGGCCGAATTCCTGCTCAATGTGCTGCATGTGCGCTTTGACGAAGTGACGGCCGGCGATCACGAGCGCGTGGTGCTGCATACGTCCTGCGCGGCGCGCCGAGAAATGGGTACGCGCGCGCACGGCGTGGCACTGGTCGATGCGCTGCCTGGCGTGACGCGCGTCGAGCACGAGCGGGAATCGGAGTGCTGCGGCTTTGGTGGCACGTTCTCGCTCAAGCACGCCGATATCTCGGGCGCGATGGTGCGCGACAAGGTGGCCTCCGCCTGCGCCACCGGTTGCGACCGGCTGGTGTCGGCCGACTGCGGCTGTCTGCTCAATATCGGCCACGCGGCCGCCCACGCTGGCGCCCCCCTGCCGGTCGAACATCTGGCGTCATTCCTGTGGCGCCGCACCGGAGGTGGCGCATGACCGCGATGAGCGCCCGCGAGCGGATGCTGGGTCGGCTGCGTGCCGCCGTGCCGACGTCCGGTTCGACCCTTGCCAAGGACACCGCCACGCTGGACCGGCGCATCGACCTGCATTTCGATACCCGGCGCGGCGAGCGCCCGTCGATTGCCGCAATGGTGGCGTCGATGCAGGCGGCACTGACGGCTTCGCATGCCGAAGTGGCCTGCCTCGATGCCAGTAGCTGGCCAGCATGGGTGGCCAATCGCCTCACAGTCGAAGGCGTGCGCCGCCTGCTGCTGGACACGCAACGTCCCGAAGGCGCCGCGCTTGCCCAGGCGCTGCCCGCAGGTATCGCCGGCGTCGGCTTCGATCGCCCGCTCGAAGCCTGGAAGGCCGAGCTGTTCGACACCATCGACGCCGGCTTCACGGTCGCGCGCTCGGGCTTGGCCGCCACCGGCACGCTGGTGCTGGCGCCCGACGCCGGCTCGCCGCGCACGATGTCGCTGGCACCGCCCATCCACATCGCACTCGTCTACGCATCGTCACTGCATCCCGACCTGCACAGCGCGGCGCGTGCCGAACGCTGGGCCGATGGCATGCCGACCAACCTGGTCATGGTGTCCGGCCCGTCCAAGACCTCGGACATCCAGCAGACGCTGGCCTACGGTGCCCACGGGCCGCGCCGGCTCTGGGTGGTGATCGTGACCGATCATGAAGAAGGTGCCGCACAATGAGCGAGCAAACCCTGCACTTCGTTCCCAGCGCCGATTTTCGTACCCGTGCGCGCGAGGCACTCGACGATCCCAAGCTGCGCAAGAGCTTTCGTGGCGCAATGGATTTCCTGCAGCAAAAGCGGGCCGTGCAGTTTCCCGATGGCGACGAGCTGGAGCATCTGCGCGACCTTGGCGAAGCGGTGCGCCAGCACGCGCTGGCCAATCTGCCCGACCTGCTGACGCAACTCGAAGCCAACCTCACGCGGGCTGGCGTGCAGGTGCACTGGGCCGAGACCGCCGAAGAAGCCAACGCGATCATTCATAGCATCGCCCAGAGGCGCGCGGCAACGCGCGTGATCAAGGGCAAGTCGATGGCCAGCGAGGAAATGGAGCTGAACCATTACCTGGCCGAGCGCGGCATCGACTGCATCGAATCGGACATGGGCGAGTACATCGTCCAGATGGCGGGCGAGAAGCCGTCGCACATCGTCATGCCGGCCATCCACAAGACCAAGGCCGACATCGCCACGCTGTTCGAGCAGAACATCCCCGACACGCCCTATACCGAGGACGTCGACGCACTGATCCAGACCGGCCGGCGCGCGCTGCGGCAGGCGTTCGTTGAGGCCGATATCGGCCTGTCGGGCGTCAACTTCGCCGCGGCCGATACCGGTACGCTGTGGCTCGTCGAGAACGAGGGCAATGGTCGACTTTCGACCACGGTTCCCGACGTGCACATCGCGATCCTGGGCATGGAGAAAGTGGTGGCAAAGCTCGCGCACATCGTGCCGCTATCGAGCCTGCTCACACGTTCGGCCACGGGCCAGGCGATCACCACGTACTTCAACCTGATCTCCAGCCCGCGCAAACCCGGCGAGCAGGACGGTCCGCGCGAGGTGCACCTGGTGCTGCTCGACAACGGCCGCAGCCAGGCCTATGCCGATACGCAGCTACGTGCCACGCTGCAGTGCATCCGCTGCGGCGCGTGCATGAACCATTGCCCGGTCTATACGCGGATCGGCGGCCACGCCTACGGCACGACGTACCCCGGCCCGATCGGCAAGATCATCTCGCCACACCTGCTGGGCCTGGATGCCACGGCCGACCTGCCGACCGCATCGAGCCTGTGCGGCGCCTGCGGCGAGGTTTGTCCCGTGCGCATTCCGATACCGGAGTTGCTGGTGCGCCTGCGCACCGAATCGAATCGCGATCCCGAAGAAGCCGTGCCGCATCCGCTGAAAGGCCAGGGTGCGAAGTACAGCCGCCGCGAGCATCTGGTCTGGCGCTTCTGGAGCGGCGCGTTTGCGCATCCGGCCGCATACCGTTTGTTCCGCTGGGCCGCCACGCGGTTGCGCATGTTCACGCCGTCGTCGCAGATGGGATGGACCCAGCATCGCAAGCCTTTGACACCGGCCCCGCAGAGTCTGTCCGACCTGCTCGCGGCGCGCGACCAGCCCGAATAGCCGGATACCGGCAGCGCCCCACGCACAAGAACTTAAACACCATCAAGGAGACTTCCCGTGCAACCCTGGACTCAGCTATACACACCGCTGGGCAGCCTCTGGCTGTCCGCGCTCGCCGCGGCGGTACCCATCCTGTTCTTCTTCGTCGCGCTGGCGGTGCTGCGCATGAAGGGCCATGTGGCCGCTGCTATCACTCTGGCGCTGGCGCTGGCCGTGGCGATCTTCGCCTATGGCATGCCCGCGCAGCAGGCTTTCGCATCGGCGGGCTTCGGCTTTGCCTACGGTCTGTGGCCGATTGCGTGGATCATCGTCACGGCGGTGTTCCTGTACAAGATCGTCGTGAAGACGGGCCAGTTCGATGTCATCCGCGCGTCGGTGCTGTCGATCACCGACGACCAGCGCCTGCAGATGCTGCTGATCGGCTTTGCGTTCGGCGCCTTTCTGGAAGGCGCGGCCGGTTTTGGCGCGCCAGTGGCCATTACCGCCGCGCTGCTCGTGGGCCTGGGGTTCAATCCGCTGTATGCGGCGGGGCTCTGCCTGATCGCCAATACGGCGCCGGTGGCGTTCGGCGCGATGGGCATTCCGATCATCGTGGCCGGGCAGGTCACTGGCATCGACCCGATGCACATCGGCGCGATGGCCGGCCGGCAACTGCCGCTGCTGTCGATGGCCGTGCCGTTCTGGCTCGTGTTCATGATGGATGGCTGGAAAGGCGTGCGCGAAACGTGGCCGGCAGCCTTTGTCGTCGGCGGTAGCTTCGCGGTGACCCAGTACTTCACGTCGAACCATATCGGTCCCGAGCTGCCGGACATCACGTCGGCGCTGGTAAGCCTGATCTCGCTGGCCGCGTTCCTGCGGGTCTGGCAGCCGCGCACCGCATCGCAGTCGGCACGCGGCGCCGTTTCCGGCGGCACCGTGGCGATGGCCGGTTTCGGTGGCGGCATGGGTGCGCCGTCGAGCCGCAAGGCATCGCCCTATACCTTCGGCCAGACCGTTCGCGCATGGGCGCCGTTCGGCATCCTCACGGCCATCGTCACGGTCTGGAGCCTGCCGTCGTTCAAGGCGCTGTTCGGCGCCAACGGCCTGCTGGCCGGCACGGTGCTCAAGTTCAAGGTGCCGATGCTGGATCAGCTCGTGATCAAGGCAGCGCCGATCGTGGCATCGCCCAAGCCCTATGAAGCCGTACTGAAGCTGGACCTGCTGTCGGCCGTGGGTACCGCAATCCTGCTGACGGCGGTCATCTCGGTGGTGCTGCTGCGCATGAAGCCGCGCGATGCCGTCGCGACGTTCTTCGAGACGCTGATGGAACTGCGCCGCCCCGTGTTGTCGATCGGTCTGGTGCTGGCATTCGCGTTCGTGGCCAACTACTCGGGCATGTCGTCGACGCTAGCATTGCTGCTTGCCGGCACCGGCGCCGCGTTCCCGTTCTTCTCGCCGCTGCTGGGCTGGCTCGGCGTGTTCCTGACCGGTTCGGATACGTCGTCCAATGCGCTGTTCTGCTCGCTGCAGCACACCACCGCGCATCAGATTGGCGTGTCGGACACGCTGCTGGTGGCCGCCAACACCACGGGCGGTGTCACGGGCAAGATGATCTCGCCGCAATCGATCGCGGTGGCCTGCGCGGCCACGGGACTGGTTGGCAAGGAATCGGAGCTGTTCCGCTTTACGCTCAAGCACAGCCTGCTGTTCGCATTCATCGTGGGCGTGATCACGATGGTGCAGGCGTACTGGTTGACGGGGATGATTCCGGGGTAAGTGTTATCGCCCGATGTTTGCGCTCAGTATTTGCGCCGCTCTCCCGCACGGGAGAGCGGCGCAAACGCTCGCGGCCTCAGTCGTTCGCCGCGTCTCTCGGCAGGAACGCATTCCCTTCCGTCAGCGGTGCATACCGGTAAGTCGCCGGGGTCCGGCTCAGTTTGACCGGGGCGCCCAGTCCCTTGTAGCCGCCGGCCATCTCCACCACCATTTCCCTGTGCGCGGTATGCGGATGCGTCAGCGCGTCCGGCACCGACAGTACCGGTGCGCACGGCACACCGGCGGCCGAAAGCTGATCGGCCAGCACCTTGCCGTCCCACGTTGCCAGCTTCGACTCCAGCGTGCCCTTGAGCTGCGCGCGGTTGACCGATCGCGCGCCGGCCGTGGCAAAGCGCTCGTCGTCAGCCAGCTCCGCCACGCCGATGTGTTCGCAGAAGATGCGGAACTGCCGGTCGTTGCCCACGGCCAGAAAGATCGGATCGGTGGCCGTGGCCACGGTGTCGTACGGATAGATGTTCGGATGCGCATTGCCGGTGCGGCCCGGCGTCTTGCCGCTCATGAACCAGTTGGCCGCATGCGGATGCAGCAGCGACAACCCGGAGTCGTACAGCGCCGCTTCGACGAACTGGCCGCGCCCGCTGCGTTCGCGCTCCTGCAGCGCCAGCAGCACGCCCAGCGCAGCGTTGAGTCCGGTGACCATGTCGACCACGGGCAGACCCACGCGCAACGGATCGCGGTCGGGCTCGCCGTTGATGCTCATGATGCCCGCCATCGCCTGGATTGCCGCGTCGTACCCCGGCAGGCCGCCCAGCGGGCCATCGGCACCGAAGCCCGAGACACGACAATGAACCAGACGCGGAAACTGCTGCGACAGGGCGTCGAAGCCCAGGCCCCATTTCTCCATCGTGCCCGTCTTGAAGTTCTCGACCAGCACATCGGCATCGGCCAGCAGGGCCAACAGCACGGCGCGGTCGGCGTCGGCGGTCAGGTCCAGCTTCATCACGCGCTTGTTGCGGTTCAGGCCGAAGTAGTACGACGCCACGCCATCGCGGAACGGCGGACCCCAGGTTCGCGTGTCATCGCCCTGCGGCGGTTCGATCTTGAGCACGTCGGCGCCGTGGTCGCCCAGAATCTGGCCGCAGAACGGGCCGCCGAGAATACGCGAGAGATCCACTACGCGAATCCCGGCAAGTGCACCGGTCACGCCGGCTTTGGTTGGCGTCATTGTCTCTTCCTATGTCTTGTTCTAAGTGGTCGTCAGTCCAGCTGTGCGCCAGACTTCTGCACGACGGCACGCCACTTGCCGACCTCCGCCTTGACGAAGTTGCCCAACTGCTCGGGCGATGTCGACGGCGCCAGCTCCAGCCCCTGCGCGAGCAGCGTCTTGCGGACTTCGGGCTGCTGCAGCGCGTCGGCGAATGCATGGTTCAGCTTGCCGATGACAGCGGGCGGCGTGCCTGCCGGTGCTACCACGCCAAAGAATACCGAAACATCGAAGCCGGCGACACCCTGCTCGGCAACGGTAGGCACATCGGGCAAGGCTTGCGACCGGCCCTTGGTGGTCACACCCAGGGCACGCACCTTGCCACTCTTGATGAAAGGCAGCGCGGTCAGCACATCGGTGAACGTCATGCTGACCTGCCCGCCCAGCAGATCGTTGAGCGCGGGGCCGGTGCCCTTGTAAGGCACGTGCTGGAAGTCTGTGCCGGCCAGGTTGTTGAACAGCACGCCGGCCAGGTGCGACGACGCGCCGTTGCCCGACGACGCATAGGTCAGCTTGCCCGGATGCGCCTTGCCATAGGCGATCAGCTCCTGCACGTTCTTGGCGGGCACGTTCGGGTTGACCACCAGTACGTTCGGCAGATGGCCGATCTGGATCACGGGCGCGAAGCTCTTGATCGGGTCATAGTTGATCTTGCGATACAGGCTCACGTTGATCGCCAGCGGCGCCGACGTGCCGAACATCAGCGTGTAGCCATCGGGTTCGGCGCGCGCCACGACTTCCGCGCCGATATTGCCGCCGGCGCCCGCGCGGTTTTCCACCACCACGGGCTGGCCCAGGCTGTTCTTCAGCGCGGCGGCCAGTGTGCGGGCCATCGCATCGGTCGGGCCGCCCGGCGGGTATGTCACCACGAGCATGATGGGCTTGCTGGGAAAATCCTTCTGCGCAAGCGCGGGGGTGGCAAGCAGCGTGCAGGCTGCGAACGAGGCGATGGCGGCCAGGGCCGCGCGGCGGTGCCATTGGGGCATGATGCGTTGTCTCCGGTAATGCTTTTTATAGGTTGGCGCGATTCGGGCCGCGCCTGTCCCTGAACTTCAGAACACGTTGATCCGGTCGACCGGACCTGCCGCTCGTACGGCGCCATCCGCGGGCTGTGCCACCGTCTCGCCGAGCCAGTCCGGCTCGGCGGCGCCACGCAGCGGGTCTTGCGGCAGCACGCGGTGCACCAGCACCAGTTGCGCCAGACGCATGCGGCGCGCCGATCCGATGCGGCCGGCTTCCCATGCCATCGCCACGGCGCTGGTCACGTGATAGAGCGCGGAGGCAGCCTGGCGGGCCAGCACATCGCCGTCGGCTCCCGCATCCGCCGCGCGCGCGGCCAGCGCCGTCGCGTTGGCGATAGCCGACGCGAACACTTCGCGCGCTTGCGCATGCAGCGGCGTGTCGCCGAGCAAGCCTTCCAGATAGGCGCGCAGCACCGGCAACGACCCTTCGCGGCGGATCGCACGCAGCACGTCGAGCGCAACGATATTGCTCGTGCCTTCCCAGATCGAGCCGAGGTGGGCATCGCGCACCAGGCGCGGGTCGCTCCATTCCTCGATGTAGCCGCAGCCGCCCCGGATTTCCATCGCATCGCCGGTCACCTTGCGGGCATCACGGCAGGCGCGGAACTTGATCAGCGGCGTCAGAATCCGCATCAGCGGATAGGCGTCGGCCTCGCCGGTATCCGCCCGGCGCAGCGCTTCCGCGGTCTGGAAAACCATCGTGCGCGCCTGCTCGGTGGGCAGCGTCAGCTTGAGAAGCTGGCGGCGCATCAGCGGCATGTCGGCAAGGCGCTTGCCAAACGCACGCCGCTCGCTTGCGATGAACTGGCCCTCGGTCAGCGCGCGGCGCATCAGCCCGGCGGCGCGCACGCCATTGGAAAGCCGCGAGTTGTTGATCATGTCGGCCATCTGCACGAAACCGCGCCCCAGCTCGCCCACCAGGTGAGCGTGTGCGCCTTCCAGGCGGATCTCGCCGCTGGCCATCGAGCGTGTGCCGAGCTTGTCCTTGAGACGGATGATTCGATAGTGGTTGGCACTGCCATCGGCCAGCGTGCGCGGCAGCAGGAACAACGACACGCCCTTGATGCCATCGACAGCCGTGCCGTCGGCCTCTTCCACGCGGGCCAGCACCATCGCCAGCGCGGCGTCGGGGTTCGAGCAGAACCACTTGTCACCCACCAGGCGCCAGCCGCCTTCGGCGCTGTCGTCACGGATGGCGCGCGTGGCGGTGGCGGCCACGTCCGACCCGGCGCCCTGCTCGGTCATGAACATCGCGCCCTGGTAAAGGTCGTCGAAGACCTGCGTGGTCAGATTGGGCAGAAAGCGTTCCACCAGCGACGGATCGCCGAACTTGCGCAGCGTGCGCGTCAGCGAATCGGTCATCGACAGCGGGCAGCAGAGGCCGAACTCGGCCTGCACGAACAGATAGGTCAGCGCGTATTTGGCCGCCGGGGGCATCGGCTTGTCCCAGCCGAGCACGCCACCGCGATGCGATGCCGCGGCGAGGCCGAACTCCGAAAACGCCACGCGCTCCAGTTCCACATAGGCCGGGTGCTTGTGAATGCGCTGGGCATCCAGCCCGGTGCGGGTGCGGTGTGACAGCGTCGGCGGCTCGTGGTCCGCCACGTTGGCCAGCTCATCGAGCACACCGCCCGCCAGCGCGCCCATGCGCTCCAGATGCGGCAGCAGGTGATTGAACAGGTCGGCCGGCAGGTAGAGCGGCAACAGCGCCCGCAAGTCCGGGTCTGCCGCGAACAGGCTGGAGCCGTGGCGATCGGGAACCGGATGGGCTTCCGCCTGGGCAATAGGCGCGGATTGGGATGCGGCGGGGCGTGCGGCGCTGGTTGGCATGCAATGTCTCCAGAATCTCCCTGCCCTGCAGAACGGGGCGGGATGGTTTGGGATCCATTATTTGATCGCCAACGATTCGCGTCCAATTCTAAAATTGGCTCGATCAATACAAATTCTGTATCGCTATGGAATTCCGTCATCTGCGTTACTTCCTCGTGCTGGCCGAGGAACTGCATTTCGGGCGCGCCGCGAAGCGGCTGTCGATTTCCCAGCCGCCGCTGTCGCTCAACATCCAGCAGTTGGAGGCATCGGTCGGGGCGCGCCTGTTCGAACGCGACAGCCGGGGCGTACGCCTGACCGCGGCTGGCCGCGCGTTCCGCGAGTCGGCCACCGCGCTGCTGGCGCAGGCCGAATCGGCGCGGCTGCTGGCGCGCGAGATCGAGGCCGGCGCGGTCGGCAGGCTGCGCGTGGGTTTTGTCGGTTCGATGCTTTATCGCGGTCTGCCGCAGCGGCTGCAGGAATTCCAGGCCCGCTACCCAGGCATCCACGTGGCGCTGACCGAACTCAATTCGCAGGAGCAGATCGATGCACTGCTGCATGGCGAACTGGACGCCGGCTTTGTCCACACGAGCCGGGTGCCCGACGAGCTGGCGGCAACGCTCGCGCATTCGGAGCCGTTCGTTTGCTGCATGCCGGCCGACCACCCACTGACGGCGCGCGATGCGGTGGCACTGGCCGACCTGCGCGGCGAGCCGTTCGTGCTGTTCTCGCGCAAGGCGTCGCCCGACTACTACAGCCGTATCTTCGACATGTGCGCGGCACAAGGCTTCTACCCCCGAATCCGCCACGAGGTGCGCCACTGGCTGTCAGTCGTGTCGCTGGTATCGCAGGGCATGGGCGTGGCGGTGGTGCCGGCGGCGATGGCTCGCTCGGGCATGGCCGGTGCGGCGTTCCGTCCGCTTGCCGATGCCACGGTACCGTCCGAGGTCTATTGCGTCTGGAAGCAGGCACCCGATCACCCGGCTCGCGATCACTTTGTCGAGACGGTCAAGACGGCGGCGGCACACGCGGGCATATGAACCGGCATCGGGGCAGCCATCCGGCCACGCGCATGCCGGGCGCAAAAAGAAAAAGCCACCGGTCCAGGGGACCGGTGGCTATGAAGTACGCGTGGAACGGGGTGTTCAGCGTGCTTGCAGCTTATGCCTGGGGTTGCGGCGCACCAATACCGCAAATGTGTTATTCGCCGATAAAAGTCTGCCAAGCAACCTGATTAATGCGCCAAACAGGGGTAATCCCTAAGTCAGTCAGGCGCCATCGGTGAAAGGATCGCGCGGTGCCGTGACGGCGGCGTAGTACGGCGTACCTGTCTGTGCGACGCGCGCACTCCCCTGTCCGCCGGCTGCCTGCAGAATCAGGTTCGCAACTTCCTTCGGATGCGAGATCAGCGATACGTGACTCGACGGAATCTCGATCGTATGGGCGCCCATGCGCTTGGCCATGAAGCGTTCGAGATCGGAATTGATGGTCCGGTCTTCGGTCGACACGGCGTACCACGTGGGCTTGTCGCGCCAGGCCGCCACCGTGGTCTTGGCCATCGTGATGGCCTTGCCCATCGGCTGTTGCACCGCATAGTAGGCTTCGGCCTCCTTCTTCGGCAGGTCGCCGGCGAAGTCGTTCACGAACGCCTGCTCGGACAGCTTGCCGTAGCCATCGGCCGACCATTGCAGGCCAGCCGATGCCGGGGCGGCCGGAAACTTGCGCGTGAGCGCCGGATAATCTTCGCCTGCATCGGGCGCGCGCGCGGCGATATATACCAGGCCGGACACCTTCGGATCGTCACCGGCCTGCGTGATCACCATGCCGCCATACGAATGCGCGACCAGCAGCGTCGGGCCATCCTGCTGGGCCAGTGCGCGCTTCACTGCATCGACGTCGGCATCGAACGATGTGGTCGGGTTCTGCACCGACGTCACGTGATAGCCCTTGGCCTGCAGGAGCGGAATCACCTTTTCCCAGCTCGATCCATCTGCGTAGAGGCCGTGCACGAGCACGATGTTCCTGACCGCGCCGGGGGCGGTGGTCTTCGGGGTGTTGTCCTGGGCCATCGCGCCTTGGGCGAATGCGAGGGCGGCGACGGTGGTGGCCAGGGCGGCCAGCGGGCGGTTCAGTTTCATCATCAGTCCTTTCATCTGGAACACGAGACACGCGCATGAAGCGGTCATGCTCTGTGTTTCAGTATGACGAGCGACACCGCATCGCTATTTCCACCGTCGTTCATTTTTTAGATATTGCCCGGATCGACTGCACGCTGGATGGGCAGCGCCGCCGGATTGTCGGTTGGCGTGACCACGGCATACAGATAGCGGCCGTTGCGCCAGTACTGCGCCATCAGGTTGCCTTCCGTGCGTGCGCCGTTGTGAAAACGCAGATCGCCGGGCGGCCGCACGTAATAGACGATCGTCTGCATCTGCGGGTTCTGGTACAGAATCATCGCGGCCGGGCCCTGTTCGGTCGACATCAGCCGGCCTCCCACTGGACGGAATCCGTGCGCCGAAAAATCGGGCAATGGCGCCGGCTGCACGAAATGACGATTCAGCCAGGACTGCAGGTCGCGCGCGTCGCTGGCCTTCACGTCGACCATCTGCGGCGCATCGCTGACGGCGAACAGGCGATAAGCCGACATGGCATCCGCCATCGGCAGATTGCTCTGACGCAACGCGATTTCGCGCGTCTGCCAGCCGCCCATGCCACCGACGGCCAGCGCCATCACCAGCGATGCGGCGATTGCCACACGATGCCGCGCACGATCGCGCAGGTTGCGGCGGATGCGGAACGGATCGAGCCGTGCCGGCGTATCGGCGGGAGGCGGCTCCAGGTTGGCACGCAGATGCTGCATGTCCTGCCGGATCTGCTCCACTTGCCGCGCCAGGTCGGGATGGTTGGCGATCAGCGCATCGATCTGCAGACGCCGCGTGTCATCCAGTTCGCCATCGACGTAGGCGTGGAGTTCCGGTTCGGTGGGCATCAAGGTATTCATTTGAGAACCTGCAGGGGAGGATGAACGACTTTGCCGTCGGTGAGTTCGCGGAGTGCCTTGCGGGCACGCGAGATACGCGACATGACCGTGCCGATCGGCACATCGAGGGCGTCGGCGGCTTCCTGGTAGCTGAGTCCTTCCACCGTCACCAGTATCAGCAGCGCGCGCTGTTCCGCGGACAAGCGGTTGAAGCCATCGAGCGCGGACCGTGCCATGACCACGTCCTCGGTGGACGGGGCGCTGTCTTCGTCACTGCCAATCCCGAACAACGTCAGCAGGCCTGCATAGCGCTTGGCCCGGCGCTGGCCGTCGACGAACAGGCGATAAAGGATCGAGAAAAGCCACGCGCGCAAGTCACTGCCGTCGTGGCGTGTGGCGCGGCGCGACAACGCACGCTCCAGGCACGCCTGAACCAGATCGTCGGCGCTTGCTTCATTCCGGGTCAGCGACACGGCAAAGCGGCGCAGCCTCGGAATCACTTCGCGCAGCGCGTCATCTGAGAAGTCGTTGTCCATTGGTTGGGGTGCGGCGAGGGCGGGGTTGTCGTTACATCGTTAACGTCTGGCGGACACAGCTTATTCCCCGCCAACATTACAAACAGCTAACAACATCACCCCTACAGCGCGCATATGGCGCGAATGCTATACAATCGAGAACGATTTTTATTTACGTACCCGACAGGATTTTCCCTGTTGCGCGGCGGCGATCCCGCCCCTGGACTGGAAGCATAATGCGGTTGCCTGAACTGCCCCGGCGCACGGTCGCCATCGTCAAATCGGTGGACGACGTCATTCCCAACGACCCTGTAGCGCGACGCCTGCGCGATCTCGGCTTCGTGCCGGGTGAATCCGTGCAGATCATCACGTTCGGTCTGTTCGGCAAGGACCCGCTGGTCGCCCAGGTTGGCTATACGCGCTTTGCGCTGCGTCGTTCGGAAGCCGAGCGTATCGCGGTGGAAGTGGCCACCGCTTCCGTTTCCAGCATTGCACCGGCAAGCCAGGCCAATGTGGCCGACGCTTCCGACGCCGCCCAGCGTATTGCCTGAGGGCCCGCCCGCCTTCCGACCCTATCCCATCATGTCAGTTGCCCAGAATTCCTCCGCCTTGCGCATTGCGCTGGTAGGCAACCCCAATTGCGGCAAGACCGCGCTGTTCAATCGCCTGACCGGCAGCCGGCAGAAAGTGGCCAACTACGCCGGCGTGACCGTCGAGCGCAAGGAAGGCCAGTTCGTGTCGCCGGCCGGCCGCACGGTTCGCATCCTCGATCTGCCGGGCGCGTACAGCCTGCATTCGGCCAGTCTGGACGAAGCCATCACGCGCGAAGTCTGTATGGGCCAGCGTGCCGGCGAAACCCGGCCCGACCTGCTTGTCTCGGTGGTCGATGCCACCAACCTGCGCCTGCACCTGCGTTTTGTGCTCGAACTGCGTCGCCTGGGCCTGCCGATGGTGGTGGTGCTCAATATGAGCGATGCCGCCGCGCGACGCGGTATCGTGATCGATCGTGACGCGCTGTCGCGCGCGCTGGGCGTGCCCGTGGTGCAGACCGTGGCCGTCAAGCGCGACGGTGCCGCCGCGCTGATCAAGCTGTTCGACGAGACGTTGCCGCCGGCACCGCCCGCGCAGGCACTGGACAGCGTGTCGGAACTCGACACGCACGCCGAGGTGAAGCGTCTGCTGGACGCAGCCGTGACGATGCCCACGCGCACCGCGCGCTTCGACGACGCGGTGGACCGCGTGGTGCTGCATCCGGTATTCGGCCTCGCAATCCTGGCCGTACTGCTGTTCTTCATGTTCCAGGCCGTGTTCTCGTGGGCCGAGCCCATGATGGACGGCATCGAAGGCGGCGTGCATTTCTTTGGCGAATGGCTGGGCGCAATGATGCCCGACGGCATGCTCAAGAGCCTGCTGGTCGACGGCCTGATCGCCGGCCTGGGCAGCGTGATCGTCTTCCTGCCGCAGATCCTGATTCTGTTCCTGTTCATCCTGACGCTGGAGGAATCGGGCTACCTGCCACGCGCCGCGTTCCTGCTGGACCGGTTGATGATGAGTGCGGGCCTCTCCGGCCGGTCGTTCATCCCGTTGCTGTCGAGCTTTGCCTGCGCGATCCCGGGCATCATGGCTACGCGCACGATCCAGGACCCGCGTGACCGGCTGACCACGATCCTGGTGGCGCCGCTGATGACGTGCTCGGCGCGGCTACCCGTGTATGCGCTGCTGATTGGCGCGTTCATCCCGGAGCGCACCGTGGCCGGGCTGTTCAACCTGCAGGGGCTGGTACTGTTCGCGCTTTACGTGGCCGGCATCGTCAGCGCGCTGCTGGTGGCCTACGTGCTGAAGTGGTTCCGGCGCGACCATACCGACCATCCGCTGTTGATGGAGCTGCCGTCGTACCGGATACCGAATCCGCGCGACATCGCCATCGGCCTGTGGGAGCGCGCGCGTATCTTCCTGTCGCGCGTGGGCAAGGTGATCCTGACGCTGACCGTGCTGCTGTGGTTCCTGGCCACGTTCCCGTCGCCGCCCGAGGGCGCAACGCTGCCGCCGATCGACTACAGCTTCGCCGGCATGATCGGCCGCGGGCTCGAGCATGTGTTCGCGCCGATCGGCTTCAACTGGCAGATCTGCATCGCACTGGTGCCGGGCCTGGCCGCGCGTGAAGTGGCGGTGGGTGCGTTGGCCACGGTGTATGCGCTGTCGGGTAGCGACGATGTCGTGGCCGTGCAGCTGGCGCCGATGATTGCGGCACAGTGGTCGCTGGCCACCGCGCTGTCGCTGCTGGCCTGGTACGTGTTCGCGCCGCAGTGCATTTCCACGCTGGCGGTGATCCGTCGCGAGACCAACTCCTGGAAGGTGATGGCGGCCTCGGCCGGCTACCTGGCTGGGCTGGCCTACCTCGCCTCGTTCATCACCTATCGCGTGGCGTTGATGTTCAGCTGATCTGGAGGAAACGGATGCCGCGGCATCCAGTCAAACTGCCATGACGCTTTATCACGTCTTCGAAACCCTGATCGTCCCGCTGATCGTGCTGGCCTGCGCCGTGCATGTGGCGGGGCGCTACATGCCTCGCACCCGCGAGCGCGTGAAGGCCAGCCTGGCGGCGATGCTGGGCGGCACATCGGCCAACGGTCTGCGCGGATGGCTGGCACGGCGCCTGGCGCCAACCCAGGCTGCGGGATGTGCCAGCGGGTGCGACACGAACAGCGGCTGCGGCACTTGCGATTCGAATACGTCGAATACGTCGGGGACATCGGGCGCCGGCAGTACCGGCTCCGGCGGCAGCAACGAGCAGGTCATCCACTTCGTGCGCAAATCCTGATTCTGGCGCCTCCGAGCGCAGGCAGACATGGCAACGGCGATCCCCTGGGATCGCCGTTTTGCATTGTGCGGCCTGACTTTCGGGCACGCAGAAATGGGTACGCTTTTCGTTGTGCGCTGCCGTTTCGTGGGATAGGGCGCGGTGGTTCCATTGCCGACTTACCGCAAGTTGAACTGCTTGCCCTCTCCCCCACCCCTCTCCCATTTCATGGGAGAGGGGAGCGCATAGCGAGTGCACGTGGTGGAGAGCCAAGGACGACTGACGTTCGATGCGCCAACGGTTTGCTCCCCTCTCCCGCAAGCGGGAGAGGGGCCGGGGGAGAGGGCGCGGTGGTCCCATTGCCGACTTACCGCAAGTTGAACTGCTTGCCCTCTCCCCCCACCCATCCCACGATTTATCGGAGAAGGATGCGCATCATCCGCCGCTCGGGACGGCACGCAGAAACGGGTACGCTTCGCCCAATAAAAAGCCCGCCGCATCACCAGGCGGCGGGCTTTGGTCCAGGCTGGGCAGTGCTACTGCGCCGTCCCCGGAATCGTCAGCGATACCGGCATGGCCTCGGTGCCGGCGGTGCAAGACACGGTCACTGTGAACGGACCCGAACCGGTTGGCAGCAGCGACGCCAGATTGTCCGTGAACGACACGACAGAGATCGGACCGCTGGTCGCCACCCAGTTCCAGGTGCCGTTGCAACCCATGATGCCCTCGTCCACACCGCGGTGCAGGATGTGGGCCGAAACCGGCGCCCCACCATTCGGCACGACGAACGGGCTCGGGCCGCTGTAGATCAGGCCCCATGTCGGCTGTTCGGTCACCAGCAACTGCGCGCGCGGCTTGGCGCTCAGCGTCAGGCTGCCGGCCATTTCATCGAGCACGCTTTGCAGCGGCGCGACGCCGGGCGGCCGGCTGGTGCTGACCGTGGTCACGCGAGTCGCGGCATTGGGAATCACCGCCAGTGACGGCGACGTTGTCATATACGTCCACAGGCCAGTGAAATCCGCCGTGGCATCGCCGCCATCGTTGCGCACCACTTGGGAGTCGTACGTCTGCGGCGAACCATTGAGCACGTTCAGCGCATTGATCTGCTTGCCGAACTGGGACAGCACCAGGCGATACGTCGACACGCTGGTCTTGAACACCGAAACCAGGAACGCACCGGTCAGCGTGTTGCCGTCAGGCGCGGTGACCTGCACCGTCACCACGGATTGCGCGGCGGTATCGCTCGCATTCACGCCTAGCAGCGTGCCCACGTTGGCCGCGCCGGTGACCTGCACAGCCGAGGTGCTGCTGCGCCACGTCCAGCCGGAGCCCGCGGTGGACCGATCCGCGCCGTCGCTATCGATCAGCGAGGCCGTCACCGGCAGCACCTGGCCATTGGTCATCGAAAGCACCGGATAGGGCAGCGCCAGGCTGTAGGTGCGCACGCCGGGTGCCACCACGGTGATGGTCGCGGCCACTTGCGGCAACACCGTGGTAACGCCGGATGCGCCGGTCACCGTCGCCACTACGCCGATCGTCGCCGTGCCGACGCCCACGCCGGTTACCACGGCACTGCCAGGAATCGTGCTGCCCGCCACGGCCGCTATGGAATTGTTCGTGGTCGACCAGACGAAAGCCGTGGAACCGGTCACATCGTTGCCCAGATCGTCAACGACCGATGCGGTCAGCGAGATCGTGCCACCGACGCTGACCTGTCCCGATGTACGGTTCATCACCAGCGTGTACGACTTGGCAACTGGCGTGGTGGTGCTCCCGCCCGCGTTGCCGCCCGAGTCCGCTGGCGTCGTCGAGCCCCCGCCGGAGCCGCCTCCCCCGCCGCCGCACGCCGCCATCAGCACAGCCGTCGCCATGCACGCGACCCAGCCACTCCACGTACGTGTGCCCATGATGCCCCCTCTTGTTATCGGTCCCGTTCCGAGTCCTATCAGCCTAGGCTTGATGTGCGGTGCGATGTACTGGCCAGACGACTGAGCGCCAGGCCACATATCGGGTGGAAGCCATCCATTCGGGGTAAGACATCAACGTGCGTTCGCGCACATGCGGGGCCGATATGCAGGCAGCCGGTGGATCTGCGCGAACAACGCTGGAGTTGGCAAAGGTTGACGCTGCCGCGCCTTTTGCACTACGCTCCGAGTTCGCCCCAACCCGATGGGCGAGTGACATTTCTTCCGGTTCGATGCCAGCAAACACCCTCAACCTCCGCCACGCCGCCGATGCCTCGCGCATCGATGCCGCCGTGCGCGCGCGCGTTGATGGCCTGCTGTCGGGCCGCGCCCTGCGCGCTTTCTCGCTACTGCTAAGCCTACCGACCGGTTGCCGGGCCTAGTGCCTAGTGGCAGTTCGGCAGCCTTTCGCCACCCTTTTTCCGTTTTTCTTTCGACACGAAGCGCTCGTATCACGTGCCGCTTCCTGATGCTTCCTTAGCGAGGAAGGAGATTCCCATGCCCATGTTGCGCACCCCGTCCGTCAAGTACCGTCCCGCCACCATCGTCGACATTCCCGATCGCACCTGGCCCTCGCGCCAGATCACGCGCGCGCCGCGCTGGATGAGCACCGATCTGCGCGATGGCAACCAGGCGCTGATCGAGCCAATGAACAGCGATCGCAAGCTGCGCTTCTTCGAACAGCTGGTGAAGGTTGGACTCAAGGAGATCGAGGTCGCATTTCCATCGGCATCGCAGACCGATTTCGATTTCGTGCGTATGCTGATCGAGGAAGACCGCATTCCCGACGACGTCACGATCGTCGTGCTGACCCAGGCCCGCGAAGACCTGATTCGCCGCACGGTGGAATCCGTACGCGGCGCCAAACGCGCCACCGTGCATCTGTACAACCCCATCGCACCGGCCTGGCGCCGCATCGTGTTCAATGCCTCGCGTGAAGAGATCCAGGAAGTGGCCGTCGCCGGCACGCGCCTGATCCGCGAGCTAACCGATGCCATGCCGGACACTGCCTGGTCCTACGAATACTCGCCCGAGACCTTCAGCCTGGCCGAGCTGGATTTTTCGCTGGAGGTTTCCAATGCCGTGTCCGCCGTCTGGCAGCCCGATGCCAATCGGCCAATGATCCTGAATCTGCCGACAACGGTGGAATGCAGCACGCCGAATATCTTTGCCGATCAGGTCGAATGGATGCACCGGAATCTGGCCCGCCGCGAACACATCGTGCTGTCGGTGCATCCCCATAACGACCGTGGCACGGCAGTGGCCGCCGCGGAACTGGCTGTCATGGCGGGCGCGGATCGTGTGGAAGGCTGCCTGTTCGGCAACGGCGAGCGCACCGGCAACGTCGACCTCGTGACGCTGGCCTTGAATCTGTACACGCAAGGCGTGGACCCCGAACTCGATTTTTCCGATATCGACGA
Organism: Cupriavidus sp. 291-E7; assembly: GCF_057798835.1. Lineage (NCBI taxonomy): Bacteria > Pseudomonadati > Pseudomonadota > Betaproteobacteria > Burkholderiales > Burkholderiaceae > Cupriavidus > Cupriavidus sp. 291-E7. The sequence goes on from NZ_JBYOJV010000001.1 coordinate 71,369, forward strand.
AGTGCGCCAGTGCGTGGAGCACTGCAACCAGCTGCCCGTGCATCCGCGCCATCCGTACGTGGGCGATCTCGTGTTCACGGCTTTCTCGGGGTCGCATCAGGACGCGATCCGCAAGGGCTTTGCTCAGCAGAAGCCGGACGCCATCTGGGAAGTGCCCTACCTTCCGATCGATCCGGCGGACCTTGGCCGCAGCTACGACGCGGTGATCCGCGTGAACAGTCAGTCCGGCAAGGGCGGCATGGCATACCTGCTGGAGCAGGTGCATGGCATCTACATGCCGCGCCGTCTGCAGATCGAATTCAGTCGCGCGGTGCAGGTGATGACCGATGAAACCGGACTCGAAGCCAGCGCCGAAGACCTCTACGCGCTGTTCCGCCGCGAATACCTCGATGGCGACGCGCCGCTGCGCTATGTCTCGCATCGCATGGTGTCGACCACCGACAACGCCGTGGAGATCGAAATGGAAGTCATGCGCGACGGCCATCCGGTACGGGTGCGCGGCGCGGGCAATGGTCCGATCGACGCCACGGTCGATGCGTTTTCACGCGGGCTGGGTATTGCCGTGCGCGTGATGGACTACCACGAGCACGCCATGACCACCGGCGCGGATGCCAACGCAGCCTGCTATGTGGAAGTACGTGTCGGTGACTCGCCCACGGGTTTTGGCGCGGGCGTGGATGCCAGCATCGTCACGGCGTCTCTGAAGGCCATGATCTCCGGCGTCAACCGCCATCTGCAGGCGCGTGGCGGCGATGAAGCCGAGGTGGCCAGGGCCGCCTGAGAAGGCCAAGGCCCGGCGGCATCCGCTGTCTGAAAAACCGGTGTGCCCTGCCCCCACAGGGCACACCTGAAAAGACGTCCTGGCGGACGCCCACGACATGTGCGGTGCACAACCACGTGCGCACAGCGTACGGGCGCCGCCACGGTCGCGCCACGAATAAATCCGCATGTCCATAGAAGCATCACCCATGCGCGACAGGTTTATGCGGTGGCTCGGCAAACCATCTGTCGCGCATTGGCGACGGCGTCGCACGCAAATTGTGTCGGCTGCGCTTCACTTGTCTTGCATCAAGGTTTGAGGGTCAGGCTCGGGACACACTGGTCGCACTTTTTCGATGTTTTGTGCATGACCAACATGACCACTTCAACCACTCCCCGCCTTAAATCCCTCACTTCCTCGATCTGCATGGCGCTCGCCGCCGCCACGATTGGCACGCTTTCCGCCCCGGCAATGGCTGCCGACGAGGCCCAGAGCAACTGGATGATCCGCCTGCGTGGCACGTATCTCGATATGTCCAACAAGTCCGACCCGATTGGCGGCGTTGGCGCATCGGATCGCATCCATGTCAACAACAAATGGATTCCGGAAATCGATATCACGTACTTCATCGTGCCGCATATCGCGGCCGAGCTGGTACTGACCTATCCGCAGAAGCAGGACGTCAGCCTTGACGGCAACAAGATCGGCACGTTCAAGCACCTGCCCCCGAGCCTGCTGCTGCAATACCACTTCCTGCCGAATGGCACGTTCCGTCCGTACGTGGGTGCTGGTATCAATGCGACGCGCGTCTATGGTGTGAACCTGGCCGGCGGCACGCTGGGCCTGGACAACTGGAGCGTCGGTCCTGCCCTGCAGATCGGCATGGACTACAAGCTCAACAAGAACTGGTTCCTGAACATCGACGCCAAGAAGGTCTGGATCTCGAGCAACGTGTATGCGAACGGCGTCAAGGTATCCACGGTCAACCTCGACCCTTGGCTGTTCAGCGCCGGCGTCGGCTATCGCTTCTAATTTACCGGAACTCCGACACTTTCTACTTTGTCTCCTCGACGGAAGGTCGCCTGATCCGGACGCCCTTCCCGCCTCACTGCGCGCGGCAATCCCGCGCGCTTTTTTATTTCTGTGTCGTAGCCAGTGAGGCGTGCGGTGGGCCCCCGCAACGGGGACTTCAGCGGAATGCCGGTTCGTCGAAGCTACGCAGCTTGCGCGAGTGCAGTTGCTCGACGCCGTTTTCGCGCAGGATACGGATCGCTTCGAGGCCGATCGTCATATGCTGGCTCACGCGCTGGCGGTAGAACGCATTGGCCATCCCGCGCAACTTCAGCTCGCCGTGCAGCGGCTTGTCGGATACGCAGAGCAGCGTGCCATAGGGCACGCGCAAGCGGAATCCGTTGGCCGCCACGGCGGCGCTTTCCATATCGATCGCAATCGCGCGCGACTGGTTGAAGCGCGCATACAACGACTTGGACTTCAGTTCCCAGTTGCGGTCGTCGGTCGACACCACCGTGCCGGTACGCATGCGGGTCTTCATCTCGGTGCCGGACAAACCCGTCACGCGCGCCACGGCTTCCTGCAGCGCCACCTGAATCTCCGCGATCGGCGGCACGGGCACCCACGGCGGCAAATCGTGGTCGAGCACGTGGTCGTCACGCACATAGGCGTGCGCCAGCACGTAGTCGCCAAGCTGTTGCGAACGCCGCAAGCCGCCGCAATGGCCCACCATCAGCCAGCAGTGCGGCCGCAGCACGGCAAGATGGTCGGTCATCGTCTTGGCGTTGGACGGGCCTACGCCAATATTCACCAGCGTCACGCCAAGGCCGTCTTCGCGCACCAGGTGATAGGCGGGCATCTGCGGCAGCGCCCTGGGACGCGCCGCGTCGTCCGGCTCCACGCCGCCAAGCTCCTGCACGATGTCTCCGGGTTCGACAAACCGCACGTACCCGTCGCCACCATCGCCCGACATGAGGTTGCGCCCCAACGTCACGAACTCGTCGACGTATCGCTGATAGTTCGTGAACAAGACAAAGCGCTGGAAATACTGGGGTGCCGTGCCCGTGTAGTGGTAAAGCCGCTGCAGCGCCAGGTCCACCCGTTCGGCGGAGAACAGCGACAGCGGCCATGCTTCGCCGGGCGTTGGCTCGTAGGTGCCATTGGCGATGGAATCATCGATGCGGCTCAGCTCCGGCAGCACGAACGATGCTTCGAGTTCGCGGGCCTGCGTATAGCTGATGTCTGTGGTCGATGCCTCGATCACGAACGGCAGCGGAATCGGCCGCCGCGACAGACCCACCACCACCGGCACGCGGTGGTAGCGCATCAGGCGTTCGATCTGGTCACGGTAGTAGTCGCACAGCAGGTCCGGCCGCGTCACCGTGGTGCCGTACACACCAGGGTACGCAACCGTGCCCCATGACGGGCGGCTGTCGGTGACCATCGTTTCGAGATTGACTGAAATGCCGAGATACGGATAGCACGCGTGCGCGGCCGATGGCAGGGGCTTGCCCTTGGCAAACGCGTCGAAGCGCGCGCGCACCGCTGCCACGGAGCTGTCGTAGATCTCACGAATGCGCGCCAGCGCGCTATCGGCATCGCTGAACTCGGCTAGCTGATCGGCCGGGTGTGCGGAAGAGAAGATCGGGGCGTTCATGACAGGCATCATACCGCCAGCTTCAGCGCTGTGACAGGCCATTGCACGTCCGATGCATGACCGTGACGCGCCCGCCCGCTGCGTGCGGGCGCTCGCACTTTCCGGACAAAGTCGTTTGACGCCGCGGCATCGGCTTCGCTACACTCTGCGCCGAAATGCGCGACAAATCAGCGCGACACATCGCGCGACTCGCGGCGCAACCGCAGTGCGCCCCCCACTTCTGGAGGGGGCAGCATGCACGCGCCCCGGGATCACGCAGGAGGAATTGTCGATGGAAATCCGTAATCCGTTGCCCGCGGAAATCGAGGCCGCCAGGCTACTACTGGCTGCCAACGGCTGGGAACAACGGGTCGGCAATCCAGAGCGCTTTGCGCAGCTGATCGCCAACTCGCAACGCGTTGCCGTGGCGGTTGAGAACGGTGAAGTCATCGGCTTTGCGCGCGCCCTCTGCGACGATATCTCCAACGGCTACATCTCGATGGTGGCCGTCGCGCCCCAGCATCGGCGCCGTGGCATTGGCCGCGCACTGCTTCGCCACGTCATGGGCAACGATCCGGACATCACCTGGGTTCTGCGCGCGGCGCGCTCTTCCGAAGCCGCCTTTTTCGGCCAGTTGGGTTTCACGCCATCGATGGTGGCGATGGAGTGGCGCCGGCGCTAGGCCGGGCCGGTCACTGCGCCATCGCGCGCCTGAATTCCTCGGCAGTCCCCATCTGGCGGAACAGCTTGCCACCGGGCGCGAACCGGTCGGCCGTGGATAACCCACCCACCACCACCGGATCGAACCCCGCATCGCGCACCAGCCCGGCTGCCACGGACAATGCCTCGGCATCGTTGCCAGCCAGCGGCACCGCCATCAACGGTCCCTTGCGGTGACTCTCGCGCGTGAACTCGCCCGCCCCCGTGAAATTGAACACCCGGACGACGCGCGCACCCTTCAGGTACTTTTCCGTCGTCGCGCCAATGCCATTGGCCTTGACCTCGTCGACGATTGCGCCGTCGCGCGGTGCGATTGCATTGGTCGCATCGAGCACGATCTTGCCCTGCCAGCGGTTCTGCTCGCCCACTTCGGGCACCGCGCCATAGGGCACGGCAAGCAATATCACATCGGCAAACACCAGTGCCTGCGCGACCGTGCCCGCCTGCGCCAGTGAGCCGAGCGATTCGACCATCGACTTCAGTTCTCCGGGATGGCGCGAAGCGAACATCACCGGATGCCCGGCCTTGACCAGAAGGCTGCCAACCGCGCCGCCAAGCCTGCCCGAGCCGACCACGCCAATCTTCGACTTGGGCTTGTCGTGCGTTGGCTGGGCCACGACGTGACCGGCCGGCACGGCCAACAGCACGCTCCAGCCTCCGGCAATCAGGACCCTCCGCCGCCCGTGCGACATCCCTCGATATCCGTGCGCCATCTCCTGTCTCCGCTTAGTCCCGCTCCGATCACTCTAGATGAAAAATCCCGCGATGCCGAAACGCCAGGCTGTCACAGGAACGTCACGCCCCATCCCTAGACTGGCGCGCGGCCACGTGCCGCAGACGGCGCATGCCGGCCACAACAACGAACAACGATAACGGGGAAGAAACATGGAAAGCAGGTTGAGCAAGCCTGGGCAATGGATGCAGCGCGGCGCCGGCAAGGCAGCCATGCTGCTGGCCACCGCGGCGCTGGCCGCATGCGGCGGCGGCGATGACGGCACCACCGCAAACACCGGCAACAATGCCGGCGCCACACCGGCCGAGGTCAAGCCGCTGGCCGGCGGATCGCTCTACGTGGGCGCCGTGAGCTTTGGCGATACGGTTTCGGTCCAGCTCGACCAGCCTGCCGCAGGCCAGCTCACGCTGCGCTTTCTCGATTCCCGCTTCGGCCTGGCCGGCGCGCTGGTCGGCCAGTACACGGTCGATGGCGGTACCTATCGCGTATCGAATCTGACCGCCTCCGGCACCGACGTGCCAACCGCTCTGGCCAATGCCGCCGCCTCGATCACGTTCAGCTTCACGCTGGACGATGGCCTGCTGTCCGGCGCGCTGGGCCAGGTGCCCAACGTCAAGGCCGGCAATGGCAGCCTGCTGCAAGGCTATATTTCGGCCGCCAACAAGGGCGCCCAACTGAAGGACGTCGCCGGCACCTACAGCTATCTGCGCCAGGTAGGCGACACCGCCACCGCTGGCCAGCTTGCCATCCAGGCCGACGGCTCGGTGCGTGTGTGCGCCGGCCAGGGCTACAGCGCCAACTGCGCGGGCGGACAGACCGGCCAGCTCAGCGCCGATGCCGACCAGTCGCGCTATCCGGGCGCGTTCGCACTGACGATCGCCGGAAGCAAGGTCGGCCGCGTGTTCGTCGGCAAGCAACAGGGCGGCACCGCACTGTTCGTCGACGAAACGGGCGCCAGCGCCACCGCCGCTACCGGCAACTGGGTGGTGCGCGCCGCCACGTCGCTGGCCACCAACGCCATCGACGGAGACTGGGTCTGCGCCGAGCCGGAACTCGACGCTGCCAACGCCGTGACCGGCCGCACCCGTCGCAACATCATTTCGGTGACCGGCAACGTGCTGACCGCCGACAACATCCCGATGGACGTGGCCCTGGTCTACAACGGCTTTACCGCCGGCGCCGCCTTCGGCCTGATCTCGGGTACGTGGCAGGAACCGATCGCCAACCAGATGCAGAACGCCTCGCTGGCCTGGCTGCCGGTCAGCGCCAAGCTGGCCTATCAGCTGCGGCAGGTGCCGGGCACACAGCGCGTCCTGCCGGCCGTCTGCACGCCGCTACCGGCCCCAACGCCGATCAGCACGTACCTACAGGCCGCCGCCCAGCAGAACATCCTGGTCACGATGGCCGACCTGCGTCCGACGCAGCCCGCCATCGGCCGCGACCAGATCTACTACAAGCTGGGCCGCTACGCGGCGGAGCCGGCCAAGAACTTCGACGACGCCTGCGAGAACAACGGTCAGAACAAGACCGCCAAGGACGGCATCAAGACCGATTCGCGCATCGATAACCTGGCCTCGTTCACCTGCACAAAGCTGGTCGGCGAAAAGCCCGAGGACATGAAGACGCTGGTGGTCGGCCCGTACGGCGAGCCGTACCTGACCGACGGCCATCACGCCTTCAGCACGGTCTGGGAAGCACCGACCGGTGGCCCGCAAGCCAAAATGTGGGTCCGCGTGCAGGACAACCTGTCGAACCTGAACCGCGCCCAGTTCTTCCGCACGATGCGCGCGCGCAAGCTGGTCTGGCTCAAGGACGGTGACAACCGACCGGTCTACCCGGCCGACCTGCCGCGCAAGCTGGGCCTGTCGAACGGTCTCGGCAACGATCCGTATCGCTCGCTGGTCTATTTCACGCGCGACATCGGCTACAGCCAGCCCACCGGCGCTACCGAGTTCACCGAGTTCTACTGGGGCGAATGGCTGCGCAAGATCGTGGACCTGAAGCAGGTGAACCTGAACGACAACGCGAGCTATCTGGCCGCCGTGCGCAAGGCTGCCGAAGCGATGGTGGCGCTGTCGCCGGATGCCATCGTCAGTGGCGACAAGACCGCCGCCACGCTGGGCCGTCTGGGTACCTTCAATGAAACGGAATTCACGGCGCTGTCGCAACCGGTCGGCTCGGCCAAGCCGGGCAAGCTGCCGTATGCGGTGGATTATCGGCTGAAGCTGAAGCCGTAAAGACGGGCGGGCCGGAAGGCTCGCCACGTCCTGGACTGGCCTCCGGTAGGCCGAAGGCAAACACCCCGGTCCCTGGAAACAGGGCCGGGGTGTTCTTGTTTGAGGGGCAGGTCAGCATCGACGCTGGCCTGCCCGACCACCCTTGAAGGGCGCCGAGCGTACCCGTTTCTGCGGGCGTGGCAGTGTGGATGTCCGCATGGAAAAACCCACACCGCTTGCCTTTTTCACACCCTCCCGCACACGGCCGGGAGGGGAAAGCGGCAACGCTTATTCAGGCTGGATGTTCGCTGCCTTGATGATGCGGCCCCACTTGTCCGACTCCTGCGTCTGGAACTTGGCCAGTTCCGCCGGCGTGCTCGTAAACACGTCGGTACCGGTGGACTTGTAGAAGGTAGAAGCCGTGTCGCTCTTGGCGGCCTTGACCAGCATCTGGTTCAGCTTCGTCACCACGGCCGGCGGCGTGCCGGCCGGCGCGTAGGCCGCGAACCAGTAGCTCATCTCGTAGCCCTTCACGCCCGCTTCGTCGATGGTCGGCACGTCTGGCGCCAGCGGCGAGCGCGCCTTGCCCGACACGCCCAGCGCACGCAGCTTGCCCGACTTCACCTGCGGCAGGCCGGTCGCCGTGTCGGTGATCATCATCTGGATCTGGTTGCCGAGCAGGTCGGTGATCGCCAGCGGATTGCTCTTGTACGGCACATGCAGCAGCTGGACGTGCGCCATCTGCTGGAACAGCTCCCCGGCGATGCGCGACGACGAACTGCCGCTGCCGAAGCTGAGCTTGCCGGGTTCCTTCTTGGCCAGAGCGATGAACTCGCCCACGGTCTTGGCCGGCAGCTGCGGATTGACCACCATGATCTGGCCGCCACGGCCCAGCGCGGACAGCGGCGCGTAGTCCTTCACCGGGTCATACGGCAGCTTCTTGAACAGGTGCTCGTTGGCCGCATGCGTGGTGTTGGTGGTGATCAGCACCGTGTAGCCGTCCGGAGCGGCCTTGGCCACGTCGGAAGCGGCGATGAAGCCGTTGGCACCTGGCTTGTTGTCGACCACCACGGTGGCCTTGCTGTCCACCGTCATGGCCTGTCCGATGGCCCGGGCAAGCTGGTCCGTGGCGCTGCCGGCCGCGAACGGCACGACAAAGCGGATCGGCTTGTCGGGGAACTCCGCCCATGCGCTGCCTGCGGGCAAGGCCAGGCACGCGAACGTGGCAAGAGCGGCAGCAACGGCCAACGGCCTGCGAATTCCGTACATCTGTGTCTCCTCGAATCGTTTTGACATATGGGACGGCTCGGCAATCAAGCGGCGCCGCCGGCGAGCCGCGGCGGCAGGGGGATCGGCAAACCCAGCAGCAGGAAGGCCAGTGCCTTGCCGTGGGTATCGAGATTCAATGCATCGTTGACGCCACCGTCGAGCACGCCATCGATCACGAAGTTCATGGCCTGGATCGATGGCACGACGTAGCGCTTCACGGCCGAAGGCTGACGCGCCGCAAACAGCGCGCGCACGGCGTCCTCGGTAACGTGCGCGACCAGATGGTCGAAATCGCGCGCGTCATAGGCGATCACGCTGATGTTGGAGCGGTCGCCCTTGTCACCGGTACGGCCGTGGGCAAACTGATAGAGCGGCGCAACGTCGGTAGCGGTCATGGTGGACTCCGGTCAGGCGTCGACAAACGAATGGCTGGTCGCCACGGCTTCGCGCGGCACCAGGCATGAGGTGGCATTCAGTCGCGTGCGCATGGCCGTGCGCACGCCACCGCCGCCGGCGGGGCCGCAGGTATAGAGAGCATTCACCTCGCGCAACAGCGCCTGGGCGACGGCCTTGTCCTCATGAGCCAGTGCGGCACGCATGCGCACATCGCGTGCCTCGGCTTCGGCAGGCTGCTGCGCGGCGATCATCGTTCCGGCATCGTCGCCGAACACGCTCAGCACACCGATCAGGTCGAAGCGGATCGGCACGTCGAAGCCCAGCCCCTGCATCCGCTTGCGCACGATGTCGGCGGCCAGGCGCGCACGGGCGGCGGCATTGGGACCCGCGTACGAAATCTCGCCTTCGGCAAACCATCCACCCTGATGGAACAGGTTGGCCTTGAGTTGCGCGGGACGCGCGTGGCCCCGGATGTTGCGAACGGCCACGCGATCCGGCCCGGTCTGCTCGACGCTGACCGCGCCAATATCGGCAATCACGTCGGGCGTCAGGTAGGCACAAGGGTCGTGGACTTCGTAGAGCAGCTGTTCCTTCACGGTGCGCAGATCGACGCAACCGCCGGTATTGGCCGCCTTGAAGATTTCGATGCCCCCGTCGGCGTCGATCTGCGCGATCGGAAATCCCACGGCGTGCACGTCGGGCACGTCCTTCATCCCAGGGTCCGCAAAATAGCCGCCGCTGACCTGGGCGCCGCATTCCAGCAGATGGCCGGCCATCGTGGCCGCGGCCAGGCGGTCCCAGTCGTCCCAGGCCCAGCCGAAGTGAGCCATGACGGGGCCCACGGCGAGCGCGGGGTCGGCCACGCGGCCGCACACCACCACTTGCGCGCCATCGCGCAATGCATCGGCAATGCCCTGCGCGCCGATATACGCATTGGCGCAGACAAAACGCGCCTCGGGGAATGCGTCGCCAACGATACCGCGCAGCAACGCCCGCCCCGCATCGTGAGACAGGTCATCGCCCTCCACCACTGCCACGCGCGGCACCGGCAGGCCCAGTTCGGCGGCCAGCGCAATGATGCGGCGCGCGGCGGCGCGCGGGTTGGCCGCGCCGAAGTTGCCGATGATCGGAATGCCGTTGGCCAGGCACAGGCCCAGCACGGGGGTCAGCAGGTGGTCGAGCAGCGGCTCGTAGCCGTGTTCGGGATTGTCGCGGCGCGCCAGTTGCGCCAGTGCCAGCGTACGTTCGGCCAGCGTTTCGAATATCAGCGCGGCGGGGCCGCCGGCGGCGATCAGCGTACGCACCACGGGCAAGGCGGCGTCGGTACGGTCGCCGGAGAATCCGGCACCGGACCCGATCAGCAGGGGAGCAGTCATGGGCGTTGGCAACTTCGGCAGGTGAAATGGCAGCGATTCCATTCTAGAGCCCGGCTCGGCCACCCAAAAAGCGGATTATTTGGATTAATCTATCGGCTTTATGGATGAATCGCCCTCGCTCCCGCCATGTTGTCGAACCTCTCGGTGAAGCATCTGCGCGCCTTCGTGGCGCTGGCCACGCAGCGCAATTTCACACGCGCGGCCCAGGCCTGTCATCTTTCGCAATCGGCGTTCAGCACGCTGATCCAGACACTGGAAGACCAGGCGGGCAGCCGACTGTTCGAGCGCACCACGCGGCATGTGGACCTGAGCGCCGACGGCCGCCGTTTCGAGGAAGTGGCGCGCCGCCTGCTGGCGGACTTCGAGACCGCCTTCGAGGACCTGCGCGACCACGCCGAACGCCGCAAGGGCCGCGTTGCCATCGCGGCGCTGCCGTCACTGGCCGGTGGAGATCTGCCACCGCTGCTGGCGGATTTCCATCGCCGCTATCCGGGCATTTCGCTGGAGCTGTACGACCAGCTGGCCGACGGTTGCATCGACATGGTGCGGCGCGGTCAGGCCGACTTCGCGCTGGCGCCCGCCCCGGCACAGGATGCCGACCTGCGCGTGGAATCGCTCGTGCACGACACCTTTCACCTGGTTTGCCCGGCCGATCATCCGCTGGCCGCCAAGCGCCGCATCGCGCCGCAAGCGCTGGCCGGGCTGCCGTTCATCCAGTTGTCGCGGACCAGCAGCGTACGCCAGCATCTGGACGCGGCCATGCATCCGCTGAAGCTGCATGGGGTGATGGAAGTGGAGCACCTGGCCACGGTGGCGGCGCTGGTGGAAGCGGGTCTCGGGGTGTCGGTGGTGCCGGCGCTGGCGCTGTTCCAGTTTCGCCGCGAGGGGCTGGCCGTGCGGCCGATGCAGATGCCCGCCCTGGTACGCGAGATCTGCCTGGTCCGGCTGAAGGACCGCGGCGATTCCGCGGCTTCCGCGGCCATGATCGAATGCCTGCGCGCGCACTATGGCACCGGCAAGCGATAGTGAATCAGGCGCGGCGCTCAGAAGTGGCCAAGATAGCCGCCATCGACGGCCAGCACCTGGCCGGTAATGTAGGACGCCGCGGGCGACGCCAGAAAGACCACGGCGCCAGCCACCTCGGAAGGCTGGCCCCAGCGGCCCAGCGACGTACGATTGCGCAGCCATTCGGCAACCGTCGCATCCTCCACCATGCCCTGATTCGGTTCGGTGGCGAAATAGCCCGGCGCAATGGCGTTGACGGTGATGCCCTGTCGGCCGAGATCGGCGGCCATCGCGCGCGTCAGCGCATCGAGACCGCCTTTGGTGGCCGGGTAGAGCACGTCGTTGGCCCGCGCCACCTGGCCGGCAATCGACGTCACATTGACGATGCGCCCGTACTGCCCCTGCTGCATCAGCCGCGCGGCGTGGCGGCATAGCGCATAGGGCGCCACCAGATTGGTCTCAAGCATCGCGCGCAGGTCGCCTGCGTCCAGCTGCGCCATGCCGTTTCGATTGCGAGCACCGGCGTTGTTGACGAGGATGTCGAGCCGGCCGTGCCGTGCGGCAATGGTGTCGAATGCTTGGCCGACGGCGGCTTCGTCGGTGATGTCGAGCGGCAGCGCCTCTGCACTGCCGCCGCGCGCCTGCAATTGCGCCACGGCATCGGCCACGCGCTCGGTACTGCGCGCGCAGACCAGCACGTGCGCGCCAGCGGCGGCCAATGCGTCGGCCATCGCCAGGCCAAGGCCCTGCGCGCCGCCCGTGACCAGGGCCACGCGGTCAGCAAGGGAAAATGGGTGAGCTGCGGGTGAAGTCGCCATGCCGGCAACTATACCGCAGCACACTGGCCATATTGCGGCCGCGCCGCTTAGCGAATCAGCTTGCCGGTCGACGAAACGATCGACATCTCGACGAACGATGAGCCTGTGTGGCGAGTCGGGCTGTAGCTGATCAGGATGCCGCCAAGGTCGTAGTCACGCAGACCTTCCAGCGCGGCGATCAGCTTCTCGCGTGTGGGTTCGGCGCCAGCGCGGCGCAATCCTTCCACCAGCACCTTGGCCGACATGAAGCCCTCCATGCCCGCGTTGCTGGGTTCCTGCTTCTGCGCCTTGGCCAGGCTGCGGTACTCGCTGGCAATGCTCATCTGGCTCGAATTCATGCCCGGCACCACCTGCGTGATGATCAGGCCCTTGCCATCGTCGCCAAGCTCCTTGATGAACGAGTCCGCCGCGTTGTTCGACAGCGTGACGAACTGCGCCTGACTGCCCGCCTTCTTCATCTCGCGGATGATCTTCGCGGCCTCTGAGCCCGAACCGATCACCATCACGGCCTGCGGATTGGCCTTGTTGACACTGGCCACGCCCTGGCTGATATCGCCCATCGGACGGTTGAACGAGGCGGCGCCGGACGGTTGCACGCCACGCGCCTGCAGCGCGGTGGTGAAGCCTTCGAACACATCCTGGCCAAAGCCGTCGTTGGCATAGAAGATGGCGATGCGGCTCATGCCCGACGTGGCCAGGTGGTTGATCGCGCGCGCCACTTCATCCTGGTACTTGGCGCGGACGTTGAACACATAACGGTTCACCGGCCGATGCAGCGTGATAGCACCGGTCAGCGGCGCAACCAGCGGTATTTTCTCGGCGCCGATGATCGGGAGAATGCTTTCGTTCTGCGGCGTGCCGCGCACCATGAACAGCGCGAACACCTTGTCCTCGCCGATCAGCTTGCGCACGTTGTCCGGCGTGCGCTTGGCGTCGAATCCATCGTCGTAGGTCAGCAGTTCGATGCGGCGGCCCGCCACGCCGCCATTGGCGTTGACGTGGTTCAGGTACACCTGGGCACCGGCGATCTGTTCCTTCACGGAACCCGCCACAGGGCCGCTGACGCCGGCCGACTGGCCGATACGGATGGCCGATTTGGTGATGCCGGGTTCAGCGTGCACCGCCGTAGGCGTGACAAACCCGAGCGCGGCGGCAAGCATGCCGCACGCGAAGTATCGTGCGTTCTTCATTGTGACCCCTCCAGAAGCGCTGGCTTTAATAGTGTTTTGCAGCTGCCCGCCGCGCAGACGCGCGCATTCCAAAGATGCGCCGCGGGCGGCTCACGCAAAGTACCTCATCGGAGGTAATTGTTCAAATCGGGGAACAATCCGAGGGGGGAACTGTTGCTGCGGCAGCACACCACGACCTGGTTGGTCCGGTGACGGCCGGGTGTGGCCGCAGCGTGGCGCATGGGGGAACATGCGCCTGAGGCGCGCCACGTAGGGCGCGCTAAGGAAAATCATCCGCAGGCCATTGGACAACCTCGCCCGGCCTGCATTGGCCCGCGACGATCAGGGAAACGCGGGCACCGCGGGATCCAGCCCTGCAAAGTGGGCTTCCGGATGGGCCTTCTGCAGCATGGTCTCGACTTCTTCCACGCGGCCACGCGGCACATCCACCATCAGCAACAACTGCCCGGATTCGATGTCCTTCTCGAACGCGCGCAGGCGGCTGTTAGGCGCCGAACTGCCGATCATGCTGGATGCCCACGCACCGAACACCGCGCCCAGGACGGCCAGCACGCCAACCAGGCCCCATTGCGGGGTATCGCTGACGATCGGGAACATGGCTACCACCACGCCCGCGACAATGCCGACGCCACCACCCACCATCAGGCCCATTTCCGCTGCGTGCACGATGTCCGAAGTCTGGAACAGGTTCGCCTCGTGCAATCCGGTCATGTCCGCACCGTCGCGCCCCACGAAGTGAATGTGGCGGTTTTCGATACGGGCCAGCAGCAGGTCGTCCATCGTTCGGCGGGCGCTTGCCAGGTCCGGTAACAACCAGAAGATCCGTTTGCGCATGACTTGCCTCCTCTGTCAGGCCGCCCCGGAAATTGGGTCATCCGTCAGGGACGGTTTCGTTCGTTCTACTCTCTCAGCCGGAACAGCGCAAGGCACATGACGGCTGACTGTGGGATGACTCGCCTGATAAGAATTTCGTGCGTCACCTCGCGCTGCATCATCGGCTCAGAAAGTGATCGGCAAGCGCACCGTGACCGTCAGGTCGGGCGTGTCGCGCGTCAGGCCGGCACCCACTGAAAGGTTGAGGGTGTAGCGGTTGTTGAAGCGATACGAGTAGCCCACCAGCAGCGTGCCCTGCGTGATCCGTACCGAACCCGGAATGGTCTGCCCGTTCTGCTTGGTCGGCCAGATGATGCTCTGGTCGTAGCCGATACTGAACGACGCATGTTCGTTCAGCGACAGGCCCATACCGAAGTTGAACTGGAAGATATCGCCCGGGGCGATCTTGCCGAGGTTCTCCGTCTGGCCATTGAGCACGGTGCGGCTGACGTTGTCGCGCGCAAAGTTGTGCAGATAGCTGAAGGTGCCGAAGAATACCGCGGGGTCGGTCGGCAGCAGCCACGTGACACCTGGCTGGATGGCCTGGAAGCCCGTGCCGGTTGGCATGCCCAGCGGCAGGCCGGTACCGGTGGTGTTGCTCACGCAGCGTGTAATGCAGTCCGTCACCACTTCGAACGGATCGCGGCCCGTGTTCGACTTATAGCGCAGCCAGCCGATGAAGAACGGCATCTTCTCGTTGCCGTAGTTGAGCTGGTAGCGCAGCGTCGCTTCCACATCGCCCAGCCCGCTGCCGCTGGAACTGAAGACGTTGTCGACCGCCGTGCCGGTAAAGACTTCGCGGCTGACGGTATCGCTGCTCGAATGCACGTACGGAATTTTGGCTTCGATTTCGAGCCGCTTGGTGAGGCCGTAGCGGAACGCCAACGCGCCGATGTAGGTCGACGTCTTGACTTGCCGCACATCGACCAGACCAATCAGGATGGCCGGAATCACCGTATAGCCCACCAGCGCCACACGGTCGCTGGACGAATAGCCGTACTGGAAGCTCGGTTCCACGATGATCTTGCCGGCCGGCGTCAGCACACCAGGCTGGTCGAAGATAGGTGCGATTTCCGGCGGGCGCGTGTCGCGCTCGGGCGGCTTGCCCACCGGCTCCTCGACCCCGGAGGCCGACTCGCCGGGCTGCGCGGCCTGCCCCTGCGGTGGTGCATCGGGTGGCGCGGCCTCGGGTGCCTGCTGGGCCTGCACGCCCTGCTGCGCCGTGTTGTTGATCTGCGTGGCGCTAGCCGCGGCGCCGGCGGCGGCGGCATTGGTCGCCATGTTGCCGCCCGTCACACCGGTACCCTGGCCGCCGCGCTTGCGCGACAGCGTTTCGCTGTCCACGGTACTGCGCAGTTCGCGGATCGTGGCCTGTTGCTCGGCCAGCGCGCGTTTCATTTCTTCAAGCTGCCGGGCCTGATCCGCCAGCTCCTTCTGCAGCGACTCCAGCCGCGCGGCGGCAGGCGGCCCCGCATCTGGCGGTGTCTGCGCCTGCGCCATGCCACCTAAAAGCAGCATCGAGCATCCGGCATAGCCGATGCCCTGCAGCGAACGCTTCTTCATGACGTCTTCCTCCCCCGGGACGGCGGGCGTACTGCAGGGCCCGCACCTGTTCGATCATGACTACACGCTTGTTACCTCATTGCCGCAGACCTTTGGATAACGCTGTTCAACGCGGTGTTTGCCATTTGATTGCGGAACGCCGCTAGGGTGTTCACGCTTGCGTTGAGCGTCATCAGGCTCTGAATGTTTTGGTTGTTGAGATTATTCTGAATCACAGTACCGGGCATGTTCGATACCGCACCTATGTTTGCGGTGTTTCCTGCACCGTTCTGAATGACTGTGAGCAACCCGTTGGTCACGACCGTACCCGCGGCATTGGCCACGCCCGCGGCACCCGCTGCCATCGTCGATGCGCCTGTCGCGCCCGCGGCTGCCGTACTGCTGGCCGCACCAGCCGCGCCTTGCGCCGTCGCGGCCGCTCCAGCGGCGGCGGCGGTAGCCGATTGCCCGGCTTGCCCCGCGGCACCCTGCGCCGCGGCAGCGGCGGCCTGGGCAGCGGCCACGGCCGCTGCCGCCGCGTTGTTGGCCGCGGTGACCGCAACGGTCACCTGACCCAATGCCTGTGCGAGTTGCGTTGCCTGGGAGGCGGTGATGGCGCTGATATCGGGAATCGTGATGCTCGTCGATACCGCCAGCGCGCCATTGACGAACACGGCGCGGTCAATGCCGAAGCCAACCTGCAGGCCGCCCGCTTCGAAACCGCCACGCGACTCATCAAGCCGCGCCTGCGCGACCGGCTTCCACTTGGCCATTTGCTTGCGTGCTTCGGCCACCGGCGCATCGGGATCACGCTTGGCCAGTGTCATGGCCACGGCGAGCGGATCCTCGTTGGGGTGATGCCGGGCCACGCTGGCCTTGCTCACCGGAACCACTCGCGCAGGCGCTTCGGCGACGGGTTCGACTGCAACGGATTCAGAAACGGATTCGGTGGATGCGGCGACACGCGCCTCCAGCGTCGGCACGGACGGCGGTTCCTGCGCGCGTTCCACCAGCGCCGGCAGTTCCGTGGCGGCCGGCAGCGCTGCCATGTCGATGGCCGTCGGAATCGCTACACCGGCGCTTTCGGCGGCTTCTGTATTTTCGCTGGCCAGTGCCTCGGTGCTGGCGTGTGCCGTACCGGCGCACGCCAGTCCCGCGCCCAGCAGCACGGCAGCGGTCGCATGACCGGCCGTGCGTCTGGGCGGGGGTGAAATGCTTGTCTGGGCCATGATGTTCCTCAACTCAGAAATCAGAGGCGCCATGCTTGGGCATGACGGTGAAGAACAGACTGTCTCGCGGTACTCCTATCGAGTAAGGGCCCGTCGGCGCGACTCGCCAGTCCGAAGCCAGATTGAACCGCGCCTGGTCGGTACGGTTGTGGATCACGAACAGCAGGCTGCTGTCCCAGATCCGCTCAAAATGTTCGCGCTCCAGTGCGCGGGTGCCGCGTGCGGGGTCGCCAATCAGGACACGGTTGCCCTTGACGCCCTTCACCACGACGAAATGGTGGTAGCCGTTCTCCACGATCAGGACGATCGCCGGAATCTGCGCTTCCTCAAGCTTCGACAACGGCAACTCATAGCCGTCGGCCTGGAAGCCACGCGACTCCAGGAACCGCTTCATGTCCAGCAGCGAGAAACCTTCGGCGCGAATCTTGGCCTGGTCGCCGTTGACATACATGTTGGCGAAGACCGTCTGCTCCGACGTCGGGAAGTTGTACTGGAACGTCAGTAACGTGGCCACGGCCGCGGACCCGCAGCTGAAGTCGTACTGCTGGCGGATCGTGGTCCGAAAGCGTGCCTCGCGCAGGCTTGTGACCGGCACGTAGTAGGAGTTGCCCTGGTCTCCGGGAACGCGAATCGTGTCGGCCTGGGCGGCCGCGATGCCGCCCAGCGCCGCCGCCATGAGGACGGCCTTACACAGCAGGCTGCGCATGATCATTTGAACTGGACGTTGAGAATGGTCGCGTTCTGGATCAGTACGTTATTGCCCGAGTTCTGTATCACGGTCGGCAAGCCCGCAGCGTTCGAGAACGATCCTTCCGACACGATGTTGCTGCCGGAGAACGTGTTGACGGCCGCGTTGTCGCCAACGGTGCCATGCAAGCGCATGTCGTTGACCACCACTTCCGCGCCACCGCGCACGTCATCGAGCTTCTCGCTCGCCACAGCCTTTGCGGCCGTGCCGAATACATTCAGTCTGGACCCCGAGTCCGGCGTTGCCGCCACACTGGCCACCGCGCCCGCCACTGCCGTGGCCGCGCCTGTTTCACTGCTTGCAACCGCGACCGCCGTGGCGGATGCCTCGGCGATTGGCGGCCCTGCATTGGCCTGCATGAATGGCCAGACCATTAAGGCTGTCGACAGTGTCACGACAACCGCGCGATGCGATCGCATGGTGCGTCTCCCCTTGTGCTCCGAGGCATACCCCCCATCCGGGCCACTTGCTTCGGACCTGCAGGCCTTGGACATGGCAACGCGCACGGCCCAACCGCACCGTTCGCGCTGCCCTGCCTCATTCAACCCTGACGGTGGTGTTCCGCTCCGTGCGGAACGGAACATACCGCGTGCCAGGATGCTTACTTGCCAACTTGCATGTTGGCCTGCACATTGACGCTTTGTTGCACCAGCGATGCCATGCCGCTGTTCTGGTTGGCAATCATGATGCCCGCGGCCGACTGACCGACGCTGGTCATGGCATTGGACATGTTGAACGTGCCGGCATCGACATAGTTCACACCACCATTGCCACCGGCGCCGCCAACCGCACCGTTGCCGGTGCCGCCAGTACCGCCATTGCCAACACCGCCAGCACCACCGGCGCCACCGGTACCCGAGGAAGCACCCACTGCACCGTTGCCGGCCGTAGCGCTGCCGTTCGAGGCCGAGCTGGAAGCACCGCCATTGGTAGCCGAGCCGCCAGCACCGCCATTGCCGGCCACGCTGGTTTGCGCACCGCCGTTGCCGCCAGTGCCCGAACCCGCGCCACCCGTGGCAGCACCCGAAGTACCCGTGCCAGCGCCACCGTTGCCGCCAGTACCAGTGCCGGAGCCTGCCGATGCGGTTGCCGCAGCGGCGCCACCAGCAGCGCCCGCGCCGCCAGTGCCAGTGCCCGAAGCACCCGTGCCGGTAGCCGTCGCCGAGCCCGTGCCAGTGCCAGTGCCAGTGCCAGCGCCGCCATTGCCGGCGGTTGCCGTACCGGTGCCTGCGTTACCCGCACCGCGGTCGTTCGACTGGTTCGAAGCGCCCGAGCTGCCGCCAGCACCGAGACCACCACCCAGACCAGCGCCCAGAGCGCCGCCCAGACCGGAGCCACCGCTGCCCTTGGCCCAGCCGCCATCGCCGCCGGAACCGCCCTTCGAACCGGCACCAGCGCTGCCGCCCGCGCCCAGGGCCGAGCCGCCCTTGCCGCCTGCGCCCAGAGCTGCCGACAGCGCATCGCCGCCATAGCCCTTGCCGCCGCTGCCGTCGCCACCCCAGCCAATGGCCTTGCCGCCATTGCCGCCGTCACCGGCCGAAGCGCTGCCGTTCACTGCATAGCCAGCGCTGGCGCTGCCGTTGTTGGCATTGCCGCCGCTGCCGCCGGCGCCGCCATTGCCGCTGTTGCCGCCATTACCGCCATTGCCGCCCGTGCCACCCTTGCCGGTGCCGCCATAGCCATCGCCGCCTGCGCCGCCCTTCGCACCGTTAGCGTTGCCGCTATTGGTGGCGTAGTTGCCGATGTTATGGATGGAGTTGCCGGACACCGTGCCGTTCAGCTTGCTGATGGCCAGGGCCTTGCTGCTGTTGAACGAGTTGGTCAGCGTGGCGTTCGCGGTGCTGCCGTTGGCGGCCGCTGCCGTGCCATACCCGCTCAGGTCCTGGTCGGTGTAATTCTTCGAGTTGGAGTTGCTCGACGTACGGGTCGATGTCTTGGTCGACGTCAGCGTAGCCGTCTTGGTGGTGGTGCTGCGGTCAGAATTGTCCTGGGTCGCCGTCGAATTTTCGTTTGCGTTGGCCCCTCCGCCCTTCTGGGTGGAATTCGCGGTGGCAGTCTGTTCGTTCCCGCCTCCGGTCGTGTTGTTGTTCGTCGGATTCGCCCAAGCAGTACTTGCAAAGGCCAGTGCGATTGCCGACGCGAGTAAAGTCTTTTTCATACGAAGCTCCCAGGAAGTTTGTGCTGCGGCTCAGCCTCCGGCCGGCGCTCTCGAGAACATCGGCTGGAGGTTCAGGTCCGGCACGGTCGCCAAACCAGCCTTCCCTTGCGCATATTCAGTGCCAGCCCGCCCGCACATGGCGGAAATCCGTTGAAATACAAAGGCTGCCGGGGCCTTGCACGGGAACTTTTCGACGAGATTCGGTCTCCCGCCGACTCGGCGGACTGTGCTTGGGAGTAGACATGTCACAGGGGTGTGACACAGGTTCCGGCCGGTTGTCGGCCAACGGCCAACACTCTTCCGAAAAGCACCACACATTCAATGAGTTAGCGCGCACCTCGCGGCAAACCCGCATGGCTACGCGGCGTAACGGCCATGAAACAAGCACTCCGAGGGTGGTCGATATGCCGCTCTCGATGTGGCGGCCAGCGCGCGGGAGCTTTCCTCATCGGCTGGCGCATCGCGCCCGCGAGGGGGAAAACGCGTGTGCGCCAGTGCACAGGGTGAATCGCGCGAATCGGGCATGCTTTCTTGCGGAACCCGTACACATTCGGCGCCAGATGGGCGGTAATGAGCCGTAACACAGTGGCCCACGCGCCGCTAGGGTGTTTCATGCTAGGCTCTATGTCTGATTTAAAGTACATTAGTCCCATCAAGGACTTGTTAGCGCATTCGCCAGGCAAAACCATGAGTGAAGCCGTCGTTCCCCTGTATCACCAGATTTACGTGGTGCTCCGCCAGCAGATCGTGGAAGGCCGTTTTGGCCAGGGTCCGCTGCCTGGCGAAATCGACCTTGCCAAGCAATTTCATGCATCGCGCGTGACGATGCGCCGCGTGTTTGACCGCCTGGTTCAGGAAGGTCTGGTGCGCCGGCATCGTGGCCTGGGTACCTTCGTGAATCCGCACCCCGTGAAGCCGGCTTCCTCCGAGGAACGGGCCACGAGCCTGCTTGGCACGATCATCGACATGGGCGAGAAGACCGCGGTCAAGGTCATCTCCATCGATGAGGTCCACGCCACGCCGGAAGTGGCGGAGGCGCTGAAGATCCAGGTAGGCGACCCGGTCATCAAGATCGTGCGCGTGCGCCACTACAAGAGCCGGCCGCTGTCGCACATCACCACGTACCTGCCGGCGGACCTCGGACGCCCGCTGGTTCGCAAGGATCTGGAAACCACGCCGATGCTGCGTCTGCTGGAAGCGGCCGGCGTGGAACTGGGCCGCGCCTCGCAGGTGCTGACCGCACGGCTGGCCGATGTGGTGGTAGCCCCGCTGCTCGACGTACCCGTGGGCGGCGCGCTGCTGGCAGTGCGCCGCGTGGTGCTGGACAAGGCCGGCCGCCCGGTGCAACTGCTGATGGGTCAGTATCGTCCCGACCGCTACGAGTATCGCATGGAGCTGTCCCCGATGGGCGGCGGCGACAGCGCGAACGTCTGGGTGGAAAACGAAACCCGCACCGGCCTGCGCGACTGAATCCCTGGGCGCGGGGACGTCTCCCCGCGCCGACCACCGCTTTTCCGGGCGACGCATTTCGAGCCATACTGCGCACTCCTGATCACACTGTCGAGGAGCCATCGTCATGCCAGTCGTTCGCCCGGGCGTGCTTCAGCCGTCCCGTTACTCCGTCAAACCAGGCCGCCGCCGCGCGCTGGCGCTTCTGGCTCTGGCATCGCTGCTGGCGATGCCAGCCGCGCATGCCGCGATTGCAGGCGGCAAGCCGATCCGCATCCTGGTCGGCGCCCCCGCGGGCGGCACCACTGACACCCTGGCACGCACGATTGCGCAGGAAATGTCCCAGACGCTCGACCAGCCCGTGGTGGTCGAGAACCGTCCCGGCGCCGGTGGCAACATCGCCGCCGACATGGTGGCCAAGAGCGCCCCGGACGGCACCACGCTGCTGATGAGTTTCACCAGCCATACGATCAACGCCACGCTATACAAGAAGCTGCCGTTTGATCCGATCGCCGATTTCACGCCGATCACACTGGTGGCCAACGTACCCAGTGTGCTGGTGGCCACGCCCAAGCTGCCCGCCAACAATATCCCCGAGCTGATCAAACTTGCGCGGTCAGAACCGGGCAAGCTCAACTTCGGCATCGGCTCGGTTGGCTCGTCGGTGCATCTGGCCGGCGACATGTTCAAGATGATGACGGGCACCTACATCGTCAACATCCCGTACAAGGGCACCACGCCCGCCATCACCGATCTGCTGGCTGGCCAGGTGGATCTGATGTTTGCCAGCACCATCAACGTCGCGCAGCACGTGAAGGCCGGCAAGCTCAAGGTGCTGGGCGTGACCAGCCCGGCGCCGCTGCCGCAGTTCCCTGGCGCGCAGCCGATCGGTGCCACGGTCAAGGGTTTCGAATCGAGCGCGTGGTTCGGCCTGTTCGGCCCGGCCAACCTGCCTCCCGAGATCACGCAGACGCTCTATCAGGCGGCACGTCAAGGCCTGGCGCAACCGGCCGTACGCAAGCGTCTGGAGAATGACGGCGCGCAGCCCAGTGCCATGCCGCCGGAAGCATTCGCAAACTTCGTGAAACAGGACGTGAAGCGTTGGGCCACGGTGGTGAAGTATTCCGGAGCCCAGCCGGAATGACCCTGTCCAGCGGCACCGCCGTCGACCCCGTCCAGTTGCCCGCCACGCTCGCGCAAAAGCTCGTGGCACGCGCGGCCGGCGTGGCGCATGTCACCCCAGGCAGCATCGTGATGTGCAAGGTCGATCTGGCGATGTCGCACGACTCCAGCGGACCTCGCCGCGTGGCGCCGCTGCTGCGGGACCTGGGCGTGAGCGTCTGGGACCCATCGCGATACGTGGTGGTCACCGATCATTTCGTGCCGGCCTCCGACCCCGATGCGGAAGCCATCGTGCACTTCACGCGCGACTGGGTTCGTGAAGCCGGCATTCCGAACTTCATCGATGGCGAAGGCATCTGCCACGTCGTGCTGCCCGAGCGCGGCTTTGTATTGCCGGGCCGCTTCATCGTCGGGGGCGACAGCCACAGTCCCACGGGCGGCGCGTTTGGCGCCTACATGTTCGGCGTGGGCGCCACCGAAATGGCCGGGGTGCTGGCCACGGGCGAGATCTGGCTGCGCGTGCCGCAGACCATCCGCATCGATTGGCGGGGCGCGCTCGCCGACGGCGTCTGCGCCAAGGACATCATGCTGTTTCTTTGCGCCACGCTTGGAATGTCTGGCGGCGGCTACGAAGCCATCGAATTCACCGGCACGGCTGTCACGGCGCTACCGATGCAGGAACGCATGACGCTCACGAACATGTGTACCGAACTCGGCGCGCAGACAGGGCTGATCGCGCCCGATGCCACGACCATCTCCTGGCTGGCGCAGGCGGGCGTCGATGCGGCCACGCTTGCGGCCATCGACCCGCGCCAATGGCGCAGCGATGCCGACGCGCCGACGCTCTCCACGCATCGCTTCGATGCCGCGACGCTGGCACCGCATGTAGCGGCGCCGCACACGCCCGCCAACAGCGCACCCGTGGCCCAGGCCGCGGGGCAATCGATCGATATTGCCTATATCGGCGCCTGCACCGGCGCCAAGCTCGAAGACCTGCGCATGGCGGCGCGCATACTGCGCGGACGCAAGGTAGCGGCCGGTGTATCGCTGCGCGTGGCGCCCGCGTCGGCGCGCGATCAACAGCAGGCCGCCCATGAAGGCACGCTTGGCGTGCTGCTGGATGCCGGCGCCGAGCTGCTGCCGAACGCCTGCAACGCGTGCGCCGGCTATGGCGCCAGCCGCTTCCCGGCCGGCAGCCGGGCGATTGCCTCGACGGCGCGCAACTTTGCCGGACGCATGGGCGATGCGGGCAGCGCCGTCTGGCTGGCGTCGCCCTACACCGTGGCGGCCACCGCCGTGACGGGCCAGATCACCGATCCACGCACGCTGCTTGCATGACCCCTGCCCCCGATTTTTCACATCCGCCCGCCGGACGCATCTGGCGCTTCGGCAACGATGTCGACACCGATGCGATGGCGCCCGGCATCTATATGAAAGCGGGCCTTGATGAACTGGCGCGCCATTGCCTGGAAAACCTGCGCCCGGAATTCCCAGGCACGGTCCGGCCGGGCGACATCGTGGTAGCGGGTACCAACTTCGGTATGGGTTCCTCGCGCGAACAGGCGGCGCAGGCGCTCAAGCATCTGGGCGTGGCTGCCGTTCTGGCGCCGTCGTTCGCTGGCCTGTTCTACCGCAACGCCATCAATATCGGCCTGCCAGTGCTTGTGTGCCGGCAGACCGATGTGCTGGCCGATGGCACGCACGCGACTTTCGATCTCGATGGCGCGCAGGTGCGCCTGGACAACGGCACGCGCGTGCCCTGTGAACCCGTGCCGGATTTCCTGCGCGTGCTGCTCCATGCAGGCGGGCTGGTACCGCACCTGAAATCACGCCTCAAGGGGCAAGCGGGCCATCCCTGAACGGCGTATCGCCACGCGGCCAGGCGGCAACATGCGGGAACGCGGCTGCGCGCAACAACGTCATGGCCTCGTCGTCAGTGGTCTGCGAGAAATCGAGATAGAAGGCACCCACCGCGCCGAAGTTGGCCGGCGTATTCAGGCACACGACCTCGTCCGCCACCTCACGCAATTTCTCAAGGCCTTCCGCTGATCCCACCGGTACGGCGGCCACTATCCGGGCAGCCCTTGCCATGCGCGCGGCATCGAGCGCGGCACGCATCGTCGCGCCCGTGGCCACGCCATCGTCGACCACGATCACGCAGCGCCCCCGCATGGCCACCACGGGCCGCCCCTGACGGTAACGCTGCTGGCGGCGGCATATCTCGCCAAGCTGGCGGCCCCGCTCGGCATCGAACGCGCCGGACTCCACCGCGCGTTGCGCCCACGGGTCTTCATTGATCACGGTGTGCGGGTCGTGTCCGCTGGCATCGCCCTCCACCACGGCACCGAGGGCGAGCTCCGGATAACCGGGCGCGCCGATCTTGCGGACCAGCAGGATGTCGAGCGTGCCATCGAGCGCGATGGCCACCTCATGGGCCACCGGCACACCGCCGCGCGGCAATGCCAGCACCAGCGGCGGATCACCATCCGGGGTGCGCGAATAGCCCAGTTCGGCCAGACGGCGGCCAAGGTACTGACCTGCCTCCCGGCGGTCGGCAAAGCAAGGCGGCAGACTCATGGCGGACTCCTGCGTCAGGTGGAGCAGGGAAGTGAAGAACCGCTTCGGGACGCGGCTCCACAGCCACTATAGTCCTGCGCTACACGCGCGGCGGGATTTCTTCACAAGCGTCGCGCGCATGCCGATTTGATGGCATTTGTTGCGCCCGCTCCACTATGGGCCAGATAGCCGACGGCGATTAATCCTCGAATTGAAACAGTCTTTTCAGCGTATACCCGATGATCAAGCGCGCATGGTTCCGTAGGATTGCTGCGTGGCGGCAATCCCGCCTCAAAAGCCAAATCCCATGCAACGCGGCGCCCAGCAGGCCCGCCTTCGATTGAGTGAGTGTTACCGTGAATCCGCAACACATTTCCCGCACCGACGACGTGGCCGATCAAACCGAGGCCGATCTCGACATTCCCTTTGGTTCGCTGGAAGCCGCCGCAATGGCCGAGCTGCCCTACACCTTCCGCCAGGCAGGCACCTGCACGCGCTTCTATCAGGAATACTTCGGCTGACTGCCGGCGGTTCCGCGTAGAAATGTCCAGAGTGGCCGCACACACGGCCACCCTGGCGCCCGCAGTGCTTCAGTACGTTGTCAGTACGTCTTGTAGGGCAAGAACTTTCCGGACATCTCGATGCGCACGCGATCCCCGTTCGGATCGGCTTCGCGCTGCAGATCCATGCGAAAGTCGATGGCGCTCATGATGCCGTCGCCGAATTCCTCATTGATCAACGCCTTGAACGTGGTGCCATACACGCTGATCAGCTCGTAGAACCGGTAGATCAGTGGGTCGGTGGGTACCTGGGTCGGCAGAGATCCCTTGTAGGGCACCGTGCGCAGCCACGGCTCCGCCTCGGCGGGCAGGTCGAAGATTTCCATTACTGCGCGCGCACCCGCCTCGTCGAACGTCATCTGGCCCAGGCAGGCCGCGGTCGTCCATTCCTTGCTCTTGCCAACCCGCTGGGCCACATCGGCCCATGCGATGCCACGCTTTACCTTGGCTTCGATGATCAGGTCGGTTACGTCGTCGCGATTCATGGTTAGTCTCTCCGGTCATTCGTCAATGGAATCCCGGAGAAGACGGCGCCATCAGGGGGCTAGCGCGAGTGCGTTCGCTCGATGACCGCTACCGCATCGGCGGCGCCGTCGTCGAACCGTGCACGCGCGAACTGCGGCACGGTGAGCGGGCTCAAGCCTTCGAGTGCCTGCAGGACCAGCACGATGAACATGACCGGCATGACGTCCTCCCTCCGGGAATACGGCGAAATGACTGGCGCAAGCTTCGTGCCATCGCATCGCGCGGATGACGAGGCGCGTTTGACGCATCGTGGGGCGTACCACGGCCCGCTGGCTCCACCACTGGCGCGGTTCGCGCACCACCACGGGGAAACCGGCAGCTGGCCCCACATGGCTGAAGCGTACCCGTTTCTGCGCATAACGTGGCAAACCCGTAACGCGATGACGGGGCGGTTAAAGACGCCGCCATCACTGCGTGCCCACCCGCGCATTGCCAATGCCTCCGCCAAACCTTTACGTGAGTCATTTCCGATGTAACGCCACATTACTTGCGGCTGACAGGTCAGAGATCCCGTAAACGTCCGCGTCACATTCCCGCAAAGCCTTGCTGCACAAGGCTTGCCGGGCAGCTCGACGCATCACGAAAAGGGCGATGCGCGGCCTCCGTACATGTGAGACAGCCTTACAAGTGCAACCGCGTGGGCGGCGGACCCGCCGCTAGAGTGAAGCCGTATTCAACGCGAACCGAAAACGGAGCCCCACATGAAACGCGCAATCGCCCTGGCCATCCTGCTGACCACCACCAGCGCTCTGCTATCGGCGTGCATCGTTGTGCCGCCACGTGGTCCGCACTACCACCACGACTACTACCGCGGCGGCCGCTACTAAGCCGATCGCACCTAGACAACCGAACGACATTCCGGCTACCGCCGAAACCAGGAGAGCCACCATGAAACGCCAGATCCTGCTTGCTGCAACCGTCCTAGCCACGGGCGGCATCTTCGGACTGCTGTCGCCTGCCGCACAGGCGCACGACGGCTACTACAAGAACCCGCCCCCGCCGCCGCACCACGAGGTGCGCCCGGGCCCGCGCCCCGGCCAGGCCTGGGTGCCGGGCCACTATGACCGGGCCAATGGCAACTACGCCTGGCGTAGCGGCTACTGGCAGGCAGCGCGCCCCGGTCATCGCTATGTTCCCGACCGCTGGGTCCAGGGTCCGCATGGCTGGTACAAGCGCCCAGGCTACTGGCGCTGATAGCCGGGCATCGGTGGTAAGTCAGCGCACGCTCTGGCTTTATCGCTAACGCGGCATGCTTGCATGTGCGCAATGCGTGTGACTGACGAAGGTAATGCGGGCCGGACCCACGGGCATGGGGACCGGCCCGCTGCCTTTGCGCCGATGGTTGCAGTCATCCATTGAGGTAGGTTGCAGACCGGGCGACGGTGACGGTACAACGCGTTTTTCTTTCCTGCCGAGGCACGATCCCCGCTTCATCCTTTTGCACTAGTCCGCCAGACTCCCCACGAATGGCGCCATCATAAATAGTGACATCCGGAACATTTTCAGAGGGTTTCAGTAATGCGCCACCGGACACGATTTTCGTTAATGCCACACCCCCCAACCGGGTTAGTTTTTGATATTCGTCCGGCCATTTTCATTCAAATCGGTTGCATGCGTGAAACAACCTCCAGAGGTGCTGTATCAATCGTGAAACCCTCATGACAGGCCGTTCTGGATGGCTTTGCAAATACTTCTCCAGCCAAATGCACTATCCCGGCAATGGATTATGAGGGGGAGCGCATTACAACCCGGCATCAACCACGATCAGCCCGCTTGCATTCGTTCCGACCAGCCCATAAGATGAATTTAAGTTTCGATTTAGGAGCGAGATTTACTTTCGGGTTAGGGTACGGGTCATACTTCCGGTCGCGCGGACAAGCCCTTCTTACAAGTGGGCATCGACTGACACGGAAGCACGGGGTTACAGCTGAAGTACGCGGTGCCATCCACGGCATGCGCACAGGCCAGCGGTGTACTTCCCTCACGCAAAGCGTCCCGCATCTCACCCATAAACGGGGAGTCAATAAGAATGAACGCCTTGCTGATCGAGGAGCATCCACTGCTCCGGCTCGGGCTGTTGCAGATGCTCGAAACCATCCAGGAATCCGGACACGTACTGGCGCTTGCGCCGGCCGACATCAACCGCCTGGATATCCCGCACCGAAACGCCGATCTGCTGGTCTTCGGCATGCCCGCCGATGAAGCCACTGGCTGGGCACAGCTGGAACAGGCCCGTGAGCGCCTGGCACCGCAGCGCATCCTGGTTCTGGCCGATGCACTGCCATTGCATGTCCCATCTTCCGATGCCGCGCGCGGCATCTGCGGCTGCCTGCCGAAATCTGCATCGCTCGCCGTGATCGAAGCCGCCATCCGGCTGGCCATCTCCAGCGTGCAAGGGCTGATGTTCGCGGGCGAAGCCGTGACGACGCCGGCCGCATCGCGCTCGGCCATGCCCGCGGCCACCTCGCTGGCGTCGGCCGCGCCGTTGCCGCTTTCCGCCGCCCTGCCGCAGGACTCCGCATCGCCGTTCGCGTGCGCCAGCGCAATGCGCGCCGCCGTGGCCGTGCGCGATCTCACCAGCCTGCGACCTGGCCAGCCGATCGCATCGGCACCGGCCGTGCCGGCGCAGTCGATGCCGATCGCCGAGGATGGTCCGAGCTACAACGAAGCAGAAATGCTCAAGATCACGCCT
Source organism: Cupriavidus sp. 291-E7 (assembly GCF_057798835.1). Classification (NCBI taxonomy): domain Bacteria; kingdom Pseudomonadati; phylum Pseudomonadota; class Betaproteobacteria; order Burkholderiales; family Burkholderiaceae; genus Cupriavidus; species Cupriavidus sp. 291-E7. Next base: position 99,953 of record NZ_JBYOJV010000001.1, read on the forward strand.
CGTCAGTACGAGGTGCTGGTACTGCTGGCCCGTGGCTACCCGATCAAGACTGTCAGCCGCATGCTCAATATCTCCGTGGCCACCGTCAAAAGCCATGCATGCACGCTGTACCAGCGGCTCAAGGTACGCAACAAGGGCGAGGCGGTCTACGCAGCCTTGCAGCGCGGCGCCACGCTGGAATGGGTGAGCGGCGACGAGCACATGACACGCGGCAGCGGCACGCTGCCGGTGGTGGCTTCCCGCAGCAGCGAATCCACCTACCAGGCCACGAGTCCGACGATCTGAACGCTTCGCCGCGCCGCGCCCGCTCTGACGGGCCGGCGCGGTGATGGCAACGATGCCAGCGTCATTTCAAAGCGACCTCCTGACGTCGGTACGCCGGAAAATATCCGTCCAGGCCACTCATTTCGTCGGCTCTGCCGCAGCCGCAAAGCGCCGCATACCGTTGAGGGTTGACGATCAGCCGCTGCGTCTTGAAGACGTGGATGTCGGGCGAGAAGCGGTGCTTGAAACTGAATAGCGAATCCTCCGCCTGCCCGTTGCACGTCCGTCCTCCGCCCAGGATCAACCGCTTATGACCGTGCTCGCGGCCCCATGCGCGCTGCGCGTGGATCAGCAGCTTCTGCGGCTGGCGATGGAGAAACCGTGTATCGGCGCCGAACAGGTGGCTCTGCAGGATACCCATCGCCCGCGCAACCGATAGCAGCCCCGCACCGATGATCTGTCCTTCCTCTTCCGCCACGAACAGCTGCACGTCGGTACCGAGTTCCTGCCAGAGCGTCATGTAGTACCGCTCGTCGAAGTAGTAGTACTCCAGCGCATGCAGGCGGCTCATCGACTGGTTGTAGAGTTCGATAAACCTGATCATGGCTTCGAGGCTGGTGTCGACCCTTACGCCCACACCGGCCCGCTTGGCCTTGACGATGCCGCAGCGATGACTATGCGCGGTCTCATGCCAGTGCTCCGCCTCGGTCTTGGTCAGATCGATCGTGACAATCGGGCCTTGCTCGATGACGGCGCCGACCGAACTCTCCCAGCCGGCGTTGATGAGCGGATGAAGGCGAATGAACCATGACACGCAGCCCGCTTCGCGCAGGATGTCGACGGCCTTGCTCAGGGCTGCGTCCGTGAAGGCTCTCGATGTGCCGTCGCTGACAACGGGTCCGCCGTAGCCATAGGGCGAGACCGCATCCCAGTCGCCCCCCGGCAGCTCCCGGCGGATGAAAGGCACCAGCAGGTGTGCGCTGCCGTCCGTCGCATGCACGGCGTATGCCTTGCCTCGGTCGCCATACTCAGCGGCGCGCAGCCAGCCGGGCGTGTGGCAGCAATCATGCCGGCAGCATCCGAGCACGGCGTTCCATCGGGCGCTGGACGTATCAAGAATGGAGATTTCCATCAGATATCGCCGATGAGAATCGCGCATTCACGCGCAGCCGCCTTCATTGACGCCAGGCGCACATTGCCTTCGCCGCGTCCCCATCGAATCGCGCCGAAGCAAGCCAGCCAGCTATACGCTTGAGTCCGGTGTCCTGAGCGGACTAGGACAATACCAATGACCACTGCCATCGCCATCGCCCTCCCCTGCTTCCCCGAAAAAGAGCTGCGATTCCAACGACGCCATCGTCGTCATGCATCCCCACTCATCAGGCCCGCGGTCAGGGAGACGCCTGCGGCGGCACGGACGGGCGCACGGGAGGTGGCACGTGTGATGACCTCCGCGGCGACGCGCCCTGTCTCGCTGACCTCCGCATCGCTAAGGGTGGGGTGCACCAGGAACATCAGACTGGCTTCACCCAGCAACTTCGCATTGGGCAAACGCCGCATCGGGCGCCAGCCAGTGCCGTCGAATGCCTTCTCACGATAGACCTCGGAGCAGCCGCCCGGATAGCATGGCACGCCCTGCGCCTGGATCTCCGCCACGATGCGATCGCGGCTCCAGCCATCGTTGAGCAATCCCGGGCGGATGAATGCGTAGAACTTGTACCAGGCTGGTTGTGAATGTGCCGGACAAGACGGCAGGCGCACGGCGGCGCATGCGCCAAGCGCATCGGCGATGACCTCCGCATTGGCCGTGCGTTGCGCCGTCCATTGCTCCATGCGCGCAAGCTGTATCCGGCCGATAGCGGCCTGCATTTCCAGCATGCGCCAGTTTGTACCGAACGACTCATGCAGCCATCGGAAGCCCGGGGCATGTTGCCGCTCATAAACGGCCTCCCAGCTCTTTCCGTGATCCTTGTACGACCACATGCGCGACCAGAGCTCTTTCGAGTTGGTCGTCACCATGCCGCCCTCACCGCCGGTGGTCATGATCTTGTCCTGGCAGAAGGACCATGCGCCGATGTCTCCGATCGTGCCGACCGAACGCCCCTTGTAACGTGCGCCATGCGCCTGGGCACAGTCCTCGATCACCTTGATTCCGTGCTCCTCCGCCAGGACCATGATCGGGTCCATGTCGCAAGGTATGCCGGCAAGGTGCACGCACAGAATCGCGCGCGTGCTTGGCGTCAGGACCTTGCGTATGGTGGCCGCGGAAAGATTCCCGTTCGCAAGATCGACGTCCGCGAATACCGGCGTAGCCCCCGCGTTCACTACGCTTGAAATGCTGGCGATGAAGGTGCGTGGCGTCACCACGACTTCGTCGCCCGGTCCGATGCCCAGGGCCTTCAGCGCGACATCGAGCGCAAGCGTCCCGTTTGCCAGTGAGACCGCATGCGCCGCGCCAACCCACGCGGCGAACTCCTTCTCGAACGCCCGGCATTCCGAGCCAGTCCAGTAGTTCACCCGGTTGGAGAGCAAGACCTTTTGCACGGCCGCTGCCTCATCGGCAGAGAAGCTCGGCCAGGGAGAGAATCCGGTATCCAGCATGGTCATCTGCCTCGGCAATCGTTGTCAGGGTAAGTGCTGCAAATCGGGCGGGTCATGGCCCGCCCGATTCCGCACGCGACGCGACACACCGGGTCCTGCGGAATGCCTCCATCTAATCAAACTCGCATCGGCAAGTGAAGGCCGCCATGTGGCCTAGACCACTCAGTTGAGATGGAGCGGCCGTGGCGCGTGAATTCTCTTCGCGCCGCCGCTACGTACGCGAACACACGTAGCTGTGTTGCAAGTACCGAGGCAACAACAATAATTGCTTCAATCGGGCCTTGCGTCGACGGATCTCGTCGCGCTGATGGCGTGAAGGAAAAATCGGGAGCCGTGACTAGAAAGCATGACCTTGCGGGCCACCAGCCAGTGGCCCTTTCCATAGAACGAAAAGAAAAGCCTTCGAGCAATGCAGAACCGTGCGCAGCGATTTTTGTTCCCCAGGGTATTCGGATGCCAGTCGGGTAGTCGCCGAATCTTGGCCCGCCTCAGCGAGTGGAGGTAGCGGCAAATGATCAAATGGTTCTCGCACTGGCTGATGGCTCTGCCAAGACGCCGCAAAACCGCGCTCATGGTGACGGCGGACCTGCTCGCATTGCCGCTGTGTTTCGCCTTCGCGCTGTTCCTGCGTGCCGGCAACTTCGAACTGCTCGCGCAGTACGGCATTACGCCTCCGCTGATCATTGCTGTCTGTACGATTCCCGTCTTTTCGATGAGCGGGCTGTACCGGACAGTCATCCGGTACTTTGACCTGAAAGTCCTGTGGACAACCGGCGCCAGCCTGGCCTGCCTGGTCGGCCTTACCTACGCGCTCTCGTTCCTAGTGCATCTCGACAGGCTGCCCCGTACCGGTCTGCTGATCTACTGGTTCATCGCATTTGCCTACGTCGTGATCTCGCGCTTTGTCGCACGCGCGTTGCTGACACGCTCGCAGCAATTCCGGAAAGCGCAGCCCGGGCCCACCGCATCGCGCGTGGGCATCTTCGGCGCCGGCGAGGCCGGTTTTCAGCTAGCCATCGCCATGCGCGCCAGCATGGGCCACAAGGCGGTCTGTTTCTTTGACGATGATTTCACGCTCGACGGTAAGGTCTTTGCCGACCTGCGCGTCTATCACAGCAACCAGATGCGTGAGCAGATCCGGCTGCACGCGATCAATGAAGTCGTGCTGGCCGTTCCAAGCCTGCCGGTGGAACGCCGCCGCCAGATCGTCGACAAGCTGCACCGCTACTCGGTCAGCGTGCGCACGCTGCCCACGCTGCTCGAACTCGTGGATCGCAAGATCACCGTGCACTCGATCCGGGACATCCGGGTGGAAGACCTGCTGGGCCGCGACATCGTCCCGCCGCGTGAAGACCTGTTCGCCAAATGCACGCAACGCAAGACGGTGATGGTGACCGGCGCGGGCGGCTCCATCGGCAACGAGCTGTGCCGTCAGGTGGCAACGCAGGGGCCCAGTCGCCTGATACTGTTCGACCACTCCGAATACGCCCTCTACGCGATCGAGCAGGAACTGCGGCAACGCCACCCCGACCTGCAGATCACAGCGCTGATCGGCTCCGTTTGCGACACCGATGCCGTGTCAGCCGCCTTGCGCGGCCAGCGGGTGGACACCATCTATCACGCCGCCGCCTACAAGCATGTGCCGCTGGTCGAACAGAACATGCCAGAGGGCATTCGCAACAATGTGCTGGGCTCCCTGACCATTGCCAATCTGGCGGATCACTTTGGTGTTGAGACCTGCGTGCTGATATCCACCGACAAGGCGGTGCGCCCAACCAACGTGATGGGCGCCAGCAAGCGCATTGCCGAACTCACCTTCCAGGCCGCGGCCTTCCGCCCGAACACGCGAACGACGTTTTCGATGGTGCGCTTCGGCAACGTGCTCGGTTCATCCGGCTCGGTGGTGCCGCTGTTCCGCAAGCAGATCCGCGCGGGCGGGCCGATCACCATCACGCATCCCGATGTCATCCGCTTCTTCATGCTGATCCCGGAAGCCGCCCAGCTGGTCATTCAGGCCGGTGCGATGGCGAAAGGTGGAGAGGTCTTCGTGCTGGATATGGGCCAGCCGGTCCGCATCATCGATCTTGCCCGCACGATGATCGAGATGTCCGGGCTCGTCGAAAAGACTCGCAAGAACCCTTCCGGCGACATCGAAATCAAGGTGGTGGGTCTGCGCCCCGGTGAGAAGCTGTTTGAAGAACTCCTGATCGGTGGCGAGGTAACGCCGAGTGGACACGAGCGCATCCTGTGCTCGAACGAACCGTTCCTCGAAACCGCGGAGTTACATGCGAAGCTCGATCGTCTGTTCGCGGCCTGCGACACCCGCGACGAACTGGAGATCCAGATCGCAGTACAGGGCCTGGTCAGTGAATACACCCCTTACAGCTCTCTGGATTCGCCTGCCCGCAGGGTAGCGGCACCCGCGCAGCAGTTGCGCGGCACGACACCGCACCGGCATCCGTCCACGGAAACCAGCGTAGACCTGCCGCCGGCGACATTGTCCAATCCGAGCGAGGCTGGCTGAAGGCTGCCAGCCTTGCGCCCGATCCACATCAGGCCGGCATCGAACCGTTCGAGTGCGCCTACCTGGCCAGCGTCGGCAAACTGGCGGAGCAGCATGCCGCCACGGAAGCATCAGCCGGCTAACGGCATGGGAGGAATCGATGAACAGCGCGAATGTGATTGCCAGTGCCGCAACCGACGTGGTCCAGCCGACTTCCGACCCTAGCGGTAAAGCGGATGCCGACCACCACGCCGGACTTCATGCCCCAGCGGCAAGCGCAGCCACTACTCCCGTCAGTGAGACCGCCGAGGTGAAGGTCGCGGGCGACACGTCGCAAGTCCGCTACCACCAGCACTGCAATACCGCCGCGAATATTCCGCTTTTTAGCCAGGCGTGGTGGCTGGACGCCACCGCCGGCCCCGGAAACTGGGGCGCTGCGCTGGTCGAGCGCGGCGGACAGATAGTCGCAAGCCTGCCCTACGCGCCCCGGCACATGTACGGGTTTTTCGTCATTGCCCAACCGGCACTGGCCAAAATGGCAGGACCGTGGCTGGCACCGATGGATGGCAAGCCGGCGAGAGTGCTGGGTCAGCAGAAGGAGCTGATGGACGAACTGATTGCGCAGCTCCCTCGGTTCGACCATTTCCAGCAGCACTGGGACCCCAGCCAGACCAACTGGCTGCCCTTTTGCTGGAAGGGCTTCCGTCAGACCACCAAGTACACCTACGTACTCGATGACCTGTCGGACACGGACGCGCTCTGGAACGGCATGCAGCCCAACATCCGCGCCGAAATCCGCAAGGCCAGCTCGCGTCACGGCCTTCAGGTTCGTGACGATCTTGGTATCGACGAATTCATCAAGCTGAACCGGCAGGTCTTCTCGCGGCAAAGCATGGCGCAGCCCTACACGGAAGCCTATGTTCGCCGTCTTGACGCCGCGTGTGCGGCACGCGGCGCGCGCAAGATTTTCATCGCCGTGGACAAAGAGGGCCGTCGTCATGCGGGCGTCTATCTGGTCTGGGACGGCAAAGTCGCCTATTACCTGATGGGAGGCTCGGACCCAGTGCTCCGCACCAGTGGCGCGGCAAGCCTGTGCATGTGGGAAGCGATCCGCTTCGCATCGACCGTGGCGCGCTCGTTCGACTTCGAAGGATCGATGCTGGAACCGGTCGAGCGCTTCTTCAGAGCATTCGGCGCCAGACAGCAGCCGTACTTCTTTATTCAGAAGACCCCTTCACGCATCCTGCTGACCTACCTGTTCCTGCGTTCGCTCCGCAATCCCTGAGCTATTGCTTACGCACGGATTCGCGGCAGCTCCACATCCCCATCGATCGCATCGGTGCGGCTTCGCACATTGCCGTGCATATCGCGCACCGCGTGCGCGATGGCGTGATGCGTCCTCAATCGAATGGACGATGCCCGTTCGGGCGATGCTTCTTTTCAACGCGAATCGATAGCCTGATGACTCTCCGGCATGCGGCTGCAAGTACCGGGAAGATCGCTGCGGAAAGTGCAGCGTTGTGTGCGGGTGGCAACAATGCCTGCATCTACAGAGGTTAGGGAGTTTCTACAATCGAAGCACGGCTGATTAGTTCAGCGCTATCACCTCGCACGTCAGTCTGACGCAATCGAGTTCAACCACAAAACTTCTGATTCCATCATGTCGAGCCCAATTGCTAAAGACCTCATCGAACGGATCAAGAACAGGGAGTCCATTATCGGCATCGTCGGCCTGGGCTATGTCGGGCTGCCGCTGATGTTGCGTTACTGCGCAATCGGGTTTCGTGTGTTGGGTATCGACATCGACGAGAGCAAGGTTGCAAAACTCAATGCCGGACAGAGCTACATCGAGCATATTCCCGCGAGCAGCATCGGCCGTGCCCGCGAGACCGGATTCGAGGCCACTACGGATTTCGAGCGTGCCAGCGAGTGCGATGCCATCATCCTGTGCGTGCCGACACCGCTCAACAAGCATCGTGAACCGGACATGAGCTTCGTCATCAATACGGCGGACGCGATCAAGAAGTATCTGCGCGCCGGACAGGTGGTGTCGCTGGAAAGCACGACCTACCCCGGCACGACCGAGGAGGAACTGCTGCCGCGCATGCAGGAAGGTGGGCTGGAGGTAGGCAGCAACATCTTCCTGGTCTATTCGCCGGAGCGCGAAGATCCGGGCAACGGCAAATTCGAAACGCGCAGCATTCCGAAGATCGTCGGTGGCCAGACGCCGGTCTGCCGCGAGGTTGGTCTGGCGCTGTACGAAGTGGCGATCGACCGCGTGGTGCCGGTGAGTTCGACCAAGGCCGCCGAGATGACCAAGCTGCTGGAGAACATTCACCGTGCCGTGAACATCGGCCTGGTCAACGAAATGAAAATCGTGGCCACGCGGATGGGCATCGATATCTTCGAAGTGGTCGACGCCGCCTCAACCAAGCCATTCGGTTTCACCGCTTACTATCCCGGGCCTGGTCTAGGCGGGCATTGCATCCCGATCGATCCTTTCTACCTGACCTGGAAAGCGCGCGAATACGGCCTGCATACCCGCTTCATCGAATTGTCCGGTGAAGTCAACAAGGCCATGCCCGAGTACGTGGTCACGCGGCTGGTGGAAGGGCTGAACCAGCAGGGCAAGGCACTGAAAGGCTGCAAGGTACTGGTGCTGGGTATCGCCTACAAGAAGAACGTCGATGACATGCGCGAATCGCCGTCCGTCGAGATCATGGAACAGATTCGCGCACGCGGCGCGATTGTCGCGTACAGCGATCCGCACGTCCCGGTGTTTCCGAAAATGCGCGAGCACCAGTTCGATTTGTCGAGCGAGCCGCTCGACGGCGAATCGCTCTGCGGCTTCGACGCCGTGGTGCTGGCCACCGATCACGATGCGTTCGACTATCTACTGATCCGCCAGCACGCGAAGCTCCTCATTGATAGTCGCGGAAAGTACCGCGCGTCGTACGCAAACGTTGTCAAAGCCTGAGTACATAGGAGCGCTAGCGTGAAACGATTCGCACTGATCGGAGCGGCCGGTTACATTGCGCCACGCCACATGACCGCAATCAAGGATTCGGGCAACGAGCTGGTATCGGCGTACGACATCAACGATTCAGTTGGCATCCTCGACAGCATTTCGCCACAGAGCGAATTCTTTACCGAGTTCGAGCGTTTCTATGACCACGCCTGGCGCCTGCGGCGCCAGCCCGGTTCAGCGCTGGACTACGTCTCCGTCTGCTCGCCGAACTACCTGCACCAGTCGCATATCTCTGCCGGTCTGCGTTTGGGATGCGACGTGATCTGCGAGAAGCCGCTGGTTCCGACACCGGCCTTGCTCGATGAACTGGCGCTCGTCGAACGCGAGACCGGAAAGCGTGTGTCCAATATTCTGCAGTTGCGCCATCACCAGGCAATCCTGGCGCTCAAGGACAAGGTGGCGAGCGAGCGCAACGAGCGCAAGCACGAGGTCGACCTGACCTACATCACCTCGCGCGGAAAGTGGTATCTGGAAAGCTGGAAGGGCGACACGCGCAAATCCTTCGGCGTGGCCACGAACATCGGCGTGCACTTCTACGACATGCTGCACTTCATCTTCGGCAACCTGCAACGCAACGTGGTGCACTATGCCGCGGAGAACAAGGCCGCGGGCTATCTCGAATACGAGAACGCGCGCGTGCGCTGGTTTCTCTCGATCGATGCCAATGACCTGCCGGCGTCTGTGGTGGGCAAGAAGTCGACCTATCGATCCATCACCGTGGACGGTTCGGAGATCGAGTTTTCGGAAGGCTTCACCGACCTGCACACCACCAGCTACCGGGAAATACTCGCGGGCCGCGGCTACGGCCTGGACGACGCGCGTCATTGCGTAGAGACGGTCAGCACGATCCGCTCCGCGCGCGCGACGGCGCCCAGCGACAACGAAGGCCATCCTTTCCTTCAGCAACTGCTTGCCTGAGGCTGTGATGACGAACCATAAAGAGTTATCGGCCATCGTCGACGAAGGCGCCCAGATTGGCGAAGGGTCGCGCGTCTGGCATTTCGTGCATGTCTGCGCGGGTGCGCGCATCGGCAAGCATTGCTCGCTCGGCCAGAACGTATTCATCGGCAACCGCGTCGTCATCGGCGACGACGTCAAGATTCAGAACAACGTTTCGGTCTACGACAACGTCACGCTGGAGGACGGCGTTTTCTGCGGTCCCAGCATGGTGTTCACCAACGTCTACAACCCTCGCTCGCTGATCGAACGCAAGAACGAATACCGCGACACCCTGGTGAAGCGGGGCGCGAGTCTGGGTGCCAATTGCACCATCGTCTGCGGCGTCGTGATCGGCGAATATGCATTCGTCGGTGCAGGCGCCGTCGTCAACAAGGACGTGCCCGCCTATGCGCTGATGGTCGGCGTTCCCGCGCGGCAGATCGGCTGGATGAGCGAATACGGCGAACAGCTCGACCTGCCGGTGCGCGGCGGGGGCGAGGCCGTCTGTCCGAATAGCGGGCAGCGCTACGTCCTGGATGGCGCAACACTGCGCAAGGTCGAAGCCTGATGCAGTGACAAGTCCTCTCCGCATGCCATCCGCACAGGAAATCAGCCATGATCGAGTTCATCGACCTCAAAGCGCAGCAAGCCCGGATCAAGCACAAAATTGACGCCGCCATTCAGCGCGTGCTGGCGCATGGTCAGTACATTCTCGGGCCGGAGATCGACGAGCTTGAACAGCGGCTTGCGAGCGATACCGGCGCGCTGTACTGCATCAGTTGCGCCAACGGCACGGACGCGCTGCAGATCGCGCTGATGGCGCTGGGTATCGGGCCGGGTGATGAGGTCATCATGCCCGGCTTCACCTATATCGCCACCGCCGAAACCGTCGCCTTGCTCGGAGCGAAGCCAGTCTATGCGGATGTGGACCCACGCACCTGCAACCTCGACCCAGTGGCGCTCGAAGCGGCGATCACCGATTGCACCGCGGCCATCATCCCGGTCAGCCTGTATGGACAGTGCGCCGATCTCGACGCCATCAATGAAATTGCCACACGCCACGGCTTGCCGGTCATCGAGGACGCCGCGCAGAGCTATGGCGCCACCTACAAGGGACGCAGTAGCTGCAATCTGTCGACGATTGCCTGCACCAGCTTCTTTCCCAGCAAGCCACTGGGCTGCTACGGCGACGGCGGAGCGATCTTCACCAACGACGAGGATCTGGCCAAGGCGATGCGCCAGATCGCGCGTCATGGCCAGGAGCGGCGCTACCACCACGTCCGCATTGGCGTGAACAGCCGCCTGGATACGTTGCAGGCAGGCATCCTGCTGGCAAAGCTGACGATCTTCGACGAGGAAGTCGAACTGCGCCAGCAAGTGGCGGCACGGTACGGCGATCTGCTGCGCAACGGGGGATTCGAGGCCACGCCGCATGTCGAACCCTACAACCGCAGCGTATGGGCGCAGTACACCATCCGCGTGCAGGATCGCGATGCGTTGCAGGATGTGCTGAAGGCCGCCGGAATCCCCACGGTCGTGCACTATCCGTCGCCGCTGAACCGGCAGCCCGCCGTGGCCGCGAGTCAGGCCTGCCTGCCGGTCGGTGACGCGCTGGCGCGGGAGGTGTTGAGTCTGCCGATGCATCCATACCTCGACATGGCAAGCCAGGAGGCAATCTGTTCGGTGATTCTCCAACATGCCATGTGCCAGCCAGAGCGAGTGGTGCCTTGAACAAGCAAGCGCTCGCCGCGGACGCCGGCACGGTGGAGAAACCCCGCGCGGGCAGAAGTATCGGCGTGCTGGTCAGCGGGCAGGCCGCCGCGCAGATCATTACGTTGGCGGTTTCGCCGATTCTGACGCGCCTTTATTCTCCTCAGGATTTTGGCGCCGTGGCGGTCTTCGCGGGCCTGCTCGCGTTCTTCAGCGTTGTCGCGTGCCTGCGCTACGACTTATCGATCGCGCTGCCCGCCAGCAATCGCGCCGCCGAGAATCTGGTGGCCCTGTGCCTGCTGTGCGTGGGGGGAACCAGCGCGCTTTGCGCGCTCGGCGTGCTGTTCTTCGGTGACTCACTGATCCTGACCCTGAACTGGTCGATCAGCGCCAACGCTCTCTGGCTGCTCCCCTTCGGCGTTGCCGCGACCGGTCTCTACACCGTGATCGAGCGGTGGATGGTCCGGATGCAGTACTTTGGCCAGCTCGCGCAAACCAGACTCCTGCGATCCGTGATTGCAAACCTGGTGCAACTGGGCGGCTACAGTTTCGGCGTACTGGCCTTGATGGGCGGAACGGTGATCGGTCATGGCACCGGCGGACTGCTCTACGCGATCAAGGAAATCCGTCGCAGAGGGGGCGGCAATGTGAAGCTGGTCCGCATCGTGGCGCTTGCGCGGCGCTACAAGGACTTTCCGCTTTACTCCACCTGGACGGCCATATTCAACGTGGCGGGCGTGCACCTGGTGCCGCTGATCTTCTCGGCGTTGTTCGGCGCTGCCGTCGTCGGCTACTTTGCTTTCGCGCTGCGCATGGTATCGGCGCCGATCTCACTGATCGGTGCGGCGATCGGCAGTGTCTTCTTTGCCCAGGCCCCCGCCGCCTTGCGCGCCGGTCGCCTGCCCGAGGTGGCCGAAGCGCTGCGCCGGAAGCTGGCCAATGCCGGCGTCCCTGCGCTCGTGCTGCTTGTCTGCGCCGGGCCCGATCTGTTCGCCGCCGTGTTCGGCGAACGATGGCGCATGGCCGGCCACTATGCGCGCTGGATGGCACCCTGGGTCTATTTCCAGTTTCAGTTCTCGCCGCTTTCCTGCCTGCCCGATGTGATGGAACTGCAGAAGATGGAACTGTTCGCGCAGTTCAGCACCTTTGCGGTTCGTCTTGCCACGCTGGCAGCGTGTTACGGATTCAGCGTCCCGGCCGACACCAGCGTTGCCGTGTTCTCGGTAGTGAGCGCCGTTGCCTATCTGGGGATGCTGACGCTGTTCATGTCTCGGGTGGGAGTGGGACTTCGGGCAATGGTGACGCATGACGCCCGGCGCCTGCTGATCTTCTGCGCCTGGGCACTGCCTTCGATACTGCTGTTCAGCGGCGAACCCGACTGGAGGTCGCTGGTTGCCGCCGCTTACTTCCTGGGCCTGTCTGCGTTCTGGATGCGGCGTACGCTGCGGCCATCGCGGGCGGGTGATGAATGACGGTAGCCACGATGCACGTCGTGGCGTTGTAGACGGAGTTTCAAGTGCAAGTTCCTAGCGTAGCCCACCTCACGTCGGTTCATCCGCGCTACGATGACCGCATCTTCCTCAAGCACTGCCGTAGCCTGGCGGCCAACGGCTATCGGGTGTCGCTGGTGGTGGCCGACGGTGATGGGGATGAAAGCCGGGACGGCGTTTTCATCACCGATGTCGGCGGCTCCGCTGGGCGTCTGAACCGCGTGTTCCGCACCACGACGCGCGTGCTGCGCCGGGCGATCGCGCTGAATGCCGACGTCTACCATCTGCACGACCCCGAACTGATTCCCGTTGGCTTGAAGCTGAAGAAGCTGGGCAAGCGCGTCATCTACGATTCGCATGAGGATGTGCCCCGGCAGTTGCTCAGCAAACCCTACCTTGGGCCGAGACGATTGCGCGCGCTGGCGGGCGCCTTTGCCATGTACGAGCGACGTTCCTGCCGCGAATTCGACGGCATCGTGGCAGCCACGCCCTTTATCCGGGACAAGTTCCTGTCGATCAATCCTCGCACCATCGACATCAACAATTACCCGATTCTCGGCGAGCTTGGCGGGCCAGTGCAGTGGGAATTCAAGCAAGCGGAAGTCTGCTACGTCGGCGGCATCAGCTCACCGCGCGGTATCCGCGAGACCGTCATGGCGCTGGAGCAGGTGAAATCGCCGGCGCGACTGAATCTGGCCGGCCGCTTCGGCGACCAGGCGCTGGAGTCGGAGGTGAGAGCGGCCAGCGGCTGGTCCCGCGTGAACGAACTCGGGTATCTGGACCGCGCCGGAGTGCGCGGCGTGCTGGCGCGCTCGGTGGCCGGCCTGGTGACGCTGCACCCGCTCATCAATTTCCTCGATGCTTTGCCCGTGAAGATGTTCGAGTACATGGCGGCGGGGATTCCGCCCATTGCCTCCAACTTTCCGCTCTGGCGCGAAATCGTCGAGGAAAGCGGCAGCGGCCTGTGCGTGGACCCGCTCGATCCAAAGGCCATCGCCGATGCCGTCGACTATCTGGTGACGCATCCCGACGCGGCGCGCCAGATGGGCGAGAACGGCCGCCGCACCGTGACAAAAAAGTACAACTGGGCAAACGAGCAGGACAAGCTGCTTCATTTCTACGAGCGGGTGCTGGCGTGAGCGCATGAGCGGCGCACCGCTTCAGTGGTCTCGCCCGAGCAGTGGTGTCGGGTTCGGGCGGCACATCGTTGGGTGTGGGCTGGCTCACGCACCGCGCTATCAATGTCACAGTAAGTTTGATTAGATGGATGGAGCGCAAGCGGATATCCGTGGCGGAGCCTTGCATTCGGAAAGGCCAGATCCACCGCTTGCCAAGGGCAGCCTCTTTCACTGGCTGATCGACTGCAAGGGGGCGACGATCCGGAGTTCTGCCCGCATTAACGACCAAAGGGAGGCGGCGGGGCAATCATGAAGCACGGCAAGCTCTCACTCTTTGGCAGCCTGGTTTTCCTCACGCTCTTTCCGGGCTACTTCTACTATCACAGCGCGGTGGCCAGCGCCGTCATTCCACCGGTGCTGGGCGGCTTCTTCGGCCCGATGTCGGTGCTGCTTGGCGTCCCGATGGTGGTATTCGGTTTCGCTCCACTGCTACGCGGGCGCGAGCCGACGCTGTTTATCGATCGGGCTTTCGTTCTCTATTCGATCTTCGTCCTCGCATGGTCAACACTGCACTATCTGCTTGGTTCAGACGTGCAGGAGTCCGTCGACTTCTACATGTACAACGTGAGCACGGTATTCATGTGGCTGGCGATCTACCTGGCGGTCAGGAATATCGATCTGAGCAACAAGTGGCTGCGTTGGATAATCGCCATTTCACTGCCCATATTCCTGGCCATCGCCGCGATGAACTCGAATGGGCAGTTCTACGATACGGAGAAGATTGCCGGTGATGCCGTGCGGGTTTCCGGCTATCAGGGATTGGCCCGTTCGGCCGTCGTGGTCGCCCTGGTAGCGCTCGGATTGCATCGCGGACTGCGTGCCGCACTGGTGGTGGTGATTACCGTACCGCTGTTGTTCCTGCTCGGGGCAAGAAGCGAATTCATTGCATTCCTCGTCGTGGCCGCGGTGCTGTTCGGGCTTCGGGACGGCGCATCGCGGACCACGCTGGTCTGGATTCCGCTGGGCATTGCCGCACTCGCCATTCTGGCTGTCAACTTCCACGTCTTCGAAGGCAGTTCCCGCATCCTGCAAATTCTGGAAATCAAGGAATCGAGTTCTTATCAGGCCAGAAACGAATTGCAGCAGTATGCCATCAGGACAATCACGGAACACCCGCTGCTCGGCGGCTACGCTTCGCAGCTGGATCTCGGCGAGAGCGGGGGCTACGCGCACAACGCGCTTTCCGCGTGGGTCAGCTATGGCTTGGTGGGTTTTCTGGGCTTCGTGTACCTGCTTGGCTATGCATTGGTGCAATCCATCAGGCTGGCCAGGAAGGGCTACGCGGCGGATCCGGAGGTTGCCATCGCGCTGGCATTCAGCGTCTATACCGTGACCCTGGCGGCCACCGCCAAATCCGTCAACGACCCGATTTTCGCCTTGGCATGGGGCGCGATTGCCTGCGCACTGCGCACGCACACGCACGCGCGGGTGGGCAGGCGTCCCGCGCCGCGCTACGCAGGTCAGGGAGCCGCGCGACCCTGAAGGCCATCGGGCAGTCTCCTTTACAGCGACAACCGTCATTCATCAATGATTGAGGCATATGGACATCAATCAAAGGAAATACCGCGCGCTCTGCGAGAGCGAACGTTCAATCCCGCTGTCCAGCCAGGCCTGGTGGCTTGACGCGACGGTTGGGGCTGACCGCTGGAGCGTGGCCCTGGTGGAGCGCGGAGGAAAGGTCATCGCTGCCATGCCCTATGTCAAGAGGACAAAGTATGGCTTTGTCATCCTTACCCAGCCGCGCTCCGGACACGGATTGGGGCCGTGGCTGGCTTGCGAGGATGCAAAGCCGGCGAGAGTGCTGGGCCAGCAGAAGGAACTGATGACGAACCTGATCGAACAACTGCCGAGGTTCGATCATTTCGCGCAGGCGTGGGACTACAACCATACCAACTGGCTGCCGTTTGCCTGGAAGGGTTTCCGTCAGACCACCAAGTACACCTATCTGCTCGACGATCTGTCGGATTCGGAAGCACTCTGGAACGGCATGCAGCCCAACATCCGCGCCGAGATCCGCAAGGCAGGCTCGCGCCACGGTCTTGAGGTGCGCGACGACCTTGGTATCGACGAATTCATCAAGCTGAACCAGCAGGTTTTTTCGCGCCAAAGCATGGCGCAACCCTACACGGAAGACTACGTGCGCCGCCTTGACGCCGCGTGTGCGGAACGCGGCGCGCGCAAGATCTTCATCGCCGTGGACAAGGAAGGCCGTCGTCATTCCGGCGTCTATCTGGTCTGGGACGAGCGTGCCGCCTACTACCTGATGGGAGGCTCGGACCCGGTGCTCCGCACCAGTGGCGCGGCAAGCCTGTGCATGTGGGAAGCGATCCGCTTTTCCTCGGGTGTGTCGCGCACGTTCGACTTCGAAGGGTCGATGCTGGAACCGGTCGAGCGCTTCTTCAGGGCATTCGGCGCCAGGCAGCAGCCTTACTTCCTCATTACGAAGACACCATCCAAGGCGCTCTCGCTATATCAGCTCATGCGATCCCGATAGCCATGCCGCCGGGAAGCCAACGCGCCCTCGCTCTTACAAGGAGATACTGGAATGAGCAAGCACCATGCACGCGCCCGTCGCCCTCTTGCGCGCGCGCTGCTGCGCGCCGGTAGCCTGGCCGCGCTGCTGGCCTGTACCGTTCCGGCGGCGCAAGCGCAGGAGAGCACCTTGATGCCGGCCGCGCTGGAATGTGGTGGCCCCGTCGAAGACTTGGTCTGGCGCCGCTGGGACGCGGGCGGGCACGCCTTCGTGCAACAGCAGCTGATCGCGGACCGGCTCGTGAAGCAACGCGACACCTATGCGCTGTACGACATCGAGATTAACTTTCACAACCTCCTGGCGATGGCTCAACGTTGCCAGCGCAGCGACCGGCAGGCCCAGTTGGCCCGCCTGGTTGCCAGCACCTATACACAGCTCAAACCCGCGCCCGGTGACCAGCCAGGGCGGGCGTGGATATGCAGCGGCGGTCCCGAATGCAGCCACACCGCACGGCTGCGCGATACGGAGGTGATGCTCAACAGCACCCAGTTCCTGGCCTTCGCGAGCAGCCTTGCCAACGGCATGAGCCGCGCGAATCGGGCTGAGGCACCCAACGACTTCGTCGAGCAGACGGTAGGCATCGTGCGCGAGCACCTGGAGCGCTGGAACACGCCAGCCGCGCAGGAAATGCTGCGCAAGCAGATCGCCGCCCGGCCGGAAGATGTGAAAAATACCTCGTCAGCAATGTTCCTGACCGACAAGGAGCTGTGGCAGATTTCCGCCTACGCGGATCTGGCCGGCATGTTGGTAGCGCGGCCCCGGCTTGCACAAACGGTGGGCCTGAGTGACGCCAATCTTGCCACCATGAAAACGCACCTGGAGTTGTTGCTGCGCCTGGTCGCGGCTCGTACCACGGTGCAGGTGCTTCCCGGCCAGGATGGCAAGACCGGCAGGAGCATCAAGGTGGCCGACCTCGATGCGGGATTCTGGCGGCTCTATGACACAAACCGGTATGCCGCCTACACCGGGCGCGAGAAACCCGTGGTGTGCAAGTACGATCCGACCACCAAGCAAACGGTGGCACAGACGCTTATCCCCGCCGACCGCTTTGCGCCCGTCGCCAACATCGGCTGGGACATCAGCCATGCACGACGACTGGTGCATTTCTTCGATGCCATCGAGCGCAATCGTGCGGCGATGATCCAGATCTACGTCCTGGACCCGGCGAGTCTGCCATCGCAAGAGACAATGGCCGCCTTCGTGCGTCAGTTCAGTCTTAATGTCTGGAATCAGAGTAAGGCCCGCCCGCTGTTCACCAACTACTACAGTGGCGCCAACGGCTGGTATCGGGTGAATTACGACAACGGTACCGGAAGCTGCTCGGAGGGCTATCCACCGTACGGCGTGGCGGACTCCTTCCCCACCGGGGGCTATGCAGCCTGGCCAGCCATGCACGCGCTGGGCGCGCGCTTGTTCGACATTACGCAGTCGTTGCGCAAGGAAGACCGGGAATTCGTGGCAACCTACTACTCCGACTTTGCCAGGGCGCCCGGCGACAGCTCGCGCATGCTTGCCGAGATGATGTTCTGGCCGTCGCTGGTGCGCCGCGCCGGCACGCGCTGATCGGATGAGCCAGCCGCCGCGCTCATCGGGCGCGGCCTTCGCGGCGGCGGTCGTGACTCGCCGCCGCGACGGCCTGTCAGTGGGCCACCACCCTCTGATACAGCTCGCGCTCATCGGCGTTGCCGAGCGACGAGTTATGCCATAGCACGGTAAAGCAGCCATTCACCGCGTTGCAGGTGTCCTTCAGATCGCGGAACTTCCTCCAGGCAGCCTCGCCCATCCCCAGCCCCATGTAGCCGATAACCGTGCCTTCCATCGCAATCAGCGGACGAATGCGCAGGTTCAGCGCCTTGCCCGCGACCGGATCGAAGGCCGGATATTCGAAGCAGGTGCCGCAGCGAAAGCCTGCGTGATCGGCATAGCTGAGCGTGCTGTCGTACGTCATGCCGGCCTGCTCCCAACCGCGCATCGTGGTCGGGTGCTCCCAGCGCAGATAGTGCATACGTCCGCCCCATACCTCCTGCCTGATCTGCTCTTGCTCGCATACCTTCCGTAGCCGGTCTGCCTCCTCCTGCACCGCGCGAGGACTCTGATAGGTATTGAAGCTCGGGTGCAGTCCGATTTCGTGACCACGAGCGTGGATATGCTGCATCAATGCGCGGATCGCCGGATGCTCGGGCACGTAATCGGCATCCTTGCTGGCGTCGGTGCAGCCGCAGATGAAGTAGAAAGCGCTGACCAGCCCATGACGCTCGGAAACATCCATGATCCAGTCAAAGGTGTTGACCCGATCGCTCGGATGCAGCGTGTTGCGCGTCTTCATCCTTATCACCGGGGCCTGCAGCACGCTTCGCAAGTCACGGCGTATCAGAATGTCGCCGGCCATGCGGCGAATCATTCGCGCCGCCGAGCCAAAGCCATAACGACTCGGCACATCCACGTCATGCGACACCTTCATGCTGGGCCGAAGTTGTCTGAGCTGCAATGCCGGCCACTGGCGCTTGATCACCTGCCCAAGGATATGCAACCACTCGTCCACCACCGGCCGCTCCAGATAGCCATGCTTGTGGGCATGCGAGCCGCTGGCCGGAAAGCGCCCGAAGTTATCGAGGTCCGTTCGGCCGACTTCCTCCTGGCGCGACAGCATCCAGTAGCAGAGGCCCAGCACGTCATAGTGGATTCGATAGCCATCCGGCGTCGCTTCGATCAGCGGCGAAGGCGCGTCCGCGAGGCCCGGCGCCGGCAACGGCCCACGCAGCGCCGGCTGCCAGCCTTCGGCAAGCGCATCCCAGGTTGTGAAAGCGAGCGCCGAATCCGCGCGCCTGAACGTGACGGGGTCCGCTGCAATCTCAATCGATCCCTGGCCGGAACCGGCAAGGGTCAGGCGGACAAAACCCGCATCGGTACCTTGCAACTGAAAATCATGGCCATACCGCTCCGCGAGAATCCGTTGCAGCCAGGAGAGGGTTTCCTCAGTCATATGCCTCATTGGAATTCCAGAGTGAAGTGCCAGCGCTCTGATTGATGTCGTCCGCGGTCCACCACATGAGCACGGCATGGTGACAGCACAACGGAAACCGCGTGGCCGAACCTCGGCCGATGGCGCCGATGGAGAAATTATCGGGACTCGCCATCGTGCTCGCAATCGGGCTGGGTGTGGCACCGAACGCAAGGCGGCAGGGTGCGCCGGGCAGTGTGGTCTCGGCCACATTGGGCGCTTCCACGGGGCGTCGGACTCTGATTAGATGTATTCGTACGGATGGAATAAATACGCTGCCATCACGGCAAGGTGTTTTCGTCATCCGATTCCGACCATGCCCCAGCGCGTCCATATGCGGTCGCGGCAGGACCCGCTTTTGTCAGGCCCGCGTCTGCTCTGGTGATACGCCGGGGCGAAATCCGCCGACGACATGCGCGCCAGCCTCCAACGAACCTGTCCTTCCATGAAGAACGTCTGGATTCTCAACCACTATGCCCAGGAGCCCGGCAGCGGTCCCGGCGGCACAAGACACTTCCACCTGGCGGAGCACCTGAGCTCGTCGGGCTGGCAGGCAACCGTTATCGCGGCCAATACGGTCGGCACGCGAGAACGGCAGCAGGTAACCGGCAAGCTGTCGCACCTTGACAGTAGTCGAGAAGTTCCTTTCCTATGGGTACGTACGCCCACATACGAAGGCAATGGCGCCGGCCGCATGCTCAACATGCTGGCCTATAGCTGGCGCGCCTTGCTGCGACGGACCACGCGCGGCCTGCCACGTCCCGACGTGGTGATCGGCTCCAGCGTGCATCCCTTTGCCGCGGCGGCGGGCGCCCTGCTGGCGCACCGCTTCAAGGTTCCGTTCGTGTTCGAGGTGCGTGACCTGTGGCCGCAGACGCTGGTCGACATGGGTCGCCTGCGCGAGGGGGATTTCGTGACGTGGGCGCTGCGCAAGCTGGAGCATTGGCTGTATCGGCGTGCCACGCGCATCGTCGTTCTGCTGCCGCAGGCGTGGGAGTACATCGCGCCGCTTGGCATTCCGAAAGAACACATTACCTGGATACCCAACGGTGTGGATCTGTCGCTATTCCCACCGCCCACACCTGCACGCACCGTGCCCCCGTCGGAGCCTTTCACGCTGATGTATTTCGGCGCCCACGGGCAGGCCAACGGCCTGGACAATGTGCTGCAGGCGATGAAGCTCGTGCAGCAGCGGCCAGAGGGGCAGCACATCATTCTGCGCATGGTCGGAGATGGCGGGCTCAAGCCTGCGTTGATGGCGCAGGCACAGCAACTCGGCCTGGGCAATGTCATCTTTGAGGCGCCCGTGCCGAAAACCCGCATTCCGACGGTCGCGATGGAAGCGGATGCCTTTGTCATCGCCGTGCGTGACCTGCCGCAGCTTTACCGGTACGGCATCAGCATGAACAAGCTGTTTGACTACCTGGCGGCGGGCCGGCCCATCGTCATGGCTTCCAATGCCTCCAACAATCCGGTCGCCGACTCGACGGCGGGATTGACGGTGGCCGCGGAGCGTCCCGAGGCGCTGGCCGACGCCATCATCAGCATCGCCGCGGCGCCGCTCGAAGCGCGTCTGCGCATGGGACGGGCCGGCCGCGAGTATGTCGAGCGCAACCACAGCTTCGAGCTGCTGGCACAGCGCCTGGCAGGAGTGCTGGACGAGGCATGCAGCGCTCAGACCAAACCCGGCCGCATGACCGGGTTGATATCGAGGCTCGGTGCATTGCACAAGGGTTGAAGGGACCGGCACCGGCCCTTTTCACCCTTGCCGCGAGAGCGAGACACAGCGAACGGCGGCCCCACCCGGCGACGCCCGCTGCTCGCGGCAGCACCGCTTCCAGAGCCGAGCACTCAACGTGCGACAACGCACCGAATCATGGCACCGCCCCTCCTACGATGAGTGCCATCGGGGGCATGCCGTATGCGGTGCGATGCCCACAGCTTTCAGTAAGGAGACCACCGTGAGACCAGTCAATTGGGGCATGCATTTCGGGATCATCCTTGCTGCCTATCGCCACCGTATCGCCTCCAGCGTGTCGATCCTCATCGCCACCGGTCTGCTTGCCGCCTGCTCGGCATCGCCGGGCATGTACTTTGACAACAAGGCCGTGGTGAGCGCAATCGGTCCGGATGTCGTACCCACGGTGACACCGATCACCCTCGACCTGGTGAAAGCCCAACGCAGCAAGGCGCGTACGGACAACGAACGGGTCGATGAACTGTTCGCCACGCCGACGCCTTATCTGATCGGCCCTGGCGACATCATCTCGGTCGTGGTGTGGGATCACCCGGAACTGGTGTTCCCGACGCAGACCTACAGCATCGGCGCCGCCTTTGAAATGCCGACGTCCAGCGGCGGCTCCAACGTGCCGGGCTATGTGGTCAGTGCACAGGGCGATGTGCAATTCCCCTACGCCGGCGTCATGAAGGTTGGCGGGAAGACCGCAAACGAAGTTCGCGACCAGATGGCACGTGTCCTGTCACGAGTGGTCAGGAATCCTCAGATGACGGTGCGGGTGCTCGGCTTTCGCAGCCAGCGCGTCTACGTGGACGGCGAGGTCAAGACGCCTGGCATGCAGGCCATCGACGACGCGCCCATGACGCTGGTGGAAGCGCTCAATCGCGCCGGCGGCGTGCTGAACCTGACCGGTGACAACAGCCGCATCCGTGTTACCCGTGGCGAGCGTAGCTGGTACGTCAACATTCCCGCGCTGCTCGCCAAGGGCGTCGACCCATCCCGCATTCTGCTGCGCTCTGGCGACATCGTCCGCGTGGAACAGCGCGAGGACAACAAGATCTTTGTCACTGGCGAAGTGGTGCGCCCGGCCTCCCTGCTCATGCGTAATGGACGGATGACGCTGAACGAGGCACTTGGCGATGCCGGCGGGGTCAATCCGAGTTCAGCCAACGCGGAGCAGATCTACGTGATTCGCAAGGCGGCCGATGGCGAACCCAGCATCTTCCACCTGAACGGCAACAATCCAGCGGCGCTGGCGATTGCCGAGGGTTTCGAGCTGGAACCGAAAGACGTGGTTTATGTGGATGCACGCGAAGTGGTTCGCTGGGCCCGCGTGATCAACCAGTTGCTGCCGAGCACGCAGCCCGTGATCAGCTCTGCCACGGCATTCAAATAGCGGGATGCGAAATATGACACGCTCAATCCTGGTGATTTGCATCGGCAACGTTTGTCGCAGCCCTATGGCGGCTTGCCTGCTGAGCCGTGTCATGCCCACGTGCGAGGTAACTTCGGCGGGCCTCGCACCGCCGGTCGGCGCACCCGCCGATCCCAGCGCCGTCAGGCTGCTTGCACGCGAGGGTCTCGATATCGGCGGTCACCGCGCCCGCGCCATCGACGACGCGCTCGTGGCGGCGGCGGACCTGATCCTGGTGATGGACAGCGAGCAACGCGAAGAAATCGAGCGGATTTTCCCAATGGCGCGCGGAAAAACGCATCGGATCTGCGAATCCACGGCGACGGATGTGCCGGACCCGTACGGATGCTCGCCGACGATGTTCTATATCGTTTTGGAACTGATCAAGCAGGGCATCGCTTCGTGGTCTGTCAGGCTCGGAGATGTCGCACCAACTGAGGTTCGAGGAGAGGCATCATGAGAACGGTCAGTACCCGGGACCAAGCCCCCGCAGGCGTGGACGAGCACCAGCCGACGGTGGACTTTACCGCCTACATCGATTTGCTTGCCCGCTATCGAAGGACCTTCCTGACGGTCATCGGCATAGCCGTCGTGATCGGCCTTACCTATGCCATCCTGGCCAAGCCCGTCTACCGCACGAACATGACCGTGCAAGTGGAGGAACTGGGCGGTAACCACGTCAGCAAGCTCATCGCCGCGTTCTCACCGGGCCCTGAAACCAAGCCCGCCGCTTCCGCGGAGATTGAACTGCTGCGCTCGCGGATGGTGGTCGGAAAGGCTGTCGATAACCTGCGGCTGTACATCGAAGCCACGCCGCGCTATTTCCCCGTGATTGGCTCGACGATCGCCAGCTTCAATCCTGAACTGTCGCAGCCCGGACTGTTTGGATGGGGCGGCTTTGCATGGGGCCATGAATCGATTACCGTGTCCCAGCTCGACGTTCCCGCGGCAATGGAGGAGCGCAAGATCCTGCTGACCGCGCTGGGTAACAACGAGTTCAGGATCCGGTTTGCCAGCGACGATGTCCAGGCTACCGGCAAAGTGGGATCGCCGTTGACGATCACGACCGCCAACGGCCCGGTCACCATGCTGATCAACCAGATGGATGCGCGCCCCGGTACGCAGTTCGTGCTGCGTCGCCTGGCACGTGTTGCGGGCATCGCGCGTCTGCAGGACAAGCTGACGATCAGCGAGCGCGGCAAGGATAGCGGCGTGCTCGGCGTGTCGCTGGAAGGCGCCTCGCCGGAAATGACGGCGGCCGTGCTCAACGAAATCGGGAACGCCTACGTCGACCAGAACATCCGCCGCAAAGCCGCCGAAGCCGAAAAGTCGCTCGCATTCCTCGAACAACAGTTGCCGGTGCTCAGGCAGCAGGTCGATACGGCCGAGACGCGGTATAACGCGATGCGCAATCAACGCGGCACGATCGACCTCGGCGAGGAATCCAAGCTGATCCTGAGTCAGTCGGTACAGATCCAGACCAAGCTCCAGGAGTTGCAGCAAAAGCGCCAGGAACTGGCGGCGCGCTTTACGCCGAGTCACCCGGCAATCGGCCTCGTCGACGGCCAGATCGCCAGCCTGACCGCCCAGCTGAATGGCATATCGGGGCGAATCCAGAAACTGCCGGACGTGGAACAGAACGTGGTGCGGCTGATGCGCGACGTCAAGGTCAGTACCGAGCTGCTGCAGTCCCTGCTGAACGATGTGCAGCAGTTGAAGCTGATCAAGGCGAGCAAGGTGGGAACGGCACGGATTGTCGACCCGGCCGATGTACCGCTCAGGCCGGTCCGGCCGGACCGCGTGCTGATCGTCGGACTCTCGCTGGCCCTGGGTGTGGTTGCCGGTCTGCTGGTGATCTTCGTGCGCTATACGCTTGAGGGCGGCGTGGCCGATCCGGACGAGATCGAGCGGCAGACGGGGATGACGGTCTACTCGACCATCCCCTTCAGCAAGCAGCAGTCACAGTTGTCACCGGGCGCCGGCCTCCTGGCACTCCAGCAGCCGGACGATCCCGCCGTGGAAAGTCTGCGCAGCTTCCGTACCGCACTGCGTTTCGCAATGGCCGGAAACAACAACCGGACAGTCGTGATCACCGGGCCTGCTCCGGGCGTCGGCAAGTCATTCGTCTGCACCAACTTCGCCGCGATTGCCGCGACAGGAAGCCGCGTGGTGCTCGTCGATGCCGACCTGCGTCGCGGCAGTCTGCAGAGTTCCTTTGATGTCAGGCGCGGGCCTGGCTTGACCGAACTGTTGATGGGCGCGCCGTTGGAGCAGGTATTGCAGCGGCAAGTGGCGCCCGGCCTGGACTTCATACCAACCGGCTCGCAACCGCCGCATGCGACGGATCTGTTGCTGAGTCCCGCTATGGACTCGCTGCTTGAGCAGCTCAGGGCGCGCTATGACGTGGTGCTGATCGATACGCCGCCAGTGCTTGTGGCTGCCGACGCGGGCATCCTGGCAGGCAAGGCCGGCGCCGTGTTTCTGGTGGCACGCGCCGAGAAGACCACGACCGGCGAACTGCTTGCGGCGCAACGCGCGATCCTGCAGGCCGGCGCCGACGTCAAGGGCGTGCTGTTCAACGGGCTTCTGATCGAGGGACGCTGGTACCGCGCCCACAGCTACTTTGGCAAGTATCGCTATCTCGCCGACTATGGCAACGGGCAGACCAAGCGGGCTTGACCAAGGCGATGGCGGCTGGTGTGGTTCCCCTCCAGCCGTCCGCCGCTGAATTCGAATTCCGCTTCGTCCGTAGACCAACCAATCATGCCTCTCCTTCACGCGAACAACGTCTCATCCGTGGTCATCGCCGGCGCCGGCGGTCTTGGGCTGGAGCTTTATGACTATCTGCAGACAGAATCGCGCAGCGGCGGACCGCAGGTAGCAGGCTTTATCGACGACACGCCAGACAAGGTTCCGGAAGGCATCGACCTGCCGCATCTGGGCTTGATTCGTGAGTTCCGCCCGGCGCCGCACCAGGCCGTGCTGGTGGCGATTGGCGCCACCTCGGCACGGCAGGACGTGCTGTCATGGTTCCAGCAACTTGGGGCCGAGCTTCCGATCTATGTCCACGGCACGGCCCTCGTCTCGCCCTCTTCCCAACTGGGCATTGGCGCGTTGATTTTTCCGTTCACGGTCATCAGCCGGGGCGCGGTGGTGGAGGATGGCGTGGTGGCCAATGCCTTCAGCGGAATCGGGCATGGTGCCCGCGTGGGCGCGTGCTCCGTGCTGTCTCCTCATGCCGTTCTCAACGGCGACGCCGCCATCGGCCCGCGGTGCTTCCTGGGGACACGTGCGACGCTCTTTCCTGGCGTCAGCATCGGCGCCGATTGCGTTGTCGATTCACACACCTGTGTTTCGGCCAACGCCAAGGATCGGCAGTTCATCACGACTGGCAATTTCCAGCTGACTTCGCGCGTGATTCGCAATCAGTGATGAACGGCGCGGGGCGCCAACTGAGAACGTTTCAGAACGTTTCCGAACATTCGCGATACGACGGCACCCGGCATTTCACGACAGTCACCACGACCTCGCCGGAAACCGGATCTGTGTCGATGGACCTGGAATAGCGCTCGGTAACGCCAAACCAATCCATTCCACGTGACCACAGTCGACTTTTGACGGGGCTTGTTCCTGCCAGCGCAAAGACGAACAGGAAACCGCAAAGCGCCAACCTCGCGAGCATTGGCGAGCGGGCGGGGCGCGCAGGCCGGGGCGCGTGCTGACGAAACGGATACAGGTTGAGCCACGCCACGGCGAATCCGACGGTCATGCCGATCAGCGTTTCGGCGGGCGTGTGATATTGCCCGACCACCAGCGCAACCGCCACGAGGACCGCCACGAATATCCCGCCAGCCAGTCCGATCCTGGCCATTCGCGTGCCCAGCATCGATCCCAGTGTGGCGCCCAGCATCGGATAGACCGACGCAGTGAGCACGGCGTGCCCGCTGACGCTGTACACGTTCACCGATGGCATTGACCATCCAGTAAATTCGAACGCCAGCTTCCCCGCAAGAATGAGGCCCGCGCCGCCCACCAGCGACAGGAGCCACAAACAGGCGCGCTTCCACAAACCCAGGTAAGCCAGGCGGAGCGCAACAAGGCCCGCCAGGGGAATCGTCAGTGACGCGCCGCCACTATGGACAATCAGAAGCCAGGATAGCTGCATCGGTATGCCTCAGCTCGTCGAATGGCCGCTTATCCGGGCGTCCCGGCGATCGCCGCCGGTATCCAGGTCACGCGCGATATCCGCATCCGATGCGCTCCGTTTGCTTCCCATGAAGCGCGGGGCGGAGAACTCTCCCGCCGCGCTGATTCCCTCGCGCGCTACGACCTTGATGACGGTCTTCCACAGGATCACGATGTCCAGCCACACCGATACGTGATCGACGTACCAGACGTCCAGCCGGAATTTCTCTTCCCAGCTAATCGTGTTGCGCCCACTGATCTGTGCGAGCCCGGTAATGCCGGGACGGACCAGGTGGCGGCGCTTCTGTTCCGGAGAGTAACGCGGCAGGTATTCCATCAAGAGCGGACGGGGTCCAACCAGACTCATATCACCCTTGAGTACGTTCCAGAGTTCCGGCAGCTCATCGAGGCTGGTGGAGCGAAGAAACGCCCCGAACTTGGTCAGCCGCTCGGGATCGGGCAACAGTTCGCCATCGGGCCCGCGAGCATCGGTCATGGTACGAAACTTAAGAATGTAGAACGGTTCGCCATGCAATCCCGGCCGCATTTGCCGGAAGAAAACCGGTTTGCCCAGACGCACGCGCACCATGCAAATCAGCAACAGAAGCGGAACGGCAAGCAGCAACATGCCCAGCGAGGCCAGGACAACATCAAAAACGCGCTTCATCACAATAACTCCGAGAAACCGCACCCAATTGGGCATGGTGCAGAGGAGAGCACCGCTAATGGGCGGCCCCCCCCCGCTTGAATGGCCGGTCCGCGGCCAGAAAAGGGTGCGCATTGAATACAGAGGGGTTGCGTGCCGCGCCGGCACCTGCCTTGAACAGGCACGGACCACGCAGGCGGAGGGAGCGGCTTCATACCTCGCTGAGTCAATATAGTTCACGAGGAACGCACGCTTCGCAGCGTTGTGTGGCGATGGACACAGAATGCACGCCGCCTGCGCTATGCACTCCGGTCCAGGGCCGCCGGCCTCGTCGCCGTCCTCCGGCGCAACGCACGCAGCTTTACGTCAATCTTTCGCTCGACAACTCTGTAGACGATCATCGAAACCACGACGGTCGCGCTCACGATCAACAGGCACGCGACATCGCCCGGCAGGATTCTGTGTTTGTCGATTCCGGAAACGAGACGAGCAAAACCAGGGACCGTGAAAGCCTGCAATAGATACAGCGAATATGACGCATCGCCGATGGTCGATAGCCAGGTACCACCTGCCCAGCCTCCGGCGCTCTCCCAGAGCACCGCTCCGGAAACCAGCAACGCAGCCGGAATGCCCGCGGTGACCACCCTGTGGTCCATCGAAGAACCAGGAGTCAGGACCAGGAATCCGATGATGCCGAACACGATCAACGCGGTGAATCCCGGCGTGGAGAGTCTGTAACCGGACCTGTAAATCCAGGCGAACACGGCACCGAATACGAATTCCAGCAGCAACGGGGAGGTAAGGAATCTGTAGATGTATGGCGTAGGGCTCGTCAGCGACAGTATCGAAAGTACCGCGAAGAATGCGGGCAAGGCCCAGCGCATGGCTCGCTCGGGAAAACAGATTGAGATGGCAAAGACCAGATAGAAGAACATTTCGTATATCAGCGTCCAGCCGACATACAGTACCGGGTAGACGTTACCCTCCCCCGCGACCTCATACGGGACAAAGAAATACGAGTCAAAAATCTCCGTCGTCGTGAATTCGAAGTGCTTGAGGCTCGGTACCACCCACAATATCGCCAGCATCAGGCTGGTGAGAATCCAGTACATCGGCACGATTCGCATAAGCCTGGCGACCATGAAATCCTTCGCCGCCAGCGGGCCGCGACGCTGGCCCGTCGTCGCGATCACCATCACAAACCCGGATATGAAGAAGAAGATATCAACGCCCGCCCATCCCCATTTGCTGGCATCGCTGAGGGCGCCCGGTGTCCATCCGAAATTCCTGATCGTCGCCGCCGAATGGTAGGCAACCACTGCAATCGCCGCGATGGCGCGCAGCGATTGCACGGCAAACAGGTTTTGCTTCATGTCTTGGCTCCGGTGCGCAGCTCATGGCCCAAGCTCCAGCCACGGGCACTCAATGCGGAGGATTGCCTGTCAGATGACGTATGCGCGGTCAGGCAACGGTCTGGCGAGCAGACCGTTTGACTCGGCGATTTACCAGGATTCATCTTGGCCTCGATGGTTCGACATGATTTGCCCGAGGCAATTCATACACCGTGGTACGAATGACGCCTCCGCTGTCCTTCACCTCGCACAGCACCCGCGCCGACAACGTCTTTAGCCCGAACGGCGGCGCCGTCACCACGATGGCGCTCGGTTTCGCACCCCATAGCCGCAGGGCGGAACCAATGGGCTTGTCGAGATTCGGTGTAAAGCCGGGCTTCGCTGGCGAGTACTCGGTCAGGATCAGAATCTTGTATGGCGTCAGGCGCGCCAGTACCTGGGCAATGCGCGCGTTATCCAGGTGATCGAGCACCTGCCGCAGAAAGACGACGTCACCCGGCGGCAGGGACTCGCTGGTAATGTCCACGCACCGAAAATCCACATCGAGACTGGAGAACCTGCTGCGGTTCGACTGGATGACCGGCTCCACCACGTCGCAGGCGATATAGCGTGCGCAAGCGGAGCGGATACGCTTGCCGATATTGAAATCGCCGCACCCGAGATCCACCACGTCAGGCCGGCTTGGCATCGATTCGAGATAGGCCGTCACCGCATTGACATACGTGTCGACGATCGTCGGGTCATGGGAACTGCTCCCGCTGTAAAACTCCGCGGGATTCTCCGCCACGCCCCAGGCGCCGGTTTCGTAGACATTGGAAAACACTTCGCGTAGCGACTTTCCCTGATACGTCGCCCCGTCTTTGCGAATGATGCGGTTATGGTGGTAATTCAACAGCCACGTCGGCGCATATGGTTTTACCCATTGCTTCAATTTTTGTGTCAGCACACTACGCAAAGGCCTGCTCAGCGAATTCATGGTGCCTCCTGGTTTGGGCGCGAATGACGAGAACCCTGCTCGAACTAGTTTTCCGGGACCTGAAGAATGCTTTGTCCCCGCAGACCGTTTCCATCGGTTGCCTCTGCCGGCTCCAATGGGATGACCTGAGGTTTGACAAGGCCACTGCCGGCCTCCTTCCTGAAGCATCGACTGATATGCCCTGCGAGGTGTGGGGCCGCGAATTTAGCGCCATAGATAAAACGCAGAGCAGGACCAAAGCTCAGCGCGGACGCCGGCCCCACGACATACAGGTCGCGCACATTGGTTTCGAAATTGCGGGTCAGGCTCGGCGAGCCACCAATGAGCGAGAGTGAATTCAGAAGTTCGTCAGAAAGGAAGGAGTGCCTGGCCATATCGGCCTTGAACCCGGTGGCAAGCACAACATGGTCGGCACGGATGCTGGACTGCTCGGTCCCGCTTGCTACCTGTAGAACTATTTGATCGTTCTTGAGTTCGGCGCGCGTGATTTCGGTCTGCGTCGAAATATCGACCTTGCCTTCCACGCGATCGCGCAGCCACCAGGCACCCGACGCGGCCCAGCCGGTTTCCATGATTCTCTGGCGACGCGGCAGATTCATCATATGGAAAACCATCGGGTATTCGGAAAGCAGGAATGACAACAGGAGCGTGCCCGGACTATTTGAATCCCAGCCGCGTCCCAGGCCGACGCGCCCTCTGAGCAGCTTTGAGATACCCCCGCGAGCGCTACGCGGCGCGCCACTCCAATTCACCTCTTCGCGCACCAGCAAGCGAACCCGCGCGCCGAGTTCGCTGAAGAGCGCGGCAAGCCCGATCGCCGACTGCCCGCCCCCGACCACGACGATATCCTTGCCTTTCGCCCAAGTGAGGTCGCCGATTTCGCTGGAGTGAACCACATAAGGTTTCGGCAAACCCCGCAATACGGAAGGCTTCTGCGCAAACCCTTTCAGCCCCAAAGCGATTACCGCGCGTCGCGCCACCAGGGAACTGCCATCGGTCAGGCTCAGCTGAAAGCATCCATCCTTGCGATGCATATCGACCACTTCCACGCCGCGCACATGGTCAACCACTTGCTGCTGAAACCAGAGCCCGTAGTCTACAAAGAGTTCCAGCGGCATGCGGATTCCCACTGGCTTGTAGGCAATGCGGTGGCGACGGCAATATTCTTCCATCGTGTAGCCGCGCCACGGCGCATAGAGATTCGAGGCGAAAGGTTCCGAGCGCAGAAGCATCCCGGGAGGCATGAAGTTTCTCCAGGCATGCATGGGATGCCCGAGAATTTGATGGGGCACGCCGGTCTTGGACAGGTGGGCCGAAATCGATAAGCCATAGGGGCCGGCGCCGATAATCACCGTGTCCGTCGACGTGATTGTCATTACTTCTCCCATTGAACTTGCTTGTCGGCCGTTGCGGGTCCGGGCAGTGCAAGCGCGCTTGATCTCTGGCGTCACCTCGCCGGATCGGAGCGATCCAGCCAGCCACGTCGTGTCAATGTAGAGGTGGCCCGTCGTGTCATCCGTGCGGGCGCACACACTCCCCCAAACCCTCGTCACCATATTCAGTGTTGAGCGGAACCACCCTCTTTTGTATGACCCGCGGCACCGTGGAACGTGGCCTCGGCCACATTTCCCGCTTCACGCCGCAGCCCGGCTTTGGTTAGATTGACTCCGGAGCGGATATCCGTTGTCTGTCCAGGGACGACCGTGAATGCCGCCCCGGGACGAACCGGACAGATCGATCATGAAGCGTTTGTTTGACATAGTTTTCGCCTCCATCGCATTGCTAGGGTTGGGCATTCCGTTGCTACTTCTGGCAGCCGCTGTGCGCTGGAAGCTCGGCAGTCCCGTACTGTTCCGTCCGACGCGCGCGGGCCTCGGCGGGAAGCCATTCCCATTGGTAAAGTTCCGAAGCATGACGGAGGCTCGTGGCCCCGACGGCGAACTCTTGCCCGATGAAGACAGGCTGACGCCGTTCGGCGTTTTTCTTCGCCGATTCAGTCTCGACGAGCTGCCTCAGTTCTGGTGCGTCCTGATGGGCGACATGAGCGTGATTGGTCCGCGACCTCTGCCAATGAAGTATCTGCCGTGCTACTCATCGGACCAGGCGCGTCGGCTTCTGGTCCGTCCCGGCATTTCCGGCTGGGCACAGATAAACGGACGGAACTCGCTGACCTGGGAACAGAAGTTCACCCTGGACACCTGGTACGTCGATCACTGCTCTTTCTGGCTCGATATGAAGATCCTCTTGCTCACACCGGCCACCGTCATGCGCCATCAGGGCATCAACGCGGCTGGCGATACGACCGTGCCGACGTTCACCGGCAGTCCCGCCCAGCCGACGTCCGGCAAGTCCGCGCATGTGCCAGAGCAAGACATTCCGATCCACACGACATGACGAGTCCTCATCGTGAATGCCGAAATTTTCCTCGTAACATCGTGGCAAAGTCATAGTGATCGGATGCAATTGGAGTGCACATGAACGTTCTGCTGACATGCGTAGGTAGAAGGCGCTATCTCGTGGAGTACTTCAAGTCGGAGCTGAACGGGACTGGCATGGTGCTTGGCGTGGATATGCAACGCAATACGCCGGCCGCGAGTGCATGCGACCTGTTCCTGGTGGCGCCGAGCCTCCATGCGGAGCACTACATCGACTTCCTGCTCGATGTCTGCAGGGAACATCGGGTTTCAGCGATCCTGTCGCTCAATGACCTGGAACTGCCGCTCATTGCGGCGCACGCACATCGGTTCCGCGACATCGGAACGATACCCATCATCTCGTCCGCCGACGTCGTTCGCCTATGCGCGGACAAGTTCCTGACTGCGCAGTTCGCCGAATCGATCGGGCTGTCCACGCCGCGCAGCTATGCGACCCTGGAAAGCGCGGAGTCCGCCATCGCGGCCGGTTCCGAGGTCTTCCCGCTCGTCGTCAAACCGCGTTGGGGCAGCGCAAGCTTCGGCATCTTCTTTGTCGAGGACCAAAGCGAGCTTCGCTTCGCGCATGCCTACTGCCAGCGGCTCTGCCAGCAATCGATCTTTGCAAAGATGGGGCCGCCGGGGGAACAGGTTCTGATCCAGGAAATGATTTCGGGCCAGGAGTACGGGATCGATATCTTCAATGATCTCGATGCAAACCCGATCGGCTTCGCGGTGCGCCAGAAACTGAGGATGCGCGCGGGAGAGACGGACCAGGCAATCACTGTCGAAGGCAAGCCGTTCAGCGACCTGGCCGCCCGCATCGGCCGGGAACTACGGCATATCGGCAACGTCGACTGCGATGTGATCGAACGTGACGGACGCCAGTACCTGCTGGAAATGAATCCAAGATTCGGAGGCGGCTATCCCTTTACCCATATGGCGGGCGCCAACCTCGTACGGGTGCTGCTGAATTGCCTGCGCGGTGAACACGGGCAGGAAGTCCGCTATCAAGCCGGCGTCGAACTGGTCAAGTGCGACGAACTGGTCAGGATGAACACCGCGAACGAAGCAGGAAAGACGCTGGAGACGCCGCTCCCCTCATATGTGGAAGGCGTCGCCGAAGGTCAGTAAATCGCCGCTGAAGGATTGCGCTCCTCGGATATGGTCCTTATCGGACCATATCGCGTAGGAGCGCAATGCTATGGGCTCAGGCAGGCTTTCCCGGCGCGGCACGCACATGAGCGATCTGCCTGACTGACGGCGCCGCCACGGGCATGCCCAGGTAGGGATTCATGGTGCCGAACTCCGCCTGATTGCTGCGCTTCGGTGTCACGCCATTGAGGATGCCGCCGGACAGACTGGCGTGTGCACGTGCCAGCCGCTTGAGCGATTCATCGACCTGGTCGGGCAACGTCGACCCTGCGCGCAGCACCATCAGCGTGCCGCCGACAACGTTGGCGACGAGCGCGGCATCGGCCACGGCCAACACGGGCGGCGTATCGATCAATACCAGATCAAAGCGTTCCGCACAGGCCCGCACGGATTCTGCAAAGGCCGGATGCATCAGCAGCTCCGATGGGTTCACCGGAGGAATACCGGCCGGCAGCACGGACAGGCCGTTGACCACGGTGCGCTGGACGGCTTCCGGCAACGCCACGCGGCCGGCGAGCAGATCGGCAAGGCCCACGTCGGTGGCCAGATCAAACCAGCTTGCCACCTTGCCGCGCCGCAGGTCGGCATCGATCAGCAGCACACGCTGGCCGGCCTCGGCAAACAGCACGGCGAGATTGACCGATGCGAATGTCTTGCCAGCGCCCGCCGTGGGGCTCGTCACCGCGAGCACCCGTTGCGGCGTATCGCGCAGCATGAAATGCAGCGCCGCGCGCACGCTGCGCAGCCCTTCCACCGCCATCGAGTGCGGTGAATTGCGCGCCAGCAGGAACTGATCGTGCAGGCCAAGGCGCAGCAGCCGTTCAGCGCCGTCCAGGTCATCCTCGGAGTTCGCTACCAATTCGTCCTGGCTGACGAGCGCGCGGCCGGGTTCATGCGCGAGCAGCCCCGCAACCTTCCCGTGTACCGACTTTGCTCGCGCGTCGACAAGCTTCTCCAGTTCCACCTGCTCCTGGCTGAACACGACGTCGCCAAGCATCGGCAGGCCGAGCCGCAATTCGGCATCGTTGGCGGAATCCAGCGTGGGCCGGACGCGCTGACGCATGGTCACGCACGCCATCGCCAGACAGATCCCCATCAGCGCGCCCGCCGTCGTGGCGGGCCAGGGTCCCAGGCCCACGGGGCGTACCGGCACCAGCGCGCTGTCCAGCACGCGCACCTGTCCCGTGCGATCGAGTTGCACCAGCGACAATTGCTCCGACTTGTTGCGCAACGTCATGTACATGTCTTCGGCGACCTTCACATCGCGCGTCAGCGCCACCGACTCCCGCTCGGTCGAAGACAGATTCTGGTAGCGCGAATCCATATCCTTGCGTTCGCGTATCAGCTGCTGGATCTGGTTGTCGACCGTCTTGACCTCGTTCGCTTCCTCGGTAAAGCGTTGCAGCAGCTTCGTGCGTTCCAGCTTCAGCAATGCGATCTGGCGCTGGTAGTCCATGCTGCCAGACAGGTATGACTGCGCATCCTGCGTCGGCGTCATCGAACCGGCCTTCGAGCGATAGCGCGTCAACGCAGCCTCGGCGCGCTCCAGTTCGACCTTCACGCGCGGAATCTCGTTGCCCAGGAAGGCCAGCGTCGCCGCCGTATCGTCGCGCCGCTGCGTGGCCTGGTTGCCGATGAACGATTCGGTGATGCCATTGACCAGCGCGGCGGCGACCGTGCGGTCGGTGGTCCGCCACGAGATGCTCACGGTGCTCGCATCGCCGGGCTGCATCTCGATATGCAACCCGTTAGCCACGTCATTGATGGTCTGCACCATGTCATGGCGCGTCAGCATGAAGCGCGTGCCGGGGTGGGCGTCGATGCGCATCACCATCAGCGTCACGCCATTCGCCTCCGCCCGCGCGCCCACGCGGCCTTCGAGCAGTTCGCTGTCGCGGTCATAGAGCCGGTAAGCGTTGTCGGGCAGAACCTCCAGCGTCAGCGGCACGTTGAGCAGGCGTTCAGGCACCGAGAGCTTTTCCACCGCCACCTGCTCGCCGCTCCACGCGTACCCAAGGCTTTCCGGCCACGGCGTGCCGATCTTGCCGGGATTGGCAAAATGCGCGACCAGCCCACCGATCAGCGGCGCGCGCAAGGGCAGCGCCGTAATATCAAGACGCAGCCGCTCCACTACGGGGGCCACGACGGTGCGGCTGCGAAGCATGCCGACATCGAGCGGCACGCTGGGCGCCTGCATGGCCGCGGCGGCATTGCGTGCCTGCGCCGCGCCTTCGCGCGGCTGCAGCACCTGGACCAGCGCGCTCGCGCTGTACACCGGCGGCTGCGAAACCGCGCACACCCAGGCCACCGCCGCGCCTACCAGCCCCGCGCCCAGAATCCATCCAGCGTGGTCGACCATTGCACGCCGCGCCACGCCGCCAGCCGCGGGCATTGCCGCATCTGCCGTTCCGGCTCCCGCTGCAAAAAATGACATCTTGTTCACGACGTCCCCCTTGACTCCGAATACTGCCTAACCCCTGCGGGCGCGGCTTGTCTGGTTGCGCCAGTAGTGATGGGGCCCTTTGGTCGGCGTTTTCATCCTGCCTCCTGGTGCCCACTCGGTCGGCGTGCCGATGCATCGGCGGTTGACGCATCGGCGCGTTGTGAAGACTCCGGCAACCGGGCCTGTCACGGCAGGCGCCACGGACGCGCGCGCCCGCGCCCTGGCCAGAGTGGATGCGATCAGTGTAGGAAGCTGCCTTGGCAGGATTCTGTTCGATTCCGCACACGCTACCTGCCGCGCCGTGGCCTTGCCCTGACAACGGCCCGTGTGTTGGAAAACGTACCGAAGTGCCGCGCCGGAACGGCTCCAATGCAGGTGGACATGCCAACGCACGGCCGGCCGGCTCCGAGCCGCTTGCCATCCGAACCCGGAGGAAATGAGATGGAGCAATGCACAGCGAACACCGTGGCGCCTGCGCAGGCAGCACGGCCCGTGGTGGCGCCGCAGCGCCTGCTGCATGGCGAGGCATCGATCTGGCAGGAAACGAACTGCTACATGGACCTCTGGATCGAGCTGCTGCATGGCTGGCACCTCGACCCGCGCGCGGCACTGCCGTTCACTGTGACGCAGGACTACGAAGGCGACCATTTCACCTTCTTCAAGTTTCCGCAGGCCGACCTGGAGCTGCTGTATGGAACAGTCGTGCAGGAGAGCGCCATCTACGACACGCTGGAAGCGCACGTTGCCGAACAGGTGCGGCGCGGCCACACGATGCTGGTGGAAGCGGACAGCTTCTACCTGCCCGATACGGGCGCCACGACCTATCGCACGGGTCATGTGAAATCCACGATCGCGATCGACGAGATCGACACCGCGGCGCAGACCATGTCCTACTATCACAGCCTTGGACGCTACGCCGTCGAGGGCGAAGATTACCGGGGCGTGATGCGTCTCACGCCCGAACTCAGCACCAACGGCAACATCCTGTTTCCGTACGTCGAATGCGCGAAGCGCGTGCGCGCGCCGCTGCAAGGCCGTGAGCTGGCCAATACGGTTGCGCAGCTGATGCGCCACCACCTGGGCCGGCGCCCGACGCAGAACCCCATCACGCGCTGGCGTACCGAGTTCCCGGCGCAGGTCGATACGATCCTGGCGCGCGGCGATGCCTACTTCCATCTCTATGGATTCAACCTGCCGCGCCAACTGGGTGCCAACTTCGAGATGCTCCATCACTGCCTGAACTGGCTCGGCGAACACGGCCATCCGGTGCCGTCGGCCATCAGCGAGGCGGCCGGCAGGATCGCTACCGAATGCAAGGTGCTCCAGTTCCGCCTGGCGCGTGCCGTGGCACGGCGCCGCGCCGATGCCTGCACAGAGTGCCTGGACAACCTGGAGTCGGCCTACGGCACCGTGATCACGGGCCTGGTAGCGTCGTTCGGCAGCATCGATCCGGCACATGGCTACTGAGCGTCGCGTGTGAAGCGCGCCCCGGAACGCCGCCTGACGGCGCGTGGCATTCGGGGCGAGCTGCATTGCGCGAATGACGCCGGTCAGGCGTGCACCAGGGCAAGCGCCGGCAGAAGGCGGTCATACTCGCGCTTGACGAGCTTGTAGCATTCGCAAGAATGCTGCTCAAGTCCGCAACGGTCGAGCACGGTGATGTGGCCGCGGCTGTGGTGGATCAGGCCCATATCCTCCAGCTTGCCAGCGGCTTCGGTCACGCCTTCGCGACGCACACCCAGCATGTTCGCAATCACCTGCTGCGTGATCACGAGTTCGTTGCTGGCCATGCGATCGATCGCCAGCAACAGCCAGCGGCACAGTTGCTTGTTCAGCGAGTGATGGCGATTGCAGGCGGCGGTCTGGGCAATCTGCGTCAGCACGGCCTGCACATAGAGCAGCGTCATGCGTTGCAGCGTGGGAAGCTGCGACAGCTCGGCGCGCAGCGCGCGGGCCGGGATGCGGTACGCAAAACCGGGGCTGCGCACTTCCACGCGGCTGGGCATGGTGTCGCCACCGGTAACCACGGGGATGCCGACCAAGCCCTCGTTGCCTACCGCCGCGAATTCCACCGTGGCGCCATCCTCAAGCAACGAGAGCAGCGACACCACCGACGTGGTGGGAAAGTAGACGTGGACGATGCGCTGGCCCGAATCGGTCAGCAATTCCCCTGCACGCAGGCGGACGAGCTCGAAGTGTCGCGACAGGACTTCCCATTCATGGCGCGGCATGGCGTTGAGCAGATGATTGACATGCAGGTCCGACCGATGCGTGATCATTTTTTCCTCTCCGTTTGACCGGAGCGACATCGGTACGCGCACGCTGGCAAACGCCTGCGAGACGTGTGACCCGACTTCGCCGCTCCACCCTTTATCAGCTAGCTGCTGGCGAATACCTGGCAGCCTTGCGACTGCCGCCCGTAAAACCTGCCGAAGCTTTTTTGCGCTCCGGATATTCTTCGTTGTTGACTGTATTAAGTGCTATGGCGCACTGAACCGACAGTAGGCAGACGGATAGGTCTGGTAGTCATGCTTTGGTAGGTTGGATGTAGGAATTCGGGGGAGGAAGACGCGGGCGCGGCGGGGCGGGCGCACCGGCCATGTGGATGAGGGATATGTGTCCTGCCGCGCCAGCCGTGGCATGGCGGGCAGGTGGAGATCGACGGCGTCAGCCGTCGTAATTGACCGACCGGTCGGCGTTCAGCGCGGACACCTCGCCCGAAGGGATGGCGTTGGCCCCGGCTACACCCGCGGCATCGTGCATCAGGCGGATGCGGCGCGATTCGCCCGGCCCGAGATGGAACCAGTCGGTCTCGGGCAGGTAGGCGTGATCGTCGATATGGACCCAGCGCGCGAAGCGCCGCGCCTCCACCGTGAGCCACCAGACGCCGTCTTCGCATGCCACGCTGGCACGGAGGCCCGGATCGCGCAGCGCATCGGCGCGCCGGTTCGGCAGATAGACCGACTGGCTGAGCAACCGGTTTCCTGCCTCGTCCGGGGTAGTGTCCGACGCGGTTTCCGGAGACGCGTCATGCAGCGTCGCCAGCACCACGTCGTGCGCGGGCGGACCAAAGCGGTATGCGTATGTGAAATCGAAGAAGTGATCGAGCAGTTCCGCCGCCACCAGCCGCCGTGACTCGCGTGGCCCCAGCGTCAGCGTCCGCGTGGCCTGGTCGGCCACGGCCTCGCCATCGCGCAGGCAACGCAGCGTCAACCGCACCGTGCGCGGCGCGCCGGACTCGTTGATCAGGTGCACGTGCAGGCCGTTCAACCCTTCGTCCGTCAGCAACACCTGCAGCGGCTGCCATACCTGCCGCAGCGCGTGCCATGCCGACTTGGGCCGCGCCCGGGCATCGATGATGCCCCAGCCGGCGCCCGGCAGCAGATCTTGCAGCTGCCACACCAGCCCTCCCATGCAGGAGGAACCCGTGCGGCGCCATTCGCCGAACACTTCGGTCATGATCTCCGCCACCACGGCGCGTGACAGCGCCAGGTAGCGGGCCGGATGCTCATAGCGCAGCCGTGGCGGGTCCACCTCGAACAGCGCTCGCAGGTAGAAGTCGCGGATATCTTCGAAATCCCAGGCCGAACCGGCGTCGCGTGGCACGCGCGCCTTCCAGCGCGGGTCGTGCAACGGCTGCGACAGGCCCGCCTCCGCCAGCGTGCGCGCGCACGGCACATTGGCGAATGCCAGGCATTCGGACGTAAAGCGCACGTTGGCGAGCCGCGCATCGGCCAGCGGCCGCTCATATGCGCCCACGCCGTAGTAGTGCGTGACGCCGGTATCGGGCTGGAACGGCCACGGGCCCTCGCTCGGCGAGTTGCGCACGTAGACCGTGTCCGGCCGGTGCCTGGCCACCAGCGCCGGAATCAATTCATCGAACAGCGGCTGGCGCCATGTGCCGCGCGGGGCGCCCAGCATGGCCGCCTGCTGCTCCGCCTCGCTGCCGCCGCACAGCACGGCCAGGCTCGCATGCGCACCGGTCGACGTCAGCCACTGCGAGACTTCGCGGCTCGCATCGTCCATCAACGCGGCACTGGCGCTGGACTCGCTGCCGTAGTCGAAATTCGCGAACATGAAGTCCTGCCAGACCATCAAGCCCAGTGCATCGCAATGGCGATAGAACGCCTCGCCCGGATAGCAGGTCACGCCACTCACGCGCACCATGTTCGCGCCGGCGTCGCGGGCCAGCTCAAGCCAGCGTGCCACGGCCTCGTCGGTATCGGCCAGGCCCGGCAGGTCGTGGCTCGATACGCACGCGCCACGGCAGAACACACGTTCGCCGTTGACGCGCAGCGCAAAAGCGCCGGGTTCGCCATCGCGGTCTTCGGTGATCGTACGAAACCCAACGCGGCCGCATGCCAGTACGTGGCCGCCAAAGCTGGCGTCGATCCGGTAAAGCGCCGGATCGCCATGTGTATGCGGCCACCAGCGTCGTGCATCCGGGATGCGCAGCGTGCCGGCCAGCGTTTGGCCGCCGATGCTGCACAGTTCGCCCTGCCACACGGCGTGCTCGGGGCCCATCGCCGAGAACGTACCGTGCGTCGGCACCGGCCCTGGAAAATGCAGTTTTGCCTCGATGACGCCGTCGCTGCCTTCGATCCGGCTCGACAGTTCGGCACGTACGCCATGCGCGAGATCGGTACCGGCGGGATCGAGCAGTTCGATATCGCGCCACGGGCCGACCGCATGCACGGGCGGACACCAGCCAGGCATGTGCCCAAGCAGCGTCGTGCGAACCGTGCGCAGCGACGGCGGCTGGATCATGCGCGGCTTCCACCGAACCGGGCCGCGCTGCGTGCGCAGCCACGGATGCATCGCGCGAAAGCAGATATGCAGCGCGTTGTCCGCGCCCGCCAGTTCCACTTCCACCTGGTGTGCCGCGAACATATGGTGCGTGGTAAGCACCTTCACGCCGTTGAGCCAGACCTCGGCAATCGTGGCAAGACCGTTGAAGCGCAGCAACCGGCGGCCGCTGCCGGAGAAATGCAGCCGGTACCAGTAATCGTTATGGTGCAGTGGCGGCGGCGCCGTATCGTCCCAGCGTCGCGCGGCGCGCAGCGCGCTGGCCACGGTACCGGGCACTGGCGCGGGCAACCAGTGGCCGGTCTCGGACAGCTCGCCCGGATGCGCGGCCGCATTCGCAAAGGTTTCAAGCAGGGTCCAGTCGCCTTCAAGCCGCGATCGCCCCACGGCCACCCCGGGCTGCAGGATGGGCAG
Organism: Cupriavidus sp. 291-E7; assembly: GCF_057798835.1. NCBI lineage: Bacteria > Pseudomonadati > Pseudomonadota > Betaproteobacteria > Burkholderiales > Burkholderiaceae > Cupriavidus > Cupriavidus sp. 291-E7. Next base: position 140,740 of record NZ_JBYOJV010000001.1, read on the forward strand.
CAATGCCGGTTCCGGATCCCGTGCGGTCATGTGACGGTCTCTCCAAAGTGGGCCGCCAGCGCGGGTACCGTGCCCTGGTAAGCCAGTTCGAGCTGTTCCAGGCAATCCTGGCAGCTATCGGACTTGTGGCTGATGACGGCGCGCATCAGGCGGAACTGCATGACCATCGCCTCGGACGCCATCGTGTAGCACGCTTCGGCCACGGTATCGGGTAGTGACTGCCCGTTCATGACCAGCCAGCGCACATAGCAACCGAGCAGTTCGAAATTGGCGCCGAGCTGACGCAGCACGCTGGCGGCATAGATCTGGAAGTTGGCCTCGTTGCGCGCCATCAGTTGTTCCAGGTGCGCCGGGAAAGCGGCGCGGAATGCCTGGATCGGGTTCTGGCGCGGACGCCGCGCCAGGTGTCCGCGCAACAGGTCCACCGACGCGCGCAACAGGGCATCCTCGGTCATGGCCGGAAAGCGGCGGCGCACCACTTCCGCCTGTGGAAACATCGCCACGCCCCACATGGTTTCATGCGCAGGCATGCGGAAGATGGCCAGGTAGTCGTCGCCGCTGGCGGTGTGGTAGCCGTCGTGATGGTAGTAACCCACCGCCGTCGCCTCGGGCACCAGCGCATCGATCGCGATGCACGCTCGTGCATGCTGACGCCGGTATGCGCCAGCGGGCTGGGGAAGCTGGTAGCTGTCCACCTCCAGCAGCACCGCGTTGCCACGGTTGGTCTGCGCGGCAACGTGCGCTTCGAGCTGGTTGTAGGTCGACAGTTCGTCCTTGACGATGCCGTACAGCCGCTCAAGGTCGGCCGACGGGATGTTCGACGAAGTGAACTGGTCCCCTTCGAAATCTAGGGTGACCGTGAACGGCAAAGCTGCGACGGGTTCGAAGTCCCATCCATGCAACAGTTCAACCCAAAGGTCGATGTGGCGGTTGGCATGTGACCATACCGGATTTCCACCATGCAGCGCGTGCGCGCCGCCGCGTGTGCGTACAGCCTTGCCGTCTCCGTACATTTACACGTCTCCCAGCGTCTCACGCACCGGTTGCGGCCACTTCGCGGGGTCGAGACCGTGGTGCTTGAGCAGTGCCAGCACCAGCCGTTCAATGCCGAATCCCACACAACCCGTATGCGCCACACCGCCATCGGCCAGGCCGATATGCCAGAGCGCGCCGAAGTGGTCGATGTGGTAGTTGAAACTCATGCAGGCCGTGGGCGGCGCGCCATCGTTGACCGGAATCAGCAGCTCGAACTTGAGCTTCAGTTCGCGCTGGCTGTCGGCCACGATCTTGCCGCCGCGTCCGAAGAAAGGATCGTTGGCGACGTCGACCTCCACCGGTAGCTGCAACGCCTCGGCCAGGGCTTGTCCGCGCTCCATCCACAACTGGCGGAACGCGACGATGCGCTCGGGCGAGCCCAGGCACACGTATTCGCGCTGGCGAAACAGCTGCATGCGCGTAGGCTCCAGCGACGGCTCATGCCGATAGCAATACGACAGCACGTCCACCACCTTGCCTTCGCTGGGCAACGGACCACGCTTGGCCACCACCGGGTAGATCGGGTAGCAGGCAGCGGGCGTCAGCACCACGCCAGTGAATTCCTGCTGGTCGGTCCACTCTTCCTTGTCTTCTATCCTGGCGAGCAGGCGGCGATGCCCGCGGTCGTCGCCGCAGAAGCTGTGAATCGTGCCCGCCAGCTGCGGAAAGTTCTTCAGGTATTCGCTGGTCTCGAAGTCCTGCCGGCCCATCGCGGGCGGAAAGCGCAGGACTTCGGCGTGCTGGTCCACGCCGATTCGCGTGATGGCCGCGTTCAGGCCATCGGCAATGCTTTCGAACTGCGCGCTGCGGCCATACAGGCCCTTCACGCCGGTTTCGATCAGCAGGCCAGCGGCCAGCAACCGCTCCAGGTAGGTCGGCCCGACCGCGGTTTCGGCTGCGCCGCCGCCCGGCGCCGCCTCAGTCAATGCATGGGCGTCCATAAGTGGTTCCTCACGAACGGTCGGCCAGCAACAGATTGGCCGTGTTGGTCTGGATGCGATCGTTGTTGATCATCAGCGGTGCCGACCACAGGTCGCGCAGATGGCGGCCCAGGCTGAACGGCGTGCCGTGCTTGTAGCCGGCCATGCCGCATACCAGCAGTGCCTGCTGCACGACTTCGAGCGCGGTCGTCGACATGGCGGTCTTCAGTCCATTCATCTCCGCCGCGAGCGCGAACGCCGCCGGCACCGATGCGCCCGCGTGACGCGCGCGCTGGCGCTCTAGCGCCATATCGATGCGTGCTTCCATCATCTGCAGCAGGCTGACCGCTTCGGCCACGCGCGGTGCCGACGGCGGCAACTGCCCGGGGCGCGCGCGCGCCTGACCCTGGAAGAAGGTCTTGGCACGCGACACCGCATCGCCGGCAATGCCCAGCCACAGCGCACTCCAGAGGATGTGCGAAACGGGCGTCATCGTGGTATCGGCAATCTCGCCGAACGGCACCGGCAGCACCTGGTCCACCTGCCCCGTGGCCTCCAGCCGGAAGCCATTGCTGCACGTGCCACGCATGCCAAGCGTGTCCCACGTGTTCAGGCTTTGCAGCGTGTAGTCCGGCTTCAGCGCGCAGACCAGCACCTGGTCTGACGGCGAAGCATCCGCATGGCGGCGTGCCGTGATCAGGATGCCGTCGGCATGCGCGCCGTAGGAGATCGTGGGCGCCATCTTCAGCAGATGGAACCGGTCGCCTTCCACATTGACGGCGCAGCCACTGTTGCGCAGTGCGCCACCGATGGCTTCCTCAGACGTGGCCGACGCCAGCAGCAACTGTTCCTTGGCCACGCGCGCCAGCAATTGCTGATGCCAAGGGCTGCCAGTGCCGTGTTCGAGCAGGCAGGCCACCTGGATCTGGTGCATCGCGTAGATCATGCCGGTGGATGCGCACATCTCGCCCAGCACGCGGCCGATGGTGGCCACCGTTGCCAGCGATGCACCGCTGCCGCCCAGCACGGCCGGCACCATCGCGCCAAGCAGGCCGTGCTCGCGCAGCACCTCGAACGCTTCGTGCGGGAATCGCGCTTCCTGGTCCACGGCGTCGGCAAAGCGCTGTGCCACGGCAGCGGCTTCGCGCGCGGCCGCGATCAATTCTTCACCGGCGATGGCGCCGGCACCGGAATTGGCATGGGCCAGCGATACCCTGGCGGTGTTCATGCGGCCTCCTGCTGGTTGCGAATCGTCTCCACGGCCGCCGCCAGCGAGTCCACGCTGCGAAAGAGCTGACGCGTCAGCATCTGGTCCGGGATTTCGATGTCGAAGGCGTTTTCCAGCGCCAGCATGACGTGCACGGTGGCCAGCGACGACAGGCCCGCCGCATAGAGGTCATCGTTGTCGGCCAGCGTGGCCAGCGGCACATCGAGTCGCGCCACTTCACCGAGAATATTGCGGATGGTTGACTTCATTCGATCTCTCCGATTCGTTGACGAGCTCCATTCCATGTTCTTTGCGCGATGAGCTCGGTGCGATGTCGCACCAAACCGCGCGCTACGGTTATCGGGCGCACTCAATACGCCGCGGCGTAAGTTCAGCCGCGCAACGCGGTGCGCACGAAGATACGTAGGTCAGGCTGGAGCGGCCAGTGCCGGATGTCGTCGATATCGAGCCAACTTTTCAGATCGACGCCATGACCGGCCCATGCCCCTTGCGGGGGGCTGACTTGGGTCATGGTTGCGTAGCGGTTCCCGAGCGTCTGTTGGGCGCCGCACACAGATCCGCCCGGCGTGTGCGTCGCCAAATCGGGGCCCCGCGGCGCATCTCGCGCGTGCGAGAGTCCGGTTGCGTGGCACGCGCTTGCGGCGTGCGATGGCATGCGTGGCGCCATCAATTTTGGCGCGCCAACTGCTCGTGCGCACCGGCATCCATCCCGAAGCATGAGGCCGGAGGCCGGCGGATGGATGACCCTGCACGGGCCGCATGGTCGGCGCGAGCGCGCCAGTGCTGGTGCCGCGGTTTTGACACGGCCCGTAATGCAGGGATGAGGTGCCGGGTCCGCATGCGTCTTCTGGTTGATACTGTCTTGCGCGGCGATTCGATATGTTCAATGCAATGGTCGCTCACCAAGTGAGCGGCCATTTCAAAGCCCGCATGGTCCCCCGGTCGGCGGGCTTCTTTTTTGGCCGGCCGGTGAAGCGGGTACGCAAGACGTTACGTGAAGGTGCGAATGGCGGACCCTGCGCGGTCAGGGAACCGGCGTGCGGGTCAAGGCGACGAACATCGCGCGCGCGGTATCCAGATGTCGGCTCGCTTCGCGTTCGCCGATCTCTCGCGCCGCCGTGATGGCGGCATCCTCGGTGGCAAAGCACCGTCCGTGCAGTTCGCCCCGATACAACAACGGCCCGCCAATGATGGCGAGCCGTATCTCATAGCAACATGCCCATTTGCCCCGGCCCTCGCGCACGGCAAACCCGTGGACGACCAGGATATCCAGACTGCGTTCCATACGACCCCCTGCTCCCCGCGGCGGCCGGTCTCGCCAAGGCACCGGCTTCTGACCGCGGGCAAATCCAGCATAGTCGTATCAACGCGCGAGCGCCTTCATCCGATGGCAGTAGACCCATCGGGACTTACCCGCGCCGCAGGGATGAACCGCGATATCGGCGCCGCTTGCGCGCCGTGCGGATGCAGGGATCTCAGCAGTGACAGCGCGCTGCGCGGAAAACACTGGCCACCGGCCCACACCAGCGTGGCGGCGGCACAGACCAGTTCCACCGGCGCCGGTACGGCCAGGCAGCCGTTGGCACCCAGCAGCGCGGCATGGGCCATCAGCGGGGCATCGAGCGCATCGGACAACACCAGCCAGCGCCGTGGCGCCAGCAGTGCGAGCACGCGGTCCAGCAGCGCGCGCGGATCACCGGGTACGCCGCTGCAGTCGACCAGCGCCATCTCGACCGGCCGCTCCGGTAACGGCTCGGCTGCGTCGGGATTTTCAATCGAGGACATGCGCGCGCCAACGGGATCACCGTCGAGCAGCCATTCAGGCCCGTGCCAGCGAACTGGTGTCGGGATGTCCTGCCCCTCCATGCGCCGCGCAAGGATGCGGCACATCATTTCATTGCTGGCGATGAGATAGGTCGTCATCTGAATGCCATCCGCGCTTGTCACGCGTCTATCCGCAGGGTGTGGTGCACCGGCGGGGCGCCCTGGTTGGGCGCGTCGTATTCTTGTGGAAATGATGGCGATGAGGGTTCATGCCAGAGATTTCGCTGATCCCTGCGGCTGCCCCCCGGCGCCGGACATGAAATACAAGCTAGCAACCACGGCCGGCGGCCGCCTCATACTTTTGGACGAGGGGCGGGCCGGCGAATGGCGGAGGCGGGCCAAGACCCGCGGGCAATACGTGACTTCTTTTATGCGGCCTCACAAGCCTCCCGCGCGTTCAGGGACGACATCGGGATATGCGTGGGCTTGGCCGGCGCGGGGCCTGGCCAGTTCAAGGTGGCACCGCGCTGCAGCGCCACGTACACAGCCTCACCCTTGTTGCGCACATGCAGGCGCTGGTACAGCGTGCAGGCGTGGGTCTTGGCAGTGGCCACCGATATATTCAGCAACCGGCTGACCGTCTTGATCGGATAACCGCGCGCCAGCAGCGCAAGGACTTCGTACTGGCGTTCGGTGATGTTGAGCAGATGGGCGCCCGCGGCCGGTGTTTCCTGCGGCGCGGCTTGCCCCGGCGCGGCAGCGTCGGCCATGTGCGCCGGCACGCTGTGCAACGGCACCACGATCGGCGCGGCGTCATGGCGGGCATCGTGGTGCGACAGATCGGCATGACGCGCGGCCGGCAGTTGCGACGGGAAGCATTCGCCCCCGGCCAGCACCAGGCGGATGGCGGCTTCGAGCGCATCGGCCGAACACGTCTTGGCCAGCAGACCACGCACCGCATCGGGCACACCGGATTCGGGCAGCGACACCGGCAGGTGGTCTGCCAGCACCAGCACGCGCAGCGGCGTCAGACGGCGGCACAGTTCGGCCAGCGTCTGCCAGCCAGCGTCCGTTTCGGCCGGCAGGCCGAAGACGAGCAGATCCGCGTGGTGTGTCCACGGGTCGGGATCATGCAGGCCGGCGGGATCGAGATCGATGAGATCGCCCGGTACATGCGCCTGAGCCAACAGATGGCGCAGACCGAGACGCAACAAAGGGTGTGGCTCGAGCAACAGGATGGTGGCCATGGCCGCTCACTTCTTCTTGGCGCGTCACTCCGAGTCCTAAGGTTCGTGCGGCGCGCTGATTGGAGATGCTCCGCTTATGGCGCGGCTGCATTTCCATACGATCTACATCACCTCCTGAGCCTTGGCAGCGTTTCCCGTCCTGGCTCGCTGCCTACCTGCTTGGGCCCTCCCTCGGAGGATGTAAGACCGCCCCGTGTGCGTATGTAACGCGTTAGATGCTTCTGAATACAGATTCAAATTAAATTGAATTCTGGTGTTCAGCATAGGCAGCACGCCTTGCGAATGCAAGTTGGTGCTGCAGCGCAACGGGTTTTCCCTCGGTTGTATAGCAATGCCTGTACAGACATATGGCAACTGCCCTGCAGGCCCCGAACGATCGCTCAGTCGGGCAAAAAGTGACTCGAAAATCTCTATGTTGCAGCGCACTAAAGTCGACCGGCGGCATGCCGTCAATGCGAGGGCAGATTTCCCGCCCATACCAGGGTCAACTTGAGAGAAGAGTTCAACACATGCTTTCCTCGCTTCGCGCACGTATCGTGGCCCTATCCGTGGCCATCGTGATCGTGGCGCTGGCAGCCAATGCCATCGTCAACCAGTTCGTGGCTCGTACCTACAACAACGAGGCCATCGACAACAACCTCGCCGCCGTGCAGACAGGGCACGTGGATGCCATCGCGGCATGGGTCTCCAGCCACACGCAGATGATCGAATCACTGCAGGAAGCCGCGCTGCAAGACGACCCCATTCCCGCGCTCAAACTTGTTTCGAACGCGGGCGGCTTTATCAAGACCTACGTGGGTTATCCGGACAAGAGCCATCGGTTTTCCGATGCCGCCGGCCTGAAGCCTGACTACGATCCCACCGCGCGCCCCTGGTACAAGCAGGCCGTGGCCGCGGGCAAGCCGATCGTCACGCCGCCTTATATCGCGGCCAGCAGCGGCAAGCTCGTGGTGACCTTTGCCGTGCCGGTGATACGCGACGGTGGCGTCAAGGCGGTGATCGGCGGCGACGTGGCGATGGATGCGGTGGTCGCCAATGTCCGCTCGATCCATCCCACGCCTGCCAGCTTCGGCATCCTGGTGGCACGCGACGGCAAGATCGTCGCGCACCAGGACGACAAGCTGACGCTGAAGCCGATTACCGATCTGGTGCCTGCACTGGACGGCGACAAACTCGGCGCACTGGTCTCGGCCACCACGCCGATGGATGTGAGCATCGGCGGCGCCGCCAGACTGCTGCGCGGCCGCGAGATTCCGGGCACCGACTGGGTGGCCGTGATTGCGCTGGACAAGTCGGAAGCCACCGCGGGCATGCGGTCGGTGCTGATTGCATCGTTGATTTCGCTGGTCGTCGTTGCCTGCGCGGCGGCGGTGATCGTGGCCGGCGTGACGGCCGTTTCGTTCCGCCGGCTCTCCGGTATTCGTGATGCCATGATGGCAATCGGTTCCGGCGACGGCGATCTGACGCGCCGCCTGGCCGCCGAGGGTACCGATGAAGTGGCGCAGATCGCGCGCGCCTTCAATGCGTTTGCCGACAAGCTCGTGCATGTCATGCGCCAGATCCGCGATGCGAGCGAATCCGTGCACGTGGCTGCAAACGAGATTGCGGAAGGCAACGCCGACCTGTCGCAACGCACGGAATCCGCGGCGGCGAGCCTGGAGCAGACCGCCGCATCGATGGAGGAGATCACCGCCACGGTCGGACAATCGGAAAGCTCGGCCCGCCAGGCCGACGAAACCGCCACCCAGGCACAACTGGTTGCGACGGACGGCGGCAATGCGATTGCCGGCGCTATCGAAACCATGAGCGATATCGAACGCGCCGCGGTAAAGGTTTCGGAAATCATCGGCGTCATCGAAGGCATCGCGTTCCAGACCAACATCCTCGCGCTCAACGCGGCCGTGGAAGCGGCACGCGCTGGCGAGCAGGGCCGAGGCTTCGCGGTGGTGGCGGGCGAAGTCCGTGCGCTGGCCCAGCGTAGTTCGCAGGCGGCCAAGGAGATCAAGACGCTGATCGAATCCACGGTGGGCAGCGTGAATGCCGGTTCTGGCCAGGTGCGTCTGAGCGGAGAAACAATGCGCGAGATCGTGGGTAATGTGGGCCGCGTCACGCAGATCATCTCCGAGATCACGAGCGCCGCGCGCGAACAGACACGCGGCATCCAGGAAGTGAACGTGGCGGTCAGCCAGCTGGATCAGATGGTTCAGCAGAACGCCGCGCTGGTGGAGCAGTCGACGGCCGCGGCCGCCGCGCTGCAAGGACAGGCGGCGACACTGGCTGAAGTGGTGCGGACCTTCCGACTGGATTGATTCCAGTCCGCGAGGACCCTGGCGGCGCTCAGGTTCCTCGCGTCTGCTTCTGCATGACGCGATCGTGCACCTCGCGGCAATGCCGTACGAGGTTCGGTCGCGTCAGCACGTATCGCCGCAACGGCGTATCGATCTCGTAGTAATAGATATTGGCGACAAAACCGTAGATCGCGGCATCGATCGGCGTGGGCTGCTCGCCGAACACGAAGCCTTCCTCCCCAATCAGGTCCGCCACCACACGCAGGTCTTCGATGCCGCGTGCGTAGACCTGCTCCGGTGCATAGCGACCGATCCCCTGGTAGTAATAGCGCTGGTCGTTGTATTTGCGCGCGGCTTCCAGCGCGTCTGGCGTGATGTCGGGATGCGTGGCGCGCAAGGCGTCGCGGAAAGCCGGCCAGTACCGGTCATCGCGCCAGCGTGAATAGCTCATCGGCCAATACAGGTCGTCTAACGTACGGCGCACGAGCAGGTCGAGATTTCTTTGCCCCGGCGACAGTTGCGCATCCAGCGTCAGGCCGTACTGCTTGGTCAGGTAGGCGATGATGGCGTCGCTGTCTCCCACCGACGTACGTCCATCCTCCAGGTAGGGCAACTGGCCGCGCGGCGCCTGGGAGGTATCCAGGATATGGCGGTGCTCGAAGGCCAGCCCACACAAACGCATGAACGCGAACACTTTCAGGCCGAAGGCGTTGTTGTCCGCCACGCCAAAAAGGTCAGGATAGGAGTAGAGCGTTGGCATGGCGTTTGGCTCCTCGGTCGTGGGCGATCTGCCCGCTCGATTCTGACAGACGCCGGCCCTATCGACGACGCCGCTTCGCTATTTCAATAATTTTGAACAACTATGACAGCGATAGCCGACTTTCTCCGGGAAGGCGACCGCTATAGTTCTGCACATGGACAGCGCAGCAACGCAGCGAAGCAAACGAAGCGAAGCAGACGCCGCCCTGAATAACCTCAAACTTATTGAATCATTTTTTATACCGGAGAGCACCATGTCGAACGCCAAACTGCAAGTCCTGACCCCGCGCAACAGCCAACTGATCATCATCGATCATCAGCCCCAGATGGCCTTCGGCGTGCAGTCGATGGACCGCCAGACCATGAAGAACAATGTCGTGGGCCTGGCCAAGGCAGCGAAGATCTTCGACGTGCCCACCACCATCACCACCGTGGAAAGCGATTCGTTCTCCGGCTACACCTACCCCGAACTGCTCGACGTCTTCCCGGGCAAGGAAACGCTGGAACGTACCTCGATGAACTCCTGGGACGATCAGAAGGTGCGCGACTCGCTGGCCGCCAACGGCCGCAAGAAGATCGTCGTGGCCGGCCTGTGGACCGAAGTCTGCAACACCACGTTCGCACTGAGCGCCATGCTCGAAGGCGATTACGAGATCTACATGGTGGCCGACGCCTCCGGCGGCACCACCAAGGAAGCGCACGACTACGCCATGCAGCGCATGATCCAGGCCGGCGTGGTGCCGGTGACCTGGCAGCAGGTACTGCTGGAATGGCAACGTGACTGGAAGAACAAGGAAACGTACGACGCCGTGACGGGTCTGGCCAAGGAACACTCGGGCGCCTACGGCATGGGCATCGACTACGCCTACACGATGGTCCACAAGGCCGCGCAGCGCACCGCGACACCGCATGCGTCGATCGCTCCGGTGCATGCGCCGGTGATCGAGCACTGAATCACCGATCCGCTTCCGTAACCAACCGTAAGGGCGCGCGAGGACCACTGCATGTGGCGCTCGCGCGCCCAAGTTCTTTCCGCTTAATTTATTCGGTGGATTAGTAGTTGGGGTTCATCAGGCGAATGGAAAACTCATTCGACGAATGATGCCCGTTTGGCGAATGTCGGCACGCGATGCGCCACGCGCGACGCCTCTCGCCGCAAGCAGTCAAACGCGTATACCTCGTATACGTATACGCTCATCGCGCTTTTCGGCGTGCCTCGATTGCGCATCCGCGCGCGTGGCGAAGAGCATCGCAGCGACCCAAGCGTACTCACTGCTGCGTATGAAATTCCTTTTAAATCAATGCCGCAGAAACAGCACTGCATCAGGGAAATTTTCTCGGCCTGAGACGGTTTTTGCACACGATACGGACCCTCTGATCGTGTGCGGTCCAGGCGACGAAACCTACCCTCGCTGCGCTGGCCACGTTGAGCGAATCCACTGCCCGACAGCATCCACTTCTTCGATGGTATAGCTTTGCTGCATACGGGAAGAATGAGGGTGGTCGATTGCGAGGCGTCAACATTCGTTGGCTGGATTGTGGGCTGGGCTCGCTATCATTCAGTCGCGCTTTGGCTCACTGGCGCTATGCTCCAGGTGGGGCTGCAGGCCGTCTGAGGCCGCTCACGAGTCCCATCAGCCGCTGATGGGGCAGCCGCCGCCGGCCAGGCGGCACAACCGTGTGCCAGTCGTCTCCGCGCCTCCGGCGTTGATCTGATGCATATGAAGCCCCATGCGCGCCCTAATCACCAGCTGCGTCATCGGCAACACCGCACTAAGCCCCTGCTTTCCCATGTGCGCCCACTTGCATTAAAATAATTTGCATTGCATTTTAAGGTGCAGAATGCGCCGGTTCAGTTTGGAGACGGGAAGTTTCGGTTGCAAATCAGTCACTTAGGTGACGTTTGCGCACGTGCTGATGAACCGACCTTTTGGGTGATTCTTCGGGGATCTCGATGACGCGAGCCGCACTGCCCGGTATGTATAAATGATTAATAAAGCACATTCAAGGGAGCGCTGTTGTGGCGGATGATCGCGACACTCTGGCCGCGACCAAGCTGACCCGTACCGAATTTGCGGTGGTGCGCGCCTATGCACAGGGCATGCGCCCGGTGGAGATCGCCAACCGCTACCTGCTGGACCCGGACGACGACGACGAGCTGACCGAGCATCAGGCCGTGCAGCGCATTCTCGCGCTGCGCGACCGTCTGGTGCAGTTCGCCCTGCAGCACGACCGCCCGGACATCGCCGAGATGTTCGAGGCACTCCGTGGCCGGTCAGATACGGGCATGACGCGCCGCGTGGAGGCGCTGTCGTCGATCGAGCAACTGGGGCAGGGTCGTCCGCTGGCATCGCACCGTGTATCGCTGTGGTTTGGCCCCAATCTGGCCCGGCGGCTGATGGTTGCCGACGTCCATACCATCGCCGACCTTGTGAACCTGGCAAACCGTCATGGCACCAGCTGGTGGCGCCATGTGCCGCGCATTGGCCGCCAATCCTGCGAGACCATCGTTCGTTGGCTTGCCGCACAGCAGGCAGGGTTCGATATCAGGCTGCGGGAGTTCGTTCAGGTACCGTCCGATTTTGTGAATCGTAAATCACTTGAGGACGCAGCATTGGGTACGGGCATGCGGTTTCCGGTGCCGCTCGAATCGATGCGCGCGCCTGTCGGGACCAACATTGCCCAGGTAGAAATTGGCGAAGATCTAGGTACGGTCCGCGAGTGGCTGAAGGCCAGCGAATCCTCGCCGAACACCTGGAAGAGTTACCGGCGAGAAGCGGAACGAATTCTATTGTGGGCCGCCCGGCAGGGCCGATCGCTCCGATCTTTGGGTGCCGACGACTTGCGGACTTACGCGTCGTTTCTGGCCGATCCGCAACCGGCCGACTTCTGGTGCGGCCCGGCCGGCCGGCGTGACAGAGTCCATTGGCGACCGTTCGAGGGCCCGCTGCGTACCAGTTCCTGCGAGGCCGCGTTGCGCGTGGTGCGTGTGATTCTGGGCGTGGTGCGTCCCGATGACATCCCTCAGCGCACGCGGCGAGTCAATGTCCGCCCGGACAGGGATCGGGAGGCGCCGACCGATGACACCGCCACCCAAACCAAGACGGAGTTGTCGGCCACGCATCCGGCCGACCACCAGCTTGTCATTGCCCGATTCATCGAGTGGCTGGCCAGCGATACACCGTCGCCGCGCCAACGCGCGGCCCTCGCTGCGGCATTGCTGATTGCGCGGCACGGATTGCGCGTCGTCGAGTTGCCGACTATTTGTTTCGCGCAGATTGATGCAAATAACGATTCAGGACGGCTGGCTTGCCTTGCGAAGAGTGCGGCGCGCCGAGGGGATATCGAACTGGCCGCCGATGTCTGGCGGGCATTGACGGACCATTGGCGCGACCGCGGCCTGGACTGGCATGCCCAGGCACCGGGATGGAATCCCGACGCGGCGCTGCTGGCGCCTATTGATTTTCCGGATACGGAACGGGGCCGTGCCAAACGCGCGCTGGCGTCGGCAGGCTATTCAGCAAGTGGGCTGGACCGGCTGCTTCGGTCCAGCTGGCAGCGTTTTTCAGCGGCAAACGGCGACGTGCCCAGGACGTTCACGCCGCGCCAGTTGCGCATCGCCTGATCTCAGAGCAGCGTCTTATCGAGCCCGAACCGCGCCTTGAGTACCTCGAGCAGGTCCTCCCGCGCGTTGCGGTCCGTCAGTTGGACGTCGAGCATGATTCGGCCCGAATCCCATTCCTTGATCGTGCCGAGCAACTGCCCCGACTCCGTCCGGATCTTGTACTGGCGGCTGATTTCCTTGACCTTGCGTGACTTGCCTTCCTGGGCCTGCTTACGGATCGACTCGACCTCCCGGCTGGACAGTCCATCGTTCATGATGCGCGTGGCCAGTTCGCGGGTGCGATCTTCGCCGGCGATCTTGAAATACAGCGTCAGCTCATAGCCGGCGGCGATACCAATGGCGCTGGGCCGTTCGCGCATGACGCCAATAACTGACTCGGGCAGCTTCAGCAGCGCCAGCGTCTTGTTCACCGTCCCCGCCGACATCCCGGTCAGCTCGCAGATTTCCTCTTCCTTCAGGACCTTGCCTTCATCGAGCAGCTGGCGCCACGCAATCGCGTTGTCCAGTGCCGACTGATCCGAGCGCTGCTCGTTGAGCAAGAACGACAGCCGGTAGAAATCGAGGTCACTGAGGTTGTCCTCGATGAAGCATTCCATCTCCAGCTTGCCGGCCGACGCCAGGGCACGCTTGCGGTAGTGACCGTCGATGAGGATGTAATGCCCCGGCCGGGTCGGGTCGGGCGCGGCCAGGCCAGGCGTCTTCTGCCCATGCGTGGCGATGGATGCGGCGCGTTCCTGTACCACCGCCGGATCGTAGATGCGGCGCGCATTGAACGGGTTGTCGTGCAGCTGGGCAATGGGCACGCGAATCAGCTGGCGCCCATCGGGCGCGGACACCGCACTTTCAGCGCTGAAAGTGGCGGCCAACGCCCCGGCGCGTTGCGACTGGAGCAGCCCATTCGGATGTTCGGACAGCGCGGCCTCCGCACGTGCGAACCGGTCGATCGCATCGTTGCGGGTCTTCTCCGCTGCCATGCCGGCGAGCATGCCGGCCTTCAGGCTTTTCAATTTCGTTGCCATTCGTATTACTCAATCAGGGACAGGATTTCGTCGACCATCATGTCGACTTCCTGGATCGCCTCGCGCGCGCCTGGCACGCCGTGAACAGTACAGCCAATCGCCTGGCATTCGCGGAATGCCGAGCGCGAGCCGATCATCGAATTCAGCAGAGGCACATCGCCGTCGTCGCCAAGGATTTCGATGGCCTGGCGCGCGATGGATACCCGGCGTTGGACCATATTGGCCATTACGCGGATCTGCAGTGTCTCGTTCTGGACCTGGGCGTGCTGTGCCAGCGTCTTCGCGGCGACCGCGGCCCACAGATCGGGCGGCGAAGGCACGACCGGAATGATCGCCAGATCAGAGATCAGCAGCGCGCTCGAGGGTGCAGCCGAATGCACCGCAGGCGGGCAGTCGACAAGAATGTAGTCGTAGTCGTGAACGAACTTGCGGACCTCGCGGTGCATGGCACCACCTGAAGGCGCAAGACCGATAACGGACGCGGGGAAAGGCCTTTCGTCACTGGCCTGGGCCGCCCACCGAGTGGCCGTGCCCTGTTCGTCCATATCGACCAGCATCGAGCGAGCGCCGCGAAGGCCAAGTGTGCCAGCGAGATGCATGCTGACGGTGGTCTTGCCGCAGCCGCCCTTCTGGTTGAAAACGGTGATGATTTTTGCTGCCACTTGGGGCCTCACTTTCAGCGCTGAAAGCGCGAATGTTGGTGTCAATCAAGGCGAGACTTTAGCCAATCCAACATTCCGCTACAACCCATTTTCGAAAATTTAAATAATTGGAAACCTGCGCCATTGCGCTGTATCAGCATTCCGTCGGAGATACCCGCCGCGTCGCTGCCGAAAATGGAAGAAATATCGCTACATCAATCCTGCGGGATTCTTCTTCTTGAAAAGCGATGGGGAATCTGCCTAAAGTAAAGGCAGTGCGCATTACGCCGCACATGACACCGCAACACAATGTGGTTATGATGCCCGCTACAGTCGAGTCAAGTCGTTTCAACCTCGTTGACCTCCGTTCGGTATCTACGAGACCCCAGCGTGCTTGAACGGTTGTTTGCGTTGTGTAAACGAACTTGCTTCGAAAGGAATTTCTTATGGCAACCGGTACGGTCAAGTGGTTCAACGAGACCAAGGGTTTCGGCTTCATTACTCCAGACGACGGTGGTGCAGACCTGTTTGCCCACTTCTCGGAGATTCAGGGCTCGGGTTTCAAGACCCTGAAAGACGGCCAGCGCGTGACGTTTGAAGTCAAGCAAGGCCCGAAGGGCCTGCAGGCGTCCGCCATCAAGCCCGCCTGAGGCGAACCACTGCAGCATCCGGTCGTCAGTCTGATTGGCCGGTAAGCAAAAAGGGCAAGCATCGCGCTTGCCCTTTTTGCTTTTTGCCGCCGCGGCTGTGCCGGCAGCAGCATCCTTCTTACCCGAGCTTGCGTACGCTGGTACGGGACGGCTGCAGAATCAGCGCCTTGGAAGAATCCGCATCCACCTTGGCACCCGGATAGACCACCAGCACGTCCTTCAGTGCCTTGCGGAACAACGCCCGGAATTTCCGCTCGCTCTCGGTTTCGGTGCCGAACTGCATCTGCAGCGCTTCCCACGGGATTTCCGTGCGGCGCTGGATCGTGAAGAAACGGTAAGTCAGCCAGGAATACACATCGAGCGCAAATGGCGACTGCTTTAGCGCCTTCAGCGCGCGCATATCCACCGGTACGGGGCGATTCACCAGTTCGTTGAAGAACGGCTCGGACAGCACCACAAAGCTCTCGAACATCGAGCCCTGGCCCGGCTGCATCGGATCCCACCAGGTCGACAACTGATCGGCTAGCAGATAGCCAACGCGGTCGATCGACAGCGGCTCGTGATTCGGCACCTGGTTCGGGACCGGAATCGACTTGTTCTGCACGATGGCGATCGTGGCCGAGAACAGACGGATCATCTGTTGCCGCACCAGCGTCATCGTGCCGCGCTTGCCCCCGGTGGCCATCGGGATGCCGAGGTTGTACATGAACTCGGACAGCGAATTGCCCAGCGATATGCGGCGGTCTTCGACCGTGCCCGTGAACTCGCCCCGCTTCTTCTTGGCCATGATTTCCTTGCCAATCCAGGCAAGCATCAGGCGCGGATAAGAGCCGTAAGGGTAGCCTAGTGACACCGTCTCGGAGACGAGCTTCTGACGGCCGTTGGAGGCGCGTTCCGAACGCTGCTGCGTGAAGTACCCAGGCTGGATCATCAGCGAGATATTGCCGCTGGTTCGCGTCCAGACGGGCGGCGCGCCTTTAGGCGCGCGGTACGGAAGCGTCACCTGCACGCTGGCGCGGCTCAGAAAGCCAACTTCACCGCTTTGCCAGGCGTCCTCGCGTTCCATCGCCTGAGCTTCATCGAACAGACGCTGGAACTTCTCGGAAGGCACTACGACGTTCTCGTTGCCAGGAACGATGATGCGGGACGGTTCTCTGTCCGCTTCCAGGACTGAGCGTTCTCCCTCGGAGGCCATTGAGCGTTTGATCGACATATTGGTGGGCTTCGGATTACCCGCCTTTGTACGCGATCGCGTATACGTTGTCACGCAGAAACGGGTACGTATACGCGATTGTGTGTCTGCCGTCGTTTTTATCGCTGTTGGGAGCCGTGACCCTTGCCAACAGCGTTTCTTGCAAGCCCGCTGTTCTGCATTGCCGGGTATCCGGCGATTGGCAGGATGGCAGGCACACGGTGGGCAACCCAGCAGGGTTGTCCACGGTTGGCTGCTCATCCACTACAAGTAAACGATACCGATACGGGTTAACTACTCGTAAACCGTATACGGAGCGCCAAGCCCATTGATTCAGAAGCGCTTTTTTGCCCTCTCCGTACCCGATTCTGCGCGGTTCCGTACTCGTTTCTGCGTCAGCCCGAACCCGATTCTGCGGTAAACCGAACCCGTTTCAGCGGAAACCGCGAACCAGAATCAGCGGGGATAACCTACTGATCCCACAGGCTTTTCCACAGCGGAACGACGAAAAAGCGTACCCGTTTCTGCGCAGCTCGATGGGTGCGTACCCTCTAGGCGCCTGTGCGAGGCCTGTGCCAGGCATGTCTGCCCGCTTATCCACGCAGAATCGGGTACGGAATTCCCCGAATGCCGGCCCGGCTGCGCGCAAAGCGTACCCAAATCTGCGGGGCGGGCCCCAGAAAGCGTACCCAATTCTGCGCTACCACGCTTGAGGGTGCCGAAACCAGCATGTCGAACCCATTTCTGCGGCGTACCCAAATCTGCGATGACTCGGGTACGGCCTCGAGCTCGCGCAAAGCGTACCCAATTCTGCGAGGCATCAAGGCGTCGCGTGATGGCAAAGCGTACCTACTTCTGCGTAGATGAACGGGGCGCGGTTGACGTCCGTATCGATCTCCCCGCTCAATTTCGCTACGTATACGTAAAGCTAGTCCCCACTCTCATCGAAACCGTTGTCGCTGGGCCTTGCGCGTCGCGTACCCGTTTCTGCGGGGTAGCTACGTATACATCCAGCGGGGGCCTATCGCGAGAGTGCCTGCGTATACGTGTCCCGTACCCGTTTCTGCGGGCAGGCGAAGTCCTAAAGCGTACCCATTTCTGCGCCGCCGATCTGGGTCGCTACCGCATACGTGAGATTGATTCGCCAAGTACCCGTTTCTGCGGGGATAACCGATGTGCTCAAACAAGAGGCGGGATAACCGTGCGCGTAAACCGCCGACTCAGGCACTTCTCCGCCAAAAGCGTACCCATTTCTGCGTCGCACAAAGACCGTTGCAAGAAAGTCAAAGTCGAGCGCCCGATCGACCTCCAGGTGCCGAGCGTACCCAATTCTGCGGCGCAGCAGCGGGCGAGCGTACCCGTTTCTGCGCAAGCTACGGGCCGTCGAAGGCGAATACCGTACCCATTTCTGCGTCCCTCCAAACAGGTGGCGGGATCGCAACAAAGCGCTGGCGCGTGAGCGGACGTTGTACGGAAGCGGAAAACAGGGGCGGACCAGGAGCGGTGGTCGAACGACGGAATCGAAGGGCGGGGAGAGTGAGGCGTAAAGCCCCAAGGCCCCAAGGCCCCGTACGGCGCCATATCTGGTACGGATCGCGCAGGCGAAAAAAAACCCGCCGGTTAGGGCGGGTTTTCGTGGCGTCGACGCGTGCCGGAGCACGCGTGCTGCCGGGTCTTAGATCGGCGTGATGTTGGCCGCTTGCAGACCCTTCGGGCCGTTCTTCACTTCGAACGACACGCGCTGGTTTTCTTGCAGCGACTTGAAGCCCTCAACGCGAACTTCCGAGAAGTGCGCGAACAGGTCGTCACCGCCGGCGTCCGGCTTGATAAAGCCAAAGCCCTTGGCGTCGTTGAACCACTTGACGATACCGGTTTGCATGGTATTGCTTTCCAAAAAAAGAAAAAAGAAACCGATGGTGCTCACACCACCGTACTGCGAGAACTCAAGGAAAGGACACCATGGACAACCGAAGTACCAAGACGGTGGCTAACGAATGAACTGTTGCCTCGTCGCTTGAATCTGGCCGAGATTTATACGGGGGATTGGCGCCGACGTCAAGGCAGGGAAATCCCCGGCCAGACTGGATGCACCCGCGGGCTTGTGGGATGATCCGGCCTTTTCCGACTTGTCGAGTCAACACGGCACACAGCAACGTGCGCCGCAAGCGCCGCCCAAGAACCTGGAGACCCCATGTCCACGCCCGATCAGCCCCCTTCGCCCAGTAGCAACCCAGAGCCTGCCGTGACGGCGGCGCCGCCTTCGGCGAGCCTCGTCGAACGTATCTTCCGCCTGCGCGAGCACGGTACCGATGTGCGAACCGAAGTGCTCGCCGGCGTCACCACGTTCCTGACGATGGCGTACATCATCTTCGTGAACCCGAGCATCCTGGGCGATGCAGGTGTGCCGAAGGACGCCGTCTTCGTCGCCACGTGCCTGGCCGCCGCGCTCGGTACGCTGATTATGGGCTTCTATGCCAACTACCCGATCGCTATGGCGCCGGGTATGGGACTGAACGCCTATTTTGCGTACACCGTGGTCAAGGGTATGGGCCTGCCGTGGCAAGCGGCGCTGGGCGCGGTATTTATCTCGGGCTGCCTGTTCCTGGTGGTGACGCTGTTCCGCGTGCGCGAAGCCATCGTCAAGGGCATTCCGCAGGCCATCCGGGGTGCCATCACCGCCGGCATCGGACTATTCCTGGCCATCATCGCGCTGCACAGCGCCGGCATCATCACGGGCAACCCGGCCACGCTGGTGACCATCGGTGACCTGCATCAGCCACCGGCCGTGCTGGCCATCATCGGATTCTTCGCCATCGTGGCCCTGGACCGCCTTAAGGTGAAGGGCGCCATCCTGATCGGTATTCTGCTGACCACGGTGCTGAGCTTTATATTTGCGGGCAATCAGTTCCACGGCGTGGTGTCCGCCCCGCCGTCGATCTCGCCGACGCTGTTCAAGCTCGATATCTCCGCGGCCCTGTCCATCGGCATCGTCAATGTCGTGCTGGTGTTCTTTCTGGTCGAACTGTTCGATGCCACCGGTACGCTGATGGGGGTCGCCAACCGCGCGGGCTTGCTGAAAGCCGGCAAGATGGACCGCCTGAACAAGGCGCTGATGGCCGACAGTACCGCCATCATGGCGGGATCGCTGCTGGGCACGTCGTCCACTACCGCCTATATCGAAAGCGCATCGGGCGTGCAGGCGGGCGGTCGCACCGGATTGACCGCCGTCACCGTGGCCGTGCTGTTCCTGGCGTGTCTGTTTATCTCCCCGCTGGCCGGCACCGTGCCCGCCTACGCCACTGCGCCGGCGCTGCTGTACGTGTCGTGCCTGATGTTGCGCGAGCTGGTCGATATCGACTGGAGCGACGTCACCGAAGTCGTGCCCGCCGTGCTGACCGCACTGGGCATGCCGTTCACGTACTCGGTGGCCAACGGCGTCGCCTTCGGCTTCATCTCGTACGCGGTACTCAAACTGCTGACGGGGCGCGCCAAGGATGTGCCGCTGATGGCCTGGATCATTGCGGCGGTCTTCCTCTTCAAGTTCTACTATCTGCCCGGTCACTAACTGACTGATGGACGGCGAAACAGTCTCATGAAACAACAGGGGGATGGCAGCACAGCCATCCCTTTTTTCATGATGCGGGCTGCGTCAGACATTCAAAATGAAAACGATGACATCCGACGCTGGCAGTGTATGAAGGCGTACCCGTTTCTGCGTATGAAACGGATGTCCGCCCGGTGCACGGCGTACCCGTTTCTGCGGCGAGTGTAAGGACTCATTTACCTAGCAAGCAATGCCAAAAGCCCCTTTCAAGCCTCATACAAAAGTATGAGACTTGGCTGAAGGCCAACATTCCGGGCTGGACAAAAGGGGTGAAATGCACTGAACTAGAGGCGTGGCAAAAATTTGAGGGGCGCGTGAGAGCGCCCTTTGTTGACTCCGGGTTTAACGCGCCGTCCCTACAACCGATCGGACGTGCGCAACCGACTCACGGCCAGGCCCGCCAGTAGTGATAGAAGGAGGCCAGCCGACAACGAGACCGTCCGTAACAGGGCGGCTTCGCCACCACGAAAAGAGTGCGCGGCATACATGCGCACCAGACAAAGACAGCTCAAATCCAGAACAGAGAAAGTGGTAACCGCGAACGTGTAGTGCCGGGGGATGTTGTTCAACGGGGAACAAATCATGATCGCAGGAGAAATCCGGCGTCCCGCCATCGGGCCCATGAACCAGCCCGGCAGCCAGCCGGCGCATGGTGACTGGGCAGCCCTGGGAGAAGCCTCAGAAGAAATCGCACGGCACGAAGGGGGCGATAAAGGGCACGAAGACTACGCCATTGCAGATGTTGCCTTGGTGCTCGCTGAAGACCACGACGTCTCGCCGCGTACGCGTGCCGCCGTGGAGGGCCTGTTGCAGCGCCACCGCCTGCTGGCCGACGAACTCCATCGACAGCGCCAGTTGCTGCAGGAATGGATCCTTAGCCAGCTCACCTACAAGGCGCTGTACTACCAGTATTCGGGCCAGAATCCGGAAGCGCCGAGCATCGAGTTGATGCGTGAGAAAGACATGGTGCGCCGACGTATCCGCGACGAGCTTCACGTGGGCGCCGACCAAGCCGAGGTGCCCGAAGATCCTTTGCGCAGTTTGTCCAGACCGTGATCCACCAGACGTTGCGCGCGGGCAAGCCCGCGCAGCCGGCGGAACTCGAGCGGGCCCAGTGGCCCGTGGCCGCACGCGCGGCCGGTACCGCCACAACCAACAAGAAGCCCAACGTCAGGGAGAACGTCATGGACCGACTGTGCAAGGCGCCGGCACGCACCGCACAGATCGTGCTCGTGTCGCGTTATGAAGATTTTGGTTTCAGCGCGAACCAGTTTGGTTCGGGCTGGGAGATCCGGCGGGTGCAACAGGTGAGAGACCTGGAGCGCACGGTGCGCGGCAGCGCGCCGATGGCCGGCATCATCGATCTGCAGGCCCCGTACACCGATGCCGAGCTGACGCAGCTCGAACAGGGTCTCCAGCATCTACATGTAATGTGGGTGGCGATCACGTCCACGGGCATGCTCGAAGACGAGCGTGTGCGCCGGCTGATCCGCGACTACTGCGTGGACTACGTGCGCACGCCGTTCTCGTTCGATGAGCTGCTTTACACGCTCAAGCACGCGCATGGCATGGCGTGCCTGCACGGCGCCCGCATGCCGGAGCAGGCAACGCGCGGGCCGATGATCGGTGAATGCCAGGTCATGCGCGCGATGTTCCGATCGCTGGCCAAGGTGGCCCACAACGATGCGCCGGTATTCATCTCGGGCGAATCGGGCACGGGCAAGGAGCTTGCCGCGCAGGCCATCCATGAATCGTCGAGCCGCCGCAAGGGACCGTTCGTCGCCATCAACTGCGGCGCCATCCCGTCGCACCTGGTGCAGTCCGAACTGTTCGGTTATGAGAAAGGCGCGTTCACCGGTGCCAACCAGCGCAAGATCGGCTGGATCGAGCAGGCGCAGGGCGGCACGTTGTTCCTTGACGAAATCGGCGACCTGCCGCTCGAAAGCCAGGTGGCGCTGTTGCGATTCCTGCAGCAGGGCACCATCACGCGCCTGGGCGGTCATCAGTCGATTCCGCTGGACCTGCGCATCATTTCGGCCACGCACGTGGACCTGGTTGCCGCGCAGGGCGACGGCCGGTTCCGCTCCGACCTGTTCCACCGGTTATGCGTGCTGACGCTGACGATCCCACCGCTGCGCGACCGCGGCGAGGACATCCTGCTGCTGGCCAACGCGGTGCTGGCCGAGCACGGGCACGAAGCGCATCGGCGCATCCGCGGGTTCTCGTCATGTGCCACGCAGGGCATGATGCAATACCCGTGGCCGGGCAACGTGCGGGAGCTGATCAACCGCGTGCGGCGGGCCATTGTGATGACCGACAACCGGAAGATCACCGCGGAAGACCTGCAGCTGCATGGCGGCGTGGAAGTCCCGCGCAAGACGCTCGACGCCATCCGGGAAGAAGCCGAGCGCGAAGCCATCCGCACGGTGATGGCCAGCCACGGTTTCCACGTGGTACCGGCCGCGCGCGAACTCAACGTCTCGCGCGTGACGCTGTACCGGCTGATGCACAAGCACAATATCCGCGTGGATCTGCAGCCGGGAGCACCGGGCGACTAGTCGTTCGTCACAGGGGATATCACTGAAGAAGCGCCACGGCCAGTGCTGTGGCGCCAAGGGGGATCCGGCGACGTCCGCTCGCCGGATCCCCTTCGTCCTTCTGCCCGGACAGCGGCGCGAAGGCTGGCGCGGCTTGGCCCGCGCAAAATCTGCTGATCGACTCCCTTACCCTTAGCTCATGCTGACCTTGCCGCGCCGCCCGCGCGGCGGTGTGCTGTCATCGTGTAGCTGCCGTCCGGGCGCCACATCGTGCGGATCGGTGACGTTGTCGCGCGCCTGGCGCTCGGCGGGTTGCGCCGTGGCCGGGTCCTGCTTGTATCGCACGTCACCCCACGTCCAGCCAAAGGCGCGCACATAGATATCGTTGCTGACGGCCGCGTGACTGTTCAGGTTGACGTCTTCAGGCCGGTCGAAATAGGCATAGTTGCCAGCAAGCGCCGGCGTGGCCGCGGTTGAGAGCAAGGCCAGCGCGATGGCGGCGAAGACTCTGGCGTACATGGGTGGCTCCCTCCCTGCTTGAAAAAAGGTGCCCGCCGGGGGACGGAGCACGTAAACCGGTTTAGGTCCGGGCGCGCCAAAAAGCAACGGGCGCTTACCCGAAACTTGTTTCACGTCTGCCGCGGCCGCAAAAAATCAGCAGCCGGGATGCCCGTTGCGCTGCCTGCTGGCAGGCGCGGCCACGCCCCGCTGGGCGGCGGCACAAAAGGTCGTCACAGGACGCGCGGCAAGGCGTGGAGACGGAAGCAGGGGCGGCGACAGCAGCTCCCTGACGGACGGAGGTGGGCCGGCAAGCCGATAGGCGCGCCGGCGCGCCGTCATTCGCGCTGGTGGATGACGCATGGCAGAGTCTTCTCCTGCGTTCTGACTATCTTGTTCTTGGACTCGTACTTCTCCCGGTAGGCTATAGAGCGACAAGTGTGCCAATCCCATGCAAACGCTTGTTTTACAAGGATTACAGGAAGGGTGGGCGCTGTATGACAGGCGCTATGGCGCGCGCGCGGCAGCAATCGGTTACGTCGTTGTAACCGCAAGCGGACGCAAGGCCCCGTAGAGCGGTCCACCGTGAAACGCCGCGCGCCTGCGTACCGGCGGCCAGCGCGCAGATTAGGGGTTTATGAAGTGGGAAGGGGCAGCCATCCGGTGCGCGAAACAAACACCCGTGTCTGCTTTTTCAGGGGACTTCGGCCATCCGGCCGTGCTGGCGTAGCACGTCGGACGTCATGACGTCCGCCCTCCGGGCCGCTCGTGCATCCGGTTGCAGCACTGAAACCGGCGCGGTCCGCAGAAACGGGTACGGCCGGGACGATGCCGACGCTAGCGCGGTGCGGCCTGCGCGCCGGAGGCGGCGGTTGCCGCGGGCGACGCCGGGCCATTGCCCGAGATCGGTTTCGGGCCAGGTCCCGGGGGCTGGTTGCGTTCGCAGCCTGACAGCATGGCCAGGCAGAGCGCCAGGCAGGCGGAGAGCGAGGCCGCGCGCGCGGCATGGCGCCGGCCATTCAAGGTGAGGATCACGTATGGCTCCTGTTCTGAGCGGACGGGCACGTACCCTGCGGTGCGGGTCCGGCATGTGTGCCTTGATCAACTGTAGCAGGCGCCGTGCGCACTGTCGGCCAAGCGAACTATGATGAACGCACGCATGAGCGAATGCATGACCGTATGCATCAGACGCCGGCCGACAGACAGGATCGGCCACGCCAGCCAGACTGTGCCGACGCCGTGAACCCGCCTCGGCCCGACGCCAGCCCACTTTAGGACGCCCCCGGCATGCCCTCAGAACACGTGCCCGAGAATTCCGATCCATCGCCCCCGCGTCCGCAGCGCGGCCGCTGGCTGCCCGACCGTCATACCGGCGCCCGTACGGTACGCGTGGTGTCGGCGGCCATTGTGTCGTGGTTCGAGCACCGCGCGGCCAGCAAAGGGGCGGCGCTGTCGTTCTACATGCTGTTCTCGATGGCACCGATCCTGGTGCTGGTGATTTCGATCGCCGGGCTGTTCTTTGGCGCCGAGGCCGCGCGCGGCGAGATATTCACGCAGTTGAACGGGCTGGTGGGCGAGCAGGGCGCCGCGGCGATCCAGGGCATCCTGGCCGCCACGCACCGGGCCGGCGGGAGCGGCGTTGCGGCGATGATCGCGTTCGGCATCCTGATCGTCGGCGCCACGAGCGCGTTCGCGGAACTCAAGAGCAGTCTTGACGATATCTGGCATGCGCCGCCGCCGCTCGGCGCTGGATGGAAGAAGCTGCTGCGCGCGCGGCTGCTGTCTTTCAGCATCGTGCTGGCGCTGGCATTCATGCTGCTGGTGTCGCTGGTCGTCAACGCGGCGCTGGCCGTCATCAACCGGTTCTGGGGCCAGCTCTGGACGGCGTCCTGGTTCGCGCCGGTGGCCGATGTGATTTCCACCGCCTTTTCATTTGTCGTGGTGACCGCGCTGTTCGCCACGATCTTCAAGATGCTGCCCAATGTGCGGATCGCGTGGAAGGACGTGCTGATGGGGTCCATCATCACGGCGCTGCTTTTTGCCGTTGGCAAGCGGCTGATCGGCGTCTACCTGGGCAACAGCGCCGTGGCGTCGTCCTATGGGGCGGCCGGTTCGGTGGTGGCGCTGATGCTGTGGGTGTATTACTCGGCACAGATCTTCTTCTTTGGCGCCGAGCTGACGCGGCAGTACGCGCTGCAGTTCGGCAGTCTGCGCGGGCGTGATCCGGCGCGGGAAAACCTTGCCACGCCAGCGCATGCCCCAGCCGGGACCGCGAACCGGTAAAATAGCGCCCCAATCCGATCCCGGGATGCGTCCCGGGCTGCTTCCCTGGCCTTTCCGCCTCGCCGTCACCGGCGCCAGCGCTGTGCCGAGGGCCATTGCCTCTACCCGATTCCAAAAGCCGTGAGTTCGCTCGTTTCCGAAATTGCGCGTCGTCGCACGTTTGCCATCATTTCCCACCCGGATGCGGGTAAGACCACGCTGACCGAAAAGCTGCTCTGGTTCGGCGGCGCCATCCAGGTTGCCGGCGAAGTGCGCGCGCGCAAGGCAGACCGCCACGCCACGTCCGACTGGATGGAACTGGAAAAGCAGCGCGGCATCTCGGTGACGTCGTCGGTGATGCAGTTCCCGTATCAGTCGCGCGCGGACCAGGCCGAGAACATCGTGAACCTGCTCGATACGCCGGGCCACGAGGACTTCTCCGAAGACACATACCGCACGCTCACCGCCGTTGATTCGGCCGTGATGGTGATCGACTCGGTCAACGGCGTGGAAGCGCAGACCATCAAGCTGCTGAATGTCTGCCGCCTGCGCGACACCCCGATTCTCACGTTCATCAACAAGCTCGACCGCGAGGGCCGCTCGCCGATCGAACTGCTCGATGAAATCGAGGACGTGCTCAAGATCCAGTGCGCGCCGATGACCTGGCCGATCGGCATGGGCAAGGCGTTCCGCGGCGTGTACCACATGATCGACGACAAGGTGCAGCTGTTCGACCCGAAGGGCGAAAAGGGTACCGCCGCCATTCTCGACGGGCTGGACAACCCCGAACTCGACCGCATCCTGGGTTCGCAGGCCGACGAGCTGCGTATGGAGATCGAACTGGTGCGCGGCGCGTCGCACACGTTCGACAAGGACGCCTTCCTGGGCGGCAAGCAGACGCCGGTGTACTTCGGCTCGGCGATCAACAACTTCGGCGTGCAGTCGCTGCTGGGCGCGCTGTGCGAGCTGTCGCCGCCTCCGCTGGCGCGCCAGACCGAGACGCGCACCGTGGAGCCGCAGGAAGGCAAGTTCAGCGGCTTCGTGTTCAAGATCCAGGCCAACATGGACCCGCGCCACCGTGACCGCATCGCGTTCGTGCGCGTGTGCTCGGGCCGTTTCGATCGCGGCATGAAGCTGCTGCATGTGTCGCAGGGTAAGACCGTCGCCATCAACAACGCCATCACGTTCATGGCGCAAGACCGCAACACCACCGAGGAAGCCTTCGCCGGCGACATCATCGGCGTGCCCAACCACGGCACGATCCGCCTGGGCGATGTCTTCACCGAAGGCGAGCCGCTGCGCTTCACCGGCATTCCGTCGTTCGCCCCGGAGTTCTTCCGCCGCGCACGCCTGAATAACCCGCTGAAGGTCAAGCAGTTGCAGAAGGGCCTGCAACAGCTGGCCGAAGAGGGCGCCACGCAGATGTTCCGTCCGCTGATGTCGAACGAGCTGGTGCTCGGTGCCGTCGGCATGCTGCAGTTCGACGTCGTGGCTCACCGCCTGGAGCACGAATATGGCGTGGATGCGATCTTCGAGTCGCACGAGTGCGCCACGGCCCGCTGGCTCAAGGGCGACCCGGCCGAGATCGAGAAGCTGATCGACAAGAACGGGCACAACGTGGCGGTGGATGGTGCCGGCGACCATGTCTACCTGGCGCCCAGCATGGTCAACCTGCGCCTGACGCAAGAGCGCTTCCCGAACATCCGCTTCCTGGAAACGCGCGAAATCGCTTGATCCTTGCCGTGTGGCGCCCCTCTCCCGCTCGGGCGAGGGGTAGGGCATGCGCGCGGATCAAATCGCGCGCAAGGCGCCCGGCAGATCCTCGCTGCCCGCCCCATTGTGTCCTTCCCGATACAGAGATGCCCGGCACGTTGGCGCTGACTCGGCTAGAATCGTGAGCTTTGTACGCGATTGCGTACATTGCCTGTCTCCTGCGTCCTCAGGGCGCTTCCAGCCTCATGTCCAACGCCCCCGCGCTGCCGGCCGACGAGCCGGCTACCGTCTTCCGTGACCCCGCCTTCCGGCATTTCTGGTTTGCCCGGCTCTGCACGACCATCGGCTACCAGATCTTCACCGTGGCGGTGGGCTGGCAGATGTATGACCTGACGCGCGATCCGTTCATGCTCGGGATGGTCGGCCTGGTGCAGTTCCTGCCGTCCATCGTGTTGTTGCTGATGTCCGGCCATGTGGCGGACCGCTTCGATCGCCGGATCATCGTGCGCACCTGCCAGATGCTGGAGGCCGTCATCGCTGCCTCGATGGCCGTGGCTAGCTTTTCCGGATGGGTCACCAGCGAGCACATTTTCTTCTTCGTGGCCGCGATCGGCGGCTGCCGCGCGTTCGAAACGCCCACGCTTCAGGCGCTGCTGCCCAGCGTTGTCACGCCGCGCCAGTTGCCGCGTGCCGTGGCGCTGGCCAGCTCCGCCGCGCAGACGGCCATCATCATCGGCCCGGCACTGGGCGGGTTTGCCTATGTGGCCGGCGCGGGCGTGGTCTACACGATCAGTGCCGTGCTGTTCGCCATCGCGGCGGGGCTCGTGTTCACGCTCAAGCTGCGCCAGGCCGCGCAACGCCTGACGGCCCCCGTCAGCATCAAGACGCTGTTCGCAGGGTTCGCCTATATCCGCGGCCATCAGGTGCTGCTGGGCGCGGTGTCGCTGGACCTGTTCGCGGTGCTGCTGGGCGGCGCCACGGCCCTGCTGCCCATCTATGCGCGCGACATCCTGCACACCGGCCCGTGGGGCCTGGGGCTGCTGCGGTCGTCGCCGGCCATTGGCGCGCTGGTGACGGCGCTCTGGCTGGCCCGCCATCCGCTGAACCGCCGCGTGGGCCGCGTGATGTTCGGCGCGGTGGCCATCTTTGGCGTGGCCACGATGGTGTTCGGTGTGTCGACGTGGCTGCCGTTGTCGATGGCCGCGCTGGTGGTGCTGGGCGCCTCCGACATGATCAGCGTCGTGGTGCGCCAGACACTGGTGCAACTCGATACCCCCGACGACATGCGCGGCCGCGTGGGCGCGGTCAACTCGGTATTTATCGGCGCGTCAAACCAGCTTGGTGAGTTCGAATCGGGGGTGACGGCTGCGTTGCTGGGACCAGTTGGCGCGGTGTTGCTGGGCGGCGCCGGCACGATATTGGTCGTGGCGGCGTGGATGAAGCTGTTCCCGATGCTGACCAACCGAGACCGCCTGCACGACCATCCTGCCGAGCCAAAAGCGCAGCAAGGCGCGGCCCCCGCACGCTGACGCAGCGGGCGCGAAGACGAGCAAGGGCGGCCCGGCCGCCCTTTTTCGATGGCAAAGCGTACCCGTTTCTGCGTCGAGTCGCTCCTTCGCGCGGCCACTCGGATTGGGATAGAGTCACACCATGTCAGACCCCCGCCAGCCGCTCAGCGACAACGCCGTGTTCTCCGCGCTCGCGCAATCGCGTGCATCGCTCGAACGCGCCTGCGTGCTCGGCGATGGCCTGGGCCTCGCCCTATGGCGCAACCGGCACGATGACACCGCCTACGCACGGCCGGGCCATCACACGATGTCGGTCTACCTGGAGGGTGGCTATTCCACGTTCCGCCGCGATGTGCCGGATCGCAAGGGAGGCCCGGACCGTCTTTGCATTCTGCCGGCCGGGCACGAGTCCGCTTGGCACGTGGGTGGCACGCAGCGCTTTCTGCATCTCTATTTCCAGCCCGATCACCTGGCGTGGCATTGCGTGCGCGTGCTCGATACCGAGCCTCGGGCGCTGCATTTGCAGGATCGTCTCTTTGCCGAGGATACGAAGCTTGTTGCGCTCTCGCGCCGGCTGGTGGCATTGGACTGGCAGAACCCCGACAGCCGCATGATAGGTAATGCGATGGCGCACGAGGCCGTGACGCACCTGCTGCTCTCGCACGGCGCGCGCAAGGCGTCGACGGACTGGCGCGGCGGGCTGTCGGTCCAGGCGCGGCGCCGGGTGGCCGACTGGATTCAGGCCCATCCAGCGGAAAACCCGACGCTGGGTACGCTGGCTGCGTTGGCCGGTCTGTCTGAATTCCACTTCGCGCGGATGTTCCGTGTTTCGTTTGGCATGGCGCCGCATGCCTGGGTCATGCGCACGCGGCTAGAGCGTGGGCGTGCCCTGCTGGACGATGGCCGGTTGTCACTACAGCAGGTGGCCAGCCGCGCCGGGTTTGCCTCGCCCAGCCATTTCAGCAACCGGTTTCGCGCGGCTTATGGCGTGACGCCGGGCCAATGGCGGACGGCTGCAGGAATTTCAGGCGAGTTGTAAATCCTGCACGTGCCGGGCTGCTTATGGCGTCGGCGGCACAATCGGCAGCGGCGAAGGGCGCACACCGGCCAGCCCTTGCGCGGTCGCGCCTCACGCAGAAACAGGTACGCTTTTGCCTCGGCGGTGCGGGTTGCTGGCACGTCCTTCGCAAGTGTCGCGGGTTTGACACCCGGAGCCGACGCATGGACCTGAACCTGATCGATCACGCCAAGCTGGAAGCTACCTGGGCCTATCTGACCCAGTTCGCCATCAGCCAGGGTTTGAACTGCCTGGCTGCGCTGATAATCCTGATCATTGGATGGTGGCTGTCCGCCCGCGCCGCCAGAGCGCTGCGCCAGACGCTGCAGCACACGCACGTCGACGACACGCTTCGGCCGATGCTGGCCAGCATCGGCCAGTGGGTGATTCGCGTGCTGACCGTGGTGCTGGTGCTGTCGCAGTTCGGTGTACAGACCGCCAGCATCATCGCCATGCTCGGCGCCGCGGGGCTGGCAATCGGCCTGGCGCTGCAGGGCACGCTGCAGAACATCGCCGCGGGCATCATGCTGGTGTTGCTGCGGCCGTTCCGCGTTGGCCAGTACATCGATGCGCAAGGCGTGGCGGGTACGGTGCGGGAAACGGGGCTATTCATGACGGAGCTGCAGACGTTCGACGGCGTCTGCCTGCGCGTGCCCAACGGCAAGATCTGGGGCAGCCCGATCATGAACTACAGCGAGAATCCCACGCGCCGCATGGACATGGAGGTCACCGTGACCTTCGACAGCCCGATCCAGGCCGGCCTCGACGCGCTGGCCGCTATGCTCGACAGCGAAAAGCGACTGCTGTCCGAACCGAAGCGCGAAGTCATGGTGGTGCGCTACACCGACCGTGGTGTGACGCTGAACGCGCGCTACTGGACGTCGAACGACAACTTCTGGGCCGTGCAGTTTGCGTTGTACGCCAGGTTGAAGGCGACGGTCGAGGGGGCCAACTGCCGCATCGCCGTGCCGGTGCAGGAGGTGCATGTGCCGGAGACGGACCAGGCGGAAACGGCTGAAACAGGCCAGGGCGATGGGCGTCGCGATACCTACCCGGGCAGGCCGTCGGGGGCGGGACGGCCAAATTGAGGCACGCAGAAACAGGTACGCTTTTGGCGAAACCGTGTTGGTTTCTCCCCTCTCCCGCGCTGCGGGAGAGGGGAGCCAACCGAGAGAAAAAATTAGCCCGGCCTCACGCCTCATCCGCAAACAACGAGCACGCCCCGGTCTCGGCCGTGCTCACATGCTTGCGAAAGCCGCCGAACAGATCGCGCCCCACGCCATGCCGATTCGCCGTGAGGTCGGGAACCTCGATCTTGCGCGCGGCCCAGTCGGCATCGCTGGTGAGCACCGTCAACACACCGGCCGGCGCGTCCACGCGCACAACATCACCGGTGCGGACCTTGCCGATGGCGCCGCCCGCCAATGCTTCGGGACACACATGAATCGCCGCAGGCACCTTGCCCGATGCGCCGGACATACGCCCGTCGGTGACCAGCGCCACATGGAAGCCCCGGTCCTGCAGCAATGTCAGCGTCGGCGTGAGCTTGTGCAGTTCGGGCATGCCGCACGCCGCCGGACCCTGCCACGGCAACACGGCCACGAAGTCACGCTCCAGCTCGCCGCGCTTGAAGGCGGCCAGTACATCGTCCTGATGGTGGAACACGATGGCGGGTGCCTCAACCACCTGATGCTCGGGTTTGACTGCCGATGTCTTGATCACACAGCGGCCCAGCTTGCCGTCCAGCAGCTTGATGCCGCCATCGGGCGCGAACGGATTGTCGGCGCCGCGCACGATGGTGTCGTCGAGCGTTGCTTCCGGGCCGTCCGCCCACGTCAGCTTGCCATCGCGCAATGCGGGTTCGCGCGTGTAGTCGGCCAGGCCGCGCCCGACGATCGTGTTCACTTCATCGTGAAGCAGCCCTAGCGACAGCAGACCGCGTATCACCAGCGAGAGTCCACCAGCCGCCTGGAACTGGTTCACGTCGGCCTTGCCGTTCGGATATACGCGCGCCAGTAGCGGCACCGTCGCGGACAGCTCGTGAAAGTCGTCCCACGCAAGCTGGATACCGGCCACGCGGGCCATCGCAATCAGGTGCAGCGTATGGTTGGTGGAGCCGCCCGTGGCCACCAGGCCGACGATGCCGTTCACGAACGCGCGTTCGTCCAGCACCTCGGCTATGGGCGTGTAGCGCTCGCCGCCATGCACCAGGCGCAGCGCCTGTCGTGCGGATTCTCGTGTCAGCGCCTCACGCAGCGGCGTGTTGGGGTTGATGAAGGCCGTGCCGGGCAGGTGCAGGCCCATGATTTCCATGAGCATCTGGTTCGAGTTGGCCGTGCCGTAGAACGTGCAGGTGCCCGGGCCGTGGTAGGACTTCGTCTCGGCCTCCAGCAGGCCGTGCCGGTCGACCTTGCCCTCGGCATAGAGCTGGCGGATATGGGCCTTCTCGTCGTTGCTCATGCCCGTGGTCATCGGGCCGCCGGGCACGAACACGGCGGGCAGATGGCCGAACGACAGCGCGCCCATCACCAGACCCGGCACGATCTTGTCGCAGACGCCCAGGCACAGCACGCCGTCGAACATCTGGTGGGACAGCGCCACGGCCGTGGCCATTGCAATCACATCGCGCGAGAACAGGGACAGGTCCATGCCGTCCTGTCCCTGCGTCACGCCATCGCACATCGCGGGCGTGCCACCGGCAAACTGGGCCGTGCCGCCGGCTTCGAGCGCGGCTTCCTTGAGCCATTGCGGATACGCCTGCAGCGGCTGGTGAGCCGACAGCATGTCGTTGTAGGCCGAGACGATGGCCAGATTGGGCCGCTCCTGCGCCTTGAGCCGGATCTTGGCGTCATCGGGCATGGCAGCCACGGCGTGTGCCAGGTTGGTACATGAAATATTGGCGCGCTCGACCTTCTGCCCCGCCATCGCGCGGGTGCGGTCCAGGTAAGCCTGCCGGGTGGGGGCGCTGCGGGCCACGATACGGGCCGTGACCTTTTCCAGTACGGGATGGCGGGGCATCGGGTATCTCCTGAAAGGGCGCTTTTCAGCGTAGCCGAAAAAACAGGGCGCCACCGTCACGGTGGCGTCATCGCCATCGGCTATTAGCGGATGGGAGTGATGAAAGGCGCGGATGTTCCGCATCCGGCGCTCCTTCGGGCACGCAGAAACGGGTACGCTTTGTTCCGCCTGGCAATGCGCCGCGCCTGTCCAAGCGGCCATGAGTGACGTAACATCACTGGAACCAATGCGCCGCCCGGCGGCACTTAGTAGTTGTCCCCGATATCCGGAAGGAGCCCAGGGTGAGCATGCCCGATTTCGATATGGTGCTGTTTGGCGGCACCGGTGACCTGGCGCGGCGCAAGCTGCTGCCGTCCCTTTTTGACGCGCACCGTTGCGGCGTGCTGCATCCGTCGGCACGCATTTTGGCTACCGGCAGCCACCCGCAGACCACGGAGCAGTACAAGGCCACGCTGGAAGACACTGTGCGCCCCGGCCTGGAACACGCGCCGCCCGAGGCCTGGGCGTCGTTCCTGGACCGCATCTGCTATGTGCAGGCCGACGCGCGTCAGCCGGCCCACTTCGACGCGCTTGCCGAGAAGGTGCTGACCCGCAAACCCGAAGTGGTGGTCTGCTACCTGGCCACCGCACCGCACATTTTTGTCCCGATCTGCGAGCAATTGGCCCGCACGGGCCTGAACACGCCCAATGTGCGCGTGGTGCTGGAGAAGCCGCTCGGTCACGACCTGGAGTCGTCCGAAGCCATCAACGCGGCCGTGGCGCAGTTCTTTGCCGAAGACCAGATCTACCGGATCGATCATTACCTTGGCAAGGAATCGGTCCAGAACCTGATGGCGATTCGCTTTGGCAACGCGCTGTTCGAACCGTTGTGGCGCCGCGAATGGGTGCAGGACGTGCAGATCACCATCGCCGAGGAACTGGGCGTGGAAACGCGCGGCGATTTCTATGACCGCACCGGCGCGTTGCGCGACATGGTGCAGAACCACCTGCTGCAATTGCTGTGCATGGTGGCGATGGAGCCGCCCGCCAGCCTTAGCGAAGACGCGATCCGCGACGAGAAGATCAAGATCCTCAAGGCGCTCAAGCCGATCCAGCCACAGGACGTTGCCGAGAAAACGGTACGCGGCCAGTACCGCTCGGGCGCCATCGCGGGCAAGCCCGTGGTGGGCTACCTGGAAGAGCAGGGCATCGCGGCGGACAGCCGCACCGAGACCTTCGTCGCCATCAAGGCCGAGATTGCCAACTGGCGATGGGAAGGCGTGCCGTTCTACCTGCGCACCGGCAAGCGGATGCAGTCGCGCGTGGCGGAGATCGTCGTGCATTTCCGAGACGTGCCGCATGCCATCTTTCCCAAGCCATTGGGTTTGTCGCCGCAGAACCGGCTGGTGATCCGGTTGCAGCCAGAGGAAAGCATCCGCCTGTACTTCCTGGTCAAGCAGGCGGGCGACACGCTCGAACTCACGCCAACGTCGCTCGATCTCGACTTTGCCAACTCGTTCAAGTCCCGTCGCGCCGGTGCCTACGAGCGCCTGCTGCTCGACGTGATCCGTGGGCGCCTGGGTCTGTTCGTGCGGCGTGACGAGCAGGTGCAGGCCTGGCGCTGGGTGGAGCCGATCATCGACACCTGGGACACCAGCACCGTGCCGCCCAAGTCATACACGGCAGGCACCTGGGGCCCGGCCGCTTCGACGGCGCTGATGTCGCGCGATGGGGCGCTCTGGCACGAGGAAGTCTGATATCCATCCATTCCTGACAGGAGCCCGAGCCATGCGCCAGTTCGAACACGCCACGTTGATGGACCAGGCCGAGTCGCTGGCGATTTCGGTAAGCCATGCGCTCGACCTCGTGATCAAGGCCCGTGGCTGGGCCGTGCTGGCGGTGTCCGGCGGCAAGTCGCCGGTGCCGATGTTCGAGCGGCTGCGCTATCGCCCGATCCGCTGGGACGCCGTGACCGTGACGCTGGTGGACGAGCGGGCGGTGCCGCCCGATCATCCCGACAGCAATGGCGCGATGGTGCGCAGCCATCTGCTGCGCGAAGGCGCGGGCGTGGCTGGCTGGGCGCCGCTGATCCGCGATGAAGCTGAAGCCGCCGCACCGCTGCACGCCGTGCAGCGGCTCAATGCATCGTTCCAGCAGCCGGATGTGGTGGTACTTGGCATGGGCGAGGATGGGCATACGGCTTCGCTGTTTCCCGACGCGCCCGAGCTGCAGACGGCCTTGTCCGAACCGAAGCCGGGCTATCTCGTCACCCATCCGTCGATGGCGCCCCATGCGCGCGTGACGCTGAATCTGGCCGCGCTGCTGGCCGCCGAACGGACCTTTCTGGCGATTACCGGCGAGAAAAAGAATGCGGTGCTGGAGCGCGCGCTGGAAGCGCCCACGCCCGCGCTGCCGGTCAGCGTCGTGCTGGCGCGGTACCGGCGCGGCGTGGATATCTTCCGCACCGAAGGTCTATAACCCGCAACGCTGCGACTGCCATGTCCTATCCACGCTTGCTGGCCGATGTCGGCGGCACCAATGTCCGTTTTGCACTGGAAACCGCGCCGATGCGCATCGGCGAGGTCACGGCTTACAAGGTGGCCGATCATGCGACGCTCGAAGCCGCGATGCGCCGGTACATCTCGACGCTGGCCGACGATGTACAGCCGCACCATGCGGCAATCGGCCTGGCCAATCCGGTGACTGGCGACCACGTCAAGCTGACCAATCACAACTGGGCATTCTCGATCGAGGAGATGCGCCAGTCGCTGGGTCTGTGGACGCTTGTGGCCATCAATGACTTCACGTCGCTGGCGCTGGCGCTGCCGCATCTGCCCGACGCCGACCTGACGCAGGTGCGTCCGGGCAATGCCATTTCCACCTCGCCGCGTGCACTGATCGGTCCCGGTACCGGCCTTGGTGTGTCCGGCCTGATTCCGGCTCCGGGCGGTGGCGCCGTGGCGCTGGCCGGCGAGGGTGGCCATATTGAGGTCATGCCGGTCACCGACGATGAATGGATCGCCTGGCGCGCCGCGCGCGATCAGCTGGGCCGCGTATCGGCGGAGCGCCTGTTGTCGGGCATGGGCCTGTCCCAGATCCATGCCGCGCTGTCCGCAGAAACGGGTACGCCCCTGGCCACGCCGCTGACACCGGCACAGGTCACGGAAGGCGCGCTGAAGCGGAACGACGCGCTTTGCCGCCGTGCCTTCGATGCCTTCTGCGGCCTGCTGGGATCGATCGCTGGCGATATCGCGCTGGTGCTTGGCGCGCGTGGCGGCGTCTATATCGGCGGCGGCATCGTGCCGCGCTTCGTGCAGGCGTTTCAGGCGTCGCCCTTCAACGCGCGCTTTACCGATAAGGGCCGTATGGGCAAGTACCTGGCCGACATCCCGGTCTTTGTCATTACGGCCGACTTTCCCGCACTGCCCGGCCTGGCGCACGCGCTGGCGGACCGGCTCGAAGGCGACATGCGCCGCTCCAATACCTGAATCCCGACGAACATGCGCGTACTGCTGGTGGAAGATGACGCCATGATTGGCGAAAGCGTAAAAGTGGCGCTGCGCCAGGAAGGCTTTACCGTGGACTGGGTCACCGATGGCGACGCGGGGCTGGATGCCGCGTCCGACCAGCACGGCCCCCGTGCCGATGGCGGCTATGACCTTGTGCTGCTGGACCTGGGCCTGCCGCGTCGCTCGGGCCTCGATGTCCTCAAGGCGCTGCGCGCGCGCAACGTCCGCACGCCGGTGCTGATCGTCACCGCCCGCGATGCCGTGGCGGATCGCGTGGCCGGGCTGAACGCGGGCGCCGACGACTACGTGATCAAGCCGTTCGACCTGCAGGAACTGGTGGCGCGCATGCATGCGATGGCGCGCCGTGCCGAAGGCCGCGCGGAGCCGGAACTGCGCTATGGCGACATCGTGCTCAATCCGTCCACGCGCGAAGCCACGCAGGCAGGCGCGCCGGTGCGGCTGTCGGCGCGCGAGTATGCGCTGCTGTCGGCGCTGATGGCCCGACCCGGCAAGGTGTGGTCGGTGCCGCAGTTGCAGGAGCGGCTCTACGGCTGGGACGACGAGGTGGGCAGCAACACGGTGGAGGTCTATATCCACGCGCTGCGGCGCAAGTTTGGCGCGGCGCTGATTCGCAATATCCGGGGCGTCGGCTACCTGATGCCGCAACTGGACGACATCGCGGGCAACCGCACGGAAGGAACGCCCGACTGATGCGCTCGATTCAACGTACGCTGCTGTGGTGGCTGGCGGCGGGCCTGGCCGCGGGAATCGCCGTGGCCACGGGTCTGATCTACGGACAGGCGCGGCAGGAAGCCAACGCGCTGTTCGACTACCAGATGAAGCAGTTGGCCGCCGCGCTGCCGAGCCAGTTTTCGGCACCGATGGCACCGGCGTTCGATCCGGGCGGGGCCACCGGCGCAGACCTGTTGCGCGCCGACGAAGACGTGGTGATTCACATCTGGGACGGCTCCGGCCGCAGTCTTTACCTCTCGCATTCCCGTCCTTCCCTGCCGCCGCGCGCGGAGCTGGGCTTCACCAATGCGCAGACAGAGTCGGGCGAATGGCGCATCTATAGCGTGCAGCTCGGCCCGGCCGTGGTACAGATCGCCCAGCCGCTCAGTGCGCGCCGTACGCTGGCCGCCCACATGGCCTTGCGCACGGTGGCGCCGTTGCTGTTGCTGCTGCCGCTGTTGGCGTGGCTGGTCTGGATGGCGGTGGGGCGCGGCTTGCGGCCATTGCGCGAGATTGCCACCGAGGTGCGCGCGCGCGATGCCAATACGCTGGCGCCGCTGGCCGTGCGCGACATGCCCGATGAAATCGCGCCGCTGTCCGACGCGCTGAACCAATTGCTCGGGCGGCTGGCCCACGCCATCGACACGCAGCGCGCATTCGTGGCCGACGCCGCGCATGCGTTGCGCACGCCGCTGACTGCATTGCAGCTACAGGCCCAACTCGTGGAGCGGGCGGAGAGCGCCGACGCGCGGCAGGCGGCGATGGGACAGTTGCGGCAGGGTCTGGAACGGCTGACCCACCTGGTGGCCCAGCTTCTGACGCTGGCGCGGCAGGAACCTGGCGCGGCACCCCCGCCGCACGAACCGGTGAACCTGCGCGCGCTGGCGGGCGAGGTGGTGGCCGAGATGTCGCAGGCGGCGATCGATCGTGACATCGATCTTGGGCTGGAGGGCAGCAGCGCGCAGGGGCCGGTCACGATTCGCGGTGATGCCGATGCGTTGCGCATTCTGCTGACCAACCTCGTCGACAACGCGCTGCACTACATTCCTCGCGGAGGTCGCATCGACGTGGACGTCGGGCATACCGGGCAGGGTATCGAGCTTGCGGTGACCGACAACGGACCGGGAATTCCGGCTGCGGAGCGCGGGCGTGTATTCGACCGCTTTTATCGCGTGCCCGATGCGCCGACCGGCGGCAGCGGCCTGGGACTGGCCATCGTCGACGAAGTGGCGCAGTCCCACGGCGCACGTGTGGCGCTGGAAGACGCGGCGCCGGGCTTGCGCGTGCGCGTGGTCTTCCCGGCCGTGGCTTAGTTGACCGGCGCCAGCAGCGGCTCGCCGGCAAAGTGCCGGCGGGCGTTTTCGACGAACTGGTTGACCGACGCCAGTACCGCTTCAGGCGACCAGCCGGCCACGTGGGGCGTCAGCACGACGTTCGGGCAGTCGAACAGTTCGACCGGCGGCTTCGGCTCGCTCTCATAGACATCCAGCCCGGCGCCACCGAGTTCGCCAGCGCGCAGGGCATTGGCCAGTGCAGCCGTGTTGACCACGCTGCCGCGCGCGATATTGACGAGGTAGCCGCCCGGACCCAATGCGCGCAGCACGGGCGTATCGACCATGTGGCGCGTTTCCGCGCCGCCCGGCGTGGCGATGATCAGGTAGTCCGCCCATTCGGCCAGCGACATCACATCGGCAAAGTACTGGAACGGTGCATCCTCACGCGGGCGACGGTTGTGATAGCCGACCTCCAGATCGAAAGCCTGCCCGCGCTGGGCGATGCGGCGGCCAATCGTACCCAGACCGACAATCCCCAGGCGCTTGCCGGACACATTGGGCGGCAGCGGAATCGTGTTGCGCCAGACGCCGTCGCGCGTGGCGCGGTCCAGCGTCGGCACGCGGCGCACCGTGGCCAGCAGCAACGCCATCGCATGGTCGGCCACGCAGCTATCGTTGGTGCCCGCGCCGTTGCCCACCGCAATGCCGCGCGCCTTGCATGCCGCGATGTCGATGTTTTCGTATCCGGCGCCGAGCGCGCAGACCAGTTCCAGCGCGGGCATCGCGTCGAGTTCGGCGGCCGTGATACCGGTGGTTCCATTGGTCAGCACCGCACGGAACGACTTGCCGGCGCTGGCGACGGCCTCGGTCCGCTGCGCCGCGCTGGGCGCGTAGCAGACGTCGTATTGGCGGGAAACTAGGACGAGGTGGTCCGGTTCGAGCTGGACCAGGACAAGCAGGGCGGGCTTCATGCGTGACAGCGGGATCGAGGAGATTTTGTTGTGGAGGTCGGCCAGGCCGACGCCACATTCTATGCTCGCCGGGCAGGGCCTGCTCGGAAGCGGTTGGCGGTTCTGGGCGATTATCAGATGCGGGCGACGGTACGGAGGCGCGCGCAGAAACGGGTACGCTCCGCGATTTTTCGCTGGGTGAATGACGCAGAAATGGGTACGCTTTGAGCGTTGCGGTGACGGAAAGGCCGGCCCTCTCAGCGTTGCAGTGATGGAAAGGCCAGCCCTCTCCCCCGGCCCCTCTCCCGCAGGCGGGAGAGGGGAGCAAACCAGCGGCGAGTCCAATGCCATCGGAGCAAACCAGCGGCGAATCCAATGCCATCGGTGGTCTCCCCTCTCCCGCATCGCGGGAGAGGGGCCGGGGGAGAGGGCAAAGCGCATCAATCCCCAACCACGCCAACCCATCACCCGATGCGCCCGCCCAGCGCCACCGGTTTGCTCCCCTCTCCCGCATCGCGGGAGAGGGGTTGGGGGAGAGGGCAAAGCGCTTCAATCCCCAACCACGCCAACCCATCACCCCATGCGCCTGCCCACACCCAATACCTGGCAATACCACGCGCTGCTCGGCGCCGCCGGCATGCTCGTGCTCGGGCCGCTTGGTGGTGTCGCGGCGGCCTATATGAATTTCTCGCTGGGTTTCTTCGTCGGCGGGCAGGTTCTGGCCGGCATCCTCGGGTCGGCCGTCACGGCGGGCTACGGCGCCGAAGGACGGCATGGCGCCAACTACATCCAGACGGCGGCCGCCTCAGTGGCCGGTATGAGCGGCATGGTCGTGGTGATCCAGGCCTTGAGCTGGATGAACATGGCGCCGCCGCCGCTGTGGCAGATGATCGGCTACATGCTCTGCATCGGCATGTATGGCGTAGGTGTCGGCATGCTCTACACGCCGTTGCTGGTGGACCGCATGCAGCTCACCTTCCCGTCCGGCCTGGCCGTGGCCAACATCCTGCGCGCGCTGACCGATCCGGTGTTGCTGAAGCGATCGATCACCCGTCTGGCCAGCGGCATGGGCCTCGGTGTGCTGGCCAGCGTCTGCGCCACGCGCGTCGCATGGTTCGGCGCGATCGACCTGTCGGCGTCGACCTTCGGCGCCGGCATGATCGTCGGGGCGCGCATCGGCATCGCCGCGCTCGTCGGCGGCCTGGCCGGATGGGCGCTGACACCGTACTTCGTGTCGATTGGCTGGCTGTCTCCCGGTGATCCATATCGCAAGATCACCTTCCTGTTCGCGCTGGGCATGATCATGGGCGCCGCCGCCGTGGACGTGTCGCTGCTGCTGATCCGCGCGTGGCAACGCTCGCGGCAGACGGCGCGGCGTGGCGCGACGCCCATGCCGCAGCGCTGGATCGTCGCATGGGTCATCGTTTGGGGGCTGGCCGTGGTGGGCACCGGTGCCGCATGGTTCGGCCAGCCGGTGGGCTACCAGTTGATGGCCGTGCTGCTGGTGCTGGTATTCGCGCTGGTCAACGGTATCTCGGTCGGCATGGTCGACCAGAATCCGATTTCGTCGGCGTTCGTGCTGACCGTGATCCTGATGGCGGCGATGGGCCTGCGCGATCCGCAGATCGGACTGATTGCCGCGACGGTGCTGCTGGTATCGACGGCCGAAGCATGCGACATGCAGCAGGACCGTTCCACCGGATGGCGGCTCGGCACCAATCGCATGGTGCAGTTCGGCTACCAGGTCGCCGGCATCGTAGTGGGCGCGATCCTGGCGGTGCTGATGGCGCGGCTGTTCATGGATGCCTATCCGGTATTGCGCCTCGATCAGACCTTGCTGCCAGCGGATCAGCAGCCGGCACGCTGGACCTCGGCGATGACGTACAAGATCGTCGGCGCGCTGCGCAGCATGACCGAAGACCGGGCCTATCAGCGACTGGCGGTGTGGATCGGTCTTGCCATCGGGCTGGTGACGGAGGTACTTCGCAAGCTGCTGCGTGCGTCGTCGCGCTACCGGCAAATCGCCGAGCGCGGCGGCGCGGGCAAGACCTGCGACTTTCTGATCGACGCGGTGATCCTGCCATCGCCCTATGCGTCGTCGTTCGGTGGCTTCGTGAACCTTGCCGCCGCCACGTGGATGGCGGCGGGTGGCGTAGCGGCCAGCTTGTGGGAGAGCCGGCGCAAAGCGGCCTCGACCGAATCGGCCTTACCCGAGGACATGAGCACCACATCGTTGATCGGCGGAGGACTGATCGCCGGCGATGCGCTCGCCGCGTTGGGCTTCGGCATCGCTGGCCTGCTGGCCGTGGTGGCGTAAAGCGTCAGATCACCGGCATCGACGCATTCGGCGGCTTGCGCGCCAGCAGGCCGGACAGCTTCTTCAGCGCCATCGACAACTGCGCGCGATCCGCCACGCCACCAAGCGAAATGCGAATCGCATTCGGCGGGGTGGCCCCGTCGTAGAACACATCGGAAGCGGTCACGCGCAGCGAGGCATCCTGCGCCGCGCGGCTGAAGCCCGCCGACGACCAGTAGCTAGGCAACGGATGCCATACGTGGATGCCGGACGGCGCGTACTGGCCGCTGGCCGACAGCCACTGCCGCGCGATCTGCTGCCGCGCGGCGGCTTCCGTGCGAATGCCCGCCAGCAACTCGGTCGCCGACCCGTCTCGAATCCATTGAGTCGCCAGCGCCGTGGCAATCGGCGATGCCATCAATGTGATCGCGCGCAGCGCACCGAGGATCGACTCCTGCATGTCGCGCTCGGGGGCCACTACGTACGCGGTACGCAAACCTGGACTCAGGCATTTGGCGAGCGTGGCGATGTAGACAGTCTGTTCCGGGGCGATGGCGGCCAGCGGTGGCGGTGCATCGGGTGTCAGCAGCCAGTAGGGATCGTCTTCCACGATCAGCACGCCGTGCTGCTGCGCCACGCGAGCGATGTCGCGCCGGCGCGCCTCCGGCATTGTGTGCGTGGTCGGGTTCTGTAGCGTCGGGTTCAGGTAGATCAACTGCACTTTGCCCGTGCGGCAGGCGGCTTCCAGCGCATCGGGCCGCATGCCGTCGTCGTCGACGGCGATCGTCACCACTTGCCGGCCCAGTTCCGCGGCCGCGGCACGAACGCCGGGATAGATCAGCGGCTCGGCGGCAATCGCCGCGCCCGGCGCGGTGCGGCACAGCATCAGCGCAGCCAATGCGGACTGGGCGCCGGGACTGGCGATCACGCGCTCGTGCGCGACATCGCCCAGCATTGGCGTCAGCCACTGCGCGCCGGCCACACGATCGGGCATCGTGCCGCCGCCAAGCTGATAGGTCATCAGCAGGTTTGCATCGGCGCGCAGCGTCACCTGCGCCAGGCCACGCCGCAGCATGTCCGCAAAGTCGATGCCTTCCGGCGGTGGCGGCACGTTCATGCTCAGGTCCACGGCCTGGGCCAGCTCGAACGCGGGCGCGGCGATGAATGTGCCTAGCGATCCGCGCGGCTCCACCAGCCCGCGCCGCCGCGCCTCGGCCAGCGCGCGCGTGACCGTGGTCAGGTCCACGCCGAGCAATGCCGCCAGTTCGCGTTGCGGCGGCAGCCGGTCACCGGCGGCGAGTACGCCATCGGCCATCGCGCGCTCCAGGAATCCGGCGATCTGAACGTAACGCGGCCCGCTCGCGGCGGCGAAAGTGCCGATCCAGCCGGGTTTGTCTTCGAGATTCGGATGCATTTGCGGATTCGTTGTACGCAAGACAAGCCTCATCTTGTATGGATGTTGTCTTACATTAGCATGCCGCGCAACCCAGGCAAATCCATACAAATACCGGG
Organism: Cupriavidus sp. 291-E7; assembly: GCF_057798835.1. Lineage (NCBI taxonomy): Bacteria > Pseudomonadati > Pseudomonadota > Betaproteobacteria > Burkholderiales > Burkholderiaceae > Cupriavidus > Cupriavidus sp. 291-E7. The sequence continues at coordinate 183,557 of NZ_JBYOJV010000001.1, forward strand.
ATGTTGTCTGGGTCACCCCCGCCTGTGCCCCTGTTTAAGGTGTTGAAATGCGTGAGCAACCGGCCGACCCCAGACGCGAGCGTCGGCGCCCCCCGTTCCTTTTTCCGCGTGCGTGGCTGTGTGCCATCGCCCCCCTGATCCTGACCGGCTGTTCGTGGGACCTGCTGAACCCCAGCGGCTCCATCGGCGTGCAGACGCGCAACCTGATCGTGCTGGCCACGGCGCTGATGCTGCTGGTGGTGATTCCCGTCATCATCCTGACGCTGGTGTTCGCGTGGCGCTATCGCGAAACCAACACCAAGGCCGAATACGCGCCGCGCTGGTCGCACTCGACCAAGATCGAAGTGGTGGTGTGGGGGATTCCGTGCGTGATCGTGGCGCTGCTGGGCATCATCATCTGGGACACCACGCACAAGCTCGACCCGTTCCGGCCGCTGGAATCGAAGGTGGCGCCGCTGGAAGTGGACGTGGTCGCGCTCGACTGGAAATGGCTGTTCATCTATCCGCAGTACGGTGTGGCGTCGCTGAACGAGCTGCCCATCCCCGTGGGTACGCCGATCAACTTCCGCATCACCGCCGAATCGACGATGAACGCGCTGTTTATCCCGCGCCTCGGCAGCATGGTCTATGCGATGGCCGGCATGCAGACGAAGCTGCATCTGATTGCCGACGAGACCGGCGTATTCGACGGCCGCTCCGCTGCCTATAGCGGCTCGGGCTTTTCCGATATGCACTTCCGCACCATCGCCACATCGCGCGCGGAATTCGATGCGTGGATCGAGCGCGCCCGCGCCTCGGGCCATACGCTCGATGAAGCCACGTACCGCAAGCTGGAGCAACCCAGCAGCAAGGACCCCGTCACGGTGTACGCCAAGGTTGAACCGCGCCTGTTCCAGGGCGTGGTGGACCAGTACATGGCCAGTAACGGCGAAATCTGCCGTGCCGACAGTCCGGTGACCCTCGGCGCCATTGCCGGCGCCAACATGCCGCCGCTCCCGGCGCAGCAGACGACCCTGGAGCGCTAATCATCATGCTCGGAAAACTCTCTCTCGACGCCATCCCCCTGCACGAACCCATCATCATGGGCACGCTGGTGGTGGTGCTGCTCGGTGGCGCGGCCTTGCTGGGCGCCATTACGTATTACAAGAAGTGGGACTATCTCTGGAAGGAGTGGATCTGCTCGGTCGACCACAAGCGCATTGGCGTGATGTACATCATCCTGGCGTTGGTCATGCTGCTGCGCGGCTTTGCCGACGCCATCATGATGCGTACCCAGCAGGCCATCGCCGTGGGCGAGGCCGTTGGCTACCTGCCGCCGCATCACTACGACCAGATTTTCACCGCGCACGGCGTGATCATGATCTTCTTCGTGGCCACCCCGTTCATCCTCGGTTTGATGAATGTGATTGTGCCGCTGCAGATCGGCGCGCGCGACGTGGCCTATCCGTTCGTCAACTCGCTGAGCTTCTGGATGTCGGCGATGGGCGCGGTACTGGTCATGATGTCGATGTTCGTCGGCGACTTCGCCGCTACCGGCTGGGTTGCATATCCACCGCTGAGCGGGCTGGGATATAGCCCAACGGTCGGGGTCGACTACTACATCTGGTCGCTACAGATATCGGGGCTAGGCACTACGCTGACCGGTATCAACTTCATCGTCACGATCCTGCGGATGCGCGCGCCTGGCCTGAACATGATGAAGATGCCGGTGTTCACGTGGACCGCGCTGATCACCAACATCCTGATCGTCGCGATCTTCCCGGTGCTGACCGCCACGCTGGCGCTGCTGGCCGCCGACCGCTACCTGGACATGCATTTCTTCACCAGCGAGCTGGGCGGCAACGCCATGATGTACGTGAACCTGATCTGGATCTGGGGCCACCCCGAGGTCTACGTGCTGATCCTGCCGTGCTTTGGCGCGTTCTCGGAAATCATCGCCACGTTCTCGCGCAAGCCGCTGTTCGGCTACACGTCGATGGTGTACGCCACGTCGTCGATCGGTGTGCTGTCGTTCTTCGTCTGGCTGCACCATTTCTTCACGATGGGCTCCGGTGCCAGCGTCAATGCGTTCTTCGGCATCATGACGTCGATCATCTCGATTCCCACGGGCGTGAAGCTGTTCAACTGGCTGTTCACGATGTATCGCGGCCGCATCCGCTTCCATTCGTCGACGCTGTGGACCATCGGCTTCATGGTGACGTTTGCCGTCGGCGGTATGACCGGCGTGCTGCTGGCGGTGCCGGGCGCTGACTTCGTGCTGCACAACAGCCTGTTCCTGATCGCCCACTTCCATAACGTGATCATCGGCGGCGTGGTGTTCGGCTGCCTGGCCGCGATGACGTTCTGGTTCCCGAAGGTGTTCGGCTTCACGCTGAACGAGTTCTGGGGCAAGGTCGCGTTCTGGTGCTGGCTGATCGGCTTCTATCTGGCCTTCATGCCGCTGTACGCGCTGGGTCTGCAAGGCATGACCCGCCGCATGAACCATTACAACAACCCGGACTGGCAGCCGTACCTGATCGTGGCGCTGGTCGGCGCGGTGGTCATCGGTTGCGGCATCCTGGCGATCCTGTGGCAGCTGTTCGTCAGCGTGCGCGACCGCAAGCAGAACCAGGACTTGTCCGGCGATCCGTGGGACGGCCGCAGCCTGGAGTGGGCCACCGCCTCGCCCGCGCCGTTCTACAACTTCGCGCACGTGCCGCACATCACGTCGCTGGAGCAGCACTGGGACAACAAGGAAGCCGGCACCGCCTACGTGCCGCCCAAGCAGTACGAGGACATCCACATGCCGCGCAATACGTCGACCGGTTTTCTGGTGTCGGTGTTCGGCCTGGTGCTCTGCTTCGCACTGGTCTGGCATATCTGGTGGATGGCCGGCTTTGGCCTGGCCGCGATGATCTTCACGTTCATCGCCCGTGCCTATGACCGCGACGTGGACTACTACGTGCCCGCCGCCGAGGTCGAGCGCATCGAACGCGCCCGCTATGCACTGCTGGGTGCGCAAACGAAGGGGGCCAACTGATCATGACTACGACCCTGAAGCTGCGCGCCGATGCCGTTGAGGTTCCGCAAGGCACCGTGCCGGCCGATCACGCGCACGACGACGATCACGCGCATCACGCCCATCAGGCCGAGTCCAGCCTCAAGCTGGGGTTCTGGATCTACCTGATGAGCGATTGCCTGATCTTTGCATCGCTATTCGCCACGTTCGGTGTGCTCGTCCACGGCACGGCTGGCGGCCCGACGGGCCGCGAACTGTTCGACCTGCGCTTCGTGCTGGTGGAAACGATGCTGCTGCTGACCAGCAGCCTGACGTTCGGCGTGGCGATGCTGAAGCTGCACGAAGGCAAGGATGGCAAAGGCAATCCGCAGGCGGTGATCCGCTGGCTGGTGCTGACCTTCGCGCTGGGCGCGGCCTTCGTGTGCATGGAAGTCTATGAATTCCGCGAACTGCTGCACGAAGGCGCGGGCCCCAACCGCAGCGCTTACCTGTCGGCCTTCTTCATGCTGGTGGGCACGCACGGTCTGCACGTCAGTGCCGGCCTGCTCTGGATCATCGTGATGGTCAACCAGGTGCAGGTGTTCGGGCTGGACGCTGTGGTGCGCCGCCGCCTGGCCTGCCTGAGCCTGTTCTGGCATTTTCTGGACCTGGTGTGGATCTTCGTGTTCACGGTCGTCTATCTGCGGGAGTTCCTCTGATGTCCCATCCACAACACGCCCATGACGCCTCGCACGGCAGCCTGCGCAGCCACCTGATCGGCTACGCACTGTCGCTGGTGCTGACCTTCATGTCATTCGGTGCCGTGATGGGCCGCCTGCTGACGCCGCGCGCGGGCCTGGTGCTGATCGTGACGCTCTGCGTCGTGCAGTTGCTGGTGCAGCTGGTGTTCTTCCTGCACCTGGGTGCACGCCGCGGCCAGCGCGGCAATACGGCGATCTTCGTCTGTACGCTGTTCCTGATCGCGATTGTCGTGTCGGGATCGCTATGGGTGATGCATAACGCCAATCTGAACATGATGCCGATGCAATCCGTGCCGGCTGGGGCGGGCGCGGTCCGCTGAGGCATCTGTACCGGACTCTGGCTGGGGCCGGTTTTTTGACAGGACAGACGTGCCTTGCACGGTCTGTCCTTTTTTGCTTTTTTCGCCGGCGCGTCCGGTCAGGCGGGTGGGGCGCCTTCCTTGAACAGCGCCTTGAGCTGCGTGCGCAGTTCGGGGGTGTCCTGGTGCTGATGCACCTGGATGGCGTGCTGCACCGCGGCTTCCAGCAGTTCGTCCTCGGTGTCGGCACTCAATGCGACAGTGCAGTTCGTATCACTGGGATAGTCGCGGCAATCGATGTATTTGCGTCCCATGACAGGCCTCCTGACGCGCATGATGGGCGCGCCTGATCCAGTATAGGGCGCGGGTGATTGCGCGGTCGCCAGCACGTATCGGCAAATCCGGCTACCCTGTCGCGTCTCGTATCCCGATACCAGCCAACAGGAAAAAGCCATGACCCAATCACTCAGGATCGACTTTGTCTCGGATATCGCCTGCCCGTGGTGTGCCATCGGCCTATCGTCGCTGATGAAGGCGCTGGAGCGCACGCGCGACGTGGTGGACGCCGAGGTGGTGATGCACCCGTTCGAACTGAATCCGCAGATGGGGCCGGAAGGTGAGCCGATCGTCGACTACATCGCCAAGAAATATGGCCGTACGCCGGAACAGATCGCCGAGACGCAGAAGATGATCCGCGAGCGCGGCGCGACAGTCGGCTTCACGTTCGGTGCACGCAACTTCATCTACAACACGTTCGACGCGCACCGCCTGCTGCAATGGGCCGCCACGCAAGGCAAGCAGTTGCCGCTCAAGCAGGCGCTGCTGCAGGCTTACCACGGCGACAGCAAGGACCCGAGCAGCCGCGGCGTGCTGCTGGAGGCCGCGCAGTCGGTGGGCCTGGATGCCGAGGAAGCCCGCAAGGTGCTGGACTCCGACGCCTACGCCGATGAAGTGCGCGACGAAGAGCGCGAGTACCAGGCGATGGGTATCCAGTCGGTGCCGTCGGTGATCTTCAACAATCGCTACCTGGTTACCGGTGGCCAGCCCGTGGAGGCGTTCGAGCAGGCGATCCGCGAGATTGCGAAGGAAGCCGATCAGAACTGATGGCGCATGCCGACCATCACGCCCACGCGCGTGCTGCGGCTGACGTCGGTGACGGGCGTGCCTGACCAGTACTCGGTCTCGCGCCCCACCGTGCCGCCACGCGCCAGCACCATATCGGTCTCCAGATACAGACTGGTTCGCTTGGAAAACGCATAGTCGGCCACAAAGGCGACGCTGTCCGCGTTGCCGCTGCCCAAATGCACGGGAACGTCCTGGAACTGCGTGGTGACGTTGCCTGACTGCTGATAGCGGTAATAGGCACCGGAGAGGTGCAGCACCGGCGTGAGCTGGTAGCCCAATCCCGCATACGAGATGGCGTAGCGGGCTTCGCTTGCCGACTCTCGCCGCCCAAGATGGCCCACGTAGGCGGTGGCCTTGCCGATCGCGTAAGAGGCACCGATCGAATAGTTGCGCAGGGTGTTGCCGCCGTTGTCGTTGCGGCGCTGGTCATACGCCACGCCCAGCGCGAGTGGCCCCTGCTGATACTTCACGCCACCGCCCAGCGTGGTGCCGCGAATCATGCTGCCTGGCTGCTCGCCCGCGCCGTAATCGAGCTGCACGGAAAACGGGCCGATCGTGCGCTGATAGACCACGCTGTTGTTGATGCGGTAGTCCTGAAAGAAGATATCGCCGCCGATATAGAGCGGATCGGACCAGAACAGACCCCAGCCTTGCGCGAGCGGATCGAATGCCCAGCCGATGTTGTTCAGCGCGTTGTACTGGCGCCCAAACGTGAGGCTGCCCCACTGCCCGCTCAGACCCACCCATGCCTGGCGCCCGAACAGGGCGTTGTAGCCCGGACGCCCGATGTCGGTGTCGAAGCGCGCTTCGAGCTGGAATATCGCGTGGTTCCCACCGCCCAGGTCTTCATCGCCTTTCAGGCCAAAGCGGCTGCCCGCCATGCCGCCGGATAGCAGCCCGATCTCATCGTGGTGCCGCGCATCGATGTTCGAGGTGTAGCGCGCGGCCGAATCAACGATGCCATAAAGCGTGACGCCGGAGCTGGCGTAGGTGGCGCAAGGCAAAAGCCCGGCCGCAAGCAGCCAAAGGCTGGCTGTTTTCATCACTGATTGTCCTCCGGAATACGGATCCCTCCGGCGCGCGCCGGAATGGTCGGTTCAGGCCAAAAAACCTGGGGGGTTCCAGTCCTGCGCGGAAGTCCTTCGGCGGAAGGGGACACAGGGCGTTATCCGGGATACGCGCTGCGCAGATGGCGCAGCACCCGGATCGAGGCGTCGAAGCGGATGGCGAATGCTGTGAGCAAGCACAGGCAAGCCGGAGCGGGCGCGATTGGCCCATTTGCGACGCTGCCGACACCTGCTTCGACGTTTGCAATGGCCGGTGTGCCTGAAGAGGCGAACGATCCGGCGATGCCCGGTGTGGCGGCAGTGCGCTAGTTTACCGCACGATTTGTTGATGACTCAAATGTGCGGCTTTGATCCCGGAGGGCGTCATTTTCAGGAACCGGAAATTTCGCTGGTCGGGAGACTTTCGAATTCATTCGATGTTGCGCAAATCGCCATGACGGTATCGACGAAGGCATGTTCCGCCGGCTGGGGTTCCCGGATTGGACGATCACGAAGACCACCGAGGAATATGTTACCTCGGCATTGCGTCTGATCGAGAACGTGGAGGAACGACGTACCTTGAGCGCGGCACTCGCGGGGCCGCAGGCAATTGAAAAGCTGATCTTCAAGGGCCGTCCGGAAATTCTTGGCGAGCGTATGCAGGAACTGTGGGAAGCCAAGCTGCAACCGGCGAAGGAAAAAGAGAAAGAGGCGGCGACAGCGACGCCGACGGCGACGGCAAAGACGAAGTCGAAGGCGGGAAAGTCCGAGCGGGCTTGACCACCCTCACATGAAAAAAACGGGCACGACTTAACACCGTGCCCGTTTTTGCATGAATCGATTTGTAAAGATCAGCGGGCGGCCACCGGCTCCGGCATGGCCGACGAATGGTGGTGGGCGATCAGCCACTTGCCGTTCTGCCACTCGTACACGTAGGTGTAGCGCGCATGCACCGTTTTGCCGTCGGCGAATCGGAACGTGTAGCTGCCCACGTCCTGCGCCACATTGCAGCCGATCCGGATAAAGCGGTTGTCGATGGTCCCTTGCGGCTTGTTCTTGAGGAACTTGACGAAGTAGTCCTTGATGCCGGCCGGGGTGTTGCGTGCCTGGTTCGAGACCGTTGGCAGCAGCACACCGTCAGGTGCGTAGTTCGCCGCAACCTTGTCGGGGTCTCCCGTGCGCAGCGTGTCGTTCCAGCGGTCGAACAGCCCGGCGATCTGCTGTTCCGTTGCCGGGGCGCATGCCTGAGGCGTCGTCGTTTGCGCGGCAGCGGGCATCGAAACCAAGAGAACGCTTGCGGCGACGGAGAGGAGGGAAGCGGCACCAACGTATTTCATCGAAATTTCCTGTGTTCAGACGGGTCATCGCACCTGCTGGCGCGGTACCGGTGAATCGGCACAGGTCCATTCTCGGGGCCGAAGGTTAACCACAGGCCGCGCTTTCGATGAAGCGATCCTGACGAAAAGATGAACGGAAGATGAACAGGCGGTAGCGGCGTTGCCGTGCGGTGACGTCGGGCGCTCAAGGCGCATCGTCGATCCGGTAGCCAAGGCCGCGCACGGTCTTGAGCAGTGGCAGCGCGTGGCCGTCGTCGATCTTGCAGCGCAGGCGGCGCACATAGACATCGACGATATTCGTCAACGGGTCTTCGTTGGCACCCCAGACGTTCGACAGGATGCGCTCGCGGCTGAATACGCGGCCGGGTGCACTCATCAGCAGTTCCAGAAAGGCCAGCTCCTTGGCGGTCAGTGTGATGGCGTTGCCGCCTCGCGTGACCTGCATGCGATCGCGGTCGAGCACGAGGTCCGCCACCTGGAGCTGTTGTGCCTTGGCTTGCTGCTCGCGCCCGCGCCGGAGCAACGCCTCGATACGCGCCAGCAATTCTTCAAATGCGAACGGTTTGGTGAGATAGTCGTCCGCCCCAAGCTTCAGGCCCGCCACGCGGTCGCCCACGTCGCTGAGCGACGTGAGCATCAGGATTGGCACGTGATTGCGTTCGGCGCGCAGGGTCTGGCAAAGCTCCAGGCCGTTGATGCCGGGCAGCATCAGGTCGAGCAACAGAATGGCGGCATCGCCGTGACGCGCCATGTCCAGCCCCTCGGGACCGGTGCGCGCAAGCTGGACGAGGTAACCCTCGGCGCGCAGGCCACGCACCAGGAAATCGGCTACGCGGGCGTCGTCTTCAATGACCAGGATGTTCATGGCGTGGGGTGGCGTCGGCGGTGACAACGGGGTGCGGGCCAGCGGGAAGTTCGATACATGCGCATGTGCCCTGCGGCTCGACCTGGGCCAGCGTGATGTTGCCATGATGCGCGTTGACGATGGCCTGCGCAATCGACAGCCCGATGCCGGTGCCATCGGCCCGATGCGCGCGAGCGCGCCGGCCACGGACGAAGCGCTCGAAAACTAGCGCAAGTTCATCGGCATCGATACCAATGCCACGGTCTTCCACCTCGATGCGTACGCCGGTGGGCACGAGCTTGCAACGCAGGCACACGATACTGCCGCGCGACGAGTAGCGGATGGCATTGTCGAGCAGGATCACGATGGCCTGTCGCAACCGGTCCGCATCGGCCATGACCGTCACGCCTTCGATGTCATCGGGCAATTGAAGCTGGATGCGGACGTCATGCTCGGCGCCCAGCGCATCGGCAAAATCGGCGGCGTCCTGCAGCAGCGGCAGCAACGCGACGCTGTGCGGTTGCATGACGAGTTGGTCGGCCTCGGCCCTGGCGATCAGCAGCAAGTCATTGATATGGCCGGTCAACTGCTGCGCGGCGCCCGCGATGTGTTGCAACGCCTGGCGATATTCCTGCGCGGGCTTCTCGCCGCCGCGCAACGCGATCTCGGCCTCGCCACGGATGGCCGTGGTCGGCGTGCGCAGCTCGTGGCCCAGGTCCGCAAACAGTTGGCGGCGGCGCTGGTCGATATGCTGGAGCGCTTCGTGCGCGGAGCTTAATTCGGCCGTACGCGCCTGCACGGCGTCTTCCAGCCGCCGGCGCGCCGCGTCGGCATCGCTGCGGTGCTGTTGCAGTTCGGCGGTCATGGCGTTGAAGCCCTCGGCGACATGCTCGAACTCGTCGCCCGAGCGAATCGGCATGCGGTAATCGAGCGCGCCTGCGCGCAGCGCCCCAACACCTTCGAGCAATTGGTCCAGCGGCCGCTTGAGTCGACGCCCGAGGTGCCACGCGAGCACGATGGCCGCCAGCAGCGTGACGGCCGCCATGCCGAACGCCTGGGCGCGCACGCGGTCCAGGCCGCGCTCGGTAGCGGCTCGCGCCACCGGCACCGCTGCGCGCTGGCGATCGATCGCACCATAGAGCAGCTCGCGCAGATCACGGCCGCGTGCCTTGTCGAAAACGTCGTTGAGTTCGTGCCATACGCCCGCAAAATCCGCATCGCGTGGCAGTGGCTGCAGGGCCAGCAGCCGGTTCTCGACGGCGACGATATTGTCGCCAAGCAGCTCCGTCATGCTGGCCAGCCCGTTGACATCGAACGGGATGGGCACGCCGTCGCGCGCGGATATCTGGTTCCAAAGCTCGATGTCGCGCTGCGCAAGCTGTTGCAGGGTTGCGGCGCCTTGCTTCATGTTTGCCAGCACGCGGTCACGCACCTCGGGCGACGCATCGGCATTCATCAGCCGCTGCGAAGCCCAGACGCGGAGCCGCTGCTTGTTGGCGGAGAGGTCCAGCAGTTCGGACAAGATGTCGCTGGCCAGCCGGCTATGCTGCGCATAGTCGTTGACGCGGTTGGCGCCCCAGTAAACGAAGCCGGCCTGTACGCAGACCAGCGCGACCAGCAGGGCAAAAGCTATAGAAAGGCGAAAGCGGAACATGGCGGGATCGAAGATTGTGCGCGGCCAGGGTGTTGCATAGACCCGGAAGGCCGCGGCCCGTTCCGTATCGCCTTTCGGCGCGGCCTCAGACTTCCTTCGTCATTGATTTGAAGTCGATCCACTGGTCGAACTGCTCGTTCGTCACGTGACCCGAATCAATGGCGGCTTCGCGTAGCGACAGGTTCTTCTTGACCGCCAGCTTGGCGATTTCAGCGGACTTGTCATAGCCGATATGCGGATTCAATGCGGTCACCGACATCAGCGAGCGTTCCAGCAGTTCCTGAATACGGGCACGATCCGGCTCGACGCCTTCCACCATGTGTTCGGCAAAGCTCGCCGCCGCATCGGCCAGCAGCGTCACCGATTGCAACAGGCTGTAGACGATGACGGGCTTGTAGGCGTTCAGCTCCAGCGTGCCCAGGCTGTTGGCCAGTGTCACCGTGGTGTGATTGCCGATCACGCGGCAACAGACCATCGCCAGCGCTTCGGCCTGGGTTGGATTGACCTTGCCGGGCATGATCGACGAGCCTGGCTCGTTTGCCGGCAACTGCAGCTCGGCAAAGCCCGCGCGCGGGCCGGAACCCAGCAGCATGAAATCGCGCGCGATTTTCAGGAACGACGACGCGGTGGTGTTGAGCGCGCCCGACAGATCGGCCAGCGCATCGTGCGCGGCCTGCAGCGCGTAGCGGTTCGGGGCTGGTTCGAATGGCAGTCCCGTATAGGCAGCCAGTGCGCGGGCGAAGGCCGACGCAAAACCATGCGGGGCGTTCAGCCCGGTGCCCACGGCGGTGCCACCCTGCGGCACCGGCATCGCGCGCAGCATGGCCTGTTGCAGGCGCGATTGCGCATCGGCTACCTGCGTCATGTAGCCGGAAAATTCCTGGCCCAGCGTCAATGGCACCGCATCCTGCAGGTGCGTGCGGCCGACCTTCACGATGTCGGAGAACGCTTCCACCTTCTTTGCAAACGTCTGTTGAAGTTTTTCCAGTGACGGCAGCAGTGTCTGCTGGATGGCGCGGGTGGCGGCAATATGCATTGCCGTGGGGAAGCTGTCGTTCGACGACTGGCTGGCGTTGACGTGATCGTTCGGGTGCACCGGCTTCTTGCTGCCCACTTCGCCGCCAAGCATCTGGATCGCGCGATTCGAAATCACCTCGTTGAGGTTCATGTTGGTCTGCGTACCGGACCCCGTCTGCCAGACCGACAACGGAAACTCCGCGGGCCATTTGCCGGCGATGACTTCTTCGGCTGCTTTTTCGATGGCGTCGGCCACGTCGGGCTTGAGTACGCCCAGTTCCCGATTGGCACGCGCGGCGCAGAGTTTCAGTACCGCGAACGCCTCGATCAGCGCGGGCGGCATCTTCTCACTGCCGATACGAAAATTCTGACGCGACCTTTCGGTCTGGGCACCCCAGAGATGATCGGCGGGGACGGCAACGTCTCCCAGGCTGTCTTTCTCGATACGGGTGGCGGTGGACTTCTCGGACATGGACGGACTCCTTCACGAAAGGGATCACAGCAGAATCGGGGCAGACCCCTAGGATAGCCGTCCGGTGCTACATGCGTCGCATAGCCCTGCCGCCGGCATGTGCATGCGCACCACCGGCGGCGGTTGCCCGGTTTGCAATGCGGTTGTGGCGGTCAGGCAGTCATCTTCAGGCACATTTCCATGCAGGCGGCGCAGGCCTTGGCGCATTCCTGGCAGTGCCAGTGGTCATGCCGCTCGCATTCTTCCTTGCACCACTTGCAGACTTCCGCGCAGTCCTCGCAGACCAGCGGCGCAAACTCGCTATTGCGCAGCATGTAGGACGCAGCCAGATTGGCGATACCGGCGCAGTCCATGTCCAGAGCGATGCAACGGGTCATCTTGCGGGTGTCGGTCTCTTCCAGGCACGCTGCGGCACACTTGAGGCAGGCTGCCGCAGCGGCGTTGCATGCTGCGATACAGTCGGCGTAACGGCTGAAGTTTTCCTGCACGGTGGGTCGGATCATCGGTGTCCTCCTTAGGGGTAGGTGGTAGGCAACCGTTATCCACAATAGCAGGCGATGCGGCAGCATGCCGGGTGCGCGCCATTCACGGCTTTGCAGTCGGACTGTTCTACAATGGCCGCCTCTGCCCTTGAAGGATCGCGTCTCGCCAGAACAGACGAGATCGATATTTCGCTGACAAAGCGCGCAGAAGGCGGCAGTTAACAGAATCAGGCGGTTGGAAAGGACAGCATCATGGGTGAGGCAAAACGGCGGGGAACGCCAGAAGAGCGCGCGCAGCAGGCACGGGCGCGCGTGGATGCACTACGGCCCGCGCAGCTGGTCTGCGGATCGTGCAAAACCGCATTCACGAATTTCGATGCCATTCCGGCGCCGGGCCTGCACGGTATCGACGCTGTTTTCGGCGGCCAATGCCCGAACTGCGGCAACGACGTCGTGGTGTTCAAGGGCGAATCGAAGGCCGTGGCGGAAGCCATGCTTGCCTACGAAAGGATGATGGGCGAGAACGCCAAGCTCGGATATCAGTCCGCTGACGGCCGCCACGTGCCGTTCGACGCCGATGCCCCGCTGGCCTCGGACGCTTCCGACGAATCCACGAAACACTGACAACACCGTCTTCGTGGCACTGGCGGCTTTCAGCGCGGAAAGTCGCCAGCCAGCCTGGCCGCGCGGCGCGGGTCAGGCATCGACTTCCAGCAATTCCACCGGACCGATTTCGTATCGTCCGCGTCCCAGCGCCTTGGCGCGATACAGCAGCACGTCCGCCATGCGCATCAGCGCTTCGTCGCTCAGCGATGTGCCGCGATAGAGCGCAACGCCAATGCTGACATCCACGTCGGCCAGCACGCCGTCGAAATAGAATCCTCGCGCCACCGCTTCCAGAATGGCCTCGGCCACGCGCTGCGCCGCGCCCGGCGTGTCGATATCGGCCAGGATCACGGCGAATTCATCGCCGCCTAGCCGCGCGACGTGATCGTGCTTGCGCACGCAACGGCGCAGCCTCAGCGCGAAGGATTGCAGCAACTGGTCGCCCGTGGCGTGTCCGTGCATGTCATTGACGGCCTTGAAGCGGTCCATGTCCAGATAGAGCAGGGCCATCAGACGATTCTCGCCGCGGCTGAGCGACATGGAGTCGCGTAGCTGCGCTTCGAAGGCGCTGCGATTCTGCAACTGGGTCAGGTGATCGGTGCGAGACAGGTGGGACAGGCGCTGCGTCTCCAGCTTGCGTTGCGTGATGTCCTGCACGTGAATGTGCACGCCCACCACCTGCTTGCCGTCCTCGCTCCACTCTGGCCGATAGCTGGTTTCCATCCAGTGCAGATGCGGAAAGACGTACTCCCCTTCAAAGCTGACCACGCTCCCGGCCAATGCCCGCTGCAGATGCGGGCGGGCGCGCAGGTAGCGCTCCTCGCCCAGCAACTCGCGCACGGTCATGCCGCGGATCTGACCCACGGGCAGCCCGAATACTCGTTCATATGCGGCGTTGTTGAAGACGTAGCGCTCATCGTTGTCGATGAATGCCAGAAGCGACGGCAGGGTGTCGGTCACGGCACGCAGCCGTCGTTCGCTGCGCGCCAGTTGCTGGCCACGCTGGCGCACGTCCCGCATCAGGCGGATGAAAGCGCGCGTGACGTCGCCGATTTCGTCGCGCTGCGGTCGCTGGGGCAGTTGTTCGAAAGCATCCACGTCGCTCGTGCTGTCGCGCACCACCTGGTGCAGCCGCGAAAGCGGCGTCAGCAATCGGCGTACCGCCAGCCAGATCAGCAGGGCCACCACCACGAGCACGATGCCGGCCATCACCAGGAAACGCGATTGCATCTGCCGAAGCGGGGCGTAGGCCTCGCGCGCGGGCAGCACGGCAATCAGTTCCCAACCGGTCGTGGCCATCAGCCGCCGGGCGATGACCGGGCGTGCCGGCGTCAGGAATTCCAGCGTCGCCGCGCGGTTTTCGATGCCGCAGGTGTCGTTGGAGGACTTTGCTGGCTGGTGGGCGTGGGCCGGGTCCGCGTGCTGGACGTACACCGGAGAACCGCCGGCGGAAACCAGGCAGTAGAAGCCCGTGATGCCCAGCCGGCTGTGACCGATCTCGACCAGGAAGTTCGACTGCGCCAGGTTGAGCCAGCCGCCCACCAGGCCCAGGAACCTGCCCGACGCGGAGAGCACCGGCACCGCCACCAGCGCGCCCATCGACCCATCGGTGCGGGAGCGCAGCGGGGCGGCCACCACTGCATTGTGGGTGCGGGCCGCTTCCATGAAGTAGGCGCGGTCGCTGACGTCCGCGGGCGCCCCGCCCATCGTCAATACGGTGCCGCTGGCGTCCGCGATCATCACGGCGTCGAAAGCGGCCGGCACGGGGATGGCCCGGTCGATCATTGCGAGCAGGCGCTGGCGCAAGGTGTCGCGCTGCGTGCTGGAGGCGCTGTCGAGCAGCCCGGCAAGCTGGGGCGCCAAATGCGTCAGCATCACGATGCGGTCTTCCATCGCGGTGTCGAGCAGTTCCGTCGACATCTTGACGATGGAGTCCTGCTGATTCTGCAGCACATCTTCAAGATCGCGGTGCGCGTAGTAGAGCGAGCCGAGCACAATGCCGCCGCCCAGCACGGCGGCTAAAGCCGTGGTGATCAGGGCGATACGCGCCTTGAGCGAGGGCAGTAATCGAGGCATGCGTTTCAGGGACGTTTCCGGCGCGTAGGTTGTAGCGCCTGGGTGGCCTGTGGACGCCGGGACTTGCGTTGTGCAAAGCGGACGTCAAGGCATGCGCAAGGTATCACGACTCACCCGTTTGAGGCAGCCCGGACTACCCGGACTCGACGCGCACGGCACGCGCGGCGCATGTGTTGGCCGAGGCACTGTGCGGGCGTAGGACGGCAGGTTATAGTGCGGCGGTCATGTCGGGAATGTATCCCCGAGGACGCACTGGCCATCCTGGCCCAGCGATTTACCCCTGAACCCATCCATGACCACGTTTTCGCCGCCCTCGATCCAGTTGTCGCTGCTGCTTGCCGCAGCGGGGCTGGCGGTGGTGTGGCTGCTGTTCGCCCGGGCCAATGCCCGGCGAAACACCCGCAGGCAGGCGCGCAGCGCCGAGGCCGCAGGACTGCGCGCCAGCCTGGCACTCGCCGAACAGAATGCGGCCACGGCCAGCCTGCGCTACGCGCGCCTGCTCGACCATGCGCCGTTCTGCGTCATCACATTCGATGGCGGCGGCATGATCACCGGCATCAACCGCGCCGGCCAGCGCATGCTCTGGTATTCGGAAGCCGAACTGGTGGGGCGCATGCCATATGTGGCCCTGCACGATGCCGACGAAGTGACCGCGCATGCGCGCGAGTTATCGAACGATATGGGCGAACCGGTTGCGGCCGGACTCCCGGCGCTGGTGGCCAAGCCCCGGCTCGATGTACCGGACGGCCGCGAATGGACCTACCTGCGCAAGGGCGGGTCGCGGCTGCCGGTGCACCTGACGGTGACGGCCGTCAGCGACGGTGTTGCCGAGAATGGTTTTCTGGCGATCGCGCATGACCTGACCGAGCGCCGGCGCGTCGACGAGTACATCCGTCATCTGGCCCAGCATGATTCGCTGACCGGGCTGCCCAATCGCACGGCGCTCCACACGCGCACGGAAGCGGTACTGGCCGACGCGCGCCGGCACGGGCATCGCGTGGCCTTGCTGCTGCTGGACCTCGATCACTTCAAGCACATCAACGAAACGCTCGGCCATCCGGTGGGCGACGACG
The DNA here is from genome assembly GCF_057798835.1 of Cupriavidus sp. 291-E7. Taxonomy (NCBI): domain Bacteria; kingdom Pseudomonadati; phylum Pseudomonadota; class Betaproteobacteria; order Burkholderiales; family Burkholderiaceae; genus Cupriavidus; species Cupriavidus sp. 291-E7. The sequence goes on from NZ_JBYOJV010000001.1 coordinate 199,326, forward strand.
TGTTGCGAACCATCGCGGACCGCATTCGCGGCGCCGTGCGGCCGCGCGATGTGGTGGCGCGCATGGGCGGCGACGAGTTTGCCGTGGTGCTGGGTGGGCTGCAGCATGACAGTGAAGCGGAACTCGCCGCGGCAAAGATACTGGCGCGTGTTTCCGAGGAGATGCAGTTGGCCGGCCAGTTGTTGCGCGTGACGCCGTCGCTGGGCATGGCCGTCTATCCGGACGATGGCGATACGCTGACCAACCTGATGAAGTCGGCCGATTCGGCCATGTATGCGGCCAAGCAGGACGGGCGCGCGCAACTGCGCCGCTTTGCTACCGAAATGGCGCAGGCATCGTTGGCTCGCTTCACGATCGAGGCGCTGCTGCGCCGCGCGTTGGCCGAGCAGGAATTCCGGCTGCGCTACCAGCCCATCATCGATGTGGCCACGCTGGCGGTGGTTGGCGTGGAAGCGTTGATCGCCTGGGAAACCCCCGAGCGCGGCCAGATGCAGCCATCGGAGTTCATTCCCATCGCCGAGCAGTGCGGGCTGATTGGTGCGCTCGGTGAATGGACGCTGGCGACGGCCTGCCGCGAAATCCAGGCGATGCGCCAGGAGCTGGGGTTGGACATCGACGTGGCCGTCAACATTTCGCCGCTGCAACTGCGCCAGGCGAATTTTCCGGAAACCGTGGCGCGCTGCCTGCAGGCGGCGCAACTGCCGGCCTGCAACCTGACCGTCGAAGTGACCGAAGGCATCCTGGTCGATGGCGGCGAAAAGACGATCGAAACGTTCCGCCGCGTGCGCCAGCTTGGCGTGGGTGTGTCGATCGACGATTTCGGTACCGGATACTCGGGGCTTGGATACCTGACCCGTTTGCCGATCAGCAAACTCAAGATCGACAAGTCATTCGTCAAGGATCTGGCCATGCCGGGCCACGACCGCGCCGTGGCGGCGGCCATCATCGCGCTGGGCCACCAACTGCACCTGCAGGTGGTGGCGGAGGGCGTGGAATCGAAAGCCCAGTTCGATTTTCTGCGCGGCGAAGGCTGCGATGCGGTGCAGGGCTACCTGTTCTGCCAGCCCGTGAAGCCCGATGCGCTGCGCCAGATTCTGCTGGGCGGAAAGGGCTTTGCAGAAGGATTTGCCGACGCTGCGTGAAGTTTCCGTGTCAGCGTCATCGGCCTTGTCACATAGCACGTTCAATCTGCACGCTTGCGACCTAAAGTGCGTTCAGCTCTGCGCATCGCGGGACGTAAAAGCGCGAATAATCTTTTCCATGGGCGGATGGCGAACATAGCCGGAACACGACGGCTCGCCATCCATGCGGAGGGGTCTCCATGATGAGAAAAATGCTGGGCAGGCTGAGTGCTATCTGGGTCGTACTGAAAGGCGCGGCGCCGCAAGGCGTTCATATCGAACGCTTCGAGATGCAGCGCATGGCGCCGTCGCAGCGCCGCCATCTGTGGCTGTCCTTTGTCTGCTGCGTGGCACTGCTCGGTTAGCACGCAGAAACGGGTACGCCCGGGCAAGAAAAGATAAAAGAAAACCCGGCTGACGCACTTGCGTGCAGCCGGGTTCTCGGGAGCGGGGGCGCTCAGTGATTCGTGGTCAGGTCTTGCTGGCGATAGGCAGCGGCTCGGGCTCGCCCGTGGGATTGTGCAGGCGCCTGTAGAGGTCGTCGATCCGCGAGCGGCTGTTGGCCAGTTCTTCGCGGCCCTGCTCGGTAAGCAGGTAGACGCGCCCGATACCGTCGCGCAGGACGCTTTCCAGGTAGCCCTCCATCTGCAACGCGCGCAGCAGGGGTCGTACGGTGCCGATGTCTACCTGGAATCCATATTCCATGAGCATTTCTGCAAGCATGGCCACGGTGGCGGGCACCTCCATGGCGAATTGCATGACGTAGACGCGGGCTAGCAAGCCGAGGAACTGTCGTTTCATGTGGCAGGCAACGCGAAACCGGGGTCGGCGGTTGACGCAGGAATGCAACGTGCGCGCAACGCCCCATCCCCTACACGCTGCGCAGTCGTTACGATACGTGTTTTTCCGACGCTAGAAAAAAAGAAGCCGCCAGGATGAACTGGCGGCTTGTCGGGAATGCGTCGGAGGGGTCAATTAACTCTGGCGCAGGGCAGATTTTAATGGAACTGAATACGCGATGTCACGCGCTGTGGTAAGTACCCCTACCTCGGGGGGGTAAACCTGTAAGGCACCCGAAAGCGATCTTGCTGCGTAAATGCAACAAACGTGGCTTTTGCCCTGTTTTTGGGCGAGATTCGTGGATTTATCGTCGCCTGGACCTGGCCGGTTTTTTTGGGCGCATGTCCGGTTCCAGCGCGCCAGGCGTCTGGATTTGCGATCAAATGGATGCAACCGATCGCCCATGCATCCCCCGGCGGCCGACCCAAGTGGCGTTTTTGTCGCATTGCAGCAACGGTCTGCCCTATGTGAGTCTGATTTTTGCCTCGACTGAACCAATGAAACCCGCCGACCTGTTTCGCCTGCTGCTGCTTTCCGCCATCTGGGGCGCCAGCTTTCTGTTCATCCGTATCGCGGCGCCGGTGCTTGGCCCGCTGCCTACCGCTTTCTTTCGTGTGCTGATCGGCGCCGTGACGCTGGCAGCGTGCCTGCCCATGCTTGGCGTGAAGTGGGACATGAAAGGCAAATGGCCGGCCGTTGTGATGCTCGGCATCATCAATTCGGGGATACCTTTCGTGATGTACTCGATCGCCGCGCTATGGCTGCCGGCAGGGTACTCGGCGATTTTCAACGCCATGACGCCGTTGATGGGCGTGGTCATCGGCACACTGTTCTTTGCCGAGAAGCTGACGCGCGCCAAGGCGGCGGGGGTGTTGATGGGTTTGGCGGGCGTGGCGGTGCTGACGCGCACGGGGCCGGTAGTGTTTTCGCACGATGTGCTGCTGGGTGCGCTGGCCTGTCTGGTGGCAACGTCCTGCTACGGTCTGGCCGGTTTTCTGACGCGGCGCTGGATTACCGCGCAGGGCGGCCTCGATAGCCGGCTCGTTGCCGGCGGCAGTCTGATCGGCGCCACGCTGTTCCTGCTGCCGTTCAGCGCGGTGGCGCTGATCCGTGAGAACACGCTGCCCGCGGCCGGCATGGGCGTCTGGGCGTCCATGCTTGGGCTGGGCATGTTCTGTACGGCCATTGCCTATGTGCTGTATTTCAAGCTGATCGCCAACCTCGGCCCGGTGCGTTCGCTCACGGTGACCTTCCTGATTCCGCCGTTCGGCATTGTCTGGGGCTGGATGTTCCTGGGCGAAACGCTGTCCTGGGCGCACGCCGGCGGCATGCTGTTGATCGGCGTGGCGGTGTGGCTGGTGTTGCGGCCGGCCGCGCCGGCGCCAGCGCCGGCAGTGGCCCGGTCATGATGGGTAGGGATTAGCGGCGATAGTAGCCGCGGTCGTATCCGCGATCGTGGTCGTCGTGGCGGTGCCAGGCGTGGTACTCGCGGCGGTCGTACCAGCGGCGGCCGTCCCAGTAGCGCTCGCCATGCCAGCCGATGACCACTGCCGGCGCGGGCGCGACGATTACAGGCGGGGCCGGGCGGTAGACCACGGGCGGCGGCGGGGGCGGCGCGACATAGACCGGTTGGGGCTGTACGTAGACCGGGGCCGGAGCCACGATGACCGGGGCTGGCGCAACCGGCACGCCGAGATTCACGTCGACATCGACGCGCGCCATGACGGCGGTGGAAGTAGCCAGCGCGGCGGCGCCGGCAATGAACAGGGAAAGATAGAGGGGGCGCTTGCTCATGGTATTCACCAGTGGGTGAGATGCTATGGCTCCACTCTACCGATCTGGCGTATTACCGTTTGCACGCCTTTGTAACGGCACTTGGTGTTTCTGTAAGAAACCTCGGCGCTACTTGCTGGCTATTTGTGAAAGACGTTAGCGGCGCTTTCGACGCCTGATTCCTGGCAAGCGGGGCAGAGGCCATACAGCACCAGCATGTGCTCGCGGAGCACAAAGTCGTTCTGGGCGGCCACCTGTCTTTGCCGCAGCTCGATGCCTTCGTCCTTGAACTCCTCGACCAGACCGCAGCTCACGCAGATCAGGTGGTCATGATGGCCGCCCTCGTTGAGTTCGAAGACCGCGTGGTCCGACTCAAAACTGTGGCGCAGCAGGATATTGGCCTGCACAAGCTGGTTCAGCACCCGATAGACCGTGGACAGGCCCGCGTCGATATCGAGTTCGAGCAGGATTCGGTAGACGTCTTCCGCGCTCAGGTGTCGACGATCGCTGTTGCGAAACGCTTCCAGCACGTACATGCGTGGCGACGTGGCCTTCAGGCCAGCGCGCTTGAGAGGGACGGCATCGGAGTTCACGGTAGGCATAGTCGTGCGGCAGCTCACGCCCGATACGGGCGTCGGGTTAAAACTCCAGGCGGTGGGTCCGGGCGGGGCGCGAAAGCCGGCGCGCTTGGCCGGCCACCACCGCCGGAACGTGGCGGAAGCAGGCGGGAAGCGTCTGGGAGACCCGCGATTCTTCGCGGTATCGCCCAGGACGGCGCGCTGTGCCTGCATGGCGCGCGGAATAAAAAGGTGGCCTGGCTTGCTGCAGGATGACGCGATCGGGAAAACGGGGTCTGGATGTTTTCCCGATCTTCCTGCAGCTGGCTACTACCAAACGCTCCGTGTTTCGGAGCGGTCCCCACAAAAGACGGTATTGGGCGCCGTATCGGCCGATGCCGGTTCAGCATCGTTTTGCTACCACGCCCTGCAATCTGTATCTGTTCCTGTCCGGTGTCGGCAGTGCCGTGCGTCAGACAGTGGTTGGATAGTAAATGGGAATCGATCTCATTTCAAGGAATATTTTTGTCCGGAGTAGCGGAAGGGAATTGGTCATGACGACGCAAGCAAAGCCAATGTCCGTGGGGCGGCAGGTGGATGCGCTCGACTGGGGCGCCATCGGGCGCGGTCTCGATGATTTCGGCTGCGCGGTCATCCCCGCGCTGGCCACGCCGCCCACATGCGACACGCTCGCCGCCCTCTACCGGCGCGACGAGCGGTTCAGGTCGCGCGTGGAGATGCAGCGGCATGGGTTTGGCCGTGGCGAGTACAAATACTTCGCCTACCCGTTGCCGGAGGTCGTGGAGGCATTGCGCACTTCCTTATATCCGCACCTCGCGCCCATCGCCAATCGCTGGAATGCGTCGATGGGCATCGATACCGTCTATCCGTCCGCGCATGCCGACTACCTGGCGCGCTGCCACGCCGCCGGCCAGTTGCGACCCACGCCCCTGCTGCTCCAGTACGTGGCCGGCGACTACAACTGCCTGCATCAGGATCTCTACGGCGAGCATGTCTTTCCGCTGCAGGTGGCCATTCTGCTTTCGGAACCGGGGCAGGACTTTACCGGCGGAGAGTTCGTGATGACCGAGCAGCGGCCACGTATGCAGTCGCGCGCGGAAGTGGTATCGCTGCGCAAGGGCGACGCCGTGGTGTTCGCTGTGAGCCAGCGGCCGGTGCAAGGCACACGCGGTACCTATCGGGTCAATCTGCGGCATGGCGTCAGCCGTCTTCACACGGGGCAGCGCCAGACACTCGGCATCATTTTCCACGACGCTACTTGATGCGCCGTGACGGCATGGCGCGATGGTTTATATCACGACGTGATGTAAAGACTTCAATCGAACTCCGGCAGTCCGCCGACGCCTATGCATAGCGCCGCGGACAGCGGAGCCTCACTCGGTCACGCGCACACCTGCCGCACCCTTCTTCATTTCTCCAATCACGGCGGCGTGCCCAAATCTCTCGCGCCGGAACACCCCCATCACCGCATCGACAGCGTCCGGCGCACAAGCCACCAGCAATCCTCCGCTGGTTTGCGGATCGGTCAGCAGCGCCTGCTGCACGTGCGAGACACCGGAATCGAGCGTGACTTCGTGCCCGTAGCTTGCCCAGTTGCGCCGCGACGCGCCGGTGACGGCGCCGCTCTCGGCCAGCGCGGCGACGCCCGGCAGCAGCGGAACCCGGGACATCTCGATCGTGGCGCCAAGCCCGCTGCCACGGCATACCTCCAGCAGATGGCCCAGCAGGCCAAATCCGGTCACGTCCGTCAGCGCATGCACGCCATCCAGCTCGCCGAGCGCCTTGCCGGCGGTGTTGAGCTGCGTGGTACTGGCGATCATCTGCCGGTAGCCGTAGTCATCGAGCAGGTCCTTCTTGATGGCGGCCGAATACACGCCAACGCCAAGCGGCTTGCCCAGAATCAGCACGTCGCCTGCTTGCGCGTCTCGATTGCGGCGGATGCGGTCGGGGTGCACCAGGCCCATGACCACCAGCCCGTAGATGGGCTCCACAGAATCGATCGAGTGACCACCCGCAACCGGAATCCCGGCTTCGGCGCAAACCGCCTCGCCGCCCTCAAGGATCTTGCCGATGGTTTCGGGCGACAGCTTGTCGATTGGCATGCCAACCAGCGCCAGCGCCATGATCGGCGTGCCGCCCATCGCGTAGACATCGGAGATTGCGTTGGTGGCGGCGATGCGCCCGAAGTCGTAGGGATCGTCGACCACGGGCATGAAGAAATCCGTGGTGGCGATCAGCGCCTGCGTATCGTTGATCCGGTAGACCGCGGCGTCGTCGCTGGTTTCGATACCGACGAGCAGCGCCGGTGGCGCCGGAAAATGGCGCGTATTGCGCAGGATGTCACTCAGCACGCCGGGCGCGATCTTGCATCCGCAACCGCCCCCGTGCGCCAGCGATGTCAGCCGGGCTTCGCCTTCGCGATCCCCGCGTGCATCGCCTTGTATTGGTTCTGTCATTACGCCACCCTTCGCGATGTCATGCGATAACCGAAAGCCGCCGGGTCCAGGCTGTCCAGCGTGCCCGCCACGGTCTTGCCCTGCGGGTACATCAGGAATGGCACCGGTGCCAGGCTGCTGCCGGGCAGGCGCACGTCATGCCCGTGGTTATAGGCCACCCAGTTGCCTTCCCACGCACCAAACAGCATCGCGCGCGCTGCCCGGACCTTGGCGTCGGTCATGGGCAGACCTCCCGGCACTTCTTCGAGCGCAACCTTGCGCACATCGCCGGGATCGGCCGGAATCCATCCATAGCCCGCGGCATAGAACTCGGAACGGCAGTGCTGGGCCTTGGAAATATCCCCGGCCTTGCCGAGCGCCCGGAAGCCGAGCTTCGAATCGTCGACGCGGACGCCGTATGCGTCGCGCGCCGGAATGCCCACCGAGCGTGCCAACGCGACGAACAGCCCGTTGATGTCCGCGCACTTGCCGTTCATGACGCCACCGGTCTTCAGCATCGTCACCACGTCCCCGGTGCCGCAGCCGCGCACGCTGGCGTCGCGGCAGGTATGGTCGACCACCCACTGGTAGATTGCCTGCGCCTTCGTCATGTCGTCGGTCATGCCGGCGGTGATGGCCAGCGCCGTCTTGCGCACGATGCCGTCCGTGGGCATCAGTTCGGTAGGCCGCTGGTATTCGCGTAGGGTGGCCGCCGATTCCGCGCCGGCACCGCGCGCCGGCGCCGCACCAAGATCGACATCCCGGTCGCGTAGCGCGACGGTGCTCGTCAGCCGGCCCGAGAGCGGAGCGCCGTGGGTCGTGGTGGGCCAGTCGATGACCAGCATGCTCACGCCATAACGGCTCGCGCGCGCGACACGCGCCTGGGCGCCCGGTGTGATCCAGTCGTTGGAAACGGTGCGTTGGTAGTCGCCGAGTTGCGAGGCCGTGAGGGGTAGCCAGACCGTAGCCGGCGCCGAAGTGGCTGGCAGATTGACTTCAGTGGTGAGTTCGTAGACCCGCCAGCCCGCCGATGCCGGGAATGCGTCCGGCGAGGCCGTTGCGGAAAACGCCGGGGCGATACCCGTGGCGCCAATGGAAACCGGTACTGCGGCGCCCAGCCGCAGGAATGCGCGTCTGTCCATGATGTGAATTCCTCTGGATGAGAAGTTCGAGACTCGAAACATGCCCAACCGCTGCCATTGGATGGTAGGTCAGCCGGCCGCGAAGCGGAAACCGAAAAAAGGAGGATGGCGGAAAGCAGCAGGAGTCGAACCTACCTGGGAACGTCTGGCGCCCCCAACCGGGTTTGAAGCCCGGCCGCATCACCGGATACGGATGCCTTCCCTGGACTTCTATGCTTCTATGACGGTGCCGCCACGGCCAGCGGACGCCATTCGCTATCGGGCCGCAACATGCGCGCATTCGCCACGCGGCGAGTGTATCCCGCGCGATCGAAGAACTCCAGAATGTGGATTGTGCGTTTCCGCCCCAATCCCACCGCATCCCGGAACCCGATCACGTCGACGCGGCCGTGCGCGGCGGCCATCGTGCCGAACAGTTTGGCCAGCGTCTCGATGGACGCCTCCGCGTAAAACAGGTCGCGTACCACCTGGTGCACCGTGCCCTGCCGGGCCAGCTTGCGCAGCACCTGTCGCACCTGTTCTTCGGGAGCGTTGAGCGCGACGGCGTGCTCGCGCACCCACGGCGGATCGAAGCCACCCTCGGCCACGCGCGGCAACAGCCGCGCCGTCAGCGCCTGCTCGGCGTCCGTGAACGTGATGGCATGGCCCGGCAAGCGAAGCCAGCCGCCGTGCCGTTCCACCAGATGCAACCGCAGCAGCGTGTCGAGCAGGGCGGACCAGAGCGCGTTAGGAATCGGCGTCCCGGCAAAGGCCACGCGGCGCAGCGAGCCGGCGCCCAGGCCCGGTTCGTCGGGCATCCGTTCGTGAAAGCCGGTCAGGGTCTCCAGCACGCGGGTCCGCAGGGCGTCGAGATATCGGGACAGGATCAGGGCGTCGCCCACGCGCTCCACATCGGCGGGCAGCGACGCGGCATCGACGGCGAGGCCCGTCAGTTGCGCGAAGCGCGCCTCGCTTACGCCATGCGGCGCGTGCTCCAGCAGCGGCAGCATGCCGCCGCCTTCGAGCATGCGTTCCACGGCCTGCAGCCAGGCCAGTCGTGCAGCGGCGCGCCGATGCCGCTCGGGGGCGACGTTGTCGAGCACCACGCCGCCACCCACGGTATGCGTGGCCTGTGCGTTGCGGACGATGATGCGATCACCGGCCAGCGCGACGACCGGTGCGGCGAACACCAACTGGGCCAGCGCCGTGCCGCCCGCTTCCAGCGATTCGGCATCGAGCAGTACCACGTTGGCAACGCGATGCGAGGCCCCCAGATGTACGTGCACGGGCGTCCAGTGCCCGATCCGCAGACCCGCATCCGGCTGCAGCGTCAGGCGGACATCGATGCGCGTGACGGGCGTCATCAGCGCGGGATCGACAATCCAGTCGCCGCGCCGGATATCGTCCTTGTCCACACCCACGAGGTTGAGCGCGCAACGTTGGCCCGCGACGCCGGCTTCCGAAGGGCGGTTCTGCGCGTGGATGCTGCGCACGCGCGCGGGCAGGCCCGACGGCGCTACCTGCATCACATCGCCCACCGCCACGCGGCCGTTGAACACGGTGCCGGTGACGACGGTGCCGTGCCCGGCCAGCGTGAACACGCGATCCACGGCGAGCCGGAACAGCCCGTCGCTGCGATGGGCGGGCATGTGTTGCGCGGCGTCCTGCAGCCATGTACGCAGATGCGTCACGCCGGTGTCGTCCGCATTGGTGGCGTTCAGTGCAAAGACTTCCGCGCCCGCATAGGGCGTGTCCGCCAGCAGCGCATCGATCTCGCCGCGCACATTGGCCAGCTGCGCGGCATCGGCATGATCGGCCTTCGTCAACGCCACCACGGCGCGTGGAACACCAAGACGCTCGACGATGGCGAGGTGCTCGCGCGTCTGCGGCATGACGCCGTCGTCAGCGGCCACCACCAGCAAGGCGAGATCGATGCCGCTGGCGCCGGCGGCCATCGTATGAATCAGGCGTTCATGTCCCGGCACGTCGATGTAGCCAAGTACATCGCCATCGGGCAGGGGCGTGTAGGCATAGCCGAGTTCAATTGAAATGCCGCGCGCTTTCTCTTCCTTGAGCCGGTCGGTATCGACGCCGGTCAGCGCGCGCACCAGCGTGGTCTTGCCGTGGTCGATATGTCCGGCCGTGCCGACGATCATGGGCGCAAGGCCTCCGCCAGCGATGGCAACTGGCCGATGAATTCGGCTTCGTCGGCGGCCTCAAGACAACGCAGATCGAGCCAGAGCACATCTTCACGGATGCGGCCAATCACGGGACGAGGCAGCGCGCGCAGCGCGGCTTCAAGCTGCTGCAAGCGGCGGCCGGCCTGCTTGCCGGCGGCGCGCGGACCAATCGCCAGTCCGTAGCTGGCGAGCTGCCCGCCGGGCATCGCGCCGCTGCCGATCTGGCTGACCATCGGCACGACGGACGTCTGCCAGCCATCGCCAAGCACCGCCTGCAACGGCGAAAGCAGCCGGTTGGCCAACGCGGAAAGCTCAGAGGCGGGCCGCGTCAGCAGACGCAACGTCGGTAGCGACCGCGCCAGCGTGTCCGGATCGCGATAAAGCTGAAGCACCGGCTCCAGGGCCGCCAGTGTGAGCTTACCCACGCGCAATGCGCGCTTGAGCGGGTTCTTCTTGATTCTGGCGATCAGGTCCGCACGGCCCACGATCAGGCCAGCTTGCGGGCCGCCCAGCAGTTTGTCGCCGCTGAATGTCACCAGGTCCGCGCCGGCTGCGATGGTTTCTCGCACCGTGGTTTCTTCCGGCAGACCCCACCGCGTGAGATCGCATAGCGTGCCGCTGCCGAGGTCGACCACGACGGGCAGGCCATGCGGCTGTGCGATGCGCACCACCTCGGCCACGTCCACGCTGTGCGTGAAACCGGTGATCTCGTAGTTGCTGCAATGCACCTTCATCAGCAGCGCGGTGCGTGCGCCGATGGCGCCCGCATAGTCGTGCGGATGGGTGCGGTTGGTCGTGCCGATTTCCACGAGCTTGACGCCCGCGCGCTGCATGACGTCCGGAATCCGGAAGGCGCCGCCGATCTCCACCAGCTCGCCGCGCGACACCACCACTTCGCGCCGCTGCGCGAGTGTGTTGAGCATCAGCAACACCGCCGCCGCGTTGTTGTTGACCACGGTGGCGGCCTCGGCGCCGGTCAGTTCGCAAAGCAGGTCGTCGATCAGGTCGTCCCGGTCGCCACGGCCGCCTGTGTCGAGATCGAATTCGAGATTGGCCGGCGAGGTCATCGCGCGCACGACGGCCTGCACCGCGTTATCCGGCAGCAGCGCTCGCCCCAGATTGGTATGCAGCACCGTGCCGGTCAGGTTGAAGACGGCACGCAGGCGCGGCTGGCTGTCGCGCGCCAGTTGGGCGGCCAGTGCTTCGCACAGGGCGGTGTCGCCGATTGCATGGCGCGTGAGCTGGCCCGCGACGGCTTGCGCGCGCAATGTGTCCAGCAGGCGCCGCACCGCCGTGGTTGCCGCTGCGCGGCCGTATTGGTCCAGCAGGGGCTGCACGCCCGGCAGCCGCAGCAAGCGGTCGACCGACGGGATGTCCGCTGGCTGTGCAGGCATCGACACGCTGTCGTTCATACCGGCGCCTCCCGCTCCGCGCCATCGCCCTCGGCTTCTTCATCGTCCGCCAGCCATAGCAACGGATTGCCGTTGGCACGCCCGTAGCCAGCCTCGCCCATCATCACGTCGAGCGCGAGCGAACCCAGGTCGTCGGCCAGCGGCTCGGCCATCGGGTCCTTTTCCATGTAGCTGATCTTGCGGTAGTGATGGCACTGGTCGCAGGCTTCCGCCTTGAGCGCGTCGCCGTGGCCTTCCACCGCGTAGTAGCTGATGCCTTCGGTGGTTTCGCAATGACTGCATTTGACGCGGACCATGTGCCACTCCGTCGCGCACAAGCCGCAGTGCAGATAGCGCAGGCCCTGGTAGCGTCCGCCGATGCGCACGATGCTGGCCACCGGTGGTGTGCCGCAGACCGGGCAAACGGTATGCACGTCGAGCATCGGGATGTCCTGCTCGCGCAACTGGCTGGCCAGCACGGTACGGTCCAGTTGCAGGGCCGCCATCAGCAGCGGCGCAACGCTCGGGTCCACGGGGGCATCGTGCAGGCCCAGCAATGCGCGCATCTGGGCGGCCAGTGCTTCCGGCGGCATTGCGCGTAACGCGGCCAGCGGCGCGGCGAGTTCGGGTGTGGAGGCCAGTTGATCGAACAATGCCGGCGCGGAAAGCGGCACACCCGCATCCTGCGCGGGCAGCAGCGGCATGCAGTGCTCGCCGGCACGCGCGATGACTTCCGGTGAGATCGTGGGAATGTCGAGATTGCGGGCCACCGCGTGCTGCGCATCGGCAACCGTGGCCATCAGCAGCAGGTATGGGCCGATGGGATTCGAAGGTGCCAGCTGGCGCAGGCGTTGCGCCCGCGCGCTGAACACGTCCGAGCGGTCCGGCAGACGCAGACGCGCGATCGCGATGTGGTCGATCGATTCGATCTCCGCCGGCTCCAGAATGCGCTGCACCATCGTGTCGTCATCCTTCGGCAAGCCGGCGTTGCTGCTCCAGCCCGCCTATTTGTCGCCCGGTTTGAAGTTCTCTCGGAACCAGGCGCGATGATGTTTCCACGCCCAGCCAGGCGTGACCGTCCCGCGCGTCATGGCCTGCACGGAACCCTTGACCCATACGGCTGCATAGATGTGCACAATGATGCCGCAAATCAGCAGGAAGGCGCAAACGGCGTGCACGACCGATGCCAGCCGTATCCCCCAGATCGGAAAGTACGCGGCAAACCACGCGCGCCAGATGACCAGCCCGCTGAGCAACAGCAGCAACAGGCACGCGACCATCAGGAAGAACAGCAGCTTCTGCCCGGCGTTGTAGCGGCCGACATCGGGCACGTTCTCCTCGTGGTTGCTCAGTACATCGCGGCTGTGGCGCAGCCATTCCCGATCGCTCCATGTCAGCAGGTTGTGGTGCCAGAATTTCAGCGCCAGGATGAGGAACGCCACGAACATCACCACGCCGATATACGGATGGAGGATGCGGGTCCACGTGCCGCCGCCGAACAGCGCACTGAGCCAGTACATCGACGGATGAAACAGTGCCAGCCCGGACAATGCCAGCAGCACGAACGTCATTGCCACGATCCAGTGGTTGGTGCGCTCGCCCGAGGTGTAGCGGCGGATGGTTGCCTCGCGTCGCTTATCGATTCTCATCGCGCATCTCCTCTGGCGGCGTCACTTCATCGGGGGTGCCGCGCGGCTTCGGGTTGTCGCGGCCCCAGCGCACGATCTCGTCTTCGGCAGCCGCCTCGTCCTCGGGGCCCGTTTCGTTCGGACCCACGCGAATGTAGTGGAAGAAGCCGGCAATCGCCGCAATCGCCATGCCGGCCACGGCCAGCGGCTTTGCAATGCCTTTCCACAGGCCGACCAAGGGACTGATGTGCGGGTCTTCGGGCAGGTTGTGATACAGGCCCGGCTGATCGGCGTGATGCAGAACGTACATCACATGCGTGCCGCCGACACCGGCCGGATCATAGAGACCGGCCTTTTCGAAGCCGCGCGATTTCAGGTCGACGATGCGCTCCTCGGCGTGCGCGATCATGTCGGTCTTGGTGCCGAACACGATGGCGCCCGTCGGGCATGTCTTCACGCAGGCCGGTTCCTGGCCCACCGCCACGCGGTCCGAGCACAGCGTGCATTTGTACGCCTTGTGGTCGGCCTTCGAGATACGCGGAATGTTGAACGGGCAGCCCGTGATGCAGTATCCGCAGCCGATGCAGTTTTCCTCGTGAAAGTCGACGATGCCGTTGGCGTACTGCACGATGGCGCCCGGCGAAGGGCACGCCTTCAGGCAGCCGGGGTCCTCGCAATGCATGCAGCCGTCCTTGCGGATCAGCCATTCGAGGTTGCCGTTCGGGTTTTCATACTCGGCAAACCGCATCAGCGTCCACGTATGCTCGTCCAGGTCCGCTGGATTGTCGTAGACGCCCACGTTGACGCCCACATCGCCGCGCAGATCGTTCCACTCCATGCACGCGGCCTGGCATGCCTTGCAGCCGATGCACTTGGTGGTGTCGATCAGCTTGGCCACGCTGCCGGTGATCGGCTGGCGCACACTCGGGGACGGCGTGGTGGTGGCCGAGCGGCGCACGATATCGAGAGACTGTAGTGCCATCGCTGCTCTCCTATGCCTTTTCGACCTTCACCATGAACGACTTGAACTCGGGCGTCTGCGTGTTGCCGTCGCCCACGAACGGCGTCAGCGTATTCGCCAGGAAGCCCGGCTTGGTCAGCCCGGTGAAGCCCCAGTGCAACGGTATGCCCACCATGTGCACGGTCTTGCCATCGATCTTGAACGGCTTGATCCGCTTGGTGACCAGTGCCACGGCCTTGATGTAGCCGCGTGTCGACGTCACCTTGACGCGGTCTCCCGCCTTCACGCCCACCTGTTTGGCCAGGTCCTCGCCGATTTCCACGAACTGTTCCGGCTGCAGCACCGCGTTGATGCGCGCATGCTTGGTCCAGTAGTGGAAGTGCTCGGTCAGCCGGTACGTGGTGGCGATCACCGGATAGGCATCGGGCTTGCCGAACTGCGCCCAGTCGTTCTTGAACACCCGCGCGGCGGGGTTGCTGACGACTTTGGAGTCCTTGCCATTGAGCGGGTTATAGCCGAGCGGGTTTTCAAACGGCTCATAGTGTTCGGGGAACGGCCCCTCCACCATATTCTGCCGCGCGAAGAATCGCGCCACGCCTTCCGCCTGCATGATGAACGGCCCCATCCCGTTGGCCGGATCTTCATCGAGCTTGAAGTCCGGCGTGTCGAAGCCGGTCCAGCTCTTGCCGTTCCACGCAATCAGTTTGCGTTCGGGATTGAACGGCTTGCCGTTCACGTCGCACGACGCGCGGTTGTACAGCACGCGGCGATTGGCCGGCCACGCCCACGACCAGTTCAGGTTCTGGCCGATGCCGGTGGGATCGGTGTTGTCGCGCTTGGCCATCTGGTTGCCGGCCTGCGTCCACGAACCGCAGTAGATCCAGCAGCCGCTCATGGTGCTGCCGTCGGCCTGCAACTCGCCAAAACTGTTGAGCTGCTCGCCGGCCTTGCGCACCACCTTGGTCGGGTCTTTCGGATCGACGAGGTCGGTCAGCGCGCGGCCCGAGTACTCCTTGGCCAGCTCTTCAGGCGTGGGCGAGTGCGGCACCGCATAGGGCCACCACAGGTTGACGATCGGATCGGGATACTTGCCGCCGTCCTTCTGGTACATCGCACGGATGCGCAGCCAGAGCGCGGACATGATCTCGATGTCGCTGCGCGCTTCGCCCGGCGGATCGGCGCCCTGCCAGTGCCATTGCAGCCAGCGCGACGAGTTCACCAGCGCGCCGTTTTCCTCGGCAAAGCAGGTCGTGGGCAGGCGGAAGACTTCGGTCTGGATCGACTTCGTGTCCACATCGTTCGACTCGCCGACATTGCGCCAGAACTCGCTGGTCTCGGTGGCCAGCGGATCCATGACGACCATGAACTTGAGCTGGCTCAGGCCCTTCAGCAGCTTGGCCTTGTTCGGCGCCGCCGCGAGCGGGTTGAAGCCCTGCAGGATGTAGCCATTGACGCGGCCGGCGTTCATCAGCTCGAACACCTGCAGCATGTCGTAGCCCTTGTCGAGCTTGGGCAGGTAGTCGAATGCCCAGTTGTTCTCCTTCGTGGCCGCGGGTCCCCACCATGCCTTCATCAGGCTCACGTGGAACTTGCCGTAGTTCTGCCAGTAGCTGAGCTGGTTGGGCCGCAACGGCTTGAACGCACGCGCCTCGATGTACTTGTCGTAGTCGACCTCGGAGTCGGCCGGCAGCGTCAGGTATCCAGGCAGCAGGTTCGTCATCAACCCCAGGTCGGTCAGGCCCTGGATGTTCGAATGGCCGCGCAGCGCGTTCATGCCGCCGCCGGCGATGCCGATATTGCCCAGCAGCAGTTGCACCATTGCGCCGGTGCGAATCATCTGCGAGCCGATCGAGTGCTGCGTCCAGCCCAGCGCGTACATGATCGTCATGGCGCGGGTCGGCGTGGCCGTCGAGGCCATCATCTCGCAGACCTTCAGGAACTTGTCCTGCGGCGTGCCGCATACGCGCTCCACCATCTCTGGCGTGTAGCGCGCGTAGTGCGCCTTCATGAGGTTGTAGACGCAGCGCGGGTGCGTGAGCGTGGGGTCGGTCTTCACATAGCCGTCGGCATCCTTCTCCCAGTCCCAGGTCTCCTTGAGGTAATAGCGCTTCTCGGCGTCGTAGCCGGAGAAGATGCCGTCCTTGAACTGATAGTCCTCGCGCACGATGAACGTGAAGTCGGTGTAGTTCTTCACGTATTCGTGCTGGATCTTGTCATTCTCCAACAGCCAGCGAATCACGCCGCCCAGGAACACGATGTCCGTGCCGGTACGGATCTGCACGTAATAGTCCGCTACGGACGCCGAGCGCGTGAAGCGCGGGTCCACCACGATCAACCGCGCCTTGTTATGCGCCTTGGCCTCGGTGACCCATTTGAATCCGCACGGGTGTGCCTCGGCGGCATTGCCGCCCATGATCAGTATTACGTTCGCGTTCTTGATGTCGACCCAATGGTTCGTCATCGCTCCACGGCCAAACGTCGGGGCAAGACCTGCCACCGTCGGGCCATGTCAGACACGCGCCTGGTTGTCGAACCCCAGCATGCCAAGACTGCGGATAGTCTTGTGCGTGATGTATCCCACCTCGTTGCTGCTCGCCGAAGCGGCCAGCATCGCGGTACTGAGCCAGCGGTTGACCGTCTGTCCCTGCTCGTTCTTCTCGATGAAGTTGGCGTCGCGGTCCTGCTTCATCAGCTTGGCGATGCGGTCCAGCGCGTCATCCCACGTGATGCGCTGCCACTTGTCCGATCCCGCGGCGCGGTATTCGGGGTATTGCAGGCGACTCGGGCTATGGATGAAGTCGATCAGGCCGGCGCCCTTGGGGCACAGCGTGCCGCGGTTGACCGGATGATCGGGATCGCCCTCGATATGGATGATGCTGGCTTTTGCGTTCTTGGCTTTGTCGCCGAGGCTGTACATCAGCAGGCCACATGCCACCGAACAATAAGGGCAGGTATTGCGGGTCTCCGTGGTGCGCGCGAGCTTGTACGCACGCACCTCCGCCAGTGCCGTATCGGGCGTGAACCCGATCAGCGCCAGGCTCGATCCCGCCAGCGACGCTCCCGTGAATTTCAGGAACTGTCGGCGGTTCATCGTAACCATGAGCACACCTCCTTGTACCGGAGCGCGGTGCCCGGTCATGGACTTTCTGCAGGGACAGGATTTGAGTATAGGCATTAGTGGCGTTTTCGCTATGTGCGCTGCGAATTTGTGATGACGGCGCTTGGCCAGGCTGCCGCATATGGCGAGCGGGGCGGTTTTCGCGCCGACATATGGCCGGCCATCCGCTTGTTTCAGGGCTACGCGCGGCGATGCTGCACCGCACACCGGCATTGCACCGCCGCCGGTCACGCCACCGTCCGACACTGCTCCGCTGCTTCAAGCACCATGCCGTCGAACACCAGTTTGAGCGCGGGGCTGCGCAGCAGGCTGGCGGGCGTGACCGTCTGGCGCTGCCAGGGAATACAGCCGAAGTACCACCAGCGCCAGAAGCCCAACGCGGCATCGGGCTGGCGCGTCAGCAGCTGCGGAAGCTTTCCACCTCGCCGATATCGATGCCGGTGCCCTCGGCCACGACTTCGCGCACAAAGCGCGAGCAGAATTGCCGGCGCGAATGCAGGTTGAAGCCGGTGTCGTACCAGATGCCGGTGCGGTCCCGCGCCGCCTGCACGATCCGGAGTTTCTGGGCCAGCGTCAGCGGCTGTTGCAATCGCGCAATCGCCAGGCGACCTTGCCCCGAGCGGGCAATGAAGCGCCGCAGCGTGGTGATCCGGCTCAGCGGGAACGTGCTTTCCGCGATCTGCACGTCGGCCCCGCTGGCGCCCACCACGATGCCGACGTGGTTGGTCCACGTACCCGTGGCGGCGGATACCTCAAGGAACGGGCGGGCCTGAACCTGAATGAACACGATATCGCCGGTCTGGATTTCCGCGGCAAGGCGGGTCACATCGGTATCGATCTGCATGGTGGCTAGTGGCGTGAAAGGAATGCCGCGCAGCTTGCCATTTCGTATCGAAGATCGCTCCTGTCTCGTGATATCGTCGCGCCAGCCTCTACCTAAAGTATCAATATCCGATACCAGATGACCATTCCGACGAACGAAGCCGCCCAGCTTGTGGCTGCCATCAAGCGCCAGCTCAAGTCGCAGGGCCTGACATACCGCGATGTCGCTGCCGCACTTGAGTTGTCCGAAGCCAGCATCAAGCGCTTGTTCTCCGGCGAGCGGTTCACGGTGGAGCGGCTGGTACGGATTGCCGCGTTGCTTGGGCTGACCCTGGCCGAGCTGGCGCAGGATGCCGCGGCGGCCCCGCCCCTCAGCGTCATGACGCGGGCGCAGGAGGCGGAACTCGTGGCCGACCGCAAGCTGCTGCTGGTTGCCGTCTGCGCGCTGAATCAATGGTCGGCGGACCAGATCGTCGGCAGTTATCGGCTGACACGCGCCGAATGCATCCAGCGGCTGCTGGTTCTCGATCGCATGGGATTGATCGCGCTTCTGCCGGGGGATCGCATCCGCCTGCGCGTGCGCAGGGATTTTCACTGGCTGGCGGATGGGCCCATCCGTGCCTACTTCATGAAGGAAGGGCTGAATGACTTCCTGGACTGTTCTTTCGACGGCACCGCGCAGACGCTTGAATTTGCCCATGCCATGCTGACGGCGCCCGCGATGGAGCAGCTACGCCAGGAGTTGCAGCGTCTGCGCGCACGGCTGGCCCTGCTGCACGAAGAATCCGCAAGCGCGCCGCTGGCGCAGCGGCACGGCGTGGGCCTGCTGCTGGCCGCGCGCGAATGGGAGCCGGCCGGATTTGCAGCGCTGCGGCGGACCTCGCCCATGCCGGCGTGAGCCGCGTCGGGCCAGTGTCAGCAACCGGGCTGGCTGTTGCGGTGCTACCAGTCAGTGGGGTCTGTACTTCCCGACGAAAGTAGTATGCTTTTGCCGCACCGCGGTGCCGATAGCCGTTCAATAACAATCAAATCGCTACAGGGTCGAAACATGGTTACTTATCAGCGCGCAACGCGCCATCGCCGGGGCGTTCCAGGTCCGGCGGGACTGCTGTCTTTCAGTCACGCCAGTTAAGCCAGTACCCAGGGCCGCCGTTGGTCTGAGCGGGTCCTGTTCGCGCATCATCCCGTCGCACTCCGATATTCCCAATCCCAGGGGATGGCAAGGCGTGTCCGCTCGCCGTGCCGTTTCCGCACGCTGATTGAGACCATGAATCTGATCTACCCTGACGGCCCCGCATCGGTGCCCAGAGATTTTGCTCGCCCCGGAAGTACCTATCAACGCAAGGCCTGGCTGGCGGTTGGCGTGCTGGCCCTGTTCATCGCGCTCTATCTGGGATTGACCGGCTGGTTCGTGACCACGGCCGTGTGGCGGTTCCAGGCACTGGGCAGCCATAGCGGGCCGCTTGAGTACATCATCTTCGCGTGCAGCATCTTCTTGAGCGTCTTCCTGATCAAGGCGCTGTTCTTCGTGAAGAAAGGCGCCGTGGGCAACGATGCCGTCGAGGTGAAGCGGGCGGATCAGCCGCAACTGTTCGCTTTTCTCGATCGCGTGGCCGATGAAGCGCGGGCGCCGCGTCCGCACAAGGTATTCCTGAGCCATCGCGTCAATGCGGCGGTCTTCTACGACCTGTCGCTGCTGAACCTGGTCTTTCCGTCGCGTAAGAATCTGGAGATCGGACTGGGTCTGGTCAACATGCTCAACCTGTCCGAATTCAAGGCCGTTTGCGCGCATGAGTTTGGACACTTCGCGCAGCGTTCGATGGCGGTGGGGCGCTGGGTCTACACCACGCAGCAGATTGCCAGCCACATCGTGGCCAAGCGCGACATGCTCGACGGCTGGCTCAATGCCCTGTCCAGTTTCGATGTGCGGCTTGCATGGATCGGCTGGATACTGCGATTGATCGTCTGGTCGCTACGGACCGTGGTCGATGCCGGCTTCCGTCTGGTTGTGATCGCGCAACGCGCCCTGTCACGAGAGATGGAGATGCAGGCGGATCTGGTGGCGGTGTCCGTGGCGGGCAGCGATGCCATCGTCCACGCGCTGCACCGTCTGCAGGTGGCCGATGACGCCTGGGAGCGCGCGTTGAATTTTGCGCGTACCGAGGCCAACGCCGGGCGTCCGCCGCGCGACATCTTCGCGCTCCAGCAGGCCATTGCCAGCCGCCTGAGCGTGGTGTTCAACAACCCCGAGTATGGCAATCGGCCCAATGTCCCGGAGGATGCACGGGCAGCCCATCGCGTGTTCAAGGCGCAAATGGCGCAGCCGCCGCGCATGTGGGCCACGCACCCGATGAATCATGAGCGCGAACAGAATGCCAAGCGCAACTACCTGTTTGCGCCAGAGGACGACCGCAGCGCCTGGGACTTGTTCGATGGTGCCCAGGCGCTGCGTGAACAGGCAACGCGCACGTTGGCCGGCGATGTCGAGCATGAACCCGTTGCCGTGGAAGACACGTTGCAGCGGGTGGACGATGTGTTCACACAGGAGCGCCTGAAGCCCGCTTATCGCGGGCTATACGTGAGTCTTTCGCCGACGCGCCATGCACGCACGGTGGATGCGCTCCATGAGCGCGTCGATGCAAGGCCCGTGGACGCCGAATCGCTGTATCCGCCATCGCTTGCCGACGATCTGGCGAGGTGGCAGACGCTGGAGCAGGAATACGCCCAGCTCTGCGCCCTGCGCGATGGCGCCTTTGTGGCTGCCGACGGGGTGATCCGCCATCGCGGAGAAATCATCCAGCGGGGGGACCTGGGCACGGCCATCGCCGAGGTCAAGGCCGATAGCGCGAAGGCCCGGGCGGTGCTGGAAGCAGCGCTGAAGCGTGTGCGCAGCGAACATCTGTCCATCGCCAGCGAGCTGAGTCCGGCATGGCACGCGCACCTGCTGGGCGCGCTCGGCGTGTTGCACTACGCGAATCACGCGGAAGCCGATCTGCGGGACGCCCACCGTGTGGTGCTGCACTGCCTGTATCGTGCGAACGCCAGGCGGTCTCCGCGCGCGGAAGATATCAAGGCTGTGAACCTGGCTGCTGACGCCACGCATCGCGCGCTGGAGCGCATCTTCCAGGATGCCGGCGCCGTGCGGCCGGACAGCCGCGTGCTGGCGGAATTCGAAGCCGAAAGCTGGGCTGCCGCGCTCGGCGAGCTGAAGCTAGACGCGCCATCCGCCAGTGACCTCAACCAGTGGCTCAGGTATGCGGATAGCTGGGTCACGCACACCTGCGCCGCGCTCGAATCGCTGGGACGGTTCACGTTGAACCGCCTGCTCGCCGACGAAGCCATGCTTGCGGCGGCGTCGCGCGGTGCCGCACTGGCGGAGGTGCCCGAGGGCGTTCCCACCGCACCGCGCGGCTACGACACGCTCGTGATAGGCGGGGAGCGTGAGCTGCAGAATGTCGAATCCAACCTGTGGGACCGCCTTCGCAATGCATCGGGGCCACTGCCCGGCGCGGGGCGCGCGGCAGTGGCGCTGTGCATTGTCGGTGGCGCGCTGATGGTGGGGGCCTCGGTCGATAGCACGCAGGTGGTCGTCTTTAACGACCTCGCGCAGCGCGTGGTGGTCACCATCGACGGCAAGCGAGTGGAAGTCCGGCCGGAATCGAAGGTCACGGTTGCCGTCAACGGCGGACGCGAAGTCAGTGTGTCGGCCACGACCGAGCGTGGTGAGCCGCTCGACGCGTTCCAGGGGCTGGTCCGCAGGCAGGACAGATTCGTGGTCTATACCGTGGCGGCGGCGGCACCGCTCCGCACATGGACCGCCGCGTATGGATCGGCGAAAGGGACAGCGCCAACACTGCTGCCACCGCAGCGCTGGCGCCAGGTCGCGGCGGACTACGTCTTCACGGAGCCGCCATCCAAGCTCCGGGCCACCGGCTCGGCGGTGCGCAACGTCGTGGATGCCGCCGATGAATGGGCGCCCTTGGATCGGGTGAATGGCCTGAAGGACAAGGACAGCGCGGTGGCGATGGTGATGGCCCACGTGCGCTACGACGCGCCAGACTCTCACAACCTCGAAGACTGGCTCAGCCTCGCTTCCTCCCTGCCGGGCTTCGAAGCGACGCTGGCAGAGCGGCTGGCGCGTTATCCCGAGGACGTCACGGGCCGCCGCTTCGAACAGGAGCTCGCAAGCGGTGCCGCGCGCGAAGCGGTTTGCGCGCGTCATCGCGCGTTGGCCGCGGCGGCGCCGGCCAATGGCGACCTGGCCTATCTGGCGATTCGCTGCATGCCGGAGGGACGCGAAAAGGAAAAGGCGTTCGAGGCGGCGCACCGGCAATGGCCGCGCTCGGCCTGGCTGGCCAATGCCATCGGATGGGATGCGATGGAGGCTGGCCGCTATCGCGATGCGGAAGTCGCACTCGCTTTGGCCATGCAGAACAATGACACGCTGCGGCAATCGCGTGCGGTGGACTATCTGCGCCTGGTGCGTCTGCGCGATCCTGGCAATGCGATGCTGCAACTCGAGATGCGGGAGCGCACGAATCCCGAGCTGCGCTGGCTGGCGATGTTCGAGCCGCGACATTCGCTGCCGGACGAAGGGGTGGACCGCGCCCTTGGGCTGCTGGCCAACGGCCGGCTCGACGAGGCCGTGAATCTGATGAATCAGATGCAAGGCTCACCGGGCGCCGCTTATATAACGCGCATGGCCGCCGCGTCGGATGGTGCGCCGGCATCGCTGCGCGCCAGCGCAAAGGCACTTGCCCCGGACGCTGGTATCAATTCCCGTTCGGTCTGGTTGGCCTTGGCCGACGGTGTCTCAACGGACACGCCCGGCGTCAGGGATCTGCTCGACGCCATGTCTACCCAGGCTGGCAGCACGGGTGGCGTGGCAAAGGTGCGTGCTTTCGTGAAGCTGGTGCGCAGCGGCAATGTCGATGGCGCGGAGCGTACGCTGGACGGACCGCTGCATCCGGTGCTGCGCGCGCAGGCGTATATGGCCGGTGTCTATGTGCTGGGCAACCGGGCACCGACAGCGTGGCGCCAGTTCGCGCAACGCGCACTGTTTGCGGCCGAACGGCCCTATCTGGCGGAGCAATAGGGGGATGGATCGCGGCTGAATCGCGGATGAATGAGGCGATGACTGGATTGTTGTGAATGGACTGCACAGCGGCACACTTCCTGTTTCCAGTCTTCGCCCACACCGCAATGGACCTAAGGCGCCAGCGCGCGCTATGTGGGCGCTCGCTATGCCGATACGTCCAGCCAGGCGCGGTGCCGAGCTTTACGGTCCTCGATACGGCGCCGTCATGCGCGTATCGAAGCAAATAGATCTGTCGTTGCGTGTCTGCAACCCGACCAACCGCTACTACGCCGACCCGGTGTCCAGCGATGGTTAGCAATGGCTGCCCGCACGCCCGCGCGCAGCCGAACGCTCCGCGATGTTGTATTTCCAGGTATCGATCTTGTATGGCAGAAATTACAAATTTGTCATATGTCAATGCCTCCGTGGGGGGTTATCCGGCGTTAAGTGGCTACTACACACTTCACGCCGCCTGGCGCTGGGTCAGAAGCCGTGCCAGTTTGTGCGTGCCAACAGGGAGACAAGGGTCGGAGCCCGGCGCGCATGAGATGAAAACCAACCATAGAAGAGACAACAGGGATGAAATCGAGACTTCTTTTGACGGGGCTGGTGGCAGCAGTGCTGACGGCTTGTGGCGGCGGCGGTGGCGATAGCGCGCCGGCAGTTACTACGACAAAGATCAGCGGCACGGCGGCAGTTGGTGCTGCGGTGCCCAACGCTACGGTCGTTGCCAAGTGCGTTTCGGGCAGCGGCTCGACGACGACGGCCACGAACGGTACGTTCACGGTCAGCATCGATAATGCCGTGCGTCCTTGCGTGCTGAGCGTACCGGCACCGGATGGCACCACGCTCCACTCGATCGTGGAAGCCGGCACCGGCACCACGCCCGTTGCCAACATCACGCCGCTGACGGAACTGGTTGCCGCGGCGCTGGCAAACGGTGATACCAATGCGTTCTTCGCCAACTTCGACGGCAATGCGCAGGCACGGCTGACGCCGGCCAATGTGGCTACCGCGCTCGCCGCCCTGGCAGCGGCGCTGAAGCCCGTCATCGATCTGTCCAACGTGGACCCGATCAAGGCGCAGCTCGTGGCCGCCAATGGCGCCAATGCCGGCAATGCGCTCGATCAGCTGCTGGATAAGCTTGGCGTGCAACTGAAAAAGGCCCAGACGACGCTCGCGCAACTGTCGGCGGCTGTAGGCGCCAACGCCGGCTCGTCGGCGATCCAGACCATTCTTAAGACGGCTTCGGCAACGTGTGCCGGCCTGCGGACTGGCGACTATCTGGCCGCAACGCCGATGGGCGTGATGACCGTGCAAATCGACGCCACGGCGCTGACCGTGAGCCAGAGCAATGGCCAGGGCGGCACGCTGAGCGTCCCGCTGACACCCATCTCGTCAGAGGCTTGCCGCTTCTCGACATCGGTTCAGGGTACGGTCTCGGACATCCAGGTTGCGCCGTCGGGCGTCGCGCTGGTGCGCAATGTGACCACCCAGGGCGGCGTCGCCGCGCTGCCTACCATGATCGTCCCGGCGCAGGCGCTGTCGCTGGCCGACCTGGCCGGTAGCTGGAACGCCCTTGGCTTCGAGTCCAATGGCGGAACCTACCTGCCGACGCGCACGAAGCTCACGTTCGGCACGGATGGCAAGGCAGTCGCCGGCGCCGACTGCACGGGCCTGGATAGCTGCACGGCCTGGGCAGCCAACGAACTGCCCGCGCTGACGGCGCAGCCCGGTGGCGGCTTTGCGCTGACCGACAGTAACGGTACGGCCTACGTGGCGGCATTCAAGGGCACGGACGGTCTGGTCACCGCGGTGATCTCGAACGCAAGCGGCCTGATCCTGGCCACGAAGCAGGCTGTTCGTCCGATGCCGGTGGTCGGCGCGAAGAACGCGTACTGGGATCTGACGGTCTTTGGCGATCTGACCGTCAACACCATTGCTGCCTCGACCGAAATCACCGCCGTCGACGCAGCAACCAGCACCTACTCGCGCAAGCGCAATGACGGCCGCACGGATACCTGGGTGCAGAACAAGCCTGTGGCCGGCCTGCGCTATCGTGGCCCGTCGAACGACATTACGGCCCGCGAAGCGCTTTCGCTGACGCTGGGCAACACTGGCGTCGGCGTGCTGATCAGCCTCGATACCCAGTCCTTGTTCTACGACATCTCCGTGAATCGCCCGTAGCCATAATGTTCCGGCGGCGCAAGCCGCCAGCAGCATTCGGCATGAAAGAACCCGCTTTGCAGCGGGTTCTTTTTTTTGACGAGATGGCGGGCGACGTCACGCGGCCGTTCAGGCCTTGCCGCCAGCCGGCGCCACACTTGCGCCTTCGATCTGATGCCGCCGCAGCGCAGCGGCGACAAAGCCCGATCCCTTCATCTCCTCGATGAACCCGCTCAGCCAGGCTTGTGCCGCCGTACGGCCCTTGGGGACGCCCATAGCCTGCTCGATCACCATGAAGCGGCCCGGCAGCAAGCGCACGCCGCCCACTCGCTTTGCATCGGCTTCCAGCTGCTGCCTGACGCCCGCTGCCACTTCCATCCGTTCCGCCAGAAACATGTCGGTCACCGCCGGCGATGTGGGCGCGCGTACCAGCGAGGCCTGCTTGAGTGCGCGCGTCAGGTACAGGTCATAGGCGCTGCCCTTGCCGACCACCACGCGCGTGCCGGGGCGGTCCACGTCCTCGTTGCGTTGCAGGGCGGAATCGCCGCGCACCAGATAGGCGCCCTCGATGATCACGTAGGGCGCCGTGTAGTCGATATCGGCGCCGCGCACGGGATCGATGGCTACAAACGCCAGGTCCACCTGCTTCGATTTGACCGCGTCGACCACGCTGCCGGCGGACTGGAACGCGATCAGGTCGGGCGTCAGTCCCAGCCGGCGTGCCGCTTCGCGCGCCAGATCGACCGATACGCCCTGCGGATCGCCATTGGCCGCGCGGCTGGCCAGGATGGGGTTGCCGAGGTTGATCGCCACGCGCATCCGGCCCGTGCTTGCGAGTTGCGCGCGCGCATCGGCATCGGGCGCGGCGGCGCGGGTGGCGCAACCTGTGAGCGTCAACGCAGTCGTGATGGGTGCGGCGATGCAGATCGCCCGCCGCCAATGATTGACCGGCGCCATCAGAAGTCCACCTTCTGTCCCGGCTCGGGCACGATCACCGCAGTGGTGGTTGCATTGCCGAGCGCCGCTTTCAGTTCCGCAGGTGTGCCGCGTGCTACCGGAGAGGTGCCATAGTGCATCGGAATCGCGTACTTCGGCTTGATGAAGTCGCGCAGCGCGATGGCCGCGTCCTGCGGTCCCATCGTGAAATGGCCGCCGATCGGGAGCATCACCAGATCGGGCTTGTAGCGGTCCGCCATCATGATCATGTCGCCGTACAGCGCGGTGTCGCCCATGTGCCAGATCTTGAAGCCGTTCTCCATTTCGATGATGTAACCCACCGGCTCGCCGCCGTAGTGCGTTTCATCCTTGCCGGTGGCGGGATTCTTCCAGACCAGCTCCGACGAATGCTCGGCGTGGACGGCCGTGATCTTCGGGCCGTTGGCGCCCAGCGGCGCAATGGTGCCACCCTTGCCAAAGCGCTGGACCTGACTGGCCGGCAGCAGCCCGAGCGTAATCAGTTGCTGGCCCAGACCGCCGGCATTCCAGACGGGCGCGTTGTTGAGCTTGGCCAGTTCGACGGCATCGCCGAGATGGTCTCCGTGTGCATGGGTCACCAGGATCATGTCGACCTTGCCCAGTGCGGAAAGCTGCTTGAACGCAGCGGGCGTCTTGGGATTGGCCGTCAACCACGGATCGATGACGATGACCTTGCCCCCCGGCGTGGTGATGCGCGTCGCGGACTGGCCCAGCCAGAGCACTTCGGTCTTGCCGGTAGCTACCGGCGCCTGCGGGGCGGCCGGCTGACCCGGTACGGGAGGATTCGAAACACTGCTGGCACAGGCGGTGAGCAGGGCCACCGCGCTGGCCAGCAACAGATGGCGTGCGCGCAAAGGTAGGCGGCGGGTGATCATGGGCGTCCCTCGTTGAAGTTGTATCGACATTGCCGAAACCGCACCGCTCCAGGGGGTATCTCGCGCAGGCACTGAGGCATTGCGAGGTGGAGTATTTGCATAACCGGGGGCGCTGTCAACCGGGTGTTCCCACGCAGGCACCGAGCGGACGCCGGGCGGAAGTTGTAACGCCAGATTCACCAAACGGCGCCGTGGCCGTGTGCGCAGGCCGCCGGGCAGGCGCCGAAGTCTCGCCGCATTTACATCTGCTCACCACGGCGTAACCCGCTGTAATCATTCGGCATCCATCATGCATTCCGTAGAGAGGCCATTGCGGCCCGACAAGGAGTGAAAGATGCGCAAGTCGATTCGTTACACCGGTATTGCTGTCCTGAGTGCCGCCATGCTGGTCGCGGGGACGGCCTCGGCCCATGACCGCTACCGTCACGGTGGCGGCGGATCTTCGGCGGGCGCCGCGATTGCGGTGGCCGCGGTGGCCGGCCTGGCGCTCGGCGCGCTGGTCGCCAGCAGTCAGCCGGTGGTGGCCGCCCCGGCACCGTATTACGCGCCGCCGCAGCCGGTCAGCTATGCCGCGCCGGCGGTGCCGCCCGGATATTGCTACGACAGTTATCGCGGTGGCTATGTGCCATGCGGCCGCCCGGCGCCGGTGCAATACGCGCCGCCGTCGTCGTACTACGGCTATTGATGTTTCGGGGTCGGTGATGGCCCCGTGTTGAGGATGTCCGAAACGGGAGCGCGGACGACGCGCTAACCGGTCACGACTTGCAGGCGGATGGTGGGGGCAGCGGTGTCTTCGACTTCGATGCCCCAGTCGCCGTGTTCGTACCAGTCATCGCCGAGTAGTTCGGCCGGGTGCTGCGTGCGGCTGGAGCCGTTACCGCAGCCCAGTGAGTCGACCGGGCAATATTTGTCGCAGCCCCAGCAGATGCGCTCGGGGTGCTTTGGATGAAGTGGAAATTTCTTGGCCATGTGCGATGCGCCGGCGTGCGGGGTGACGCCAACGCAATCGATGGTAGTCCGTTCATGGCGGGAATTTGGTGATTTTGCTATTCGCTTTGCGCGGAATCAAAAGCGACTTCACGAAGTGGAATTCGCGCCCGCGCCACGTCACATCCATCATCGCAGGCCGCATTGCCACCGGCAGTTGCACGCGCTAGTCACACACCCTTCAGTGCTTCAATGAGAAAGCGGGCCATACCGGCCCGCTTTTTCGTTGCCTTCCGCGCGCATTCGCCTCAGCCCGTCGACCGCTTCAGCCGCATGGATACCGCAAAGCTGTCGGCCGGGTGCACGGTTACCGAGACTTCGACCGTTTCGCCTTCGTCGTCGATATATCGCCGCAGGATCTTGAGCACCGAAGCGCCCGGTTCAAGGTGCAGCGCGTCCGCGATACGTGCGTCGGTGAGCGTTGACGCGCGTACTTCCTGCTCGATCTCGGCGATGTGTTTTGCGTACAGGCTTTCCAGCAGCGAACTCACCAGCATGCCCGGAGGCCGGCGCACGGCGTCGGCGATATCGGTGAAGGCCGGGTCGATATAGATGTCGGTCCAGGCGATTGGCGCCGTGCTGCCGGCATCGCCCATCCGCACCGTCGAAATGCGCAGGCGTCGGGTCTGCTCCGCGCACCCGATGTCCTTGGCTGCGTTGCCAGTCACGGCCACGGTTTCCACCGACTGCACCACGCGGCGATGTTCCTCGCTGAACTGCATCAGATCTTCCACCGACGCCAGCGTGGGACGAAACGCCGCGCGCGGCCGTGAAGCCTCCACCCGTGTGCCCACGTTCTTGCGGCGCGATACCAGCCCCAGATCCTGCAACTCCTGCAGCACGGCGCGAATCGTGTAGCGGCTGGCCTGGAACTGCTCGCACAGCTCGAATTCGGTAGGCAGCAGCGCCCCTACCGGATAGCGGCCGGTGGTGATCCCGTCCAGCAACTGGCGGGTGATTTCAGCGGAATTGGTTCTGCTCATACAAGCCTGATGCACCACGACTTTTTTGCATGGCGCGGGTTAACCCTGATTTTCTTAATATGTTCGAACATATTTAATGAGCGATATGTTCGAACATATTAAGACTCCTGTCTGATCGCCACAAGGTAGCACCATGACCCCGATTTCCATTCCCGCCGCCAGTACCGTTGTCGATTCCGCGCTGTTCCGCGATGCCTTTGGCACGAAGAAGATGCGGCAGATCTTTTCCGATGGCGCGCTTGTTCAGCGTTACATCGATGTCGAAGTGGCCCTGGCCCGCGCCGAAGCGCGCGTGGGCGTGATTCCGGCCGAAGCGGCGGACGTCATCGCCCGCGAGTCCCGGATCGAGCGCATCGACTTCGATCACATGCGCGACGAAACCGACATTGTCGGCTATCCGATCCTGCCGCTGGTCCACCAGCTCGTGAAAATGTGCGGCGAAGCGGGCCGCTATGTGCATTGGGGTGCCACCACACAGGACATCATGGACACCGCCGTCGCGCTGCAGGTGCGCGATGCGCTGGACAGCATCGACGCCGACATCCGTGAGTTGCGCGCCATTCTGGCCGACCTCAGCGTCAAGTACCGCGACACGCCGATGGCCGGGCGTACCCACTTGCAGCAGGCGCTGCCGGTGACGTTCGGCTACAAGACCGCAATCTGGCTGGCCATGTTCGACCGCCATCAGCAGCGCATTGCCGAACTGCGCCCGCGCGTGGCCGTGGTGGAGTTTGCCGGCGCGGCCGGCACGCTGGCATCGCTGGGCGACAAGGGCTTTGAAGTCCAGCAGGCGCTGGCGCAAGAGCTGGGCCTGGGCGTGCCCGCCACCACATGGCACGTGGCGCGTGACGGTTTTGCCGAAGCGGTGAACCTGCTTGCGCTGGTCACCGGATCGCTGGGCAAGATCGCGCTCGACATCATGATCATGGCGTCGACCGAGTTTGCCGAAGTCTATGAACCGTTCGTGAAAGGGCGCGGCGCCAGCAGCACGATGCCGCAGAAGCGCAACCCGATTTCCAGCGAGCTGATGCTGGCCGCGTCGAAGGCCGTGCGCCAGCACGCCGGGTTGATGGTCGACGCGATGGTGCAGGACTTTGAGCGCGCCACCGGCCCGTGGCATGCCGAGTGGATCGCCATCCCCGAGAGCTTCATCCTGACTTCCGGCGCACTGCACCAGGCCAAGTTCGCGCTGGGCGGGCTGATCGTCGACACCGGCCGCATGCAACACAACCTGGGCATTTCCAGGGGCCTGATCGTGGCGGAGGCCGTGATGATGCGCATGGCGCCGCATATCGGCCGCCAGCAGGCGCACGACGTGGTCTATGACGCGTGCCGCACGGTGAACGAAGCCGGTGGCATGCTGGCCGAAGCGCTGCTCGCCCTGCCCGAAGTCACGAAGCACTTTGATCGCGCCGCCATCGAGCAGATGGTCGACCCGGCCAACTACCTCGGCCTGGCGCCGCAGATGGTGGACCGCGCCATCGCATTGTCCAAGGAAGTAGCCTGAGGCCGCGCGGCCCTGGGTGGAGGAAGACACCATGCAGCACACATCCATACAAACACCCGCCGCACCGCCGGCACCGAAGCACCTGCCCTGGTACCGCAAGCTCGGCATGCAGGTGCTGGTCGCGCTGATCCTCGGCATCGTGGTCGGGTTCGCACTGCCGCAGTTCGCCTCGAAGCTGAAGCTGCTGGGCGACATGTTCCTGTCGTTGATCAAGGCCGGCGTGGCGCCGCTGGTCTTTCTGACCATCGTCCACGGCATTGCGTCGGCGGGCGACGTAAAGAGCGCGGGCCGCGTGGGCTGGCGGTCGATCGTCTATTTCGAGGTCATCTCCACGATTGCACTGGTCGTCGGCATGCTCGCGGGGAACCTGCTCGAAATCGGCAAGGGCATGAGCCACGTGACGGGCAGCGCCGCGGTGCCGGCAGCCAAGGCCGCCGCACCGCAGGGCTTTCTCGAATTCATGATGCATATCGTGCCGGACAATTTCGTCGGTGCGTTTGCCAAGGGCGAGCTGCTACAGGTGGTGGTGCTGGCCGTGATGGTCGGCATCGGCATCCTGGCCATTCCCGAGGCACGCCGCGAGAAGGTCAACGCCGGTCTCGACATGATTTTCGAGGTGCTGTTTTCGTTCATCAACCTCGTGATGAAGCTCGCTCCGATCGGCACGTTTGGCGCGGTGGCCTATTCGGTGGGCAGCAACGGTTCCGCCGTGCTGATCGCGCTGGCGCAACTGGTGCTGAGTTTCTACGCCGTGGTGATCCTGTTCGTTGCCGTGGTGCTTGGCATCGTGGCAAAGCTGGCCGGCTTCAGCCTGTGGCGCTTCCTGCGATACATCAAGGATGAAATCCTGATCGTGCTGGGCACCGCATCGTCGGAGAGCGCGCTGCCACGACTGCTGATCAAGCTGCAGCGCCTGGGCTGCGCCAAGCAGACCGTCGGGCTGGTGTTGCCCACGGGCTATGCGTTCAACCTCGATGGCACGTCGATCTTCATGGCGATGGGCGTGATGTTCATCTCCCACGCCTATGGCGTGCCGCTGTCGCTCGATCATCAACTGGGCATCCTCGTGCTGATGCTGTTGACGTCAAAGGGCGCCGCCACGGTGTCGGGCGGATCGTTCGTGGTATTCGCCGCGACCGTGACGTCCACCGGCGTGCTGCCGGTGGAAGGGCTGGCCGTGATCTTCGGCGTCTACCGTTTCCTGTCGATGGCCATTTCCACGTGCAACACGATTGGCAACAGCGTGGCGACGGTCGTGGTGGCCAAGTGGTCGGGCACGTTCGATGCCGAAACCGCGAAGCGTCACCTGTATCCGGAGCGGTATCCGGATCAGGCACTGGCCGATGAAGCGGCCGACAACCCGGCGGTGCAGGCGAACGAGGCAATGAAACTGCGCACGTCGGCAACGTGACAGGCGGACGCTGCTGACCCTGACCACACCAGAACAAGATCCAAAACAAGATCCAATCCGGAGACAACATGAAACCCATCTTCGCCGTGGCCCTGGCCGCGCTACTCACCACGTCGGCCCACGCCCAGAACTATCCATCCCGGCCCATCACCTGGATTGTTCCGTTCGCGGCCGGCGGCCCTACTGACGCGCTGGCGCGCACCATCGCGGACCGCGTGTCGCGTGAAGTCGGCCAGTCGATCATCATCGACAACTCGCCGGGCGCGGGCGGCACGATCGGCGCCGCCAAGGCCGCGCGTGCGCAGCCAGACGGTTACACGATGCTGGTGGGCCATATGGGTTACATGGGCGCCGCGCCGGCGCTGTACAAGAAGCTGGCCTACGACCCGGTCAAGGACTTTGCGCCGGTGTTCCGCTTTCCCGATACGCCAATGGTGCTGATGGTGCGCAAGGACCATCCCGCGCGCGACGTGCGCGAGTTCGTCGACTACGGCAGGAAGAATCCGGGCAAGCTCAACATCAGCAATGCGGGGATGGGTTCCACGTCGCACCTGGTAGCGGCGATGTTTGCGGCGTCGGCCGGTATCAAGGTGTCGCTGGTGCCGTACAAGGGCGCCGGCCCGGCGCTGATCGACGTGATCGGCGGTCAGGTCGACGGGATGTTCGACCAGACCAATACCGCGCTGCCGCAGATCACCGAATCGAAGGTTCGTCCGCTGGCAGTGACGTCGGCCGTGCGTGTGCCGCAACTGAAGGATGTGCCGACGCTGGCGGAAACCGTGCTACCCGGCTTCGAGGCCGCTACGTGGTACGGCATCTACGCACCCAAAGGCACGCCGCAAGCGGTGGTCGACAAGATGCAGCAGGCCTACCTGAAGGTGATGACCGACAAGGATTTCACGTCGAAGATGGCCGCGCAGGCCATCCAGATGCTGCCGCCGGATCAGTACTCGGCCAGCGCACTGGGCAAGCATACGGCTTCCGAAGTGGCGCGCTGGAAGGGGCTAGCGGCCAAGGCCAATATCACGCTGGATTGAATCGATGCACGACATTCGGATAGAGCATGATGCGTTCGGACCGGTGGAGATACCCGCCGACCGGTATTGGGGTGCGCAGACGCAGCGCGCGCTGGCGGTATTCGACATTGGCGACGAGTGCTTTCCACCGGCGCTGGTCCACGCATTCGGCGTTCACAAAATGGCGGCGGCGCGGGCCAATCTGCGCTGCGGCGTGCTGGAGCCTGCCATCGCGGACGCCATTGTCGAGGCGGCCACCGAAGTTCGGGATGGCGTACTCGACGCGCATTTCCCGCTCACGATCTGGCAGACCGGTTCCGGCACGCAGACCAACATGAATGCCAACGAGGTGATCGCCAACCGCGCCAATCTGCGGCTGGGACAGCCTCTGGGAACCAGAAGCCCGGTGCATCCGAACGATCACGTCAACGCATCGCAATCGTCGAACGACAGCTTTCCGTCGGTCATGCATATCACGGCGGTCCTGGAACTGGAGGCGAAGCTGCTGCCGGCGCTGACGGTATTGCGCGACAGCCTGCAGGAGCGCGCCACCGCGTTCGCGGACATCCTGAAGCTCGCCCGCACACATCTGATGGATGCGGTGCCGATGCGGCTCGGCCAGGCATTCGACGCCTTCACGCTACAGGTCGACCATGCGCTGGCCCGCGTGCAGTCCGTGATGCCGCGCCTGCTGGTATTGCCCCAGGGCGGCACGGCGGCCGGCACGGGCCTCAACGCGCCGGTGGGCTTTGACACCGCATTCTGCGAAGAAGTTAGCCGGCTGACCGGCCAGGCGTTCCGCGCCAGCCCGTGCAAGGTCGAAGGCATGGCCGCGCACGATGCACTGCTTGAACTATCGGGCGTGCTCAATGTGATCGCGGTGTCGTTCATCAAGATCGCCAACGACCTGCGCTGGATGAGTTCCGGGCCCAACTGCGGCATTGGCGAACTGGTGATGCCCGAGGATGGCCTGACGTCGTCGATCATGCCCGGCAAGCGCAATCCGACGATTGCCGAAGTGATGGTGCAGGCCGGCATGCAGGTGGCCGGCAATCATGTGACGGTCACGATGGCGGGTGCGTCCGGAAACTTCGAATTGAATGTGGCCAAGCCGGTGCTGATCCATAACGTGCTGCAATCGATTCGCCTGCTGGCTGACAGCGCGCGCGTTGTCGCGCAACGCGTGGTGCCCGGACTGGAACCCGAGCGCGAGCGGTTGACCCGCCAATTGCAAAGCCCGCTGCTGGCGGCGACGGCTCTGAACCCGGTGCTGGGCTACGACAAGGCCGCGGCCATCACGCGCTATGCGCGCGATCACCAGACCTCACCGCGCGCCGCGGCGATCGCGCTGGGTTTGTTGAGTGGCGAGGAATACGACCGGCTCGTGGATCTGCCGCGCATGGCGCGCGGCGGATGCGCCTAGCGCCGCCGCATCACCAGATAGAGGCCGGCTGCCGCGATGGCCATGCCCGGCCACGCCATCGGCGGCAGCGATTCGCCGAGCAGAACGAACGCGATCACGGCCGTCACCGGCGGCACCAGGAAGAACAAGGCCGACACGCGCGACGCCTCGCCGTGCCGGATCATCGCGAGCAGCAGCGTGATGGCAATCAGCGAGTTGCCGATGACCAGATAGGCCAGCGACCCGAACAGTCCCGCCGTCCACTGCACGTGCATCGGTTCCAGCAGCCATGCCAGCGGCGCGGTGACCACCAACGCCACCGCGTATTGCACCGTGTTGGCCAGCACCGGTTGCACTGGCGCGCCGAAGCGCTTTTCCCAGAGCGTGCCGGCGGTCATCGCTAGAAGGGCCAGCACCGCGAACATCAGCCCCAGCGCGGAACTCATCTGGACCGACGATTTGGCGGTGATGACCAGCGCGGCGCCGGTCACGCCAAGCGCCAGCCCGGCCCAGCGAACGCGGTCCACGCGCTCTCCGGCGATGATCGGTGCCAGCAGGCCGATCAGGATCGGTTGCTGCGACGTGACGAGCGCCACCGCGCCGGCGGACATGCCGAGTTTCAGGCTCAGGTAAGTGAACGCGAAGTACCCGGCCTGGATCAGCAGGCCGATCATCGCCAGATGCAGCCACGGAGCGATGCCGCGCGGCATCGCCGGGCGCAGCCACAGGCACGGACCAATCAGCAGGGCCACCACGCACGCATAACGCAGCGCGAGGAATGTCAGTGGATCGGCGTACTGCAGCCCGAGCTTGAGAAAAACGAAACCGCAGGACCACAGCAGCAGGAACAGCGCGGGGGCCAGGCGCAGCCAGAGCGGTGTGGCTGGCGCCTGCAATGTGCTTTCGGACATGGACGCGGCCGTCTTGGCGGAGTCAGGGGATCAGGGCGAAACGATAGCACCGCTTCGCCCGCCGCGTATCCGCTCATTGATGGTGCCTCCGGGGCACCCGGTCACGCCATCAGTTTTTCCTTCACGATCGGCAGATCTCGAATCCGCTTGCCCGTGGCGTGGTACACCGCATTGGCCACCGCGGCGGCAAAGCCGGTGATGCCGATCTCGCCAATCCCGCGCGCGCCGAACTCGTTGAATTCGAGATCGGGATGGTCGAGCAGTATCACGTCGATCTGCGGCTGGTCGGCGTGCACCGGCATCGCATACTCGGCGTAGTTGTTGTTGCCCGGCATGCCGTTGCGCTCGTCGTACTCGGTGGCTTCGAACAGCGCCATGCCGATGCCCATCACGATTGCGCCTTCCACCTGGTTGCGTGCCGTCACCGGATTGATGACGCGGCCCACGTCGATGGCGCTCACCACCCTCGACACGCGCAACCGGGAGATGCCTGGGTCCCAGCGCACCTCCACGAAATGCGCGCCAAAGGACATGAACGACATCTTGTCCAGATTCGGTGCGCCGCCCGTGCTCCCGAATCCCTCGGCGGCGGCAAAGCGCTGCTTGCTCAGCACGGCGGCGTAGTCGACGCTGCGCTTGCCATCGGTCAGCTTCCCGTTCTGCAGTGTCAGCGCCTCCGGCTTTGCTCCGGCGAATTCGCCGCCTTCGCCGGTGGCAAATGTTCGCAGTTGCGCGATGGCGTTGCGCGTGGCTTGGGCCACGGCCGGCAGCACGCTGGCCGTGGCCCACGAACCGCCGGCCACGGGCGCGGCCGGGAACGACGAGTCGCCGAGCTTGACCTCGATTTTCTCGAATGGCAGTCCGGTCAGCTCGCTGACGGTCTGCGCGACGATCGTGTACATGCCCGTGCCGATGTCCTGGATCGCGCAGGTCACGGACGCCGTGCCGTCACCGCGCAGGAACACGCGCGCTTCGGACGGCGTGCGCCAGGCATCCCAGTTGCACACCGCCAGGCCGTAGCCAATGATCTCGGTGCCTTCGGTCATCGAACCGGGACGCGGATCGCGCTTGTCCCAGCCGAACTTGCGCCCGCCCATCTCGATGGCTTCGCGCAGATGATTGCTGGACCACGGCAGGTTCGTGCTTTCGTCGCGCGTGGAGATGTTGTCCAGCCGGAATTGCAGCGGGTCTTTCTTGCAGGCCAGCGCCAGTTCGTCGATGGCGGATTCCAGCGCGAACAGTCCCGGTGCCGCGCCGGGGGCACGCATCGAGGTCGGCGCGCCACGGTGCACATTGGTGGTGTGATGCGTGACCGTGACGTTGGGGCACGAGTACAGGCTCTGCGTCATGCCACCGCAGTTTTCCAGATACTGCTCGACAAACGACGTGGTGTTGACGGACTCATGCCTGATCGACGTGATCTTGCCATCCGCACCGGCCGACAGGCGCATATGCTGGCGCGTTTCCGGACGATGGCCCGTGGTGGTGAACATGAAGGCGCGCGGCACGACGAACTTCACGGGCCGCCCCGTTACCCGCGCCGCGGCACTGGCCGCGACCGAATGCGGCCACATGAACAGTTTTGATCCGAAGCCCGAACCGATGAACGGGCAATCGACGGTGACACGCTCGGGGGTCAGCCCGAAGACCTGCGCGATCGTGTTGCGATGCACTGTCGCGCCCTGCGTGGCTTCGTAGAGATGCAGTTCGCCGCCTTCCCACCACGCCACCGTGGCGTGCATCTCCATCGGGTTGTGCGTTTCCACGGGCGTACGGTAGACGGCATCGAGCCTGTGCGGCGACTGCTCGAACACAGGGTCCGACGTGCCGCGTGCATAGACGCTGCCAGCCTCCCGCAGACCGTTCGCCTTGATGCCGTGCTCCAGGTCCGTCACGGCTTTGCCTGCGTTGTACGAAACCTTGACGCGGTACGCGGCCTCGCGTGCGTGCTCGAAGGTGTCGGCAATCACCAGCGCGACCATCTGGCCGCCATAGTGGATGGTGTCGTCCTCGAATGGCAGGCGATGCTCGTCGGTGATCGATGCCGTCAGGATCGTCGCGCCGGAGATCGGACTCTTCGGCGTTTTGTACAGGCGCGGAAAATTGCCGCTGTGCAGGATGTCGACCACGCCCGGCACGCGGCGCGCGTCCGCCTGGTCGATGCCCGTGACACGTCCGCTGGCTACGGTGCTGTAGACCCCGTAGGCGTACAGCATGCCCGGCATGGTCCGGTCGGCGGTATAGAGGGCGGCGCCGGTCACCTTGAGCCGGCCATCGATGCGGCGCGGTGACGCGCCGATAGCAGTGCTGTTCACGCGGATATCTCCTGTATGGGGATCAGGCGCAGGCTTGCGCCTTCACGCGGTCAGGCGGGTCAGGTTTCGTATCAGCGCCTGCTGGCCGAGCGGGATCTTGAAAGCGTTCTGACCGTACGATTGCGCGCCAGACATGGCGACGGTGCCTGCCTCGCGGATCAATGCTTCGCTCAGCGGCTTGCCGCGCATCACGTCTTCGGCGTTAGCAGCGCGCCACGGCTTGGTCGTCACGCCGCCCAGCGCGATACGGATATCGCGCACGGTGTTGCCGTCCATCGACAGGATCACGGCGCTCGATGCCAGCGCAAACTGATACGACGTGCGGTCCCGCAGTTTCAGATAGGCGGATTTGCTGCCCGCCATCGGCGCATCGAGCGTGATATGCGTGATCATTTCGTCGGCTTCCAGCGCGTGCTCTTTCCACGGCGTCTCGCCCGGCAACAGATGGAAGTCGGCGAATGGAATGTCGCGCTTGCCCTTCGGACCCTGGACATGGACCGTCGCGCCAATGGCCACCAGCGCCACGCACATGTCCGACGGATGGGCCGCGATGCACTGCGGGCTGCCGCCCAGTACCGCATGCACGTTACGGTTCAGGCCGTCGATGGCGGCGCAGCCGGAGCCAGGGGTGCGTTTGTTGCACGGCGACACGCCATCGCGGAAGTAGCCGCAACGCACGCGCTGCATTACGTTCCCCGCAGTCGTGGCCTTGTTGCGCAACTGCGTGCTCGCGCCCGACAGGATCGATTCGGACAGCACGGGATAGTGTTTGGCGATGTGCGCGTGACGGGCGAGGTCGGTGTTGCTGACCATCGCGCCAACGCGAACCTTGCCATCGCCAAGCGTCTCGATCTTGTCGAGGCCCAGCTTGTGGATGTCCACCACGCGGGCGGGGCGCATTACGTCGAGCTTCATCAGGTCCAGCAGGGTGGTGCCGCCGGCCAGGAAGACGGTGTCCGCGCTGCGGGCGTGGAGCGCGATTGCCTGCTCCACGTCGGCGGCGCGCGCATATTCAAAGTTACGCATCACGACTCCGGATTTTGCCGCGCGCGTCCTGAATGGCCGCCACGATGTTCTTGTATGCGCCACAGCGGCAGATGTTGCCGCTCATCGCTTCGCGCACCGCCGCTTCGTCCGCCGCAATCCGCTTGTCCTGCAGGATGCCTAGCGCGCTCATCATCTGGCCCGCGGTGCAGTATCCGCACTGATAGGCGTCGTGGTCCCAGAACGCCTGCTGTACCGGATGCAGCGTGCCGCCTTGCGACAGGCCCTCGATCGTCGTGATCTCGTCACCGTCGTGCATGACGGTGACCGACAGGCAGGAATTGACCGTGACGCCGTTGACCATCAACGTGCACGCGCCGCACTGGCCGTGATCGCAGCCCTTCTTGGTGCCGGTCAGGTGCAGTTGGTCGCGTAGCGTATCGAGCAGGATGGCATTGGCCGGTACCGTCACGCGATGGGTGACGCCGTTGACCTTCAACGTGACCGGATAACCCTCCACGGTGGCGGACGGTGCGGAAGCGGTAGCCGTGGCGTCGCGCTGCGCGGCCGCTTCAGACGTCAGCGTCGCGCTGGCGGCGACGCCTGCCCCGGATGCGCTCACGGTTTGCAGAAAGCGCCGTCGCGTGAGTACGCTGCCGGCGCGGCCGGGCATGGCACCCGGGCCATCGGTGGGCGCAGTTGTGGGGTCTTCCATTTCTTCTCCTTGCGTGGAGTGAGACCGCTGGCCCAGGGAACATTGCATTCTTGTCATGTGCTGGGCGGGGGACGGGGGCGACGGCGGCGCGCGCGCTCTCACTTTATGCACAACTTCAACTTTTTCAAGGACGGCCTAAATGGCGCCCGTCATCGCGGACGGCAATGACGTAAATGTCTGCGTATGTCTCATCGACGCCGTGCCGCCGTGATCGCGTCACGCACAGTGATGAACGCGCACCTCGGCGGTGCCGGCATTGCGTCGATTGAGAATTCCTCAAGCGCGTGCCAGAATCCGCGTCATGGATCGACTCCCTCCGCTAAATGCCATCCGGGCTTTCGAAGTCGTGGCACGCCGCCTCAGCATCACGGTGGCCGCCGAAGAATTGCACGTGACGCCTGGCGCGGTCAGCCGCCAGATTCGCACGCTCGAAGATGCGCTCGGCATTCCGCTGCTGGTGCGAGGCCACCGGCAGATCGCGCTCACGCGCGCCGGCGAGGAATACTATCGGGCCGTCACCAAATCGATGGATGGCTTGCGTGAAGCCACGGTCCGCCTGACGCGCCGCACACGCCGCACGCAACTGAAGGTGCGCGCGTACACCACGTTCGCCATGCGCTGGCTGATTCCGCGGCTGTCGAGTTTTCATGCGGCCAACAAGAGTATCGAAGTGCTGCTGACGGCGTCTCTCGACCCGGTGGATTTTCGGCGCGAGGACATCGACGGTGCCATCCGCCTTGGTGACGGCAAGTGGAATGGCGCGAACGCGTACCGCCTGGTATCCAATATCCTCGTGCCCGTCTGCAGCCCGTCCGTCTCGAAGACGGTGCGTAGCGCGGCGGACCTGCAGCGCCAGGTGTTGCTGCATTCGATTGCCCGGCCCGACGACTGGGCCTGCTGGCTTGCGGCCGCCAAGGTCGACCGGCAAGTGGATGCGCGCAGCGGCATGACGTATCAAAGTTCGGCGATGGCCTATGCGGCCGCGCTGGAAGGGCAGGGCTTTGCCATTGCCCAGCGCTTCCTGGTGGAAGACGACCTGGCCTCGGGCAAGCTCGTGGCGCCGTTTCGCAAGGCCGTGGACATGGGCGACTTCACCTATTACCTCGTCACCCCCGCGGACCGGGCGGAAAGCGCCAGCATGGCAACTTTCCGCAAGTGGCTGCTGGCGCAATTCGACGAAGATACTTCCGCCTAGCCGGAACACGCCGGTGCCGTGGCGCAGTGGATCGCCCTGCGCTCGGATAGTGCGGCAATCTCGCTCTCGTCGTAGCCAAACGTGCGCAGTACCTCGGCGGTGTGCTGCCCGCACGCTGGCGCCGCGCGCGGTGTCCGCGCATTGACCTCGCCGCTGCAGACCGGAAAGCCCGGCATGCGCAGCGTGCCCAGCGTGGGATGCCGCGCCGCGCTGATCATGCGGTTGGCGGCGACCTGCGGATGATCGACGACGTCGGCATACGTGGCCACGCGCGCGCAGAGAATGTCCGCGTCGCGCAGCACCTGCAGCCACTGTGCGGTGGTGCGCGTGGAGAACACCCGCGTCAATGCGTCCACCAGCGCCGGGCGGTTTGTCACACGAAGCGGCGACGTGGCAAAGCGCGGATCGTCGATCAGCTCTGGCAGGCCCAGTGTCTGGCAGAGCCGGCGCCAGCGTTCCGGCATATACGCCGCCACCATGATCCAGCCGTCGGCGGTGCGAAATGCCTGGTTCGGGGCCGAGTAGGGCGCCGCGCTGCCCGCGCGTACCGGCAGTTGGCCATCGGCCAGATAACTGGTCAGCGACGATTGCTGCAACGCCAGCGCGGCATTGAGCAGATTGACGTCGAGATGGCCACCCTGCCCGTCACGCTGGCGCTGGGCGAGCTTGGCGAGGATACCCATCACGGCCACATAACCGGTCATCACATCGACGACTGGCGATTGCACCTTGCACGGCTCGCCGCCCTCGACGCCGATCAGGCTCATCAGGCCGGCATCGGCCTGCAGGACGCCGTCCACACCGGCGCGATCCGCATAGGGGCCGCTCTGGCCGTAAGCGGAGATCGAGCAATAGACGAGCGCCGGATGATCGGCGGAAAGCGTTGCATAGCCGAGGCCAAGCCGGTCCATGACCCCTGGCCGCATGCTTTCCACAACGATGTCGGCGCCGGCAATCAAACGGCGCGCCACGGCCAGACCTTCGGCGGACTTCAGGTCCAGCGCAATGCCATCCTTGTTGCGGTTGAAGGCGTGGAACAGGGCGCTGTCCGTGCCGATCCATCCGGGGCCGAGGCCGCGCCCCAGTTCCCCGTCCGGCGGCTCGACCTTGATCACGCGGGCGCCCATATCGGCCATCAGCATGGTCGAGATCGGCCCGGCGGCAATCTGCGTGAAGTCGATGACGGTCAGTCCTTGCAGTGCGTCGCTCAACATGATGTTCACTCCTTCGCCCGCTTGAACGTGCCTTGCGCGGTGGCAATGCACACCCCTGTATCGCTGGTCAGCGTCGCCGACGAAAAATAGACGCTGCGTCCGGCGCGCGTGACGGTGGCCGTGGCACGCACACGGCCGCTGCTTGCCTTGTCCAGGTAGCAGATCGACAGCATCAGCGTGACGGCGTTACCCATCGCGCCATCGTCCTGCCCCAGGCCCGCATAGCCGCAGGCGGCGTCGAGCAGCGTCGCGCTGACACCGCCCTGCAGCGTGCGCTGGCGGTTCAGGTGACGCGGTTCGATGTCGAGTTCGAAGGTGCAGGTGCCCGGCGCGGCATGCGCCAGCCGGATGCCCAACGATTCCAGGAGCGGATTGTCGATCGACGGATTCACATCGCCACCTTGATGTTGTTCTCGGTAATCACGCGCTGCCAGCGCGCGAGTTCGCGGCCGATATACGCCTTCAGCTCGTCAGGGGTGGAACCCTTGACCTCGAAGCCCTGCTTCGTGAACTGCTCGGTCAGATCGGGCGACTTCAACGCGGAGAGCAGGGCGGCGCTGATCTTGTCGACCACGGCGCGCGGCGTCTTGGCCGGTGCCAGCAGGCTGTACCAGAGTTCGGCGTCATAACCCTTGAGTCCAGCCTCGGCGAAGGTCGGCAACTCGGGCATGAGCGCCGTGCGATGCTGGCCGGCGATGCCCAGCGCGCGTAGCTTGCCCGCGCGCACATACTGGATGGCCGAGGCAAACGTGGCGAACGACACCTGCACCTGATTGCCCATCAGGTCGGCGATCGATGGACCGGTCCCGCGATAAGGCACATGCAGCAGCTCGGTCTTGTTCAGCTTGGCAAAGACCTCACCGGCCAGATGCTGCGGCGTGCCGGGGCCGGGGCTGCTGTAGCTGACCTTGCCCGGATTGGCGCGCGTGTAGTCGACGAATTCCTTCAGCGTCTTGTACGGCTGCTCGGTGTTCGAAACCAGCACCAGCGGCACCGAGCCGATCCGTCCCACTGGCTCGAAATCGCGCTCGATGTTGAACGGCACCTTCATGCCGAGGTACGGATTCATCGTGACCTGGCTCGATGCGATCACCAGCGTATAGCCGTCGGGTGCCGCGTGCGCAACGTAGTCCGCGCCGAGGTTGCCGCCCGCGCCGGGCTTGTTCTCGATCACGATCGGCTGGCCGAGCTGCTTGCTCATTTTCGGGGCGATCAGTCGCGCCAGGATGTCGTTGCCGCCGCCGGGCGCAAAGGGCACGACGATCGTGATCGGTTTCGTGGGGAACTGGCCTTGCGCCGCAACGGGAACGGCCGCGATGGTGGCGCTTGCCGCGATGGCGCTGAAGGTCATCGCGCGCAGGAAGCGGAGAAGATTGGTCATGGGTTGTCTCCTGGTTATGGGTATGTTTTGGGGATGCGCGTTATCGCGTAATTGCACTATCGGGCTAGCGGCCGGTGAAGACCGGCGGGCGCTTTTCGGCAAACGCCCTGCGGCCTTCCACGCGGTCCGCCGAGTCGCGCAGCACACCCCAGTAGAGTTCGGTCAGGTCTTGCGCATCGGCCTCGCTCAGATGCGCGGTTTGGCGCGACAGCTTCTTGACGGCTTGCACGGCCAACGGCGCATTGGCCGCGATCTTGTGCGCCAGCGTGAGCGCACGGTCGAGCAGCCGCTCGGGTGTCACCGCTTCAGATACCAGTCCGATGCGCGCAGCTTCCGTGGCGTCGATGCGCTCGCCGGTCAGTACCATCTGCATCGCCACGGCGGCCGGTATGGCCTTGAGCAGCCGATGCAGTCCCGATACCGCTGGGATCGAGCCGACGCGGACTTCCGGCAAGCCGAACGAAGCATCGGTCGAGGCCACGCGCATGTCGCATTGCAAGGCAATCTCCAGGCCCGCGCCGAGGCAATGACCGTTGATCGCCGCAATCAGCGGCTTGTGGCACTGCAGGTCGCTCAGATCCATCAGCCGGATATAGAGGCCGAGTTCCGCGGCAGGCTCGGGCGCCTGAAACATCGCCTCGGGGTAGGACGCCGCCGAGGTCTGCGTGCCTTTCAGATCCGCGCCGGCACAGAAAGCCCGCGTGCCGCTGCCGGTCAGTACGGCCACGCGCACATCGGCACGGTCCCGTACCTCGCACAGATGCGCGCGCAGCGTGCGCAGCGCTTCGACATTGAGCGCGTTCAGCGCATCGGGCCGGTCAATCGTGATCAGCGCCA
Source organism: Cupriavidus sp. 291-E7 (assembly GCF_057798835.1). Lineage (NCBI taxonomy): Bacteria > Pseudomonadati > Pseudomonadota > Betaproteobacteria > Burkholderiales > Burkholderiaceae > Cupriavidus > Cupriavidus sp. 291-E7. The sequence goes on from NZ_JBYOJV010000001.1 coordinate 243,245, forward strand.
CGGCGCCGTCGATATGGAGATGGACGGTCATGACGCCCCCTTAGACGCTTGGCGACGACAGACTGCGTCCGCCGCAGACGTAGAGCGTCTGGCCCGTGATGTAGGACGCCTCCGCGCTGACGAAAAAGCTCACCGCGTTGGCGATATCGTCGGCCGTGCCGATGCGCTGCGCGGGCACCGATTTCTGCAGGCGCGACTGAATGTCGGGCGCGAAATTGCGGAACAACGGTGTATCGACGATGCCCGGCGCCACGGCGTTGACCGTGATGCCGTGCGCGGCGAACTCGATGGCCAGCGAGCGCGTCAGGCTGACCACGCCGCCCTTGGCCGCCGAGTAATTGGCCTGCCCGAAGCCGCCAAGCCATGCACGCGAGGAGATGTTCACGATGCGGCCCTGCCGCCGCTCGACCATGCCCGGCAATGCGGCGCGGCAGCAAAGGAACTGCGAACGCAGGTTGGTATCGATGACCAGATCCCAGTCCTCGTCGGCCATTTTCAGGAAGCGCATATCGCGCACCACGCCCGCGTTGTTCACCAGGCAGTCGATGGGCCCGAGCGTGCCGGCAATATGCTCGAAGGCCGCGTTGACCGCTGCGGAGTCAGTCAGGTCTACCGTGACGCCGAGCGCACGGTAGTCATCCTGGATCAGTCCGGCCACGGCGTCGGACAGCGCGGCGGCGTCACGGTCGAGCAGTGCCACGGCCATGCCCTGGCGCGCCAGCCGGCGCGCGATGCCAAGGCCGATGCCGCGTGCCGCGCCGGTGATGACGGCAACCTGGCGCGTATCGGTGGAAGACGTATTCATCTCAGGCTCCCAGAATGTGCACCGACGAGGCGGCGTGATCCACGCCGGCGATGCCGCCGCCCGTGCATTGCGTCAGGCCGATCCGCGCATTGGCCACCTGACGGCTGCCGGCGCGATCCTGCAGGTGCCACATGATCTCCACCATCTGCGCAATGCCGGTGGCGCCGAGCGGATGGCCCTTCGCCAGCAGGCCGCCACTAGGGTTGACGGGCACGCGCCCGCCCAGGCGCGTGGCACCCGAGCGCAGCAGCGGCACCGCGTCACCATGACCGGCAAGCCCGAGCGCTTCGTAGTAGAGCAGCTCGGCGATCGTGAAGGCGTCGTGCAGTTCCACCACGTTCACATCGTCCGGACCAAGACCGGCCTGCTCGTATGCCTGGCGCGCCGCGCGGGCCGTGATCTCGGCATCGAGGATGTCGTCGTCGGCCTGCTCGCGGATGCCCGACACCACAATCGAGGACAGCACCTTGACCGGCTTGCGCTGCGTGGGACGGCGCGTGCTCATGACCACGGCGGCCGCGCCATCCACCTGCGACGGGCAGCACTGCAGCAGCGTGAGCGGATCGGCGATCATGCGCGAAGCCAGCACTTCGTCAACCGTCGTTTCGGTGCGCTGCTGCGCGTATTCGTTGAGCGATCCGTGATGGCGATTCTTGACCGCCACCGTGGCCAGATCTTCGGCGGTGGCATCGCGCTCGTGCAGAAAGCGCGTGCCGCGCATGGCGTACACGGCTGGCAGCACCATGCCGGCCGTCGCGTAGAGGTCGGTCTTGATGTCGTTGCGCTGCATCGGGATCGTGCCACCGCCCAGCGCGGTGAGCTGTTCGATGCCGAAGACCAGCACGGTCGAGTACTGCTGGGCAAGCAGCGCATGGCGCACCAGATGCACCCCGGTGGCACCGCTGGCACAGGCGTTTTCGACGTTGTAGACGGGAATGCCGCGCAGGCCGAGGTCGCGCACGATCAACTGGCCCAGGATCATGCCGCCGAGTACGTTGGCGCAGTACACCGCTTCGATGTCATCGAGCGTGACGCCCGCGTCTTCCACGGCCTTCAGGATTGCCTGCTGCGCCAGCTCGGGCGCCATGATGCCGGTGTGACGGCCAAACGGCGTCATGGCGCCGCCAGAGATGTAGATGTCTTGCATGATGTCCTGCTCAGTCCTGAAGCGCGTGGAAAACGTAGCCGTAGGTGTCGTCGGGCTGCGGCACGTAGCGGTCGCCGATGACTGGGCGATCCTTGCCCTGCAGCCGGCCAAAGATGCGGAGCAGGCCATCGAAGTCGACATAGCCCAGCGCATAAGGCGGCAGCCCGGTCTTCGGCGCCGGATGGATGACGGTGAAGCTGTACACGGTGCCGACGCCACGCACGGGCACCGTGGCATGGTGTGACGCCAGCGGCGAGTGTTCGGGCAGCGTCGGGAACAGGCATTCGCCGGTGGCGTGGGCGCGGGACGCGAGCAGGGCTGGCGGCGTGTCCGTGCTCCACAGTCCGGAAGTGTCGATTGGCACGAGTGTCTCCTTTTTCGATGTCATGCACGGGGCCGTGCGTTGACTCGATATTGGTTGCCGGACCGCATGCCGGCAAACGACTTTTCCGGCGTCTTCGGTTGCGTTTTTCTCAAGTCAAGGCGAAAAAAGGCTTGGAGAAGTTCCTAAGCGATCCCTTACAATCAGCGCCTTCCCATTCGCATGCAGCCTGCATTCTTGCAACGATCCATATCGCCATGAATCTCGACATTGAACATGCTCTCTCGGCTGCTCAACGGCACTGTGCGGCAGAGCAATTCGACGACGCGTCACGCCTGCTGCACGGCGTTCTGGCGATCGCTCCCGATCACAACGAAGCGCTCGAAGGCCTCGGTTTCATCGCCGCCCGACAGGGCGATCATGCACGCGCGGCTGAGTATCTGATGCGGGCATCGGCGCGCATGTCCACCGTGGAGGATTTGAGCTTCGCCGCGAGCATCTGTCAGTTGGCCCAGCGCCACGAAGATGCGATAGCGCTGTTCGAGCGCGGACTGGCCCAGTTTCCTGGCCATATGGCCTGCTTACATGGCGTCGCAATGTCGCTGGTACAGCTTGGCGAGCATGAGCGTGCGCGTCAGGTGCTGGAGCGTCTGTGCAAACTCCAGCCGAAATCAGCCGAAGCGCAATACAACCTGGGGACGCTGCTTGGTACGATGGGGCGCCCCAAGGACGAAATGGATGCCTATTTGCGGGCAATCGCGATCAATCCGCGCTTTGTGCCCGCATACGTCAACCTAGGGGTCGCATTGCGGGATATGCGTCGCTTCGACGAGGCGCTGATTCAATTCAAGAAGGCGCTTTCGCTCGATCCAAACGATGCCAGTGCCCGTACCAATCGGGCACAGACCAATTTGCTTCGCGGGGAATTCGAACACGGATGGCGCGAATATGAATGGTGTTGGCGCGACGGCGCCCAAAGCCACGGTTTTTCGCCGGGTACCCAATGGACCGGTACCCAGCCGATAAGCGACAAGACGATTTTCGTTCATCACGAGCAGGGGCTCGGCGACACACTGCAATTCCTGCGCTTCGTGGATCGACTCAGTGCGGCTGGCGCTCGCGTCGTGCTGCGAGTTCAGGATGTGCTGCTGCCACTTCTCAAGGATTATCCTGGTGCGGCGGAAGTCATTGGCACGACAGAAGAAGTACCAAGCTTTGACTACCATATTCCATTGCTGAGTCTGCCGTGCGCGCTCAAGGCCCGTGCAGCGGATCTCGCGGCGCCTGGACCCTATGTGCGCGCGGACACCCGGGTTGTCGCGCAATGGGATGATCTGTTGGCAAGTCCCTCCGGACGGCCGAGGATCGGAATAGTGTGGTCGGGCAGCCGGATACATCTGAATGATCGCGCACGGTCCATGTCGCTTGAGCAACTGATGCCAGTGCTCGATGCCAATGCGGATTTCTTTGCGCTGCAACCCGATGTCCGGGAAAGTGACCGTGCCCTCCTCGCGCAACTCGATCAGCGCGGGGTGCTGCGCGATGTTTCCGCGCGGCTGACCACGTTTGCCGAAACCGCTGCGCTGATCGCTCGGCTTGACCTCGTGATCAGCGTCGACACGGCTGTTGCGCATCTTGCGGGCGCGCTCGGCAAGCCAGTATGGATAGCGTTGCCGTTCATGCCGGATTGGAGGTGGCAACTCGACAGAAGCGATAGTCCCTGGTACGCCCAGGCGCGGCTATTTCGGCAACCGACGCAAGGTAACTGGACTGAAGTCGTCGGCGCACTTCGCGCGGAAATCGACGCCTTGCGCGGGCGCGTGAAGTAGTCGTTGCGCGTCGCCGTTGCCGGAGACTCGCAACGAACGGTTGAGACGTGCGCGGTCAGGACGCCTCTTCGTACTCGTCGTGCCGCCGCCACCAGTTCACGGTTTCATTGCGCCCCAACGGTGCGCGGTCCAGCCACTGGTACATGCCCCACAGCGCGTCCAGCCCGCGCGCGTAGGCCGAATACGTGTGATAAACCGCACCGTCCTGCAGCGCGAAGGCGCTCATGCCGGGACGGTCGCGGGCGAACGTGGGAACGTCGGTGCCGCAGGACGCGGCGGTCCGCACCGTCGATTCGGATGGCGGGGAATTGCCGGACTCTTGCGAGCCTCGCTCGAAGTTGTATTCGTAGTTGCCTTCACGCTGCTGCTGCTCGGTGATCGACACATCGAAATCGAAGTTGAAGCTGCTATCGCTTGAGGACGCCCACGGAAAGCTCCAGTTCATGCGCTTGCGATAGGCCAGCAGCTTGTCGATGGGCGCGCGTGACACGGCCCAGAGCATGACGTCGTGGTGGGCCAGGTGGATGGCAAAGCCGTTGAAGCTGTCCGCGATCGACGAGCATGACGGACAACCCGCCTTGTAGTCGGGGCCGAACATGAAGTGGTAGACCAGCAGTTGCGAGCGGCCGCGAAACAGGTCGGTCAATGCGACATTGCCGTGCTCCGTGTCGAAGCGGTAATCCTTGTCCAGGCGTACCCACGGCAAAGCCTGCCGCTGCTGTGCCAGGGCGTCGCTGCGATGCGAGAGTTCCTTCTCGGCCTTGAGCAGGTCCAGCCGCGCAGCCAGCCATTCCGCGCGGGTGCCTGTGCGATGTGATGTCATCGAGATACCTCCTTGCATGAAAAGGGTCATGTGCTAGATTAGGCGCCGGCTCCCGGCCCGGGGAGTAACAGGTGTGACGGGATTCCTATGGACTCACTGATCACGGCTGCGGCGCGTGCCCTGGCGGCGGGAGATCCGCTTGGCGCGTTGAACCGTATTGCCTTGCGCAATGACGCCTCCGCGCTGGCGTTGCGCGGTATTGCCATGTCCCAGCTCGGCGACTTCACACGCGCCCGCACGCTGTTGCGCGGCGCCGCGCGTGCATTCGGTCCGAAGGAAAGCATCGCGCGTGCCCGCTGCGCCGTGGCGGAGGCTGAGATCGCACTGGTCTCGCGGGATCTGGGCTGGCCCGCCAGGGCGCTCGACGCCGCGTGTCACGTACTCGACAGTCATGGCGATGCCATCAACGCCGCCCACGCGCGCTACCTGATCGCGCGACATCATCTGATGACCGGCCAGCTCGATGCCGCCGAGCAGACCATTGCCGTTATCGATACTTCAACGCTCCCGCCCGCGCTGCGCGCCGCGCACGAACTGGTGGCGGCGGGTATTGCGATCCGCCGTGTGCGTTCCGCGCCCGCGCGCGAAGCCCTGGCGCGCGCGGGCATTGCTGCCCGGCAGGCGGGCATTCCCGCGCTGGTGGCGGAAGTGGAGAGCGCAATGGAAGCGCTGCGGACACCGGTGGCGCGCCTGCTGGCACGCGGCAACGAAGCGCCGCTGCTGCTCGACGCCGTGGAAGGCTGGTTTGCGTCCGGTGCGTTGATCGTCGACGCGTGCCGCATGACCGTGCGGCAGGGCGATGCCATCGTTCCGCTGGCGCGCCGCCCCGTGCTGTTCGCGCTGGCCAGGACATTGGCGCAGGCCTGGCCGGGCGACGTCGCGCGCGACACGCTGATCGCCACGGCCTTTCGCATGCGCCATCCCGACGATACGCACCGTGCGCGCCTGCGCGTGGAAATCGGGCGCCTGCGCAAGGCGCTGGGCAAGCTTGCCGATGTTCGCGCCACGCCGCAGGGCTTTGCACTTGTTCCGGCCAGCCAGGCCGAAGTCGTCGTCATGACGCATCCCGTGGAACAGGCGCACGCCGCGGTGCTGGCCTGTCTGGCCGATGGTGAGTCGTGGTCCAGTTCGGCGCTGGCTCTGGCGCTGGGCACGAGTCAGCGCACCGTGCAGCGTGCGCTCGACGCTTTGGCCGATAAAGGCAAGGTGCAGCCGGTGGGTAGCGGCCGCGCGCGCCGATGGATGACGCCACCGCTCACCGGATTCACGACGGCCTTGTTACTCCCGGCTCCGCTGCCGGGCGCATAGCATGGTTTCCATCATCCACCACGCCAGAGACTTCGAAAGGAAACCATCATGAAGCGAAGCACCGCCGAAATTGTCCAGGAGTACGGTCCGTTCCCCGGTATCGATCACGTGCACGGCCTGACCTACGACGGCAAGCAGGTCTGGTTCGCCGTGGGCGACCGGCTGCTGGCACTTGATCCGGCCAGTGGCAAGACAGGACGCGAGATTGCCGTGCCGGCCCATGCGGGTACGGCTTTCGATGGCCGCTATCTGTTCCAGATCGCGGAGCGGCGCATCCAGAAGATCGATCCGCAAACCGGCGCGGTCGTGGCGACGATTCCGGCGCCGGGCAATGGCAACGATTCGGGCCTGGCCTGGGCCGAAGGATCGCTCTGGGTGGGCCAGTACCGTGATCGCAAGATCCATGAGATCGACCCGGATACCGGAGCGGTTCGCCGCACGATCGAATCGAGCCGCTTTGTGACCGGCGTGACGTGGATCGATGGCGAGCTGTGGCATGGCACATGGGAGAACGACCAGAGCGAGCTGCGCCATATCGATCCTCAGTCGGGCAAGGTGCTGGAGGCATTGGAGATGCCGCCGGGCGTGGGCGTGTCGGGGCTTGAATCCGATGGCGCCGACCGCTTCTATTGCGGTGGCGGCGACAGCGGCAAGGTGCGGGCGGTAAAGCGGCCGCGATAGGCGGTGTTTCTCCCCTCTCCCATTTATGGGAGAGGGGAGCCGGTCACGACACACGGGCACGCATCGTCCGAACATTAGCCGCGCGACGTCGTTGACCCGGTTGCATCCCCGTACGGCGCAAGAGGGAATTCGATCGGCGGTATCATCGGGCACACCGAATTTGCGAGGCCTTCCCGATGTTCCAGCTCTCCGACAACCTTTCCGAATCCTCCAAGCCCGAGCAGTACGCCGCACTGATGGACATGGCGCGCGGGCTGCTGGCCGATGAGCGCGATCTGATCGCCAATGCGGCCAACTTCTCGGCACTCGTCTATCACTCGCTGCCTGACCTGAACTGGTCCGGCTTCTATTTCTTCGATGGCACCGAACTGGTGGTGGGTCCGTTCCAGGGCAAGCCCGCCTGCGTGCGGATCGCAATCGGGCGTGGCGTGTGCGGTACCGCCGCGCAGACCCGCGTCACGCAACTGGTGCGCGACGTTCACGCATTCCCCGGTCACATCGCTTGCGATGCCGCGTCGCGCTCGGAAATCGTCGTGCCGCTGGTGGCGCCCGATGGCACGCTGATCGGCGTATGGGATGTCGACAGCCCGCGCGAGGCGCGCTTCGACGAGGCCGACCAGGCTGGCATGGAAGCGCTATGCGCGGTGTTCGTCGAACTGGCGTGGGGCCGCCACCCGCGCTAACCGATGGCGCTCAGACCTGGATGAAGTCGTGCGGCGAGGGCATCTGGCTTTTGGGCGCCTCGCCGATCATCTCCAGCACCGTCGATTCGATCATGTAGGACATGGCCGTCAGGGCCAGGTCGTTCGGTTCTTCGCCAAACGGCTCCTCGATCTCGGCGCTCAGCGCTTCCAGCGCGAAGAACGTATAGGCGATAAAGCAGACGATCACGGGCGTCATCAGGCCAATCGAATCGAGCAGACCGAACGGCAGCAGCACGCAATACAGATAAATGCAGCGGTGGATGATCACCGAGTACGTGAACGGGATCGGGGTGCTGGCAAGGCGCTCGCAACCGCCCAGGGCGGTGCTGAGCTGGTTCAGCGACATCTCCATCGACTGCGCCAGCGCCGGGGCGAGCTGTCCGGTGCGAAGCCGCTCGCCGACCCATTCGCCGGCCATCAGCAACATGATGGCGGGCTTGAATGTGGCGGCCTTGAGCCTGGCCGCATCGGCGTCATCGAGGAACGGCGCGACATCCGGCCACGCATCGGTGCCGCGCAACTGGTGGCGCAGCGCGTGAACGAATGCGCAGAGCCGGTATGCGAGCTGCCGCGCGGCATGCTGGTCGCCCACCAGCGTCAAGGCCTGGCGTGTCAGTGAACGGGATTCGTTGAGGACGCAGCCCCAGAGCGTGCGGCCTTCCCAGAAGCGCGCGTAGCTGGTGCTATTGCGAAAGCCAAGGAAGATTGCGAGCGTCAGGCCGATCAGCGAGAACGGCACGAAGTTCAGCGACACCTTCCATTCGCCGATGCGGCCGTGGAAGAACGTGATGAGCGCCGCGAACAGCGTGATCGTGACGAGCTGCGGAGCAATCCTGAGCAGGACCGACCCACGCAGCACGAACAGCATCTTGAACCAGTGAAGCGGGGGACGGGTGATCATCGGCGTGCGAGCATCGGTGTAAAGACCCCATGTTCGCACGCCAGCGCGCCGGCGTCAGCGGGTAGCCACGGCCGGCGGCGGCGAGCCGGTCAGCGGTCGCTACGGATCGGACCGTATTCCACCGGCACCCACGTATAGCCCACCTGGTCACTCCGCACGTGGCCCAGGCCGGGGAACGGCAGGTGTGCGCCGCCGACCCACAGCTTGCCCTTGGCGGCATCGGCCAGCACGCGCTTGCGCGTCTGCACGGCCTGTTGGCTGTCCACGTCGAATTCGATGGCGATGTTCGGCCGGCGGAATTGCGTGGCATGGCTGTGGACGATATCGCCCCACAGCAGCAGGTTCTCCTTGCCCGATGCGAACAGGTAACCCGTGTGTCCCGGCGTATGGCCGCGCGTCGGTACGGCGCGCACGCCGGGGATCGGTTCCTCTCCGGCAGCGGCATTGAAGGTACGGAAGCGATTCGCGGCCTGATACGGTGCCACGGCATTGCGCGCCATCGCAAAGAAGGCCTTGGCACCTTCGGGGGCGGCGGCCGCCACCGATTCGCTGAGCCAGTAGTCGGCGTCGGCCTTGTCGGCGTAGACCGTGGCGTTCGGGAACACTGGCTTGCCATCGGCGGTCAGGCCGCAGGCGTGGTCGCCGTGCAGGTGGGTCAGCAGCACCGTGTCGACCTGCTCCGTCGTGTAGCCCGAAGCGCGCAGGTTTTGCAGAATGCCGCCCAGCGTCGGGCCGAAGCAGGAGGCCGCGCCGGTATCGACCAGCACCAGGTGCGTGCCGGTGTTGACCAGGTAGGCATTGACCGCCGTCTGCATGCCAGGCGTCGAGGCCACGAACATGCGGGCCAGCAGGCTCTGCACTTCACGGGCGCTGGTGTACTTCAGCAGCTTTGGATCCAGGTCGATGTAGCCGTCATAGAGCGCGGTGACTTCGAGCTGGCCCACCATCATGCGGTAGTAGCCGGGGACTTGCGTTTTCTGCTGCGCGGGCGGCGCGGCGTGGGCTACGCCTGCCGTAAGCGGCAAGGCGGCCAAGGTTGCGGTGGCGAATGCCGCGGCGGCAAGGGCGGCGGACAGGCGGGCGCGAGGCAGGCGCAATTCCATCTGGGATCTCCCTGGGATAGGTAGTCGGAAAACTGCAATGCATGACAGATGCACGAGGCTGCACATTACGCGGTTCGTCACGTGCGGACAAGTCGGCTCTGCGGGTCATCGCGTGCATACGTTGGTCTGATACCCACGGATGAACCCGGCGAGCGGCAGGCATCGCTGCGCGGTTTTGTAAAAAACACATGGCTGAAGGCGGCCGCTCCACGGTACGACGAGGGCTGGCGCAATGGCACCGTTCTTGCCTGCAGCGGTAAAGTCCGCTCCTGCCCCGCGTGCGCGGGAGCGGGACCATTCGAACGATGACGAAGGAGTCCCCATGTCTCAGAAGCAACCGTTCCTGACGGACATCAAGACGATACGCGAGCGTGCCCGCCAACACATCGACGACGGCGCGGTGACGGCTGGATACGATGCCGAGCGCGCCACCGTGATCAAGCTGCTGAATGAAGCGCTGGCCACCGAGATTGTTTGCACGCTCCGCTATCGCCGCCACTATTTCATGGCCAAGGGGCCGAACTCGAAGAGTGTTGCCGATGAATTCCTGGCGCACTCCAATGAAGAGCAGGGCCATGCCGACCAGATTGCCGAGCGGATCGTGCAACTCGGCGGCGAGCCGGACCTGTCGCCCAACAGCCTGACGTCGCGCAGTCACGCCGAGTACGTGGAGGGCGCCTCACTGACCGAGATGATCAAGGAGAACCTGGTGGCGGAGCGCATCGCCATCGACACCTACCGCGAAATGGTGCAATTCCTGGGTGACAAGGACCCGACTTCGCGCCGGCTGATGGAGAGCATCCTGGCCGTCGAGGAAGAACACGCCGACGAAATGCTGGACCTGCTGTCGTCGCATCCCGATGACAAGGGCAAGAAGCACTGACAACACTGACGCGCAACGGCGGACACCGCCGGTCCGAACCGGCAACAAAAAAGGCGAGGCCGTGGCCTCGCCTGCTTCATTTCCCGCGCCGAGCGCGCGAGAGTCAGTTCACCGGCTGCGGGTCCGGGAATTTGTACTTGCCGCTGAGCACTTCCGCGCGCGGACGGTACAAGCGCACCGCGTAGTTCCACCCTTCGACGATTGGCAGACAGTTGCCGGTATTCGCTTCGCAGCCGCCAAACTGGATGGTGATGCCACCGTCGCCGTCCTTCTTCGCCGTCAGATTGTTCAGCGCATACATATTGGCGGCGTTCTTCTCGAAGTAGCCCTTGGCGTTGTAGACGCTGATGGACCAGAACGCATCCACGGGCACGTCCTTCACACGCAGGCGATACACGGTCTTGCCATCATTCTTTGATGGCGTGACGTTCAGGTACGTCGCGTCCTTGTCGGGGTTGCCGCCCCAGCCGGCCGCCGTGCCGAGCAGATGGCGGATCGGGTCGACTTCGCCCTTCTTGCCGAAGGCGCCCTTGAAATCGGGAGCGGTGGCGGTCAGCACCAGCACGGCATCGCGCACTTTCTTCTGGCTGGCCGGGTCCCATTTCGGCAACTCCAGCGTGCCGGGCGCCTTCTGGCTGACCTGAATGGCGTCCTGCAGCGCGTGCACCTGCTTGAAGTCCTCGGCGTTGTTTGGATCGATGAGCGTGCGGATGGCCACCGCGACATAGCGCGTGCCCACGTTCTCGCGCGTCAGCACATGCTTGCCTGCGCCGTAGTAGACGGCCGGTACGTAGTGATCTTCGTTGATGACCTGCATCGACATGAAGCGCTTGCCCGCGTTCGGCATGGTGATGGTCACCGGGCCTGCGTCGAGGTCGAACACGCCGGACGAATAGAGCGTGTCGCGATTGAGACGAATCACGGTCTGGTGTTCGATCGAAGCGGGTTCGCGCCGATGCAGCAGCTTGCCCATGCCGGCTTGCTTGGCAAGGTTGGCGATATACATGTCCGATTCGGCGCGCACGAAGTTGTCGACCGTGACCGGTACCGTGACGCCCTCCGCGGCCGATTTTTCCTGGGCGTGGACCATGCCGGCACCGGCAAGGGCTACACCGATGACGGCATTGACGATGTGCGATGTTTTCACTGGCTTACCTCTCGCTAGGAAGCGTGGCCGAGGCCACTCGCGGGCCAGTATGCCGCATGGCGATATGCCTCGGTACGTCGCACGAAAGGACTTAGATCGCCGTTCGAAACCGTTTAACCGAGGGTTCCGGATGCGGCATCGTCAGACTCAGATCTTTCCGGCCGCGGCACTGCGCAGTGTGTCGAGCAGCGCGGCGATGACGCGGTCTTCGGTAGCGGTCGCGCGCGAGATAAACGAGATCTGCCGCGATGGCGGGTTGTCGCCCAGCGTCATGACCCGGACCGGAAACGCCTCAAGCAAATATGGGTCGGGCTGCGGCAGCACCGATACGCCAAGCCCGCGCGACGCCATCGCCACGATGGCCGGGATCGACAGCAGTTCGATCCGCGAGCGCACATCGGGCGCCACGCGGCGCACGAAATCGGCCGCCACCGATCCGGCGATGGTCGATGTGTCGAAGCGAATCCATTCATAGGCCTTGAACAGCGTTTTCATATTGCGGCTGCCCGATTCGCGCGGGGCAATCAGCACGCATGGTTCGCGGAAGAGCGGAGTCCAGTGCACGCGCGTGGACGCGCCGGAGTCGGGTTGTGCCACGACGGCGGCATCGATCGCGCCGGAGCGCAGCGCATCGACGAGCGCGGTGGAGCGGCCGCGCTCCAGCCGGACGTCCAGCTTGGGATATCGCTCGCGCACCAGCGCCGTGAACGACGGCAGCAGCGTCACCTGCATCGGCTCGATGATGCCCAGCGTGACCTTGCCTTTCACGCCCGGCGCGGATCGGCGGCGCAGCGATTCGAGCGCGCGTATGGCGTCGTCGAGCGTGGCGCTGACTTCGAGTGCGAAAGCGGTGGGGCGCACCTGCAACGCGGACCGGTCGAACAGCGGCTGGCCGAAATACGCTTCAAGCTGCTTCATCTGCAGGCTGACCGCGCTGGGCGACAAGCTCATGCTGGCCGCCGCGCCGGCAAAGCTGCCGCTGCGCAAGACCGCGGCCAAGGTCTGGAAGCATTCGACCTTCATGAGTTTTTCTCACCAAGAGGTTTAAAAACGTCACTTTATCTCAACCGTCGGCGTGGCTAGGATGTTGTCCGACGGCGCCGATATCGACAGGTGCCGCATTGCACAATAATCCGGAGACAACGTCGTGATGCCGCATCGCTATCGCCTGCGTACCCTCGCAACCTTCATCACCGCCCTTGCTGCCGTCACCGCCATGCCGGTGGCTAATGCGGCGGAACCCGTGATCCCGAAGAACATCCGCGTGGTGGTGCCGTTTCCGCCGAGCGGCAGCAACGATGTGTTCGCGCGCCTGGTCAGCGAGAAGCTGTCGAAGAAGCTCGGCGTCACGGCCATCGTCGACAACAAGCCTGGCGCGGGCGGCGCGATCGGTGCCGAATTCGTGGCACGTTCCGCGCCCGATGGCGCCACCCTGCTGGTGACGTCTTCCACGCTGACGGCCAACGCCGCCGTGCAGCCGAAGACGAGCTACGACGTGAACAAGAGTTTCGCGCCCGTGGCGATGCTGGCCAGCGGCCCGATGGTGCTGGCGGTATCCGACAAGTCGCCCTTCAAGACCGTGGCCGATCTGGTTGCGGCGGCCAAGAAGGATAAGGGCGCGATCAACTACGGCTCGGCCGGCATCGGCTCGATCAACCAGATGTCCAGCGAACTGCTGGCCGGCGACGCCGGCATCGAGTTCACGCACGTGCCTTACAAGGGCATCTCGAACGCACTGACGGATCTGATCGCCGGGCAGGTGCAGTTCGTGATCGCCAGCTTTCCGTCGGTGGCCACGCAGGTGAAGGGCGGCAAGGTGCGCGCGCTTGCCGTGACGTCGCCCGCGCGTTCGCGCTTTGCGCCGCAATGGCCCACCGTGGCGGAGACCGTGCCCAACTATTCGGCCGAGCTGTGGTGGGGCGTGTTCGCGCCCGCCGGCACGCCGCAGCCGGTGGTGGACAAGATCAACGCCGAGATCCGCGACATCATCGCCACGCCGGAAATGCGCGAGATCTTTGCGCGGGAAGGCGCGGAACCGTCCGCGCTGACCGCCGCGCAGTTTGCCGAGCATGTCCGCCGCGACAGCGCACGCTGGAAGCAGGTGGCCAAGGCCCGCAACATCACCGCCGAGTAAATCAACAGAGTCTTCCCATGTTCAGGCAGCAAGCCCTGGCGCCCGACGCCACCGGACCGCTCGACGGCATCCGCATTCTCGATCTCTCCCGCCTGGTGGCGGGCAATACGCTGACGATGGCGCTGGCCGACCTGGGCGCCGATGTGCTCAAGGTGGAGCCGGCCACCGGTGACACGCTGCGCGACTGGAAGGTCAGGGACGTGCCCACCGCATGGAAGGCGTACTGCCGCAACAAGCGCAGCCTGTGCCTGAACTTCCGTGCCGAAGGTGCGATCGACGTGATTCTCGATCTCGTGTCGCATGCCGACGTCTTTATCGAAAGCTTCAAGCCCGGCACACTCGAATCGATGGGACTCGGCCCCGACGTGCTGATGGCACGCAATCCCCGGCTCGTGGTGGTGCGGGTGTCCGGCTGGGGCCAGGACGGCCCGTATTCGCACCGGCCCGGCTTCGGCACGTTGGTGGAAGGCATGTCGGGGTTCGCATCGATGAATGGCTTTGCCGACCGCGAGCCGGTATTGCCGCCGATCTACCTCGGGGACATGACCGCCGGTCTCTACGGCGCCATCGGCGTGCTCAGCGCCGTGCGCAACGTGGAGGTGCGCGGCGGGGTGGGGCAGGTGATCGACCTGCCGCTGCTCGATCCGATTTTTGCGATCCTGGGCGCGCAGGCCGCCAACTATCGGCTGACGGGCTCGGTCAAGCCGCGCACGGGCAGCCGCTCCACCAACAGCGCGCCGCGTAACGCGTATCAGACGTCGGATGGCAAATGGGTTTGCTTGTCCGCGTCCACCCAGGCCATGACGGAGCGGCTGTTCCGGGCCATCGGCCGGACGGAGCTGATCACCGATCCGCGCTTCGCCACCAATGCGGAGCGCGTGAAACATGCCGCGCTGCTGGACGGCATCATCGGCGAATTCCTCGGCACGATGACCCAGCCCGACTGCGTGGCGTTCTTCGACAAGGCGGGCGTGACGATCGGGCCGATCTACGATATTTCCGATATCGAGCACGATCCGCATTTCCATGCGCGCGACATCGTCGTGGAGATTCCCGACGCGGAGATGGGCCAGATTCCCGTGCACAACATCTCGCCAAGACTGGGTGGCACGCCGGGCGCATTCCGGCGCGCGGCACCGGCGCTCGGCGAGCATTCGGCCGAAGCATTGCGCGCGGCCGGGTACAGCGACGAGCGGATTGCCGCGCTGACGGCCGCCGGCGTGGTCGTCGATACCGGCGAGCGTGCATGATGGCCGCGAACCCGCGTTGGAAACAGCGCCCGGAGGGCGCCAACTGGGGCGATTTCGGTCCCGATGACCAGCTGGGCCGGCTCAATCTGATCGGGCCGGAACAGGTGTTGGCCGCCGTGCGTGAAGTGCGCGAAGGGCTGACGTTCTCGCTGAGCCTGCCGCTCGATGTGCCACGCGCCGGGGTGCTGAACCCGCGCCGGCGTCCGCCCGTGCTGCATGCTTCGGAAAAGGACGGCCAGCGCGTGTTCAACCGCCCGATGGCGGGCGATGTACCGGGCGCGACCGACGTGATCAGCGACGACCATGTCACGCTGTCGCCGCAATACTCGACGCAGTGGGATGCACTCGGGCACGTGAACTGCCTGTTCGATGCCGACTGCGATGGCCACGCCGAAACGGTGGGCTACAACGGCTTCTCGGTGGGTAGCGGCATTGCGGCCGATGGCACGTTCATCGGCGCCGACGCGCTGTCGATCGCGCCGATGGCCGCACGCGGCATCCAGGGGCGCGGCACGCTGGTGGACCTGCGCCAGCATTTCGGCACGGGCCGGCGAGCGGTTGGCTACGACGACCTGATGCGGGTCATCGAAACGGATGGCATAGACGTGCGGCGTGGCGACATCCTCTGCATGCACACCGGGCTTGCGGACATGGCGCTGGCGCTGTCCGCGACCGATGACCACACCGTGCTGCGCAACGCGTGCGCCGTACTCGATGGCACCGATACGCGGCTGCTGCGCTGGATCGACGATGCCGGCATCGCCGCCATTGCCGCGGACAACCACGCCGTGGAGGAGCGCCGGCATGCCTTGCCGCCGGGCACGGCCGGACCGCTGCTGCCGCTGCATGAACTCTGCCTGGTCAAGCTCGGCATTCCGCTGGGCGAGATGTGGCATCTGACGCCGCTGGCCGCGTGGCTGCGCCAGGCGGGGCGGGCATCGTTCCTGCTGACCGCGCCGCCGATGCACCTGCCGCGCGCCGTGGGATCGCCAACCAATCCGATTGCCACTGTCTGACATTCCCGATCAACGTAGATCAACGTAGAAGACCTGGAGACTCCCTCATGCATCCGACCTTGCGCAAACTGCTGGTCGCCGTGGCCACCTGCGTGCCGCTGCTGGCCGCCGCCGGCTATCCCGACCGCCCGATCCGCATGATCGTGCCGTATTCCGCCGGCGGTGGGGCCGACAACACGGCGCGTGTGATCGCGCAACGCATGAGCGCGTCGATGGGCCAGCAGGTGGTGATCGACAATCGCCCCGGCGCGGCTGGCGTGATTGGCGAGGAAGCCGTCGCCAAGGCCACGCCCGACGGCTATACGGTGCTGTACGACGCATCGGCGTTCGCGGTGAATCCGAGCCTGCGCAAGATGTCGTTCGACCCGCTCAAGGAACTGGTGCCGATTTCGCTGGTGGCCACCGCGGCCAATATCCTCGTGGTACCGCCGAACGCTCCGTACAAAAGCATCAAGGATTTCATCGCCTATGCGAAGGCGAATCCGGGCAAGCTGACGTTCGCGTCGGCCGGCGCGGGCAGCGGGTCGCATCTGGCGGGCGAATTGCTCAATGCCAAGGCTGGCATCGACATGATGCACGTGCCGTACAAGGGCGGCGCGCCGGCGCTGACCGATGTCATGGGCAGCCAGGTATCGGCCTACTTTGGCAACGTCGCCTCCACGCTCAACTATGCGAAGAGCGGCAAGCTCAAGGCGCTGGCGGTGACCTCGCTCAAGCGCAACCCGGGCCTGCCCGATACGCCGACGCTGGCTGAAAGCGGCCTGCCCGATTTCGAAGTGCTGGAATGGAACGGCGTGTGGGTGCCGAAGGGCACGCCGCCCGAGGTGGTGGCGCGGCTGGCGAAGGAAGTGCAGGGCGCCGTGGCCGATCCGCAGGTGCAGGACAAACTTCGTCAAATGGGGCTGGAGCCGGTTGGAAATTCGCCGCAGCAGTTCGACAAGTTCGTCAAGGGCGAAGCGTCGCGCTGGGGTGCGCTGGTCAAGGCGCGCAACATTCGCGCCGAGTGAGGGTGGAGCACACCATGCGCAGCAAACTGTTTGTGCCGGGATCGCGCCCGGAACTGTTCGACAAGGCGCTGGCGAGCGCCGCCGATTCACTGTCCTTCGACCTGGAGGATGCCGTGGCCGAGCCGCGCAAGGCGGAAGCCCGCGCCGCGCTGCGTGACCTGCTGGTATCGGGCCGTACTGCGGTAGCAGGCGGAGCGGGCAAGACCATGATCGTGCGGGTGAATGCGCCGGACACCGTGCACTTTGCGCCCGATATCGCCGCTGTGGTCCAGAACGGGCTGCACATGATCAATGTGCCCAAGGTCGAGGACGTTGAGCAGGTTCACATCGCCGCCCGTGCCGTGGCCGAGGCGGAGGCCGCCAACGGCGTGACCGCGCCGGTCACGCTGCTGCTCAATATCGAATCGCCGCGCGGACTGCGCAAGGCCTATGAACTGGCCGCCGCGGACAAGCGCGTAGCGGGGCTGCAACTCGGCTATGCCGATCTGTTCGAGCCGGCCGGCATTCATCGCCGCGAAATGCTGGCGGTTGCGCAGACGATGTACCAGATGCGGATGGCCACGGCCGAAGCCGGCGTTTTCGCCTATGACGGGGCATTTGCCGACGTCAAGGACGCCGACGGTTATCGTGCCGAAGCCGAACTGGCACGACGGCTTGGCTACCTTGGCAAGAGCTGCATCCACCCGAGCCAGATCGCGCTGGCCAACGATGTCTTCCGCCCGACGGAGGCGGAGATCGCCGCCGCGCAGCGCATTGTCGCGGCGGCGGCGGACGCCGACGGCAAGGGCGTGGGTGCCTATCTGGTCGACGGCAAGATGGTGGACCGCCCATTCGTCGAGCGCGCCCGTGCCGTGCTGGCGCAGGCGCGCGCGATGGGCTGGACGGGCTGAGCCGATATCAGCGCGCCGCCGTGCCGGGCTTGCAATCCTTGACGTAGCCGGTGACGCGTCCCTTGCTGAGCATCGGCCGCCAGTCTCCGGCGCTGCGGATCTGCACGTCCGTGCCCTGCCGGGCCGCGCGCAGGTTGATCAGATACGAATAGCCCGCATCGGTACGATGGCCGTAACCCACGCGCACATCGACCTTGCCCGGCTCGGGATAGGCCATCACGTTGGCGTCGTCGCCGAGCTTCTGCTTGAGGCACAGGACCAGGTCGCCCACGCTGGCGTCGGAGTGAAGCTCGCTGCCATCCTGGGATTCCAGGTATTCCATGCTGGTGCCGCTGGCACATGCGGCCAGTAGCGGAGTGATGATGGCCGCGATAAGAAGTGGCCGGAATCCGCGCGTTGAGGCTCTCATAAGTCCTGTTGGAAGTCGTCCGAAATAGTTGCCCCGCGATGCTGCCATGCGCGGCGCGGCGGGTCAAAGCCCGCTTTCCTTGAGGAAATCGACAAACGCCCGCAAAGGCGCCGGCAGATGGCGGCGCCCTGGGTAGTACAGGAACGGCCCCTGAAATTCCTGCCACCACGGCTCAAGGACCGGTTCGAGCGCGCCGCTGTCCAGATGCTCGCGCAGCATGCCTTCGAACAGATGGATGACGCCGGTGCCGGCCAGTGCCATCCGGATACATAGATCGATGGCCGCGCCGGGGCGCGTCAGCAGCCGGTGCGGTGGATCGAGCCGCAGCACTTCACCATCGCGCTCGAAATCCCAGGTGGGCATGGCCCCGCCCGCGAACTGGCCGCGCAGGCAGGCATGTTCCAGCAGTTCGCGCGGATGCATGGGGCGGCCATGCCGGTCGAGGTAGCCAGGCGTGGCGGCGGTGGCAAAGCGCTGGACGCGCGGGCCGATCGGGATGGCCACCATGTCCTGTTCGAGCCGTTCGCCGTAGCGGATACCGGCGTCGCAGCCAATCGACAGCACGTCGACAAAGCCGTCTTCGACCATCACTTCCACGCGGATATCGGGATACGAAGCCAGGAACGGTGCCAGCACCGCCGGCAGTACGATGCGCGCCACACTCGACGGCACATTGAGCTTGAGCGTTCCGGCCGGCTTGTCGCGGAATGCGTTCAACACGTCGAGCGCCGATTCCATTTCGCCAAACAACGGCGTGAGCCGTTCCATCAGACGCTGGCCGGCTTCAGTGGGCGCCACGCTGCGCGTGGTGCGGTTCAGCAGCCGCAGGCCCAGCCTGGCTTCCAGGCGCCGCACCGCGATGCTGAGACTCGACGCCGAAACGCCGCTGATGCGCGCGGCGTCACGGAATCCGCCCGCGCGCGCGACCGAGACAAAGGCAGCCAGGTCGTTGAATTCCATCGCATTGTTCAAAATCTTCAACAGGGCATTCAATCTAGCCCCGGTTATCAAACAATGCAACGCTGCCCATACTGGCTCCGTCAATCCGT
Source organism: Cupriavidus sp. 291-E7 (assembly GCF_057798835.1). Lineage (NCBI taxonomy): Bacteria > Pseudomonadati > Pseudomonadota > Betaproteobacteria > Burkholderiales > Burkholderiaceae > Cupriavidus > Cupriavidus sp. 291-E7. The sequence goes on from NZ_JBYOJV010000001.1 coordinate 262,653, forward strand.
TACCAAGGACTTAGCCATGACCACCACCTCTACTCGCGGCGCCGATACCTGGCTGCTCGGCGATCGTCGCGTGAACCGCATGGGCTACGGCGCCATGCAATTGGCCGGCCCCGGCGTATTCGGTCCGCCGAAGGACCGCGACGCCGCCATCGCCGTGTTGCAGGCGGCCATCGCGGCTGGCGTGAATCACATCGACACGAGCGATTTCTATGGCCCGCACGTGACGAACCAGATCATCCGGCAGGCGCTGCATCCCTATGCCGACGACCTGCTCATCGTCACCAAGGTCGGCGCCGTGCGCGACGAAAAAGGCGCCTGGCTGCCAGCGATGGAACCGGCGGACCTGACGCGCGGCGTGCAGGACAACCTGCGCAACCTGGGCCTGGCGCGGATGGAAGTGGTCAACCTGCGCATCGTCGGCAATGTGCACGGCCCGGCGGAAGGCTCGATCGCGCGCGAGGTGGAAGCCTTGGCCGATCTTCAGGCGCGGGGCCTGGTGAAGCACATCGGCCTGAGCAATGTCACGCCCGCCCAGGTTGAAGAGGCGCTGAAGATCGTGCCAATCGTCTGCGTGCAGAACCACTACAACCTCGTACACCGCGAGGACGATGCGCTGATCGACACGCTCGCCGGCCAGGGCATTGCCTATGTGCCGTTCTTCCCGCTGGGCGGCTTCACGCCGATTGCGTCGAGCAGGCTGTCGAGCCTCGCGGCATCGGTGAACGCCACGCCGATGCAACTCGCGCTCGCATGGCTGCTGGACCGCTCGCCGAACATCCTGCTCATTCCGGGCACGTCGTCGGTGGCCCATCTGCACGAGAACCTTCGCGCGAGCGATCTGGCGCTGACCGATGCGCTGCGCAAGGATCTGGATGCGCTGACGCTGTAACCCTTCCAAAAAATATTACCCGGATGTAATTGACTCGCTAAATATCATCCGGGTAATATTCGATCCCATCACAACTCACAACCGGGGATGGAGATCATTCATGGAACACAACGAAACCTGCACCGCGTTTGCCGGTGAGCGCCGTCTGGTGGCGGGCACGCCGGTCCAGGTTGCATTGGCGGTGGCGGCGGCGCTGCGTGAGGACGCCGGTCAATCGATTCTTGTATTCGAAGACCTGAGCGGCCGGCAGGTGGATTTCGATCTGCGAGGCAGCGACGCGGACATCGCCGCGCGGCTAGCCCCGGCCGTTGCCGATGACGGGCAGGCCAGGAAGGCCGGCCGGCCGAAACTCGGCGTGGTTGCGCGCGAAGTCACGCTGCTGCCGCGCCATTGGGAGTGGCTGGGCGATCAACCGGGCGGCGCGTCGGTGACGTTGCGCAAACTGGTGGACGCCGCGCGCAAGGGAGCCGGCGTGGACCTGGCCGCTGGCCGCGCCAAGGCGGCGGCCGACCGCTTCATGTCGACCATGCTCGGCAACCAGCCGGGCTACGAGGAAGCGTCGCGCGCGCTCTATGGCGGCGATCAGGAACGCTTCCTCGCGCTGTCCGAGGCCTGGCCCGCCGACTTGCGCGACCACGCGCGCCAGCTGGCCGCCCAGGCATTCGCGGGCGATCAGCCGAACGTGAACGCATAAGCCTGCGCGCCTGGGTCGAGGAAGCGAATCTCGAACGTGTGCTCGCCCACGTCGCCAGCCTGGCGCACCAGCTGATAGAGCCGCGTGGCGGTGATCGCGCCATTGCCGTTGGCGTCGGTGTCGGCGCCGTGGCTCGCGCCCGGTGCCTTGCCATCGATCGTCACGACAAAGCGCACCGCGCGGCCGTCGGCTGCCGGCCCGAGCACCAGATGCAGGTCGCGTGCACGGAAGCGGTAGCGGATGCTGCCGTCCGCGCGGTCGAGCATGGCCTGCTCGGCGCCGACGGTCCATTGGCCGTTGAGGCCCCACTGGTTCAGGGGCAGGGTGCCGCCCACGCTGTAGGCGCGCGATGCGTCCGGGCGGATGCCGCCCGGCGATGCGAAGTTCGACGCCTGGCTGTAGCCCACATAGGTCTCGCCCGAACGGACGTTGCGCAGATCGGGAGCCGCCTGTGCGCCCTGGGCGTCCGGGATCACGACATCGCGCGACGTGGCGGGCCGGCCGGCTTCGGCCAGCAGGGACTGGATCACGCGCTCGGAGTTGGCGTAGTCGCCCTCGCCAAACTGGTGGTGACGGATATTGCCGCGTGCGTCGACGAAGTAGGCAGCGGGCCAGTAGTTATTGTTGAAAGCGCGCCAGATGTTGAAGTCGCTGTCCAGCGCCACCGGGAATCCGATCTTGAACTCGCCGATCGCGCGGCGCACGTTGTCGGGGTTCTTCTCGAATGCAAACTCGGGCGTGTGCACGCCGATGACCGTGAAGCCCTGGTCCTTGTACTTGTCGGCCCAGGCGCGCAGATAGGGCAGCGTGCGGATGCAGTTGATGCACGAGTACGTCCAGAAGTAGACCAGCGTGACCTTGCCTTCCACCTGCTGGCGCGTGACGGGTGCGCCGTTGGGCGTGTTGAACCACTTCGCCGCGCCGTCGAACGCGGGCAGCTGGCCTTCCACCGGCAGGCGGTTGCCGAATCCGACGCTGGTGTCGTTGGCGGCCAGCAGCATGCCGGTGCTGGCGGCCGGTGCGTCGTTGGCAACGGCAACTTCCTGACGGGCCTGCGGCGCGGGCGCTGCATCGTTGTGCAGCCGGTTGATCAGCGCCTGCTCCAGCCGGGCCGGGCCGGCCACGGACAGCCGTGCCAGCAAACCGGTATCCGCGCCGATCGCAATCGCCGCCACGCCACCCAGCACGCCGACACCGAGGCCGCGGCGCAGCCATTCGCCAGCACCCATCGACCGCTTCATGGCCGCGAAGAGCCGGCCGCCCACACCCAGCGCCGCCGCCAGCGAAGTGGCCGCGCCAGCCGCGTAGGCCACCAGCAGCAGCGAGCTTTGCACGCTCGCGCCTTGCAACGCCGCCGTGGTCAGCACGATGCCGAGGATGGGGCCGGCGCACGGCGCCCAGAGCATGCCGGTCGCCACGCCCAGCAACAGCGACGCCCACGGCGATGCGGCCGGGCCATTGCCGGCCAGCCGGTTGCCCAGTGCCACCACGGGGCGCGTCAGCGTATCGGCCAGCTTCGGCACCAGCAGCGACACGCCGAACACGGCCAGCAGCGCCAGCGCGGCATAGCGGCCATACTCGTTGGCGCGCACCGCCCACGCGCCACCCACGGACGCCAGCGTGGCCACGGCGGCGAAGGTCAGCGCCATGCCCGCCAGCATCGGCAGGCGGCCACGCAGGAACGGCTGTCCGCTGCTGCTCAGCACGAATGGCAGCACGGGCAGGATGCACGGACTCAGGATGGTCAGGGCACCGCCAAGGTAGGCAAGGATTAGCAGGGTCATGATCGGGCACCTTCAGGAAGGATTTGGCATGCCCCAATGAGACGCCCGTGATCTACCGTAAATGTGTCGCCGAACGGCAAAGTTGTATGACTTTGTGCGGCCGGAGCGGCCAGATACATTGCGATACACGCAAAGCAGCGGCCGCCCATACAATCACGCCAACAGACTGATCGTTCACATTTCTCCAAGAACAAAATTACCAGGGTGACGCTGATGGAATCGCATGTTGACCACGTCCTGATCGTTGATGACGACCGGGAAATCCGTGAGTTGGTATCCACTTACCTGACCAAGAACGGCCTGCGCGTGACGATGGCGCCGGATGGCCGGCACATGCGCCAGTTCCTGGAAGCCAATACCGTCGACCTGATCGTGCTGGACGTGATGATGCCCGGCGACGACGGCCTGGTCCTGTGCCGCGAGCTGCGCGCGGGCAAGCACAAGGCCACGCCGATCCTGATGCTGACCGCGCGGGACGACGAGACCGACCGCATCATCGGCCTGGAAATGGGTGCCGACGATTACCTGACCAAGCCGTTCGCGGCGCGTGAGTTGCTGGCCCGCATCAAGGCCGTGCTGCGCCGCACGCGCATGCTGCCGCCCAACCTCCAGATCACCGAGGCCGGCCAGATGCTGGCCTTCGGCGACTGGCAGCTCGATACCACGGCGCGTCACCTGATCGACAGCGAAGGCACGATCGTCGCGCTGAGCGGCGCCGAATACCGGCTGCTGCGGGTGTTCGTCGACCATCCGCAGCGCGTGCTGAACCGCGACCAGCTGCTGAACCTGACCCAGGGCCGCGAAGCCGACATGTTCGAGCGCTCGGTGGACCTGCTGGTGAGCCGGCTGCGCCAGCGCCTGAACGACGATGCACGCGAGCCGGCCTATATCAAGACGGTGCGCAGCGAAGGCTATGTGTTCTCGATGCCAGTCGAGATCAAGGAGGTACGTCAGTGAGTACTCGCCGCTGGCACTGGCCGCATACGCTGGGGTCGCGCCTGTTTCTTATCCTGTTGACGGGCCTGATCGTCGCGCACCTGATGTCGATTGCCGTGCTGTTTTCGGAACGCTACATGTCGGCGCGGCAGGTGATGCTCGGCACGCTGGAAACGGACGTGGCCACGTCGGTGGCGATCCTGGACCGGATTCCGGCCGCCGAGCGTCCGCAGTGGTTGCCGCGCGTGAATCGCGGCAACTATCAGTACATCCTTGGCCCGGGTTTGCCGGGGGTGCCTGAAATGTCAGAGCGGGGCAGGGACATTGCCGAGCGGATCATGGAAGCCACCGGCACGCACTATCCCGTGACGGTGCAGTCGATTCCCGGCGACGGCAAGCAGCTTCAGGCGCATCTGACGCTGAGCGATGGCAACCCGCTGACCATCGACGTGCATCCACGCATGACGCCCATTGCCGAATGGCTGCCCTATGTACTGGTGCTGCAACTGGCCCTGCTGATCCTGTGCTGCTGGTTTGCCGTCCGGCTGTCGATCCGGCCGTTGGTGGCGCTGGCCGAGGCCGCCGATGCGCTCAATCCCAATATCAAGTCGGCGCCGCTCGATGAAACCGGCCCGACGGAACTGGCGCGGGCCGCGCGGGCGTTCAATGCGATGCGCGACCGGATTGCGCAGTTCGTGGAGGAGCGCGTCCAGATCCTGGCCGCTATCTCGCATGACCTGCAGACGCCCATCACACGCATGAAGCTGCGTGCCGAGATGGCCGAGGATTCGGAGGAAAAGCGCAAGATGGTGAGTGATCTGACCGAGATCCAGACCCTGGTGCGCGAGGGGCTGGCTTACGCCAGGAGTGCGAGCGGCGATGCCGAACAGGCGTCGCGGATCGATCTCGGGTCGTTCGTGGAAAGCCTGGTCTACGACTACCAGGACACCGGCAAGGACGTGACGTTCGGCCAGAATGCCGGCGGCGCCATCATGACGCGCCCGAACGCGCTGCGGCGCGTATTGACCAACCTGATCGACAACGCCATCAAATATGGCGGCGGCGCCGCCGAGGTTGGGGTGCACCGGGAGCAGGAGGCCGTTGTGATTGCGATCATGGACCGCGGGCCGGGTATCCCGGAGGACAAGCTCGAAGCCGTATTGCAGCCCTTTGTCCGGCTGGAGGGGTCGCGCAATCGTGAAACCGGTGGCACGGGCCTGGGTCTTGCCATCGCCCATCAGCTCATCGCGGCGATTGGCGGCACGCTGACGCTGCGTAACCGCGAAGGCGGCGGCCTGGCCGCCGAGATCCGCCTGGGCTGATCCGGCCCTTCCCTGACCCGCCACACAGTCTTTTCTTCCTGGCCGCACCGGTAACGGTGCGGCCACGTCATTTTCCGCGTCCCGCTTCCCACATTCCGTATCCCGCGCGATCCCCCCCGCGTGTGCCCGCCTGTGCGTCATGCGCCTTGCATGGCGCCGTCCGGGCGTCACTTTCGCGGTCCGCCGGGCGTGATTCGCTTGCGCCGCTTCCCCTTTTTGTACGCGACTGTATCAAGCCGCCGCGACGATACGTGCCCTGACACAAAGGCCGCGAAGTCGCTACGGGCGCGATACGTGGGCCGCCTTAAATACGTTCCGTGGCAGCGCAACGCATCAACGACTAAGTGAAGACGCTGCTTCGGCATACCACCGATTGAAACCGAAACCGCTCACTTACTCACTATCCAAAAGGAAACCGATCATGTCCAAGACCCTCACCAAGCGCCTCGTTCTCGCCGTTGCCCTGGTTGCCGCCGCTGCCGGCGCACAGGCTTCCGTCCTCGGCGCCCGCGACCCGTACTCCGATGGCGCCCGTGCCGTGCAAGGTGCACGCGATGTATTCAGCGACGGTGCCCGCTCGGCCACGGAAGCCCGTGACCCGTACACCGAAGGCGCCCGCTCGGTACAGGACCAGCGCAGCCCGTTCTACGACGGCGCCCACACGGTGGCCAGCCTCCGCTCGGCCGACCCGTTCCTCGACGGCGCCCGCTCGGTGCAGGAACCGCGCAGCCCGTACTCGGATGGCGCCCGCTCGGTACAGGAACCGCGCAGCCCGTACTACGACGGCGCGCACACGGTGGCCAGCCTCCGCTCGGCCGACCCGTTCCTCGACGGCGCGCGCTCGGTGCAGGAACCGCGTAGCCCGTACTACGACGGCGCCCACACGGTGGCCGGTCTGGACCGGGTAGGCGTGTCGGCCCCGCCGGCCCGCTCGGTCGATCAGTACCTGGACGGCGCCCGCACGCTTGACCCGTACTACGAAGGTGCGCGCTTTGTTGCAGGCATGGACCGCACCGGCGTATCGGCGCCCCCGGCACGTAGCGCCGACCCGTACCTCGACGGCGCCTACGCCTGAAGCCCCGCCACCGGAATTCCGAACCAATTACGCATCAACCGCTTTTACACAAGGAACGCATCATGACCCGCATTGAAAAAGTCCTGTACACCGGCAAGGTCCACACCACGTCTGGCGGCCGCGATGGCTCTGCCCGCAGCGACGACGGCAAGCTCGACATCAAGCTGTCCCACTTTGCCGGAAAGGGCCCGGGCACCAACCCCGAACAACTGCTGGCCGCTGGCTGGTCCGCATGCTTCATCGGCGCCATCGGGATTGCCGCTTCCAAGGCAAAAGTGCAGCTGCCGGAAGACCTGTCGGTGGACACCGAAGTGGATCTGGGCACGGCAGGCACCGAGTTCTTCCTGCAGGCGCGCCTGCGCGTGAATATCCCCGGCGTGGCGCGCGAGGTTGCCCAGCAGCTGGTGGAAGTGGCGCACCGCACCTGCCCGTACTCCAAGGCGCTGCACGGCAACATCCATATCGAAACCGAACTGGTCTGACCAGTGTCCCGCCCCGTCGTCCGTGATGCGGACGACGGGGCGTTCCTCTTCTTCACGAGCCCAGCATCATGCGTAACCTTCTTCGCGCCATCGTGGCCGCGGCCGCCATCGCCGCGATCTACACGTTCGGTACCGGCGCCATCGCCGAAAGCCCCAAGGTGGGTGACCAGGGTGTCGCGCCCGAATTCGTGGGGATCAACAACTGGCTGAACTCCAAGCCGCTGTCGATGCAGGACCTGCGCGGCAAGGTGGTACTGGTGGACTTCTGGACGTACGCGTGCGGCAACTGCGTGAATACGCTGCCGTATGTGAAGCAGTGGTACGACAAGTACAAGGACCAGGGCCTGGTGGTGGTGGGCGTGCACACGCCCGAGTTTCCGTTCGAGAAATCGACCGAAAACGTGCAGGCCGCGCTCAAGCGGTATGACATCCGCTACCCGGTGGCGCAGGACAACATGTATGGCACGTGGTCCGCGTATCGCAACCAGTATTGGCCCGCGCTCTACCTGGTGGATGCCAACGGGCGCATCGTCTATCAGCACTATGGCGAAGGCCGCTACAAGGAAACCGAGGCGGTGATCCAGAAGCTGTTGGCCGAGCGCAAGCCGGCGCAGTAACGGCAGCCACGGTTGCACAGTTGCACGGAAAAAAGGGGGCTTTGCGCGCAAAGCCCCCTTTTTCTATGGCGTCGCCGGTTTAGCTCCCGCCGTCCAGCAGCACGATCGTCAGCAGTACCGAGGCATCGCTGAGCGCCTTCACGTCGTGCCTGACGTTGCCAGCCAGATAGATCAGGTCGCCCTGGTGCAGGCGTTGCGATCCGTGATCGAGCGTCACTTCGATCTCGCCCTCGATGCACTGGATCGTCAGCGGGCCGGCCACGGCGTGCGGCGGCAACTGTTTGCCGGCCAGCATCACCAGGCGCGCCACTTCCATGTGCGGTGCCTTGAACAATGCGGTGGTGGGGGTGTTCTTGAGATTGACGCCCAGCGGAAGCACGCTGGCGGTCTGGCCGGAGGTCAGGTGGGGAATCGACATGGCTCTCGCTCGCTGAATGGGGATTGGCTGGTTGTACAGCCGCGCCTTACTGCGCACGGTAGCTTTCAGTCTATTGCCAAATCGCTCCCACGGCACAACACGAGTGTGGCAAAGGCAGCGTATGTCGGTCAGCGGTGTCACGGGCCACGCCGCGGCGAGCGTGGCCACGTCACGCGCGGTTCAGGCCAGCGCGCCGTCGGTGTAGACGTCGAACTTGCGCGATGGCTCGGCTGAAACTCCACGGAGGTCCATGCCAGCGAGCGCGCCGTCGGTGTAGACGTCGATCATGCGCGATGGCTCGGCCGAAACGCCACGGAGGTCCATGCCAGCGAGTGCGCCGTCGGTATAGACATCGATCATGCGCGACGGCTCGGCCGATACACCACGGAGGTCCATGCCGGAGAGCGAGCGGTCGTTATTGAGCTCACGGGTGGCCGGCGCAACATCGCGTGCGCCTTCGCTGTACGTGTCGAAGCGGCCGGCGCGTGCGCCATCCGTAAAGACATCGCGCATATCCATGCGGAAGCTGTAGCCGTACTTGTCGCCGGCGTGCGTGCTGTCGCGCGGACCCGAGGCGTGGGCGGCGCCGGCAGCCAGGCCGAGGGCAAGGGCAGCGGTGGAGAGGAGGGAAACGGCAAATCTGCGAGACATGGCAACACTCCAGAAGCAGGTGAAAAGCAGGGGGAACGCGATGAAGCGTTCCTTTGCTTTTACGCAGGAGTCGTACCAATGGATGCAGACCGCCAGATGTGGTGCAGCCGGCGCGCAAGGCGCCTTGCATCGCGTGAAATGGTGGGCAACGGCCAACAGGCCGGCCCTGCCGGTGCCGGGGGATGCCAAACACCGGCGCTGGATCAAACCGCACCGAAATTAGCGTCATCAAGCGTATAGAGCCGCGATGAATTGCCGTTAAGTCATGTACCCCCCGCATCCGCTGGCATAGACGGCACAGACATTTCATGAAGGCATACCTCCACTCGATCAGGTTCGGCCTGATTCGCACGATGGCGATTGGTGCGCTGATCACCGCAGTGTTGGTGGCTGGCGGCCTTTTCGTCATGAAGCGGTTCGACACCTATGTCAACGCCATCTACCTGCGCAACACGCTGCCGGTGGGCCAGCTTGGCGAATTGCGCGCGAGTTGCCTGGAAGCCAGGCGCCGGCTCTGGCGTGCGCTGGCGCTGCGCAGGCATGCCGATGATCATGGCATCGCGGCAAGTGTCGACGAGGATCTGGCCCGGATGGACCGCGCGTGGGATGCGTATTCTCCCGAGAACATCAGCAGCGACCGCGAACGGAATGCCGCCAGCGCGCTGCGTGCGGAACTGCCCGCCTTCCGTTACGCGGCCCAGGCCACGGCCAGCATGATCGGGGCCGGCCGCCATGACGACGCGCGTGAATACTTTGGCGCGCAAGCGGGGCTGATGCAGCACATCGACAACCTGATGCTGGAGGCCATCGACGCCAACGTCGGGCAGGCCGCGGGTATGGCGGCAGACAGCCGGAAGATGTTGGAACGGAGCGGCCGGGCGGCGGCGTTGCTGCTGGCCATCGGGTTTGGCGTCTTCCTGCACTTCGCGCTGCGGCTGCTGCGTGAACGCGAGGATGCCCGGCGCAAATCGCGCTACAGCCTCTGGCTGGTCGACCAGGCATTCGAGCTGACGCAGGACGGCATGATGATCACCGACGCCAACGGCGTCATCGAGAAAGTGAACCCGGCATTCGTGCGGCTGACCGGATACAGCGAGGCGGAACTGGTCGGCAATACGCCGCGCCTGCTCGGCTCGGGCCGGCAACCGCCGGAGTTCTATCGCGACATGTGGCAGACGCTGCGGGAATCCGGGCACTGGCGCGGCGAGCTGTGGAATCGCCGCAAGGACGGGGCCATCTATCGGGAATCGCTGTCGATCAACGGCATTCGCGGCCCCAACGGCGATATCTCGAACTATGTCGCCGTGTGTGCGGACATCACGCAGCGCCAGCTTGCGCAGGAGCGCCTGGGCTACCTGGCCACGCACGATCAGCTGACCGGCCTGCCCAATCGCACGCTGCTGGGCGAGCGGCTTACGCAGGCCATCGCGCGCGCGCGTCGAGGCACCACGCACGTCGCGGTCATGTTTGTCGATCTCGACGGTTTCAAGGCCGTCAACGATACGTTGGGCCACGGCATCGGCGATGAAACGCTGATTACCGTCGCCCGGCGGTTGAGGGCCGAATTGCGCGAGGCCGATACCGTGGCGCGCCTGGGCGGCGACGAATTCGCCATCGTGCTGGAGGACGTCGCAAATATCGAATACGTGGCACCGCTGGCCGAGAAACTGGTAAGTGCCGTGGGCGGTATCGACACGATCAACGGATGCCGGATCCATATCACGCCGAGTATCGGCATCGCCCTGTATCCGGACGACGCCGTCGAGCCGGACCTGCTGCTGAGTCTGGCCGACGAAAGCATGTATGTGGCCAAGCGGTCCGGGAAGAACGGCTATTGTTTCAGCGGGTCGCTGGCGCCGCGCGTGGCGTAGGGGGCCTTGCCGATGACATGCGGCTGCTAAACTTCCGGGGCAATCTGGCTACCCCGTATTCACCGTGAATCTGTCAAATCTCCAGCGCCAACTCGACTTTCTCCGCGAGATCGATCGCCTCAAGAGCGTCGTGCGGATGTCGCCGCTCATCAACCAGTCACGACGCGAAAACAGCGCCGAGCACTCGTGGCACCTGGCCATGTACGCACTGGTGCTGTCGGAGCATGCAGCGGCACCTGTCGACGTGGTGCGCGTGGTGAAGATGTTGCTGCTTCACGACATCGTGGAAATCGATGCTGGTGATGTGCCGTTTCACAACCCGGCGGCCCATGCCGCCCAGGCGGAAAAGGAGCAGCTCGCGGCGGAACGCATCTTCGGGCTGTTGCCCGATGCGCAGGCTGAGGAATTCCGCAGCCTGTGGCTTGAGTTCGAGGCCGGCGAGAGCGACGACGCAAGGTTCGCTAAAGCGTTGGACCGGTTTCAGCCGCTGCTGCACAATGCGGCCACGGGCGGTGGCAGCTGGGTCGAATTCCAGGTTACCGAAGCGCAGGCCGTTGCGCGTTACAGACCCCCTATCGAGCGGGGCGCCCCCGCGCTCTGGGAAGCTGCCGCCGCGCTGGTGGAAGAACACTTCCGCAAGCCGCGGACCGAATGAGCTGAGCTGCCATCGCCACCGGTCCGCGAATCTGTGAGGCGCGCTCGTGAAGGCACGGCGCATGCTTTGGGACATGCCATCCAACGCTTGAAACGACCGACATGCCATTCATCAAGCCCAAAGTCAGAGCCACGGTCATATGCGTACGCGAGGGACAGGTACTGCTCGTGTCGAAGGATGGCGTGCGCTGGTCCCTGCCGGGCGGGCGGCCTGACAGCCAGGAATCGCTGGCCGACACGGCGCGTCGTGAATTGCGTGAGGAAACCGCGCTGGACGCCAAATCGATGATCAACGCCTTCCAGTTCATCGGCGCCACCACGGTGCATCATGTTTTTGCGGCCACCGTTGGCAAGTCGTCCACGCCCAAGCCTCGCAACGAGATCAAGTATCTGCAGTGGACGTCGCAGGATCTGCTCGATGGCCTGGCAACCAGCCCCACAACGCGCGCGATCGTTTTGCAGTACTTTCTCTGCAAGGTCAACTAGCGAACGCCTCGCCGGTATTTTTTGCACGGCATGGATGAGCAGGGAACGGTACCGAAGCCGGATAAAAAATCCGGCATGGCGCGCCGAATGCATGGATGGCCGATGAACGTGGGCATGAGCCGGCATAGGGCAAAAAAGCGCGGCGTTTGACGGGCCGTTGATGCCGACCTAGGCTAGTCAGGCGCGTGCGCCACTTCGGCTGCCCAAGGAGACATCGACATGAACCTGCGGCCTGATCCGACGTTCCATGCCTCGCCACGGCTCGCGATGCAGGCGCCGGTGGAAACCCATGCATACACCTTGCTGCTGAGCCCGGATGCATCGCAACCGGACGCGCTCGCGGTAATCGACGTCAACCCCGCATCGCCGCGCTACGGGCAGATGGTTCACACGGTGCCGATGACGGAGAAGGGCGACGAGCTTCACCACTTCGGCTGGAACGCGTGTTCGTCCGCGCTCTCGCCGCTGACCGGCCATGCCTTCCTGGAGCGGCGCTACCTGATCATTCCCGGCATGCGCAGCTCGCGCATTTACGTCGTCGATACCAAGCCCGATCCCACGCAGGCAAGGATCCATAAAATCATCGAGCCCGAAGAAGTGTTCCGCAAAACGGGCTACTCGCGCCCGCACACCGTGCATTGCGGGCCGGAGGGTATCTACGTCAGCACACTCGGTGGCGCGGGTCCCGACGGTACCGAGGGCACGCCAGGCATCTTCATCATGGACTGCGAGACGTTCGAGGTACTGGGCCGCTGGGAGATCGATCGCGGCACGCAGGACAAGCACTACGACTTCTGGTGGAACCTGCCGCGCGACTACATGGTGTCGAGCGAATGGGCGTTGCCGCCGCAGTTCGAAAACGGGCTGGTGCCCGAAGACCTGCTGGGCAACCGCTATGGCCACCGGCTCCATTTCTGGGACTTGCGCGCGCGGCGCAATGTGCAGACGATCGATCTCGGCGCGCAGCATCAGATGGCTCTGGAAGTCCGGCCCGCGCACGATCCGGTGCGCGAGTACGGCTTTGTCGGCGTGGTGGTCGACACGACGAACCTCGAAGGATCGATCTGGACGTGGTGGCGCGAAAACGGCCAGTTCCATATCGAGAAGACAGCGACGATTGCACCCGAGCCGGCCGCCGCGGACGATCTTCCTCCGTTGCTCAAGGGCTTTGGTGCCGTGCCGCCGCTGGTGACCGATATTGATCTTTCGCTCGACGATCGCTTTCTCTACGTGTCGTGCTGGGGCACCGGCGAGATGCGCCAGTACGATGTCAGCGATCCGCGCAAGCCCAGGCTTTCCGGATCGGTGCATGTCGGCGGCATCGTACGCCGCACGCCGCATCCCGATGGCAAGCCGTTTGCGGGCGGCCCGCAAATGGTGGAGATCAGCCGCGACGGCAAGCGTGTCTACTGGACCAATTCGCTGTACTCCACCTGGGACAACCAGTTCTATCCGGACGGCGTACCGGGCACGCAGGTCATGGCCCATGCGGCGCCCGAAGGTGGCCTGACCCTTGACGACCGCTTCCGCGTGACATTCCCCGACGGTTATCGCGCGCACCAGATCCGGCTCGAAGGGGGCGACTGTTCGACGGATTCGTTCTGCTACACGTCGGTCAAGCCAGCGGCAAACGCTTGACCACGGCATGGGAGCAGGCCGGCCTGTGGGCCGCCGTTGTGGCGAGCGGCCTGTACCACGGCATCAATCCCGCGATGGGCTGGCCGCTGGCCGTTTCCGGGGCGATGCTGGCGCGTAGCGCGCGCGGGTTGCCGCTCGCGCTCGGTGCCCTCGGCGCGGGACATGCGCTCGCCGTGCTGGCCTTGACGTTGCCATTCGGCCTGCTGGTGTCGCTGGCGGCATGGCAGACGCAGATCCGGCTTGCGGCCGCGTTGCTGGTCACGATCTATGGCGTGGGCTTGCTGGTGTGGCGCCGTCATCCACGCATGCTGGCGCGCATCCGTCCATCGCGGCTGGTCCTGTGGTCGTTTGCGGTAGCCATCGCGCACGGTGCCGGGCTGATGCTGGTGCCGATCTACCTGGGGCTGTGTTCCGTGCAGGCCGATAGCGGACACCAGGCCGTCAATGCGCTGGCGCTCGGCAATGCCGGCACCGCGCTGCTGGTGGCTGTCGCGCACACGCTGGCGATGCTGTTGGCGGGCGGGGCGCTGGCCTGGCTGACATGGCGCTACCTGGGCGCGCAGTTTGTCGCGCGTAGCTGGTTCAACCTCGATCTGGTGTGGGCCGTCAGTCTGGTGCTGGTGGGTGGTGCGTCGCTGGTGCTGCTTGTTGCGGGCTGAATGGCCGTCAAGAAAAAAGGCCGTGCGATGTCAACGGTCCGGCGATGCGGTGACACCGCCGGACAAGGGCCGATGGCGGTGGCGGCTAGCCTTCGCGCAATGTAGGTAGTGCATCGACAGTCGTCACCGTGGCGATGGCGCTCAGGTTCTTCAGCGCATGACGATGATCGTCGTCGCTGCGCGCTGCGCAAGCGTCTTCCACCACAATGACCTGATAGTCCCGGTCGTGTGCATCGCGTGCGGTCGACTCCACGGCCCAGGTGGTGCTGACACCGGTCAGCACCATGCGATTCACGCGGTGCGCGCGCAGGATTGCTTCCAGCGCCGTGCCATAGAACGCGCTGATCCGATGCTTGGCAACCACGCTGTCGGCCGGCTGCACGTCGAGGCCGTCCACCAGCGCCGTGCCCCATGCACCCAGCGTCAGCGCACCGGCCGCATGGGCCTTGCCGAAGAAGGGCGAGTCCTTCGGATGTTCCGCATAGCTCGCGGAAAAACCCACCTTAACGAAGATGACCGGCCACTGCCGCGCACGCGCGTGCGCGATGACGGCATTGTTGGCGGCTACCAGATTGCGTGCCGCCGCCTGTGCCGCCGTGCCGCCGCCGGCCAGCTTGCCTTCGGCGTGGACGATATCGTTGATCAGGTCCAGCACGATGAGCGCGGTGTTCATGGCCACCCTCCCGAGTTCAGTCGTCGCTCTTGTAGCGCCCGTCCAGTTCGTCGTACAGCGGCTTGCGGACCAGCCGCTGGCGCTCGCCGAACGGCGCGACGATGGCGGGGTCCTCGTTCATCTGGCCGTTGGTCTGCAGCAGATCGAGCGCCTGCTGCATGCCGCGCACCGCGCCTTGCAGCGCGGCGTTGGCGTACAGCACCAGGCCGTAGCCCAGACGCTCCAGCGCGTCGCGGCCCTGCACGGGCGTCTTGCCGCCAATCACGATGTTGATCAGCAGCGGCGTCGTGAACAGTCCGGGCAGACGCTCGATGTCTTTCAGGTCTTCGATCGCTTCAAGAAACAGGATGTCGGCGCCAGCCTCGGCAAACCGATGTCCGCGATCGATGGCATCGTCGATGCCGTGCACGGCCGCCGCATCGGTGCGGGCCACGATCAGGAAGTTGGGATCGTCGCGCGCATCGGTGGCCGCGCGGATCTTGCCTACCATCTCGCCAGTGCTGACCACGTGCTTGCCGGCAAAATGGCCGCACTTCTTTGGCATGACCTGATCTTCGAGTTGAATCGCATCGGCACCGGCCCGCTCCAGCGTGCGCACCGCGTGGTGCACGTTCAGCGCATTGCCAAAGCCGGTGTCGGAGTCCACCAGCAGCGGCAGGTCCACGGCATCGCGCACGCGCGCCGTGTGCTCGGCCATGTCGCTCAGGCCGATGAAGCCAAGGTCGGGCAGGCCGAACGACATGTTCGTGACGCCGGCTCCGGTCAGGTACACGGCCTGGAAACCAAGGTCTTCAATCACGCGGGCGCTCATGGCGTTGAACGCGCCGGGCATCAGCAACGCCTTGCGTGCCGCCACCTGTTGCCGAAAGGCCTGTCTGCGGGATGATGCTTTGGAGGTCATGGGGTGTGCTCCAGTCAGGGGCGGAATGCCGTCGGGCATTCCGTTGCGCGAGGGATTGGCGAAAGCGGGCGCGCAATGCAGGCTGAAGATTACACCCTGACGGTCAACGCTTCAGGTATTCCTTCAGCGGGTCCAGCCATTCGATGGTGCGGGGCGCCTTGAGCAGCGATGGCAGGGCAGCCTCATAGTCCTTGCGGTATGGCTTGGCCAGATGATGCGCCTTGAAATAGTCCGCGGAGCAGGCCCACGTCTCGTAGACCACCAGCGTGTCCGGGTCATCGGATGCGCGGTGCAGCGTGGTGTTGATGAAGTCCGGCTCGCCGGACATGGTCTCCAGAACGTGCTGCAGTTGGGTCAGCAGTTGTTCCCGGTGTTCGGGCTTGCCCGGCAGGCGCACGACGAAAGAAACGATATCGCTCATGATGTTTTTCCTGGTCGTGTGGTCAGGCCGCGGCCTTCAGTTCGGCCAGTGCCTGGCGGCCGGCCTTCAACTCGCGTGCCACCTGGGCCACGCGCGCGCCAAGGTGTTCGGCCGTGCGCAGGTCCGCCAGCGGCGGGGATACTTCGGCGCTGACGTCGGCATCCGATTGCGCGGCGGCGCCGATGAAGAATCCGTGCCGGTTCAGCGTGTCTTCGGTCGACTTCGAGTTGTTGTGTCCCGATGCCAGGCCCAGGTTGACCCAATGCATGTGATGCTGGGCAGCGAAGATCGCCATCTGCTGCAGCGTCACGAGCTTGTCGCCGGCGCGTGAGGCGGCGTTGGTGAAGCCGGCGGCAACCTTGTCGGCCCAGCGGAAGCCCTTGGCGAACACGTTGCGCGAGGTGGCGTCCATGAATCCCTTGAACTGGGCGGAAGCGCTGCCCATGTAGGTCGGGGCGCCGAAGATGATGGCGTCGACCTGCTCCAGCGTTGCCCAGTGCTGCTCGATCTCGTCGACGCTGATCAGCAGGCTCGTTGCGCCCGGGGTGCTGGCGGCGCCGCGTGCCACGGCCTGGGCTTGCCTGGCCGTGTGGCCGTAGCCGCTGTGGTACACGATCGCAACTTGAACGGGGGTGGTCATGATGTCTGGCTCCGGGTGAGAGGAAGGTGAAGCCAGTATGGTTGGCGCGATCTGTTACCGGTAGCCGTAGATGCGGAGAAGGATCTTCAACCGCTGGTTGAAGACCCGGACCGCTTACCGTTCGCCGTTCGCCGTCGACGAACCTATGACCTAGAGCGGCGCCGCCACTTTCGCGGCAGGCGCGCTCGCGGCCGCCGGGGCCTTGTTCTGGCTGCTGCCGTACGCGAAGTAGCGCGCCTTGGCGCCTTTGCCCCAGTACGCCACGGTGAACTGGTTGCCGTCGCGCGCGTAGAGCAATTCCAGCGTGCCGTTGGACGCCGCCCATTCGGCATAAGCGTTCTGGGCGTTCGCATCGGTCTTGCGTTTCGATTCGTAGCGCGCGTCGAGCTTGTGGCTGACATCTTCCAGCGCGGCCTTGTCGAAGGTCAGCGTCACCAGCGTCACAATGTCCTGCGCGTCGCAATTCACGACCGCACGGGTCAGGCCGGTCAGGTTGAAGCGTTCGAGGTGCTTCAGCTCGAATGCGTCGCCGCCTGCCCACGGTGTCTTGCCGGTTTTCTCGCGGTTCGGGCCCGGGGTCAGCTTTGCGCACTGGGTCTTGCCAAGCTCCAGTCCAAGCGGCGCGGCGATGCCACCGACCGTGGATTGCGCGTTGGCAGCGGTGGCCAGGCACGCGGCGGCCAACAGGAATACCTTCTTCATAGGGAATGCTTCCAAACGATGACTCCGGATTTTACGGCTTTCCGGTGGGCCGACTTGAGCCGGCGGGCGTCAGCCGCCGCTTAGCTGCCGCGCCAGCAGACCGGCATGCGGCGTCAGGGCGCCAAAGTCGCGTGCGCAAAGATAGAGCCGCCGCGTGGCCCAGGGCTCGGACAGCGGCAGGATGGCCAGACCGCGCGGCATCGACCTGGCCAGGGCATCGGACACGATAGAGATGCCGATGCCTTGTTCGACCAGCATTGCAACATGCTCCACGTTGCGCAGCTGCACACGATAGTGAAGCTGATGCCCCAGCCGTGATGCACGCTCGGCCAGGTGGGTTTCAAGCGCGGTGTCCGCCACGCCGACGATCGGCTCGCCGATGATGTCCGCGAAGGCCACATTGGCTTGCGCGGCAATCCGGTGCGTACGGCTGGCAACCACCACGAGCTGGTCCTGCGCGATGCGATGGGTCTGCAGGTTCGAGAAATCGGTGATGTCGGCAACGATGCCAAGGTCGGCCCGGCCTTCGACCAGCGCCTGCACGATTTCCGCACTGGGGCGCTCGCCAAGATCGACCGACAGGTCCGGGTGCGCCGCGAGAAAGCGGCAGAGATGCGGCGGCAGGAAGGCGGCCAGCGCAGCGGTGTTCGTCAGCAGGCGGATGCGGCCCTTGAGACCGGTGGCAAAGCTGCGTAGCTCGCCGCGCATCTGCTCCACCTGGCCCAGGATCGAGCGCGCGTGCCGGACCAGCGCTTCGCCCGCGGCCGTGGGCCGCACGCCACGGCGGTTGCGCTCCAGCAGCGGGGCGCCCAGCGCCGCTTCCATGCCGGCGATGCGTTCGCTGACGGAAGCCAGCGCCAGATGCATCGACCGTGCGCCCTGGGTCAGGCTGCCGCATTCCACGACGCTCAGGAACAGCCGCATATCGGTCAGGTCGAAGCGCACCGCAATGATCCCCTGCTTTCGGTTTTGCCGAAGTCTAGCACCGGAATTGCCAGATTGCGGGGGCACGGATGGCTGGCTAGCATTCGGTGCATGGACCCCATTCTTCTGGTTTTCTGCGCGGGATTTGTCGCCGGCGCCATGAACGCGCTGGCCGGCGGCGGCTCGTTCGTCAGCCTGCCCGCCATGATCGCGGCCGGTGTGCCACCGGTTCAGGCGAATACTTCGAGCACGGTCGCGCTGTTTCCGGGTGGCCTGGCCAGTGCCTGGGCTTATCGCGACGGCCTGGGTCCGGTCGGTTCCGTGCCGCTGAGAGCGCTGCTGGTGGCAACCCTGTGCGGGGGCCTGGTCGGCGCGATGCTGCTGTTGCACACCTCATCGGCGGCCTTCACGTTCGTGCTGCCGTGGCTGCTGCTGATTGCCTGTATCGCGCTGGCGTTCGGACGACAGCTTGGCGAAGCACTGCGCACGCGCTGGCACATCCACGCGCACGCGGTGCTGGCCGTGCAGTTTGCGCTCGGCATCTATGGCGGGTATTTCGGCGGCGCGGTCGGGATCATGATGATCGCCATGTGGGGCCTGCTCGACAGCCGCGACCTCAAGAACCTCAACGCGCCGCGCACGCTGATGGTCAGCGCGGCCAATGCCGTGGCGGTGATTGCGTTCG
Organism: Cupriavidus sp. 291-E7; assembly: GCF_057798835.1. NCBI lineage: Bacteria > Pseudomonadati > Pseudomonadota > Betaproteobacteria > Burkholderiales > Burkholderiaceae > Cupriavidus > Cupriavidus sp. 291-E7. The sequence goes on from NZ_JBYOJV010000001.1 coordinate 281,775, forward strand.
TCCTGGCCAATGCGGTGCGATGGCCGGAAACGCTCGCCATGCTGATCGGCGCCATCCTGGGCGGATACGGCGGTGCGTTGCTTGGCAGGATGACGCCGCCGCGTGTGGTGCGTACCGGCACGCTGCTGGCCACGTCGTGCATCACGCTGGCCTTTTTTCTGAAGACGTACGCGCCGGGGCTGTTTCGATAGATGAAGGGCGCGCCTCGTGGGCGCGCCAGCGATCATTGCGTCGAATCGAACAAAGCGGCGTCCATCAGCGCAATCGTCAGCCCGATCAACAGTGCCACCGCCGATGCGATGAACCAGCGCACGGTCTTGCGGTATTCGGGAATGCTGTCGTCCTCGATGCGCAGCGCGCGAAACAATGCAAGGATCTGCAGCGCCACGGCGGCGATCAGGCAGAGCGCGGCCACAAGGGCGCCGGCATTCCAGTGGCCGGGGCTTTCGAATCCCCAGAAGCGCCAGAACGCGAGCGAGAACCCCAGCAGCACGGTGATCGCCGTGATGATGCCCTGGCGAAAGCCCGAAGGCACCGTCGGCGGCGGTGGGGCGGGCGGCGGCAGTTGCGGCGTGGCGCCCGGGTTCTGTTGCGGCGGGATGTCGGGTGTCGGCATCCGCGCGCTCAACGTCCAGGTTCCGGCATCTGCACCACGGCGAGCGTGGCGATATTGCCGCCGATCACGCGGCTGCGGTGGCCTTTGCCACCGGTGTCCTCCAGCAGCAGCGCACTGCCCGGCACCAGGGCGCGGCGTTCGCCGTCCGATGCTTCGAATTCCATTTCGCCGTCGAGCAGGAAGATCCACATGCGAATTGGCGAGGGGTGGAGGTCTCCCACCCAGCCGGTGGGCACGACCAGGAATCCCTGCCGCACGGCCTCGTCCATGCGTGACACCCGAAAGGCCGGCGCGGGCGGCGCAAAGTTGCGCTCGCTCATCTCGAACGAGAGCGCGCCGAAGTGCGATTCGCCCGTTTCATCGTTGTAGATTCGGCCGAACGCCAATGTCGAATGGCCGACCGGCTGGCCCCTGGTTGCGGTCATGGCATGTCTCCCGCCCGCGTTGTGATCTACCCAGTCTAGTTCGGGCGCATGGCGGCGCAATGTCAGGCGGGGGCACGAGCATCGATCCGCCAGCAGGCAGCCGTGAACCGGACCATGCCGTCCCGCACGTACGGTTCGAACGCGGCGCGCACCGTACCGATGACGGCCGACCGAAGCGGCTCGTCGGCGGTCTGCAACCGTTGCCCCACGCTGCCAAGCCAGCCGATATAGCCAATCAGATCGGGCTCGGCAATCGTGCAGGCGACGTCGATTGGCTCGATGTCGACGTCCGACCATCCGGCCTGTGCCAGGATCGCGGCAACGCGCGCCCGATCGGCGAACGCGAACTGCCCCGGAGCATTTGGCTGCCGCACGGGCAGGTCGGGCAGCAGCGATGCGGCTGCACGCTCGCCGGTGGTCATGAAGGCGTTTTCGTCGGGACTGCGCCACGCGACGAGGCGCATGGCCGCACCGGGCCGCGCTGCACGGCGCAGGTTGGTGAAGGCCGCCACGGGGTCGTCGAAGAACATCACGCCGAAGCGCGACACGATACGGTCGAAGCTGGCCGGGGAAAATGCATGGGTTTGCGCATCGGCTTCGACAAAGCGTGCCGCGATGCCCGCCTGCGCGGCACGCTCGCGTGCCAGTGCCAGCATCGGCGCGGAAATGTCGACGCCGATGCACTCACCCTGATCGCCCGTACGCTGCGCCGCAGCAAGCGTGGTGGCGCCGGTGCCGCAGCCGACATCGAGCACACGCTGGCCCGCGCCGGCCGGCAGCGCGTCCATCAGAATCGGTTCGAACGGTTCGAACATGCGGTCCATCGTGGCCTGGTTCACGACCCATGCGCGGCCGCCCGTGCTGTTCCATAGGACGCTCTGGTCGCGGTTGGCCTGAGGATTGGCGTTCATGTCGGTGGCTTTTGGAAGGAGGAAGCTACACTGTGCCAGTTCAAGTCGACTTGAGGTCAAGGTGAAAATGCTCGACATCGGGGACGTGGCGCGGCAATCGGGCGTGCCGGCTTCCGCATTGCGTTTCTATGAGACCAAGGGGCTGATTGCCGCGGCCGGACGCAACGGCTTGCGGCGGCAGTTTCATCCCGACGTGCTGGATCGTCTGGCGCTGGTGGCGTTGGGGCGTGCCGTGGGATTCTCGCTCGACGAAATCGCCGGCATGCTGGCACATGATGGACAGCTGCATATCGACCGCGAAGTGCTTTCCGGCAAGGCGGACGATCTCGACCGCACGATCCGCCAGCTCACCGCGATGCGGGATGGCCTGCGGCATGCTGCCGCTTGTCCGGCACCCAGCCATATGGCGTGCCCGACGTTCCAGCGCATCCTGCGGGCCGCGGCGGCGGGCGCTATTGGCGAGCGGGGCAGACATGCCGCACCGCGCAAATAGCCGTGTCGCCGCTCAGCCGTGCACGCGCCGCGTGATGGCGCGTGCGAACCAGTCGTCGAGCATCGCCTTTTCGTAGCGCAGCGGATCGCTGTAGCCATACAGGTTCACGCCCCAGTTGAAGTTCATATTGTTGATGTGTTCTTCACTGGTGGCGATCGTTTCATCGCCGCGCTTCAGCGCATAGCGCAGCGTCATGCGCGGCCATGTGGCGTCGCGCACCACGCGAACTTCACTGGAATACCGCCAGTCGATATAGCCGGCCAGGTCGATGTCCAGGACTTCGATCGACAGCGAGTAACCCGGCGGCAGTTCTCGCGCGGCCAGCTTCTGCAGATGCTGGCGAATCGCATTGAGCACCTGCGGGTCGCTGCCGTAACCGTAGTGCCTCGATGCGTCCTGATAGGTTTCCGGATGGATGAAGGTGACCGTGAGCGCGGTGGGCGACTCCGCGGCGATGGCCGTGCCCAGTGTGGCAAGCATTGCCACGAGCTGAGCGGAAATACGGACAGAAAAGCGAGACATGGTTCCCCGCTCCCGAAGATCGACACGGCTGCCGCGACAAGTGCGGACGCGGCTTCCAGCCGGTGAAGCGTGCGCCTCTATCAGCTTAGTACAAGCCGCGAGCGGCTATTATCGGAGCCTTGTTTCACGGAGATCGAGTATGACGAATGCACAGCAATACCTGCGCGAAGCCATCCGCCTGGCGCGCGAGAACATGGACGCGGGCGGGCGCCCGTTCGGTGCGGTGATCGTGCGGGATGGCGAAGTCCTGGTGACGGCCGTCAACGAGATCCATAAAACCAACGATCCGACATCGCATGCCGAACTCAACGCCATTCGCGCCGCCAGCCACAAGCTCGGCAGCCCGAGCCTGGCCGGTTGTGCGGTGTACGCCAGCGGCCATCCGTGCCCGATGTGCATGGCGGCGATGCGGATGTCCGGTGTGACGGAAGTGGCGTATGCCTATTCGAACGACGATGGCGAACCGTTTGGCCTGTCGACGGCTACCATCTATGCGGATCTGGCGAAGCCGTTCGCCGAGCAGTCGATGGCGATCGCGTACGTGCCCGTGCGCCAGGAGGGCGAGGCGGATCTATACGAGGAGTGGAAGCGCAGGCAAGGCTGATTCGCCGCTGCCCAGGATGGCTCCCTCTTGCGCGGGGCAAAGGAGGGAGCTATCCACGAAAGGCGGCAACGCTCAGTCGAGCGTAATCTTTCCAGCCTTGACGATCCGCGCGTAGCGCGTGGTATCGCGCTCGATCAGCTTGCGAAAATCTTCCTGCGTGCCGCCCACCGGAATAAAGCCGAGTTCCGTGAGTTTCTTTGCCACATCGGCGCTGCGCGTGGCGGCCGCGATTTCCCGGGCCATGCGGTCGATCACCGGCTGCGGCGTGCCCGCGGGGGCCAGCAGGCCCGTCCACGAACTCATCACAAAGCCCGGAAAACCGGACTCTTCCATCGTCGGGATATTCGGCTCGCCGGGCCAGCGCTTGGCCGACGCTACCGCAAGCACGTTGATCTTGCCGGACTTCACATGGGGCATCGGCACCAGCAGCGGATCGAAGGCCACGGAGACCTCGCCGGCGACCAGGGCCGGCAGAATCGGCGCGCTGCCGTTGTACGGAATGTGGGTCATCTTGACCTTCGATTCCATCGCAAGCCGCTCGCCGGTCAGGTGCGCGGAGCTTCCGACGCCGCTGGAGCCGAAGGTCAGCGTGTCAGGGTGCTTCTTGCCGTAGTCCACCAATTCGGCGACGGTCTTGACGGGCACCTTCTTGCTGGCGAACAGGAACAGCGGCAGCTCGGCCATTTCGGACACCGGCGTCAGATCCGACGGCTTGTAGCTGAGTTTCGAGTACAGCGACATGTTGGCGCTATACGCGGCCAGCACCGATACGAAGGTGTAGCCATCGGGTGCCGAGCGCGCGGCCACGCCCACGCCCAGCGTGCTGTTGGCGCCAGGCTTGTTCTCGATGATGATGGGCTGGCCCAGGCTTTGCGACACCCTCTCGAACACCACGCGCGCTACGGTGTCGGTGGACCCGCCCGGCGTGTACGGCACGATGACCTTGATCGGCTTGGTGGGCCACGCATCGGCCGCGAAGGCGAGCTGGGTGGTGGACAGGGTGGCGATGGCAACGGCCATCCCGCACGCAAGGCGCACGGCTTGACGCTTGATACGCACTACATCTCCTTCACTGATTTTTTTCCGCGCCCGGTGGCAACGCCCCAGGCTATTTGGGCCGGACATGGCCAGCCTCGCGGATTATCGGTGAGGAAATCGGGAACCGAAGTCAGGGTCAGCCCCGGTTTTGCGACGCATTGTGCGATAGCCGCACCGCCGGCCTGCAGGGCAGGCCAGGGTGATCAGTGCGCGAACGACAGGTCTGCCGCGGCGACGGGCGTCACGCGCGGGCCGAAGCTTTCGATGCCGGCCAGCGTCAGGTTGTGGTGCCGGATGATCTGCGCGGCGGTCAGCGCCGCATTGTCCACCGTGGTATGGCCATCCGCCACGAGCGTGACCGGATAGCCGAGCGCCAGCGCCCGGCGCGTGGTGGTATCGATGCAGTAATCGCTCTGCATGCCGCAGATCACCAGCGACGATACGCCGTGCGTCCGCAGTGTGGCGGCAAGCTCGGTGCCGTGGAAAGAATCGGGAGTGGTTTTGCGGATGCGCAGGTCTGAGTCTTGCGCTTCCAGCCCTTGCACCAGTTGCCAGCGGTCCGAGCCGTACTTCAGGTAGTCGGAAGCCGATTCATGCTGAACGAAGATGACCGGCACGCCGGACCTGCGTGCCTTCGCAGAGACGTCGTTGATGCGTGCAACGGTGGCTTGCCAGTCGAAGCAGGCCTCGTCCCCTTCGCAGAGGCCTTGCTGGACATCGATGACGATCAGCGCCGTGGTCATGATCGCGTTCCCCGGATTGGAAAGCGCAATCATGCCACAGCCCCGCTGTCAGTCGATGCGTGCGCCCGAACTCACCACTACGGGCTTCCACGCCTGGTACTCGGCCACCACGAATTTGCCGAACGCGTCCGGTGCCAGGTTCATGGCCTCGGCGCCCTGCTGCGCGAGCTTGCTGCGCATGTCGGGCTGTGACAGCGCGTCCGTCACGGTCTTGTTCAGCCTGGCGACGATCTCGGGCGGCGTGTTCTTCGGCGCGAACAGGCCGAACCACGCACCGGTCACCAGGTTCTGCACACCGGCCTCCGCCATCGTCGGCACATCGGGCAATGCGGCGGACCGCTTGCGCGACGTCACGGCCAGCGCGCGTAGCTGCCCGCCACGGATATGCGCGATCACCGACGGCACCGTGGCGAACATGAACTGCACCCGGCCGGCCAGCAGGTCGTTGAGCGCATCGGCGCCCTTGTACGGCACGTGGGTGGTTTTGGCGCCGGTACGCTCATTGAACAGCACACCGGACAGGTGCGCGGCCGTACCCACGCCGGTGGAACTGAAGTTGAGCTGGTTCGGATGCGCGCGGGCGTAGGTGATGAATTCCTGCACGGTCTTGGCCGGCACGCTGGGACTTACCACCATGACGTTGGGTACGTCGGCAATCGGCGCCACCGGTTGCAGGTCGGTTTGCGGATTGACCTTGAGCCGGCTGTACAGCGTGGGATTGATGGCCACGGGGCCGACCGAAGTGGCCAGCAGCGTGTAGCCGTCGGGGTCGCTGCGGCCGACGAAGTCGGTGCCGATGTTGCCGCCCGCGCCGGGCCGGTTTTCCACCACCACGCTCTGGCCCAGTGCCTTGCTCATCTGCTGGGCCACTTCGCGGGCCAGGATGTCCGTGGTGCCGCCCGCGGTGAATGCCACCACCACGCGAATCGGTTTGGACGGATAGGGTTGCTGCGCATGGGCTGCTGCGGCGCAAAAAAGCAGCACGCCGGCGGCTGAGCGCCGCAGGAAGTCTTTCATCGCTGTCTCCGTATGTCTCTTGTCGTGGGGCCATCCTTTCGGGAAAGGGACACCCTGTAGAGCATCTTAGAAAGATGCGGGCACGGAGCTTTGACGAAACAGAAACGCAGCGTTCTCAGCGGGCCATCAACGGGGTTTCAGAAAATGCTGTTCCATCGCGGCGCAGCGGCTCAGGTATTCGAGCAGTCTGCCCACGGCCGACGGCAGGCTTTCGCGGTCGCGCACGCAGACGTAGAACTCGCGCTCCGCCCAGTCGTCCTTCAGCGTCAGAAGCGAAAGTCCCATCATCTGCAGGTAGTTGCGCGCGATGCCCTCCGGCACCACGGCCAGGCCCAGCCCCTCGCGCACCATGCGGCAGCGCGCCTCGAAGTTCGAAACCTGCGTCTTGACGGTCAGCGGCCGCGAGATCGTGCCCGATACCAGCGTCAGAAACGCATCGAAGGTATGGCGCGGAAAGTAGCCCAGGAAGTCGTAGTCGAGCGCCTCTTCCAGATGCAGCGCGCCCTTGGCCTCCAGCGGATGCCCGCGCGGCACCACCAGTCCCACGCGGTCCTTGCGGTATGGCAGCGAGTGCACGCCGGGGCTGGGGCTGCGCGCGTGATAGATGCCGATATCGGCGTCGCCGTTGGAGATCATGCGCGGAATGTCGAAGCTGAACGCTTCCACCAGGTCGATGCGGGCCTCGGGGTCGTGCTTCAGGAAGCCGCTGATATCGGCGGGCAGGAACTGCAGGATCGTCGAGCGGTTGGACGCCAGCCGGATCTTGGCGATGCCGTCGAGCGAATATGCGGCCAGCGCGTCCTGCGCCAGCTGCACGCTGCGCACGATGGCCTTGGCGCGCTGGTAGAGCATGGCGCCGGCCGGTGTCGGTTCCACGCCGCGTCCGTGGCGGCGCAGCAAGGCGGTACCCGCGCGCCGTTCCAGCTCGGCAATGCGTTTGCTGGCCGCCGACGTCACCAGGTTCTCGCGCTCGGCCGCGCGTGACAGGCTCTTTTCCTCTACGGCGGCGATCAGGATGGCAAGCGAAGGAATGTCCATGTCCATGACTTGAGCGTGCTCCAAATGGAAAGGCTGGGCGGCGAGCGGCGTGCGCAGAGTATGCACCAGCCCGCAAACGCCGGGATACGCGCGCCGGGTCGGGAGCTTTCACCAAATGTCAAAGCTGGGCCGGTTGCCGTTCGTACTATGGAAGTCATTCCAGAGGAGACAACCGGCATGCTGATCGACCAATTTGCCGCCTATGTCGGCAACCAGGCCCATGCGCCGCTGCCTGACGACGTACAGCACCACGCGCGGCGCGTGGTGATCGACTGGTTTGCCGCGCTGCTGGCCGGCGTGCCGATGGCACCGGGCAAACAGCTGATGGCTGCCCATCGTGAAGAACTGGGCGTGGGTCACAGCACCGTGCTTGGCCACGGCACCACGGCATTCCCCGCGCTGGCGGCGTGGATCAATGGCAGTGTCTCGCACGCGGCCGAATTCGACGATATCTTCCGCGACGCGGTGTACCACCCCGGTTGCCCGACCATCGCCGCCGCGCTGGCGCTGGCGGAACAGCGCAACGCAAGCGGAGACGACCTGCTGCGCGCCGTCGTAGCGGGTTACGAAGTATCGACGCGCGTTGGCGCGGCCATCCAGCCCGCGCACTATCGCTTCTTCCACACCACGGGCACGGTCGGCTGCATCGGCGCGGCCGCCGCCGGCGCGTTGCTGCTGGCCCCCGGCGACGCCGCCGTGGCTGGCCACGCCATTGCCACGGCCACCACGTTTGCTTCGGGCCTGCAGCAGGCATTCCGCTCGGATGCGATGACCAAGGCGCTGCACGCTGGCCATGCCGCGCAGACCGGCGTGCTGGCCGCGCAGGGTGCGGCGCATGGCGTGACCGGCGTGAGTGACATCCTCGAAGGCGATGCGGGCTTTGGTGCCGCGTTGTGCGGTAGTCCCAACTGGGATGTTGCCACCGCCGGCCTGGGTGTCGACTACAACGTCACGCGCATCACGCAGAAGAATCATGGCTGCTGCGGCCACACGTTTGCCGCCATCGACGCGGCGATGCAGCTGGTGCGTGACCACGATCTCGACCCGTCGCGCATCGCCGCCATCCATGTGCATGCCTATCAGGTGACGCTGGACGTGACCGGCAATTTCAATCCGACCACGCCGTTCGAAGCACGATTCAGCCTGCCTTATGTGGTGGCGCACGGCATTCTGCATGGCGCGGTGCGGCTCGACGCGTTCGAAGCGGAGCGGCTTGCCGACCCCGCCATCCGCGCCCTGATGCAACGCATCACGCTGACTGCCGACGCGGCACTGACGGCGGCATTCCCGCGCCAGCGCGCGGCACGGGTCGAAATCGAAATGGCCGATGGCAAGCGGCATGCCCACTTTGCGCCATATCGGCTTGGGGACCCGGAGGCACCGCTCGATGACGCGATGCTGGCGGACAAGTTCATGGAACTGAGCGGCCCGGTGCTGGGCACGAGCCACGCCACGAACCTGCTCGACGCACTGTGGCAGCTCGGCGCGCGCCCGGTTCGAGCGCTTGGCCTCGGTGCGCTGCGCGCGCGCTGAACGGCATGCACCGCATCCCAACATTCACTGGAAGACTGCATTCATGACCAGAGTCGACAAGGAAATCGTGGCGGGCGCGCCGGTAGTGGGCGCCACGGGCAAGGCATTGGCCAGCGCATTGTTCGCGCCGGGCGTCGTCGCGCTGGTGGGCGCTTCCGCCGACGAGAAGAAGAACACGGCGCGGCCGCTGCGCTTCATGCGCAAGCATGGTTTCAAGGGCCGAATCCTGCCGGTCAATGCCGGCCGTGCCGAAGTGATGGGCCTGCCCGCGTATCCGAGCGTAGCCGCGTTGCCGGAATCGATCGATCACGCCTTCGTGATGGTGCCAGGCGCCCAGGTGTCCGAGGCCCTGGCGCAAAGCGCGGCGCGCGGCGCGCGCGTGGTGACGGTGTTCTCGGACGGGTTTGCCGAACTGGGCGAGGCCGGCATGGCGGCCCAGCAGGCGCTGGCGGATCAGGCCAGGGCGCTTGGCGTGCGGCTGCTGGGACCGAACAGTATCGGCGTGGTCGATGTGCATAGCGGCGCCATCCTGTCGGTCAACGCGGTGCTGGAGATGGATGAGCTGCATGCCGGCGCGGTGAGCGTGGTATCGCAAAGCGGTTCGATGCTTGGTGCGTTGCTGTCGCGCGGCGCTGCACGCGGCATGGGCTTTGCAAAGCTGGTGTCGGTGGGCAACGAGAGCGATATCGGCGTGGGCGAGCTGGTCGACATGCTGGTGGACGACGATGCGACCGAAGTCATCCTGTTGTTCCTGGAGACGATCCGCGACGCGCCCGTGCTGGGGCCGGCACTGCGGCGCGCGCGGGCCGCTGGCAAACCGGTGCTCGTCTACAAGCTCGGACGCTCGGCGCAAGGCGAGGCGCTGGCACAGTCCCACACGGGCGCGCTGGCGGGCAATGACGCGGCGGTTGACGCCTTCCTGCGCAAGCACGGCGCGATGCGCGTGGAGATGCTGGAAACGCTCTTTGAAGCGGCGCCGCTCGCCAGCCGCCACGCTCGCACGGTGCCCGCGCTGGATCGTGCACCGCGCGTGGCCGTGGTGACCACCACCGGCGGCGGCGCGGCTACCGTGGTGGACCGTCTGGGCCTGGCCAACGTTGAGGCGGTGCCCCCGCCCGACGCATTCGTCGCGCATATGGCCGCGCGTGGCGTCAGGATTCGCCAGACGCCAATCATCGATCTGACGCTGGCGGCCACCAGTGCGCAATATCAGGACCTCGTGGAGCAGATGCTGCGGAGCGATTGGTGCGATGCCGTGCTGTGCGTGGTCGGTTCGTCCGCGCAGTTTCATCCGCAGCTTGCCGTGAAGCCGATCGTCGAGGCATCGGCAACGGGCGGCAAGCCGTTGCTGGCGTTTCTTGCGCCGGATGCCACGCAGTCGCTGCAGGTACTGCAATCCGCGGGCGTGCCGGCGTTCCGCACGCCGGAAAGCTGCGCCGATGCACTGGCCTGTCTGTTCCGGGCGGCCAATGCCGCCAATGCGGTGGATGACGCGACGGTTCCGCCGCTGGCGTGGCCCGCCAATCTGCCGACGCAGGGCGATCTGACCGAGCTGGAGGCGGGCACCGTGTTCAAGGCGCTGGGTGTGCCGGTGGCCCCGGCCGCATTGGTCACGGCTGCGGAACCTGGCCATGCCGTGCCGTATCCCGTAGTCGCCAAGATCTGCTCGCGCGACATTCTGCACAAGACCGAAGTGGGTGGCGTGCAGGTGGGCGTGCGCGACAACGCCGAGTTGGCGGCTGCTGTGGATCGGCTGATGGCCAATGCGCGCAGGTCCGCGCCCGACGCTCGTATCGACGGCATTCTGGTGCAACGCATGGAAGAGCGTCTGCTGGAGCTGATGCTCGGCTATCGCGCGGACCCGCTCGTCGGGCCGGTGGTCGTCCTCAGCGCGGGCGGCATCACCGCCGAACTGCACCGTGACGTGAGCCTGCGGCCCGCGCCGGTGAGCCTGGCGGAAGCGCACCAGATGATCGACGAGGTGCGCTCCACACGGCTGGTACGCGGCTTTCGCGGGTTGCCACGCGGCGATGTCGATGCACTGGCCGATGCCATCGTGCGGTTCTCGCGTCTGGGCGCCATGCAGGGCGTGAACGTGGCCGAGGCGGAAATCAATCCCTTGTTCGTGCGCGCCGACGGCGTGGTCGGTGTCGACTGCGTGCTGCGGCTGGCCGAATCCCAACACTAAGTCGGACACCCAGAATCATACGGAGACATCATGCATTTCAAGCTCACTCCCGAACAGCAGGAATTCCAGGACGCCGTCAGCCGATTCGCCGAAAAGGAACTGCGCCCAGGTGCGCGCGAGCGCGCCCACACCGATGACTATCCGTGGGACGTGGCACGCAGGATGGCGGATCAGGGCCTGCTTGGCATCACGATCGCCGAGGCCGACGGCGGCCAGGGCGGCACGCTGATGGACGCCGTGATCGCCATCCAGGCGGTGGCGGCGCACTGCCCGCGCAGCGCGGACGTGGTGCAGGCCGGCAATTTCGGCGCGATTCGCGTACTGGCCGAGTACGGCTCGCCCGGCCAGAAGGCGCGATGGCTGGCACCGCTGCTGCGCGGCGAGACGCTGATCTCGGTCGGCATGACCGAACCCGAGGCCGGCTCGGCCGTCACGGAACTGAAGACCAGCGCCACGCCCGATGGCGACGGCTATCGCATCAACGGCACCAAGATCTTCACGACGCACGGCCCGCATGCCGATGTGATCCTGGCTTATGTGCGCTTTGGCCCCGGCGTGGGTGGCATTGGCTCGGTGCTGATCGATACCAAGGCGCCAGGCGTGCGCATCGGCCAGAAGTCCCGCTTCATGTCGGGCGAGGAATGGGCGCAGATCTATTTCGAGGACGTCTACGTGGCGCCCGAGGATGTGTTGCTGGGCGAGGGCGGCTTCAAGAAACAGATCGCGGGCTTTAACGTCGAGCGTATGGGTAACACGGCACGCTCGCTGGCACTGGGGCGCTATGCGTACGAAGTGGCGCGCCAGTGGGCGCTCCAGCGCAAGCAGTTCGGCCGGCTGCTGTGCGAATTCCAGGGGCTGCAATGGAAGTTCGCCGAGATGAAGATGAAGCTCGATGCCGGCCAGCTGCTGCTGTACCGTGCCGCGAGTAATGCGGACAGTGGCCTGCCGTCCGCCGAGGAAACCGCCATCGCCAAGGCGTTCTGCAACCAGGCCGGTTTCGACATCGCCAACGAGGCGCTGCAGGTGATGGGCGGCATGGGTTACAGCCAGGAAGAACTGGTCGAATACTGCCAGCGGCGCTGCCGTGGCTGGATGATCGCGGGCGGCTCGATCGAAATTCTGAAGAACCGCATCGCCGAATCGGTATTCGACCGGACGTTCTCGCAACGGCCCTGATATCAGGCGGCTTCGGCCGCCATGCCTTGCAAGCGCTCAGGGCGTTCGTGCGGTAGATGCGCTGGCGACGCTTCAGTCGTCGTCATGCCAGCGGCGCCACTCGCGCTCGCGCCAGCGTTGTTCGCGGCGCCATTCGCGTTCGCGCCAGCGCTGCTCGCGCCAGCCTTCGTAGTAGCCATAGCCGGGCTGCACCACCACCGGGCGCGGTGCGACCACTACGGGACGCGGTGCCACATAGACCGGTGCTGGCTCGTAGTAGACCGGTGCCGGCGGTGGCGCGGCAACGTATGCCGGAATGCCGATGCCGACATCGACGTTGACGCGCGCCTGTGCCGCGCCGGAAGCCGCCAGGGCGGAAAGACCGATCAGACTTGCGATGAGGAATCTGGACATGGTGAGCACCTCTTTGGCTCGGTTTGCTGCGTGGGTGCCGATAGTAACGGCGCCCCGGCATGTCCGTTGACCCTCTCGCAAGCGTCTTTGTAAGCTGTTGTATCGAATGTCTTGCCATTCGCGGCCTGCTGGCTGGTCGCGTCCTCATCGCCTTCACCCGCCGGGCGTTCGCCTGGTGTCCTGCCCGGTTGCGAGTGTTCCTGCTGAAGGGCATGGCCCGAGGTCTCGTCATCGACCAGCCCGTTTTCCCTTGCCAGAGATCTTTACTTCGATCGTGCCCTCGCGGTGATCGGACGCTTCCTGCACCGACTGGTTGTTACGTACGGATGCATCTTCCAGTGCGGTCGTGGCGTGCTCCGGTTCGAGTCTTAATGGGAAATTAAAAAAGGCGGTAACGAGCGTGGAGCGTGCCGCAACGTTCTGACCACGGATCGAACGCCGGCCCGACGGGTGTCTGACCTGGCGATTCGGGGCGGCTGGATGGGCCGCGTGTCCAATATCCCTTCAAATGTGAGTCATACGACGCTTAAGGTAACTTAAGTCCCTTTGTGTATCGTCTTTGTATCGAGTTCGTATCAAAAAGCCTAAAGAACCACTTTTCGGCGACGTAAACATGGATGTCAAGACATTCGGGCGACGCAGCGCCTGGATGACATTCCAAAAGAAGCGAACAAGAACAAGGGCACACACGCATGGCATCCGTTACCTCCCTCGGGGTGGGATCGAACCTCGAACTGTCCACGCTGCTGGACAAACTCGCCACCGCCGAGCGCGCGCCGCTGGACGCGCTGGAAAAGCAGCACGGCGCCTATCAGACCCGTCTGAGCGCGTACGGCACGGTCAAGAGCATGCTCACCGCCTTCCAGGCCACGGCCAAGGCGCTGATGAACAAGGACACGTTCGGCGCGGTCAAGGCCAGCGTGGGCAATGGCGACGTCCTGTCCGTAACCACCGGCGCCAATGCGGTGCCGGGGGACCTGAGCGTCAACGTGACGCGGCTGGCGCAGGTCCAGTCGCTGGCCGGCAACGGCTTTGCCAAGCAGGACGTGCAGATCGGCTCGGGCACGCTGTCTTTCGAGTTCGGCACCACCACGGGCTGGGACGAAGCGTCGGGTACCTACATCAATCCGGCGTTCACGGCCAACGCGGCCACGGGCACGGCGCCCAACCCGCGCACGGTGACGATCGATCCGGGCAAGGGATCGCTGCAGGACATCCGCGATGCCATCAACAAGGCCGGCATCGGCGTCAAGGCCAGCATCATCAACGATGGCAGCGCCACGCCGTACCGCCTGATCCTGACGTCGGAAAAGACCGGCGAGACGATGAGCATGCGCGTGACCGGCTCGTCGCCGGAACTGCAGGGCCTGGCGGGCTATGACCCGACCACGCCCGGCGCGAACGCAATGAAGGAAACCCTGCGCGCCACCAACGCCGCGCTGACGGTCAATGGCATCGCCATCACAAGCACCAGCAATACCGTGGTGGATGCGGCGCAGGGCGTGACGATGACGCTCAAGAAGACCGGCACGACGTCGATGTCGCTGACGCAGGACAGCGAGAGCATCAAGAACGCGGTGCAGGCGATGGTGACCGCGTACAACAACATCCAGTCGACGGTGAAGTCGCTGTCGCAGTTCGACACCAAGGCCAAGACCAAGGGCGCGCTCAACGGCGACAGCTCGATTCGCGGTATTCAGTCGACGCTGCGCGGCGTGCTGAACACGCCCGAAACCGGCATGCCCGCCAAGGCGCCGACGATGCTGGCCGCGATCGGCGTGTCCATGCAGAAGGACGGCACGATGGCGATCGACAACAAGAAGCTGGACGCCGCGCTGAAGGACAACCTGCGGGACGTGACGCAGCTGTTCGCGGGTGACGGCACCACTGGCGGCTTTGGCCGCCGGCTCTCCGATGCCGTGGATCGCATGAACGGAGAAACCGGCCCGATCGGCGCCGTCACCGCCGGCATCGAGCGCAGCATGAAGGACGTGGAACGGCGCTACGAAGCGATGGAAGTGCGCGTCAACGCGACCATCGAACGCTATCGCAAGCAGTTCACCCAGCTTGACCTGGTCGTGGCGCAAATGAACAGCACCCGCAACTACCTGACCCAGCAGTTTCAGGCGCTGACCAATTCGAAGAAGTAATACGCCGCGGGCTGGCAGCAGAAGGGCGATGGCTTTGGCCATCGCCCTTTTGTTTTGGCCGCCGCCCCCGTCACTTGTGCATTTTCGTTTTTGTTCGATGTCTGTCTGGGTAACGAATGGCTAGGCTTCCTACAGCACGTCGTGGATCGTGGCCTCCGGATTTGGGGCCCCACGCGCGGCATTTCATTAGGGAGTTTTGTTTCGTGTCACTAGGTAAGCGTATGGTCGCCGAAATCTTCGGGACCTTCTGGCTGGTATTTGGTGGGTGCGGCAGCGCGGTGCTGGCTGCGGCAGTACCCGAGCTTGGCATCGGATTTACCGGCGTCTCACTGGCCTTCGGCCTCACTGTCGTGACGATGGCCTATGCCGTCGGTCATATCTCAGGCGGGCACTTCAACCCGGCTGTCACCGTTGGGTTGTGCGCCGGGGGCCGTTTCCCGGCCAAAGAAGTACTGCCCTATGCCGTCGCGCAGGTCATCGGCGCGGTTGCGGCAGGCGCGGTGCTCTACCTCATTGCCAGCGGCAAGGAAGGGTTCGATGTGGTCGCGGGTTTTGCTTCCAATGGTTATGGCAAGCACTCGCCCGACGGGTACACCGTGCAGGCGGCCATCGCGGTGGAACTGCTGCTGACGGCGTTCTTCCTGATCGTGATCCACGGCGTCACGGACAAGCGCGCGCCGTCGGGATTCGGTCCGTTGGCGATTGGCCTCACGCTGACCCTGATCCATCTGATCAGCATTCCGGTGACCAACACGTCGGTGAATCCGGCTCGCAGCACCGGTGTGGCGCTCTTCCAGGGAACGTGGGCGATGCAGCAGCTCTGGCTGTTCTGGATCGTTCCGCTGATCGGCGGTGCAATCGGCGGCCTCATCTACCGGCATCTGCTCGAAAACAGGGACCCGGATTAACGCCGAACGGCGCGCCGCTATCGGCGCGCAATAGGCAAAAGTCAAAAGTAAAAAGGCAAAACAAAAAGGCCCGCATCGCTGCGGGCCTGGAAAGCCTGGCTTGTGATTGGGTTCTTGTAATTTCCCCCTTCCTTACAACGCCCCCGCCAACCTGAACTGTCCCACGGCGCGATGCAGCGCATCGGCCTGATCTTCCAGCGATGCCGCCGCTGCCGTCGCTTCTTCCACCAGCGCGGCGTTCTGTTGCGCCATCTGGTCCATCTGCGATACGGCCTGATTGACCTGCTCGATGCCGCCGGTCTGCTCCTCGGTGGCGGCACGCATTTCGCCCATCAGGTCGGTCACGCGCTTCACGGCATCGACGATTTCCTCCATCGCCTTGCCCGCGCCTTCCACCAGCACGGAACCGTCTTCGACACGTTGCGCCGAATTGTCGATCAGCGACTTGATCTCCTTGGCTGCCGTGGCGGACCGCTGCGCCAGGCTGCGCACCTCTCCGGCCACGACCGCAAAGCCACGGCCTTGTTCGCCAGCGCGTGCCGCTTCCACCGCGGCGTTCAGCGCCAGGATGTTGGTCTGGAATGCGATGCCTTCGATCACGGCGATGATGTCGACCACTTTGCCCGATGCGGCTTTGATCTCGCCCATCGTGGCCACCACCTTGTGCACGATCTCGCCGCCGCGCACCGCGATATCCGATGCGCCTTCCGCCAGGTGAGCGGCCTGGCGCGCGTTATCGGCGCTCTGTCGCACCGTGCTGGTCAGCTCCTCCATGCTCGCGGCGGTCTCTTCCAGCGAAGCCGCCTGTTCCTCGCTGCGACGTGACAGGTCGACATTACCAGCGGAAATCTGGCGCGCCGCGCCGGCGATGGAATCGGCCGAGCCACGGATCTGGCCAATCGCGCCAGTCAGGCGGGCCTGCATCTGCTGCATGTTGTACAGCACGCTGTCGCGGTCGTTCGGTGCGGTCTGCACATGGGTGCCCAGGTCGCCGTCGGCGATGCGCGCGGCAATTTCGGACGTCAGCGCCGGTTCGCCGCCGAGCTGCTTCTGCAGGCTCATCGACACGCGCACCATCACCACGCTCATCAGCGCGCCCACGCCGAGCAGCAAGCCAAGCGCCTTCCAGAGTGCGGCGCGGAATTCGGCATGGATGTCATCGAGGTACAGGCCGGCGATATAGTTCCAGTCCCACGGCTTGAAGTTCAACGTGTAGCTGAGCTTGGGCTGCGGGGCATCGGCGCCGGGTTTGGGCCAGAGATATTCGATGAAGCCACGGCCCGTGGTCTTGCCGATCTGTGCGATGTCGCGGAACAGGTAGACGCCGTTGGCGTCCTTGGTGTCCGACATGGTCTTGCCGTTGAGTTCGGACTTGATCGCGTGCATCAGCACGACCGTGTCGGAGCGCATGATCGTGAAGTAGCCGTCGGCGCCAAAGCGCATCGCGCGTACGCGATCGATCGCCTGCTTCTGTGCTTCCTCGGTGGTGATCTTGCCGGCGCGGGCCATCGCTTCGTATTCGGCGACCACTGAATTCGCGGTGTCGGTCACCTGTTCGAGCGCGACCTTGCGATCTTGCAGACGTTGCTCGCGCATTTGCCAGGCATTCCACAGCGTGATGGCCAGCAGGCAGATCCAGCTCAGCACCAATGGCAGCATGAGCTTCTTTCTCAGACTCAGGTTTTGCAGCATCCAGTTCCTCCATTTCGCTTCGTTGATCGACGGGACGCTTTTCCCGGCGTCCTCTCTATGGCCGCGCTAACGGCCAGCCGAAGCGGAAACTTGATTGAGGATTGATACCAATATGGCAATAGTGGAGAGGGCGCCGCATTTTTCTGATGATGATTTGACCGGATGCAGTCAAACGCGCTCCCCTGTGGCAGTATCTGCAAAATCGTCGAATTCGACGTGGGCATCGTGAGTTCGAGGCGGAGCTGATGGAGCGATTGACTGAGGACGTTGTCCTCACCCTGGCGGAAGACTCGCCGGACACGGTGTTTCTGGTGGACCGCGGCGGCGTGGTCCGCTATGTCAACGCGCGTTGCGCGGCAACGCTCGGCTTTGCCCAGGCCGATGTCATCGGACAACCGATCATTGAACTCGTGTTGGCACGCGATCGTGACCGGACCCTCAGAGAGGCAGCGCAGGTGTTGGCGGGTCACGACCGGACAGGATTCGAAAACCGGTATCAGCACCGCGACGGCCGGGAAATCTATCTGGCCTGGACGGCGCGCTGGCTCGATTCGCATCAGCTTCGCATGGGCTTTGCGCACGATGTGACATCGCTGCGGCAGCCCGCTTGCGCGCATCTGCTGTCACCGGACCTGCTTGGCGTGCTCGACCCCGTCGAGCGCGACGTGCTGGTGCTGCTGCTGACCGCGGCGTCGGAGCTTCAGATCGCCAGCCGCCTGGGTCTGAGCGCAGCCAGAACACAGGCACACGTTCTCAGCGTGTTCCGCAAACTCGGCGTACCCGGCCGGCTCGGATTGATGAGCCTGTGCATGCGTGGCGTCGAAGCACCGGTCGGGGCCTGACACTCGCCGCGATACAGACGCGGGTTTATGCCGATGGCGGGTGTAAGCCGTCTTCGGCCGGACACCCATCGCCAGATACATCGAACACAAAGCACTCAATGACGACTGGAACTATCGGAACTACCGGAATTACCGGACACGTTTTTATCGCTACCAGCCTCGATGGTTTCATTGCCCGCGACGATGGCGACATTGCCTGGCTGCTGGAACGGGATGACCCAGCCGAAGACCACGGCTACGCGGAATTCATCGCCGACAAGGACATGATCGTGATGGGGCGCGGCAGCTACGAAAAGATCGTGACGCTGGGGGAGTGGTTCTACGACCGGCCCGTGCTGGTGCTGTCCCGGCAACTGGCCGACCAACCGGTGCCCGATGGCTTGCAGGGCAAGGTCCGCTTCTCGGGGCTGTCGCCGGCGGACGCCATGTTGGAACTCGCCGCGCAAGGCGTGCGGCGCGTGTATGTCGATGGCGGACAAATCATCCAATCGTTTCTGCGCGATGGATTAATTGCCGACCTCGTGGTGACAACGGTGCCCGTCCTGCTCGGATCGGGCAGGCCGCTGTTCGGCACCTTGCGGCACGACGTGAGCTTGTCGCTGGAATCGTGCCGCCACTTTCCTTCCGGGCTGGTGCAGTCGACGTACCGCGTACTGCGCTGATCCGTCCCGCACCAGTCCGTGCCACGCCTCAGTGCTGATGAGGTGTGGCGGCCTTCACGTCGGGCACCGTCACGGGGACGATTTCGGTGGCCAGGATCTTGTGGTTGGGGTCGGCCAGTTCCAGGCGGAGCTTGTGCGCACCCGGTGTCAGCCCCACGACGATGATCGGGTCCTGGCTGGTGTGAGCCCACGTGCCGTGCGCATCATCGACGGTCACGTGCAGGTGCCCGATGCGCGGTGATATCTCCGTCGCGGTCTTGCCGAACACTGGCATTACGCGGAAGTTCTCGGTTCTGAACTGGACGATGACGACGCCACGCGCCAGCGGCTCGGGCAGCGGCGCGTAAGGCACCAGTTTGGGAGCGGCCTCGCCATTGAGCGGCAGCAATGCCGGCGGACGTATCGCATCCTGCGCACTTTGAGCGAATGCGGGCAGGCAAAATGCCGCGGCGGCCGTGACGGCAACCAGGGCTGGCAGGGTCTTCAGAATGTGGCGCATGATCTTGTCCTTCGGTGCAGATGAATTGCCTCGGCGAGTCGCGCCCGGATGGACCCGACCCGCAACTCTCAGCGTAGGCCTCGCATCAGAGCACAGGCGAATCTCGTGTCGTCGGGATTTTTGTATGCCAACGTATCAACGGCCGCGCACGATACTTGGCAATACGCTTGGGCGTGCCATCCCCCTTTGCACAGATACAACGCCGTCCTTCAATTCGGCTTGGCAACAGACGGCAGCCGCGTTGGTCCCGCTCTGAGTGCCGCGATTCAAGAGAAAGGTGAAGGACATGACAAGGCACTCCACGACACGTAATCCATTTCGATTTTCCGCCGCGGCCGGCGCAGCGGCGCTGGCCGGATCGCTTCTGACCGGCGGCGCGCAGGCCACGCCGGTGCAGCCGCAGGCTCCCGAAATAGGCGAGGTGCGGATCGATGCGGATTTACAGCTCAGGCGAATGGTCGTGCACAACGTTGCGCCGAAGGGCACCGTGCTGTTCCTGCATGGCTTTCCCGAAACGATTTTCGCGTGGCGCGAGATCGCCACGACGCTTGGGGCGGATTACGAAGTTCATGCGTTCGACTGGCCCGGATATGGACAGTCGTCGCGCCCCGCGGCGGAGCGGTTTTCATATGCGCCGCGCGACTATGCCAATGTCCTGCGCCGCTATATCGAGACGGCCGGCATCGACAAGCGGAATCTGGTTATCTATGCGACCGACATCGGCGCATTGCCAGCACTGCTAGCAGCCATCGACGACCCCGCGATAGCAAGGCGCATCATCGTCGGCGATTTCGCGCCGTTCAATCGTCCGCAATACATGAGCGAACGTCTGCGGGCACTCAAGGATCCGAAATCGGCTGACGCGGTGCGTGCCGCCTTCAACAAGTCGCGCGACGAAGTCCTGCAGAACGTCTTCACGGGCGGATTGCCGCCCGCTTTGCACTATGAGCTGCCGGCCGAGTACAAGGCCGATATGGCGCGAGGTTGGCCGCACGGTGAAATGACATCGGCCGATGCGTTCTATCACTACTACACGCACTTCACCCGTGACGAAGACCGCTTCGAGGCAAACCTTGCCGCGCTGACCACGCCGGTTACGGTGGTCTGGGGCGAGCAGGACAACTACATCAGGAAGGAGATGGGTGAAGAGTTGGCGCGCCGGGCAAACCTGAAGTTCCGAGTGTTACCCGACATCGGCCACTACCCGCATCTGCAGGACAAGGCCGCGACCATTGCCGAAGTGCGCGCGGCCTTCGCGGAAAAATAGGGCGGCCTGCCGTCGGGCTGGTTTGGTGCCGTGCGGTTCTGATTCCCCCCGCGCGGCGCAGGATCGATGTTTGCGCCGCCGTGGGGAACGGCGTCAGTCAAGCGAACTTGCGAATCAGTTGCTGTAGCCGGTCGCAGGCATTCGGCACTTGCCGTTCGATGGCGGTCGCCACGCCAAGCAGCAGTCCGGAGCGCTGCGTGGACGCGGAGCAGTAGAAGCCCGATAGCGGCGCGGGTGCCAGGCCATATGCATAGGCTTCGCGCGCGATGCGCCGGTCGTCGGCGCCGTCGGGCAGTTGCACGACCACGGCCAGCCCCGCCGGGTAGGCGTGGAACTGCCTGGCCGCCAGCGCATCGAGCAATGTCTCGCCGCGGCTGGCATAGACGCGCTTCATCCGCCGCAGATGCCGCATGTAGTGCCCTTCGCGCATGAACTCGGCGGTGGCTGCCTGCACGGCGGGGCCGGGGGCCGAACCCAGGCAGGCCACGGCTTCTTCGAAGCGGGCGACCAGGCCAGGCGGTGCCACGATAAAGCCCAGCCGTAGCGTCGGACTGATCGTCTTACTGAACGATCCGATATGAATGACGCGGCCCGCGCGATCCAGCGACGCCAGCGCCGGAGCGGCACGGCGCCGGAGCTGAAGTTCGCCCAGGTAATCGTCCTCGATGATCCATGCGTCTGCGCGGCCGGCCCACTCCAGTAGTTGCATCCGCCGTGAGAGTGACAGCGTGGGACCGAGCGGCGCTTGCTGTCCCGGCGTGACCAATGCCACGGCTGCGTCCGGCGCATGACGCTCGCCGTAGTCGACGTCGATGCCTTCCTCGTCGACGGGAATGGCTTCCGTCGTGAGCTGGCTGATCGCCAACGCGGTGCGTGCAGGCAGGAATCCCGGATTCTCGACCCACGCCTTGCGGCCGGGGGCCTGTATCACGCGCAATGCCACGCCAAGCGCGCCGGTGAATCCGGCCGCCACAAAGACTTGCGAGGGCTGGCATTCGATGCCACGCGACAAGGCCAGGTGCGCGGCGATCTCGCGCCGCAGCGCATGTTCTCCACGCGGGTCCGGATAGGTTGCCGGAGCTTCGATTTCCTCGCGCGCCGCCCGCGCGCGCAGCCGTGCGAACAACGTCGCAGGAAAGCAGTCGGAGGCCGGTACACCCATCTGAAAGACGGCGGGGCCCGGCAAGAAGTGCTGATACAGCGCGGACTGCAAGTCGGATTCGATCGAGCGCGCCGTCTCGGCTCCAGGGCGTGCGGTGGACGTCCGCTCCGCTACCCGCGTCCCGCCGGCGCGCGACGAAATCAGCAACTGCGCATCGACCAGCCGCTCATAGGCGGCCTTGACCGTGCCGCGTGCCACACCGAGCTGCGTGGCAAGGTCGACCCACGACGGCAGCCGCGCGCCCGGCAACAACACCTGGCTGTCGATGGCGCCGGCAATGCCGAGCCGTATCTGCTCCGCCAGTGAAGTCTTGGACGCACGGTCGAGTTGCAGATTCAGGATGGTCGTCATGATCTCTGGTACATCAGGAATTGAGCTTCTTGGTTCTTTTTGATGTACCAGGAAGCGTCCATGATTCTACCGTCGACTTGGACATCTGGAGCTGAATCATGAAACCCCGTCATCTTCTTGTTTCTGTTGTTGCAGCAGTCGGTCTGGCGCTTTCGGGTGCCGCCGCTGCCCACGGCGCCGCCGATCACGCCGCCGGTGAATCCGTGAAACCGAATTTCTCGCAGCCGATTACCAATATCCCCGGCAAGTCGGTGGTGGCCGTTGAGGTGGACTATGCGCCGGGTGGCGCGTCCCAGCCGCACGTGCACGCCAAGTCGGCGTTCATCTATGCCTATGTGGTTTCTGGCAGCATTGCGAGCAAGGTGAACGACGGGCCCGAACGTGTCTACAAGGCAGGAGAAGCGTTCTATGAGGAACCCGGCTCGCGTCACCCGGTGAGCCGCAATGCCAGCAAGACCAAGCCGGCCAAGCTGCTGGCCGTGTTTATCGTCGACACCGACGACAAGGAACTGACCGTCTACCAGAACCAGAAGTGAATGCGAGATAAAGGAGCCTGAAATGAGATTGGACTACACCAAGGCGTCGCCCGGCGGCGTCAAGGCATTCGGCGGCGTGTATGGATACATCATGCAGTCGGGTCTGGAAGACGTGCTCGTCGAACTGGTCTATCTGCGCGTCAGCCAGATCAATGGCTGCGCCTATTGCCTGGACATGCACACGCGAGACCTGATCAAGAAGGGTGTGTCGCCGCAGAAGCTGGCGCTGGTGCAGGCGTGGCACGAGGCCGGCGCGCTGTTCAGCGAGCGCGAACAGGCTGCGCTGCGTTGGGCGGAGTCGGTGACGCGCGTGGCGGACACGCACGTGCCGCAGGCTGACTTCGATGCCGCGGCGGCGGTATTCGGCGAGAAGGAACTGGCCGATCTGACGATGGCCATCGGCCTGATGAATGCCTTCAACCGCCTGGCGATCAGCTTCCGGCGCAGCCCCGATTCGGCCCTGGCCGCGAACGGCTGACGTTCCGATCCAACGCGCGCCGCGCCATGTCGGGGCGCGCGTTTTCGAGGACGGCGAATCAGCGCCCGTCCTCCAGCAGCTTCGCCACCCGGCGCGACAAGGGCTGCGCTTCCCGATGGATTCCTTCCTCACCCGTCTGCAACACGACGGCTGCGGTGCGGCCTTACATGCGCCGCGACCCGTAATCAACCGTAATCAAAACGACCCGGCGGCGCGTCGGTGATTTGTTGCCGGCACAGATGAGAATCATTATCATCGCTCGGCTTGCGCCGGCTTTGTGATGCCATCGCCAGCCTTGCAGGCGGATGACGTGCCGACCGGCGCACCCCGCTCATCGTTTCCGCAACCGAATGACCGACACCGCGCCAGTTTCCGGCCAGCAGCGCCGCGCCTTCTGGCTCAAACATCTTCACCAGTGGCACTGGATCAGTTCCGCGATCTGTCTGATCGGGATGCTGATGTTCGCCATCACCGGGTTCACGCTCAATCACGCGGCGCAGATCGAGGCCAGGCCCAGCGTGGTCACGCGCAGCGAAACCGCGCCGCGCGATGTCGTCAGTGCGCTGCGTCGTGCCGCACCGTCCGGGGTGGAGTCGAAAAACCAGAAGGGCATCGTGCCTCCGGCGCTGGCCGAATGGCTGGCGCGCACGCTGGAGGTGGACGCGGCAGGACGTGAGGCGGAATGGTCGGCGGACGAGATCTATGTGGGACTGCCACGGCCGGGCGGCGATGCCTGGGTCAGCGTCGCGCTCGATTCCGGCGAGGTGCAGTACGAAGCCACGTCGCGTGGCGCCATCTCGTATCTGAATGACCTGCACAAGGGCCGCAACACGGGCCGTGCATGGAGTCTGTTCATCGACGTATTCGCCATCGCCTGCCTGGTCTTCAGCGTGACGGGCCTGGTCCTGCTGAAGCTGCACGCATCGGGCCGAATGGCCACGTGGCCGCTGGTGGGCGCGGGTCTGGTGATTCCGCTGCTGCTGGCCATCCTGTACATCCACTGACCCGCTTTCCATTCCATCGAGAAAGGTAGTTTTGACAATGCGCCGACTCCTGACCGTCACCATGACTGGCCTCGCTGCCGCGCCGCTGGCACCCGCCGGGGCCGCGGACCTTAACGTCAAGGTGGAAATTCCGCGCCTGAACGTGGCCGAGTACCACCGTCCGTACGTGGCGATGTGGATCGAGCGCGCCGACCAGAGCCCGGTGTCCACGCTGGCGGTCTGGTACGACGCCAAAAACAAGGAAGGCGAAGGTACGAAGTGGCTCAAGGACATGCGCCAGTGGTGGCGCAAGGCGGGCCGCGACATACAGATGCCCGCCGATGGTATTTCCGGCGCCACGCACGCGCCGGGTGAGCACGCGCTGAGTTTCAAGGACGGCAAGGTGCCGCTGAACAAGCTGCCGGCCGGCGACTACCAGCTTGTCGTGGAGGCCGCCCGCGAGGTGGGTGGCCGCGAGCCGGTGCGTGTGCCGTTCACGTGGCCGGCAAAGTCGGCGCAGACGGCGAGCGTCAAAGGCGAACATGAGCTCGGCGGCGTGACCGTCGAAGTGAAACCCTGATTCGATCGAATGGAACGGAGTCCGACGATGAAAAAACCTGCCCGCTTTTCCACCCGTATGGCCGTGCTGGCCCTTGCCGCGCTGGCCCCGCTGGCAGCGCACGCGCATCGCCAGTGGCTGCTGCCGTCCGCCACCGTGCTGTCCGAGAAAGACGCATGGGTGACCGTGGACGCCGCCGTGTCCAATGACCTGTTCTACTTCGAACACGTGCCGATGCGGCTCGACAACCTCGCCGTGACCGCGCCGGATGGCAAGTCCGCCGTGCAACCGGAGAACGCGTCCACCGGCAAATACCGCAGCACGTTTGACCTTCACCTGACGCAGCCGGGTACCTATCGCGTCGCCGTGATCAACCAGGGCGTGTTCGCCAGCTGGAAGGAAAACGGCCAGACGCGGCGCTGGCGCGGTTCGGCCGATGCGTTTGCCAAGAACGTGCCGGCCGGTGCGCAGGACCTGCAGGTCAATGAAATCGCGGGCCGAGTGGAAACCTATGTCACCAATGGCCGCCCGACCAAGCAGGTGCTGGGCGCAACGGGCAAGGGCCTGGAACTGGCGCCGATCACCCACCCGAACGACCTGATCGCCGGTGAGTCGGCCAGCTTCCGCCTGCTGCTCGATGGCAAGCCGGCTGCTAACCAGAAGGTGTCGGTGGTGCCGGGTGGCATCCGCTACCGCGATCGGCTGAACGAGATCGCGGCTACGACTGACGCCGACGGCAAGTTCAGCGTCAAGTATCCGGCGCCGGGCATGTACTGGATGGAAGCCGAACTCAAGGATGACAAGACCACGATCAAGGAAGCCAAGACCCGCCGCGCGACGTATGCGGTGACCGTGGAAGTGTTGCCGCAGTAAAGACCGATGCACCGTGTGCTGATCCCCACCGCGCTGTCCGCGCCGCCGCCGTCGCCTGTTTCGCAGGGACGGTTGCGGCAATGGGCCGGCGAAACGATGGGCACCACGTGGTCGGTCAGCGCGGTGTTGCCGCTTGCGGCTTTGGGTGCTGACGTCGATGCTGGCATCGGCGTAGGAATTCATGCCGT
Source organism: Cupriavidus sp. 291-E7 (assembly GCF_057798835.1). Lineage (NCBI taxonomy): Bacteria > Pseudomonadati > Pseudomonadota > Betaproteobacteria > Burkholderiales > Burkholderiaceae > Cupriavidus > Cupriavidus sp. 291-E7. The sequence continues at coordinate 307,622 of NZ_JBYOJV010000001.1, forward strand.
GCTCGACGGCGTCATCGCGCAGATGAGCAACTGGTCCGGGTCGTCGGACGTGACGTCGTTCAACCGCGCCGTCGCCGGTAGCTGGATCACCTTGCCGGAAGACTGCTTCACGGTGCTGCAGGCCGCGTTGCAGACGGCGCGCGACAGCGGCGGTGCCTACGATCCCACGGCCGGCCCATTGGTCGACCTCTGGGGCTTTGGCCCCACCGGCAGGCGCACGGCTGCGCCGCCGGCCGACGAAGTGGCGCGGCTGCGCGAACGTTGCGGATGGCAGCGGCTGGAGGTCGATGCGCCGCTACGCCGCGCGCTTCAGCCCGGCGGTGTTTCGCTGGATTTCTGCGCCATCGCCAAGGGCTTCGCGGTCGATGCCGTATCGCGTTATCTCGATGCCCAGGGCGTGCCGCATCATCTGGTGGAGATCGGCGGTGAATTGCGCGGCCAGGGGCTCAAGCCCGATGGCATGCCGTGGTGGGTCGAACTGGAGTCGCCGGCCGCCGATGGCGATGCATCGGCGCGCACGTTGATCGCTTTGCTCGGGTTGTCGGTGGCCACGTCGGGCGACTATCGCCGCTATTTCGAGCAGGACGGCCAACGCTTTGCCCACACCATCGACCCGCGCACCGGCTACCCGGCAGCGCATGCGCTGGCGTCGGTCACGGTCATCCACCGCGACTGCATGATGGCCGACGCGCTGTCCACCGCGCTGACCGTGCTCGGTCCGCAGGCCGGTATGGCCTTCGCCCAGCGCCAACGGCTGGCGGCACGCTTTCTGGTGCGCACGCCCGCCGGGTTCGATGAACTGACCACGCCGGCTTTTGCGGCGATGCTGTCATGACGCGCTGGTTCTGGTGGATCGTCTTCATGATGGGCGTGGCGCTGGCCATGCTGGCGCATGGCCGCGCGCTGACGGCCGCTGGTGTGGTTATCGCGTACGCCGGTTTCTGCGCCGCCATTGTTGGCGCCCATCGCCGCCGCCGCGCGGCACGCATGGTGCCGTCCACACCGGACGATGGCCAGACCAGGCCGACGCTGGTGGCCTATGCCAGTCAGACCGGGTTTGCCGAGCAACTGGCCGCCCAGACCGCGCGTGCGCTGCAAGGCGCCGGTGTGCCGGTTCAACTGCTTTCCTTTGCCGATCTCGATGGCGCGCGCCTGGCCGCGTGCGATCAGGCATTGTTTCTGGTCAGCACCACCGGCGAGGGCGACGCGCCCGATGCCGCATCGGGTTTCGCGCGCAAGCTGTTGTCGGGCACCACCCCTGAAACACTGAAGACGCTTCGCTACGGCATTCTGGCGCTCGGCGACAGCAGCTATGCGCGGTTCTGCGCCTTTGGCCATGCGCTGTCCGCGTGGTTGCAACGCCATCATGCGCTGCCACTGTTCGATATGGTCGAGGTCGACAATGGCGACCCCGGCGCGCTACGCCATTGGCAGAACCATCTGTCCGCATTGAGCGGCGGCGCCGAAATCGAAGACTGGGAGCGCCCGCGCTATGGCCGCTGGCAGTTGGTGGAGCGGCGCCTGCTCAATCCGGGCAGCCTTGGCGAGCCGGCATTTCATCTGGCGCTGGTGCCGGAGGATGGCGGCGGGCCAGGCTGGCAGGCCGGCGATATCGCGGAAGTGGGACCCTGCCAGCCGCCCGATGTGGTGGCACGCCTGCTGGACCGCCTATCGCTCGACGGGGCGATACCGGTGCGCTGTGACAGCCGTGCGATGACGCTGGCCGATGCACTGGCCACACGACTGCCGCTGCCCGATGCCCATATGGCGACGATGGCGGACCTGAAGCCCCAGCAGTTGATCGACGCGCTGCCCGCGTTGCCGCACCGCGAATATTCGATTGCCTCGCTGCCCGCCGATGGGCGGCTGGAGCTGCTGGTGCGCCAGACCGTGCGCGAGGATGGCCGGCTTGGTCTGGCATCGGGCTGGCTGACGCGGTACGTGGCGGAGGGCGGATATGTCGCGCTGCGCGTGCGAACCAACCGCGCCTTCCATGCGCCCGACGACGACCGGCCGCTGATCCTGATCGGCAACGGCACGGGCCTGGCGGGGCTGCGCGCGTTGATCAAGTCGCGCGCGGCCGCGGGCCGGCATCGCAACTGGCTGCTGTTCGGCGAGCGCTCCGCCACGTGCGACGACTTCCACGGGGCGGAACTCCGCGCATGGCATGAAGCGGGGGTGCTGCAGCATGTAGACCACGCGTGGTCGCGCGATGGCGGCACGCCGCACTATGTGCAGGACGCCGTGCGCGCCAATGCGGCGGCCGTGGCCGAATGGGTGGCGCAGGGCGCGGCGATCCATGTGTGCGGCAGTCTGCAGGGCATGGCCGGAGGCGTGCATGCGGTGTTGACCGAAATCCTTGGTGAAGCGCGGTTGCAGCAGATGATCGAAACGGGCCACTACCGGCGCGACGTCTACTGACGGGCGCAGGCTGCCGCACGCCAACGGCCGTTTGTTTGCGGCAGTGCAGGATCGCCGTCGCCGTCACATTCCGTTATCCTCGCATCAGTTTCCGCCGAGGAGTCACGATGTTCCGTCCCACCCGTTCATGGCGCCGCGCAGCCGTCGCCGCCTTCTGGCTGGCCGCTGCCTGCCTGCCTGCCCACGCCGCGGGTATCGACAAGTATGCGGTGCCAGGCCTTGAGAAGCCGGCCACGGTGCTGATTGACCGCTGGGGTGTGCCGCACATCTACGCCAATACGCTCTACGACGCGTTCTACGTGCAGGGTTTCATGGCCGCACGCGATCGGCTCTGGCAGATCGACCTGTGGCGCAAGCGCGGTCTCGGCGAAATGGCGAAGGACTTCGGGCCAGCCTATGTGGAGGGAGACCGCATGGCGCGCGCGGTGCTGTTCCGCGGCGACATGTACCGCGAATGGCTGGCCTATGGGTCCGATGCCAAGCGCGTTGCCGAGGCATTCGTCGCCGGCGTGAATGCCTACGTGGCGCAGGTGGAGGCGCGTCCGGAACTGCTGCCGCCCGAGTTCAAGATCCTCAACTACAAGCCATCGCGCTGGCGTGCCGAAGATATCGTGCGCATTCGCCACCACGGGCTGACCTTGAATTTCACCGGTGAAATCGATCGCGCACAGATTTTCTGCCACGTGAAACCCAACGCCGTGCGTGCCGACTGGGTGCGCCGCGAACTCGACCCGTCAGTCGAGCCGAAGGTGCCGGACGGACTCGATACATGCGCCGTGCCCGGCGCGGAACTGCGCAAGGCGTACGACCTGGCGACCGCCGCGCCACGCTTTCCGAAAGACTGGTGGCAAGGGGGCGCCAGCAAGGCGGAGAACCTCCCGGTGGACCAGCTCTATGCCACCGTCGACGCGAACAGCGATACCGGGCGCAGCCTGGGGTCGAACAACTGGGTGATCGCGGGCAGCCGTACCACGACGGGCCGGCCGATCCTGGCCAACGATCCGCACCGCGCGCATGGCGCACCGAGCCTGCGCTATATCAGCCATCTCAATGCACCTGGGTTGTCGGTGATCGGTGCGGGCGAGCCGTTCCTGCCGGGCATCTCGATTGGCCACAACGGCACGATTGCCTTCGGCCTGACCCGGTTCTACATGGATCAGGAAGACCTCTACATCTACGAGACCAATGCCGCCCAGCCGCACGAGTACCGCTACAAGGGCCGCTGGGAACCGATGGAAACCGTGACCGAGCAGATCGCGGTACGAGGCGAACCCACGCCGCGCAAGGTGACGGTCGACTACACGCGCCACGGCCCGGTGCTGTACGCCGATGCCAAGTCCAATCGCGCCTATGCACTGCGCGCGGCCTGGCTCGACTACGGCATGGCGCCGTACTTCGGATCGATGGACTATATGCGCGCTCAGAACTGGGACCAGTTCCGCGCCGCGATGAATCGTTGGGGCGCGCCTGGCGAGAACCAGGTCTACGCCGACCGCTCGGGCAACATCGGCTGGGTTCCGGGCGGGCTGACCGTGAATCGTCCTAACTGGGATGGCCTGATGCCAGTGCCGGGCGATGGCCGCTACGAGTGGGCCGGTTATCGCAATATGGACGAGTTGCCGTGGGCCTTCAATCCGGCGCCCGGTTACGTGGTGACGGCCAACGAAAACAATATCCCGCCCAATCATCCGGCCGCGAAGATCGGCGTGGGCTACGAGTGGAGCGACAGCTCGCGTGCGCGCCGCCTGAAGGCGCTGGTCGGTGCCAACCCGCGCAGTTCGCTGGAGGATTCGATGGCGTGGCAGAACGACACGGTATCGCTGCCCGCGCAACGGATGGTGGCACTGATCAAGCCGCTGAACAGCAGCGATGCACAGGTGCAGCGTGGCTTGGACCTGCTGCGCAACTGGGACGGCAACGAGCGCGCCGACAGCGCGGCGGCGGCGCTGTTCGAAGTCTGGTTCAGCAAGCATCTGCGCACGGCCGTCGTGCGCGCGGCGCTGTCGCAGGACGGTTCGCGGCTTGTTGGCGCTGGCGATGCCAGCCGCGTGATCGCGGTGCTGGAACGGCCCGATACCTGGATGCCGGTGGACAAGCGCAACGAGATCATCATGGGCACGTTGAAGTCCGCGATGGTTGAGGTGGAAAAGCGGCTTGGCACCGATCCCAAGGCGTGGCAATGGGGCAAGCTGCACACGGCGGTGTTCAGCCATCCGCTCGATCCGATTCTCGATGCGAACCAGCGTCAGCAGTTCGATGTCAATGCTGGCCCGATCGGCGGATCATCGTTCACGCCCATGAATACGAGCTACCGCAACAGCGATTTCCAGCTGACGGCCGGTGCGTCGTTCCGCATGGTGCTGGACGTGGGCAACTGGGATGCGTCGCGCGTGGTGAACACGCCGGGACAGTCGGGCAATCCGGCCAGCCCGCACTATCGTGACCTCGCGCCGCTGTGGGCCAAGGGCGAGTATTTCCCGCTGGTGTATTCGCGCAAGGCGGTGGAGAAGGAAAGCAAGGAGCGGGTGGAACTGGTGCCGCAGTGATGGCCGGCGGCCGGGGTGAATGAGGCGCCGGCCCTCTCCCCCAGCCCCTCTCCCGCTGTGCGGGAGAGGGGAGCAAACAGACGGGTATTAAAAAAACCCCTCGGTGTTCTCCCCTCTCCCGCGTGCGGGAGAGGGGCCGGGGGAGAGGGCCGGCCTTTACGCGACTACAGCGCCATCTCCAGCACCCGCGCCACATGCAGCGCCTCCCGCCCGGCGCCATCGTGGATCTGGTGCCGCTATCAAAAATCCCCTCGGTGTTCTCCCCTCTCCCGCCTGCGGGAGAGGGGCCGGGGGAGAGGGCCGGCCTTTGCGCGACTACAGCGCCATCTCCAGCACCCGCGCCACATGCAGTGCCTCCCGTCCGGCGCCATCGTGGATCTGGTGCCGGCAGCTCGTGCCATCGGCCACCACCAGCGTTCCGGCTTCAGCCTTGCGCACGGCGGGCAGCAACGACAGTTCCCCCATCTTCATCGATACCTCATGGTGCTCGGCCTCGTAGCCAAAGCTGCCAGCCATGCCACAGCACGACGACTCGATCAGCGATGTCTTGAGCTCGGGAATCCATCCCAGAACCTGCTCCACGGGACGTACCGCGTCGAACGCCTTCTGATGGCAATGACCGTGCAGCAGGGCCTGCCCGTGGCCGATAGGTTTTAACGTCGGCGCGAAACGTCCCGCCGCATGTTCGCGGACCAGGAATTCCTCGAACAGGAATGCGTTGTCCGCCAACTGCCGCGCGGCATCGCCATAGCCGTACTGCAGGAATTCGTCGCGCATTGACAGCAGGCACGACGGCTCAAGGCCCACGACCGCAACGCCGCGCGAAAAAAACGGCAGCAGGGCATCGAGCGCTCGCTTGGCTTCAGCGCGTGCCTCGTCGACGAGGCCGGCCGCCAGGAACGTGCGGCCGCAGCACAGCGGGCGCTCCCCCGGGACCCCGGACAGATGCACGACATAGCCAGCAGCCTGCAGCACGCGCTGCGCTGCGCGCGCGTTCTCAGGCTCCATGTGGTTGTTGAAGGTATCGACGAATAGCACCACCTCCTTGCCGCCGGCGGGCTGGCTCACATAGCCGTCGGTCAGGAAGGCCGGTTGCCAGCGCGGCAGCGAACGCTTTGCCGACAGCCCCAGCAGTTTTTCGCCAAGCAGCGGCAGCCCCGGCACGCGGTCACGCAGGTTGAACAGCCAGGGCAACTTGCTGGCGATGCCAGCGTAGCGCGGCAGGAATGCCACGAGCTTGTCGCGTGCGCGCAGGCGGCCGGCCTTGGCGTTCGCGGCGCGGACTTCGATCTTCATCTTCGCCATGTCGATGCCGGTGGGGCAGTCGCGCTTGCAGCCTTTGCATGAGACGCACAGGTCCATCGTCTCCTTGACGGCGGGATCGAGCAACCCTTTATCGCCAAGCTGGCCAGACAGTGCCAGCCGCAGCGTATTGGCGCGGCCTCTCGTCAGATGCTGTTCGTCGCGCGTGACGCGGTAGCTCGGGCACATCGTGCCCGCATCGAACTTGCGGCAGTGGCCGTTGTTGTTGCACATCTCGACGGCGGCAGCCAGGCCGCGCGCCGGATCGAGTCCGGTGCCGGGCGCGCTCTCGGCTTCGGTGACGGGATTGCGCGTGACGTTCCATGCCGACCAGTCCAGCGCGGGCTGCAGCGGCTTGACCGAATAGCTGGGCGAAAAGCGGAACAGCGCGGCATCGTCCATCTTTGGCGTGCGCACGATCTTGCCCGGATTGCAGCGGTTGTTGGGATCGAACAGTGCTTTGACTTCCTCGAACGCCTTGGCCAGCGACGGGCCGAACTGCCAGGCCACCCATTCGCCGCGGCACAGCCCATCGCCATGTTCGCCCGAGTAGGCGCCCTTGTACTCGCGCACCATTGCGGCGGCTTCCTCGGCGATGGCGCGCATCTTGCCCGCGCCGTCGCGGCGCATATCGAGGATTGGCCGCACATGCAGCGTGCCGACGCTGGCGTGCGCGTACCAGGTGCCGCGCGTGCCGTGCTTGTGGAAGACTTCTGTCAGGCGCGACGTGTACTCGGCCAGATGTTCCAGCGGCACCGCGCAATCCTCGATGAATGACACCGGCTTGCCGTCGCCCTTCATGCTCATCATGATGTTCAGGCCGGCCTTGCGCACTTCCCATAGCGCCTTCTGCGCGCCGGCATCCGGCATTTCCACCACTGAGCCAGGCAGGCCCAGGTCCGCCATCAGTTCCACCAGTCGCCGCAGGCCGCGCAGCGTGGCGTCGCGGTCTTCGCCGGCAAACTCGACGAGCAGGATCGCCTCGGGTTCGCCGATCAATGCCTTGTCGATGACCGGACGGAACGCGGGATTGCTGCGCGCCAGATCGATCATCGTGCGGTCGACCAGCTCCACCGCCGCAGGCCCGAGCGCCACGATATGGCGCGTGAGGTCCATCGACTGGTAGAAGGTGGGGAAATTGACCACGCCCAGCGCCTTGTGCGTGGGCAGCGGCGCGAGCTGCAGCGTGATCTGGCGGAAATAGGCCAGCGTGCCTTCGGAGCCAACCAGCAGATGCGCCAGGTTGACGCTGCCATCGGCCGTATAGGGCCGTTCGCTCTGTGGCTGGAAGATGTCGAGGTTGTAGCCGCCCACGCGGCGCAGCACCCTTGGGTACATCTGCGCGATGGCTTCGCGCTCGCGCTCGGCAATGCGGCGCACGCCGTCGGCAATCGCGCGATGCGGCGCGTCTTCCGCCGGCCACTCGGCGTCGAAGCGCACGTCGTCGCCATTGGCCAGGATGGCCTGCACGCCCAGCACGTTGTGCACCATGTTGCCGTACTGGATTGAGCGGGAGCCGCACGAGTTGTTGCCCGTCATGCCACCGATCGTGCATTGCGCGGCCGTGGAAACGTCCACCGGAAACCACAGGCCGTGCGGCTTGAGCCATGCATTCAGGTGATCGAGCACGATACCGGGCTGCACGGTCACGGTACGCGCCACGGGGTCGAAGTCGATGACCTGGTTCAGGTACTTGCTGTTGTCGATGACCAGCGCCTCGCCCACGGTCTGTCCGCACTGGCTGGTGCCGCCGCCGCGCGGCAGCAGCGGGGCCTTCAGGTCGCGCGCGATATCGAGCGCAAGCCGTGCGTCGGCTTCATCGCGTGGCACGACCACACCGATCGGCATGATCTGATAGATCGACGCATCGGTGGCATAACGTCCACGGCTCGCGGTGTCGAACAGCACTTCGCCACGCAGTTCGGCGGCCAGGCGCCGGTACAGCGGCGATTGCAGGGCAGGAGCGGAAGCCGCGCCAGGCATGAAGCGCAGCGGCTGCACGCCGGGTGGCGTGGGAGTGACGGGCAAGGCCATGAGCGGGGATGTCTCCGTTTGCGTGCACTAAGGACGCACCGTCATGGCCGGAGAGCGCGCCGATGCGCGCGTCCGTTCAGGCGGCGACGTTCTGTGCGCGTTCTAGTTCGGCGATCAGCGCATCGTGCTTGTGTTTCAAGTGCGCGCGCAGGATGTCTCGCAGGGCTGCACCGTCGCGCTTGGCCAGGGCATCGAGCATGATGCCGTGCTCGCGCACCGCCATGTCCCATTTGTCGTGGTCGAAGTTCGAGCGAAACCGCAGCGCCTGGATACGCAGGTTGATGCGTCGATAAGTCTCCTCAAGAATCGGATTGCGCGCCGCGGCGTTGATCGCGTCGTGGATGCGCCGGTTCAGCGCGTAGTAATTGGGCAGGTCGCGGCGTGCGTGGCACGCCAGCATCTCGAAATGCAGCGCGCGGATCTCGTTGAGCTCGGCCTCGGTGATGCGCTGGCAGGCCAGTTCACCGGACATCGCTTCCAGCGCGCCCATCATCTCGAACAGGTGGTCGACGGTTTCCTGCGACAGGACCACGACCTCGGCGCCACGGTTCGGCAGCAATGTCACCAGTCCGTCGGCGGCCAGTACCTTGAAGGCCTCGCGCAACGGCGTGCGCGAAACCTGCAGCAGGTCGCACAGCACGCGTTCGTTGAGCCGGGTGCCGGGCGCCAGATCGCCTTCCATGATCATCGTGCGCAGGCGCTGGGCTACCGCCACATGCAGGATCTGGCGGTCCACGGCTTGGGAAGAGATGGTCGGAGAAGTGCTCATCAGGGATCGTGTGGCTTGACAGTATTGTATTCAAAACCTACTCTGGGGCAAGCACGAATCTCGTTCCGGTAGCATTTTTTCTGTCCGGAACCATGCAACGACTGGCATCAAAGCCTTGTAGTTGTTGATTTACAAGGGTTTTTAGCGGAGAGGCAGGTGTTTGCGCCCGCCAACATTATCCCGCATGCCGGCGCTGTAGTGCATCCGAGTTTTTTGAATACAAAATTCAAACGTGAGGACACGAGGCGACATGATCCGACTGAATTCCCACCCCAGCGGCCGGCACTTCCTGCAGATTCCGGGCCCCACCAACGTGCCGGATCGCGTGCTGCGCGCGATGGACTATCCGACCATCGATCACCGTGGCCCCGAGTTCCAGCAACTCGGCAAGAAGGTACTGGCCGATATCCGCAAGGTTTTTCAAACCGAACAGCCGGTGGTGATCTATCCCGCGTCGGGTACCGGCGCGTGGGAGGCGGCGCTGGTCAATACGCTGTCGCCGGGTGACAAGGTGCTGATGTACGAAACGGGCCACTTTGCATCGCTGTGGAAGAAGATGGCCGACAAGCTCGGCCTGAATCCCGAATTCATCGTGGGCGACTGGCGCCACGGCGTGGATGCCGCCGCCATCGGCGCGCGCCTGGCCGATGACCGCAACCATGAGATCAAGGCGGTTTGCGTGGTCCATAACGAAACGTCGACTGGCGTGACGTCCGATATCGCGGCCGTGCGGCGCGCCATCGATGGTGCAAGCCACCCGGCGTTGTTGCTGGTGGATACGATTTCGTCGCTCGGCTCGGTCGACTATCGCCATGACGAATGGGGTGTCGATGTCACGGTATCCGGCTCGCAGAAGGGGCTGATGCTGCCGCCGGGCATCTCGTTCAACGCGGTCAGCCAGAAGGCGATTGCCGCGTCGGCCAAGGCGAAACTGCCCAAGGCGTTCTGGGGCTGGGAAGAAATTCTCGAATCGAACAAGAACGGCTTCTGGCCATACACGCCGGCCACGAACCTGCTCTACGGGTTGTCCGAAGCCTGCGACATGCTGTTCGAAGAAGGGCTGGCAAACGTGTTCGCGCGCCATCAACGGCATGCAGCCGCCACGCGCGCATGCGTGACGGCCTGGGGCCTGGAGATCCTGTGCCAGAACCCGGCCGAATACAGCCCCGCGCTGACCGCCGTGGTCATGCCCGATGGCCATAGCGCGGACGCATTCCGCAAGGTGGTGCTGGAGAACTTCAACATGTCGCTGGGGCAGGGCCTGTCCAAGCTGTCGGGCAAGGTCTTCCGCATTGGCCACCTGGGCGATTTCAACGACCTGACGCTGATGGGCACGCTGGCTGGCGTTGAAATGGGCCTGGCGCTGGCCGGCGTGCCGCATCAGGCCGGCGGTGTGCTGGCCGCGATGGATAGCCTGCGCAAGGCAGCGGCGTCGCAGCCCGCATTGCGCGCCGCCTGAGCGGGAGACTGGCAACCCGACCGATGTAGCAGAAGGAGGCGGCCCCTCAGAAGCCGCCACGACAACAGTGCCGATGCGCCGCCAGAGCGCACGGCCGCCACCCAAAGGAGACAGACCATGACGTTTCGTTATGCCGCGCGCGCGCTTGCGTGCGCCTCGCTGTTTGGTGTCGCGCTGGCCGCCGCGCCGGCTTTTGCATGGGAACCGACCAAGCCTGTGGAAGTGATCGTGCCATTCAGCGCGGGCGGTGCATCGGATCAGATGGCGCGCTCGATCCAGGGCATCATCGCCAAGCACAAGCTGATGAACCAGCCCATGATCGTCGTGAACAAGGCCGGTGCCAGCGGCGCTGAAGGGTTGATGGATACCAAGGCATCGAAGGGCGACGCGCACAAGCTGCTGGTCACGTCGTCAGCACTCTATACGGTGCCGATGATCAGCCAGCTCCCGTTCAACTGGCGCGACCTGACGCCGGTGGCGATGGTGGCGATGGACGAGTTCGTACTCTGGACCAATGCCCAGGACCCATACAAGACGCCGTCCGACTATCTGGCCGAAGTGAAAAAGACGCCGGGCAAGTTCAAGATGGGCGGTACGAGTTCCAAGCGCGAAGACCAGATCATCACCGCGCAGACGGAGCGCAAGGCAGGCGTCCGCTTTATCTACATCCCGTACAAGGGTGGCGGCGAGGCCGCGACGCAGCTGTCGGGCAAGCATATCGACTCCAACGTCAACAATCCTTCCGAATCGATCGGACAGTGGCGCGCCGGCGAGCATCGCGCGCTGTGCGTGTACGCGCCGGAGCGCATGCAGTACACCACCAAGGTCACGGGCACCCAGAGCTGGCACGACATCCCGACCTGCAAGGAGCAGGGGCTGGACGTGCAATACCAGATGCTGCGCGTGTTCATGCTGCCCGGTGGCGTCACGCCGGATCAGCAGAAGTTCTACGTGGAGCTGATGCAGAAGGTGGTGGCCACGCCCGAGTGGAAGGAATACCTCGAGAAGAACGCGCTCAAGAACGATTTCATCACGGGCCAGAAACTGACCGAGTTCCTGACCGCGGACGAGACGCGCCATAAGGACATCATCAAGGAAGCGGGTTTCGTGGCGGCGAAGTAAGCGCCGTTTGATGGCTGATGGTTTGCTCCCCTCTCCCGCAGATGAGAGAGGGGAGTCAAAACAGAATGGGGAGACAGACCCAATGAGCAATCCAACGCATGACGCTGCCGCGCCGGCGGCGATCACGGTGCGCGCTGCCGAAATCGGCATGGCCATCCTGATCGCCATCGGCGCGGTGGTGGTGATGGTGACGAACTACCAGATCGGGGCCGGCTGGGCGCCCGACGGCCCGCAGGCCGGTTATTTCCCGCTGCGCATCGGTGCGCTGATCTTTATCGCGTGCCTGGTCGTGCTGTGGCAGGCCTTGCGCACGCCGAACGACGCGGTGTTCGTGACCTGGCCGCAACTGAAGCAGGTGGCCGTGATCCTGGTGCCGCTGACCGTCTATGTGTCCCTGATCTCGTTCCTGGGCATCTACGTGGCATCCGCGATCTTCATCGCGGGCTTCATGCTGGCGATTGGCAAGTTTGCGTGGTGGCGTGCCGTGCTGACCGGCGTGGCCATCAATGCGGTGCTGTTCTGGATTTTCGAAATGCAGTTCCGCGTGCCGCTGCCCAAGGGGCCGCTCGAAGCGGCCTTTGGATTCTGAGGGGAAGCGCATGGAAGAACTCAATGCACTGATGGGCGGCTTTGCCGTGGCGATGTCGTGGCACAACGTCGGGCTGATGCTGGTGGGCATTCTGCTGGGCATCGTGGTGGGCGTGCTGCCCGGCCTGGGCGGCCCCAATGGCGTGGCCATCCTGCTGCCGCTGACGTTTTCGATGGAACCGACGTCGGCCATCATCATGCTGTCCTGCATCTACTGGGGCGCGTTGTTTGGCGGGGCCATCACGTCGATCCTGTTCAATATTCCGGGCGAGGCGTGGTCGGTGGCCACGACGTTCGATGGCTATCCGATGGCGCAGCAGGGCGAAGCGGGGCGCGCGCTGACATCCGCGTTCACGGGATCGTTCCTGGGCGCGCTGGCCGGCGTGCTGCTGATCACGTTTCTGGCGCCGATGGTGGCGAAGTTCGCGCTGCGCTTTGGCCCGCCGGAATTCTTCGCGGTCTACTTCCTCACGTTCTGCAGCTTCATCGGCATGGGCAAGGAATCCAAGGCCAAGATCCTGATTGCGATGTGCATCGGCTTTGCGCTGGCGGCCGTCGGCATGGATACCGTGTCGGGCACGCTGCGCATGACGTTCGGTTCCACGGAGCTGCTGCGTGGCTTCGACTTCCTGGTGGTGGTGATCGGGCTGTTCGGCATCAGCGAGATCCTGATGACGATGGAGGAAGGCATCGCCTTCCGTGGCAAGCGCGCCAACATCGACCTCAAGGTGGTGCTGAAGACCTGGGCCGAGCTGCCGCGCTACTGGATGACGCTGATCCGTTCGTCGATCATCGGCTGCTGGCTCGGTGTGACGCCTGGCGGTGCCACGGCCGCTTCGTTCATGGGCTACGGCGTGGCCAAGCGTTTTTCCCGCAAGCGGGACACGTTTGGCAAGGGCAACGTCGAAGGCGTTATCGCGCCTGAATGCGCCGCGCACGCGGCCGGCACCAGCGCGCTGCTGCCGATGCTGGCACTGGGTATTCCCGGGTCCGCCACGGCGGCCGTGCTGCTCGGTGGTCTGATGATCTGGGGGCTGCAGCCGGGGCCGCTGTTGTTTGCCGAGCAGAAGACGTTCGTGTGGGGCCTGATCGCCAGCATGTATCTGGGCAATCTGGCCGGCCTGATCGTCGTGCTGTCGACGGTGCCGCTGTTTGCCGCCATCCTGCGCATCCCGTTCGCGATCATCGCGCCGCTGATTCTGGTGGTCTGCGCGATTGGCGCGTTCACCGTGCACAACGCGATGTTCGACGTCTGGCTGATGTTGATCTTCGGCGTGATCGGCTACGTGCTCAAGAAGCTCGATTACCCGCTGGCGCCGCTGGTGCTGGCACTGGTGCTTGGAGACCGGGCCGAGGATTCGTTCCGTCAGACCATGCTGATGTCGCAGGGCGAGATGAACGTGTTCTGGTCGAACGGCCTGGTGGGCACGATCATGGCGCTGGCGGTAGCGATCCTGGTCTGGCCCGTGATCGGCGGCGTGATCGAAAAAACCAGGCGCCGCAAGATGGTGGCGGCGCACGAGGGCGCCGCGGAGTAGGACGGCGTCAGTCGACGTAGAACAGGATGCTGATGAACTGGCAGATGCTGCCACCCAGCACGAACAGGTGCCAGATGCCGTGGAAGTGGCGCACCTTCTCGTCGAACAGGAAGAAGCCGATGCCGGCGGTGTAGATCGCACCGCCGGCCACGAGCCAGTACAGACCCGCGGTGGGCAGCGCGGCCGCCAGCGGCTGGAACGCGATCAGCACCAGCCAGCCCATGATCACGTAGATCGACAGCGATAGCACGCGGGTGCGATGGCCAATCCATAGTTCCTGGATGATGCCGATGGCCGCCAGTCCCCAGTTGATGCCAAACAGCGTCCAACCCCAGGGGCCGCGCAACGTGACCAGTGCGAACGGCGTATAGCTGCCCGCGATCAGCAGGTAGATCGCGCAGTAGTCGAGCCGGCGGAAGATGTCCTTGGCCGGGCCGCGCACGCTGTGATAGACGGTGGAGATCGTGTAGAGCAGCACCAGTGTGGTGCCATAGACGACGGAACTCACCACCTTCCAGGCGTCGTGATAGAGCGCCGATGAGGTGACCAGCACCGCCATGCCTGCCGCGGCCAACACCGCGCCAGCCAGGTGGCTGTAGCCATTGAACCGTTCCCCGCGATACATCCCGAATGCTCCGTCTGCGTTAAGGGCAACGGGCATTGTGGCATGGATCGCGGGTAAACGATGATGATGCCTGCAGTTGCAGGGTTATTTCATGGCCTGGAAATGCTGCAGCGTGCGGGCATTCGCGGCTTTGGCTGCCTCATCCACGTAATGCACGCCTTGATTTCGCGCAAATGCATGCTGACAACCGGGGTACGAATGAATCTCGACGTGACGGTTGTCCTTCAATGTCTCGACGATTTTCGCGCGCGCCTCGGGTGGTACGAATTCGTCGGCCTCGGCGATATGCATGAGCAGCGGCTTGGAAATTTTCGACGCTTCGCCCAGGTACTTGTCGATGCCGACGCCGTAGTACGACACGCTGGCGTCCGCATTGGTACGCGTGGCGCTCAGATAGGCCAGTAGCCCGCCCAGGCAGTAGCCCACCGTGCCAACGCCGCCCGTGACGCCTGGCTGCTGGCGCACGGCCTGGATCGTTGCATCGATATCGGCCACGCCCTTGTCGACGTTGAAACCGTTGTAGAGCGCCAGCGCCTTTTTCCATTCCTCCTCGGTCTTGTCCGTCAGGTCGACATTGGGTTCCTGGCGCCAGTACAGGTCAGGGCAGATCGCCACGAAGCCTTCGCGCGCGAGGTTGTCGCACGTTTCGCGCATGTCCGCGTTGATGCCGAAGATCTCCTGGATCACGACGATGGCGGTACCGCGCGCGTTGGCGGCGTCGGGGGTGGCAAGGTAGGCGGCAAAGCTGCCGTCCGGCACGGTGATCGTGATGCGCTGGCTCATGGTGGTCTCCTCATGGTGGGCGGATCTGCATAGGTGAGCCAGAAAAGCTTAGTCAATAGCCATGACAAGGCGAAGCGGCTTGTGCGCCGGACTTTGAAATCATGCCCAGTTGCAACCGCGTGCGGCGAGTGTTCGCCACGTGACCCCGAATCCACGTTTGAAGTGTTCAGGAACGGCGGTGAGCGATCCGGCAATGGGTGAGACGTCGCAATGCCGTAGCGCGGAGCGCGCAGGGTGCGGGATGGCATGGCGTGTACACTTGCCGGCTGGCACCCGACCCGCATCGCCGGGCGTTGGGTGCCGCTCCTGAGAACCCGACACGACAGAACCTCATGAAGAAATTTCCCCTGCTCCTCGCTGCCGTCGCGCTGACTGCTTCGGGTATCGCCGCCGCCGCTGAAACGCTGCCTTCGGGCGTGGTGGTAGATACCGTGACCAAAGGCACGGGTGCATCGCCCAAGGCCAGCGACACAGTGAAAGTGCACTATCGCGGCACGCTGACCGATGGCACCGAGTTCGACAGCTCGTACAAGCGTGGCCAGCCCATCTCGTTCCCGCTCAACCGCGTGATTCCGTGCTGGACCGAAGGCGTGCAGAAGATGCAGGTTGGCGGCAAGGTCAAGCTGACCTGCCCGGCGTCCACCGCCTACGGTGCGCGCGGCGTGCCGGGCACGATTCCGCCGAACGCGACGCTGAATTTTGAAGTGGAGCTGCTGGGCATTGGCGGCTGATTGACCGGTTGGTGATTGCCTCCGCTCTCCCTCCCGCTGGAGAGCGGAGCATTTCGGCGCGGGTTGCGGCACGGCTCAGACCGTCCCCATCGATAACTACAAGAACACCTGGATGGATTCCGTCATTCTCATCGTCGCCCTCGGTGCCGCGGTCGCTGGCTTTGTACAAGGGCTTTCCGGTTTTGCTTTCGGCATGGTGGCCATGTCGTTCTGGGCATGGGGCGTGGACCCACGCATGGCTTCGGCCATGTCGGTCTTTGGTGCACTGACCGGACAACTGCTTGCCGCCTTCACGGTGCGGCGCAAATTTCATCTCGCCGCGGTGTTGCCGTTTCTGCTGGGCGGCATCGTTGGCATTCCCATCGGCGTGAGCCTGTTGCCCAGGCTCGATGTCAACCTGTTCAAGCTCTGCCTGGGCTGCATCCTGATCGTGTTCTGCCCGATCATGCTGTTCGCGGCCAGAATGCCGAAGATTCATCACGGTGGCCGCGTGGCGGACGCGGTGGTGGGCGGCATCGGCGGCATCATGGGCGGTATCGGCGGCTTCACGGGCGTGGTGCCGACACTGTGGTGCACGCTGCGCGGCTTCGACAAGGACAAGCAGCGCGTGGTGATCCAGAACTTCAACCTCGGCGCGCTGCTGGTAACGATGGGTGTCTACGTGGGCACCGGGATCATTACGCGCGACATGCTGCCGATGTTTGCCATCGTGGCGCCTGCCATGCTGATCCCGACGCTGATCGGCACGCGCGTCTACATCGGTATCAGTGACCTGACTTTCCGGCGCATCGTCCTGACGCTGCTGACCTGCTCGGGCGTGGCGATGCTGGTGTCGGCCGTACCCAAATTGTTTTCATAAAAGCGGCGGATCAGGCATGTTTCAGGACGAATACGGCCCTGTGTAATCAGGGTTTATACTGACGTCCGATTTCGCCTATCTTCCAGACAGAGGGGTTCGCCAATGCATGCCGGACCCGACTTCCGCCGCATCATGAACAAGCGTTTCTACCTCTTCTGCGCCACCACGTGGGCTGCCGCCGCCATCCTGATCATCGGTAACGGCGCCATGTCCACCGACGTCCTGAGCGGCGTGGTAGCGCTGGCCGGCTTCGACCTGTTGCGTCCCTGACCAATCCCTTGCGCACGCGCACGGAGATTTCGGCTTCGCACGGTCCGATGGCCGGACATACATGATCAGTGATAGCGATTTCGCTATCTGACGCCTACGCTTATGGTTGGCCCGTGCGGTTCCCGCACGTCGTTATCCAATCAACCGTTTGCAGGAGATGTCGATGAAAGCGTCCACGATGGCATTGGCAGTGGCGGCAATGGCGGTACTCGCACCGGGACTGGCGGCTGCGGCCGGCCCAGCCAGCCCTGCCGATCGCTATGACTACAACATGCGCACGACCAACAAGGACGGCTATGTTGCCGATCCGGCACGCGCAACGAACAAAGATGGCTATGTTCCGGACACCGCACGGGCCGGCGACAAGTTCGATCCGTACACACAGGGCGCCAACCAGGGCACGGCTTCGGCCCTGACCGACAGCAAAACGACCAAGAAGTCGTCGACAAAGTCGCAAAAGAAGGCGCCGGCTGCGGCCGCGCAGTAGTGATTTCGATAGAGGTCTGGCGGTTCTCGCCAGACCTATCGTTCCCGCATGCTTTCCCGCACCGTCTCTACTAATGGCCCGAGGAAATACTCGGCCACGCTACGTCGTCCCGTATGGATATCCGCGGCGACCTCCATGCCCGGTGTCAAATCGATCCAGCGACTTTGCGCGTAAATACGGTGGGTGTGCAACCGGATGCGCGCCGGAAAGCGGAAAATTCCCTGCTCATTCTTCGCTGCGTTGTTCGACACGAACAACACGGTACCTTCCAGCAGTCCATAGCGTGTGTAGGGAAATGCATCGATCTTGAGCGCTACGCGCTGCCCGACCTCAACGAAGCCAATGTCCTGATTGTCGATCAGGATCTCGACTTCCAGCGCATCGTCGGGGACGATTTCCATCAATGCCTGAGCCGTCGTGACGACGCCGCCCACCGTATGAGTGGCAAGTTGCTGCACGGTGCCAGCTACGGGCGCCGTCAGCACCATAAAATCCTGCTGGACCCTGGCCTTGGCCTCGTCGCGCTCGTGCTGGCTCAACTGCGTCTGATAGCGCTCCATCGCGTCGAGCTGTTCCCGGCGGAAGCGCGACTGGATGGCCTCTATGGATACCTGTTGCTGACGAACCGCCGCGCCCAACTGCTGCACCCGCATCCGCTGGGCCGTGCGCTCGTGCGTCAATTCATCGGCGCGACTTTCCTTCTCAAGGACGGCATGTTGCGAAACAAAGCTCCGGTCGGCAAGTTTCCGGAAGTCCTGTGCCTGTTGCTGGGCCGTGGCGACGCTTGCCTCGACCCGCCAGCCGATGGCCTCGGCCGAAGCCAGTTCGGCGCGCCGCTCCGCCAATGTGGCGTGTGCCGCTTTTACCGTGTCGGCGTACTCTTGGTACGCGCCATCGGCAAACTGCTGCATTTCTTCCAGACGGTACTCGGGCGCGGAATCGACGCGCGCCACCTTCGGCGGCTTGCCGGCTGCCTGCGCTTCCAGTAATGCCTTGCTGCGCGCGGCACCCAGCGCGGCATCGATGCGTGCGAGCGATGCCTTCTCCGTCTCCGCGACAGCTTGGGTGGCATCCAGCTTGATCAGCGCATCGCCAGGCGCCACGCGCTGACCGTCGACCACCATCACCTCGGCTATCACACCGGTCGTGGCAGGCTGAATCACCTTGACGCGTGCGTTAGGAATCAGCTTGCCCTTTGCCGTGACGACAATGTCCAGCCGGCCGAAGATACCAATCAGGACGGCAATCGCGCCCAGGGAGACGATTATCCGCATGGTCCAGCGTGGCGCGGGGTGGATCGGCGTTTCCACCAATTCCAGCTGAGCCGGCAAAAATGCGAGTTCCGTGCGGTCGCGGTTGACCGGCGCCAGCTCATCGCGTATCGACCACGTAGCGCGAAAGACGTCGCGATATCGGCGCAGTAGATCGCCGAATCCGTTGAGTGAAAAACGACTCATGCGGGGTTTTGTTGAAGCGAATGCAGATGCGCGTAATAGCCGCCGAGCGTCAGCAGTTCGTCATGCGTGCCGCGTTCCACGACCCGGCCCTTGTCCAGGGCGATGATCTGGTCGGCATGCCGTACAGCACTGAGCCGGTGGGCGATGATGATGACCGTTCGTCCCGCAATCATCGCCTGCATGTTCCCCTGGATGATTTGTTCGGTTTCGAGATCCAACGCACTGGTGGCTTCATCGAACACCAGAATGCGCGGATCATTCATCAGTGCGCGGGCAATGGCGATGCGCTGACGTTGCCCGCCGGAAAGCGACGCACCCTGTTCGCCGACGATCGTGTCGTAAGCCTGTGGCAATTCCGCAATGAAGTCGTGCGCACCAGCCAACCTGGCCGCCTCGATGACGGCACTCATGGGCGCGCCACTGTCGGTGAGCGCAATGTTGTCGCGTACCGACCGGTTGAACAGCAGGTTTTCCTGCAAAACCACACCGATCTGCCGGCGAAGCCAAGCGGGGTCTGCTAGCGCCAGATCGGTGCCATCGACTCGCACGGCACCTTGCGTCGGCAAATACAATCTTTGCAGCAGTTTTGTCAGCGTGCTTTTACCGGATCCCGAGCGTCCGACGATGCCCACGACTTTTCCCGCCGCAATCTCGATATCGATGCCATTCAATACAGATGGGCCATCCGGTCGATAGCGAAAGACAACGTTGTCGAACGAGACCTTACCGACGATGGGTGCAGCCGCCACGCGGCTTTGCGTGAGTTCGGAGCGCGTATTCAGAATATCGCCAAGACGATTCATCGATATACCGACCTGCTGAAAGTCTTGCCATAGTTGCGCCAGACGTAACACCGGGCCACTGACACGCTGCGACATCATGTTGAAGGCAATCAGGCCGCCGATGGTCAACTGTCCATCTATCACCAGGCGAGCACCCATAAACAACGTGGCCACCGAAACGAGCTTGCTGATCAGCTGGATCAGCTGTTGCCCGATATTGGCAAGCGAGTTGACGCGGAAACTCGCACTGACGTACGCGGCAACAGGCAAGCAATATCAAAACCTGAGCTATCGCGATGGCAAGCTGGTCGGAATTATGGATTTCAGAGACGGCAAGTCGTATCGCTACACGAGCGTCAATGCTGCCACCGGCTCGCCGGTGCAAACACGGGAATGGAATCCGGAGACCGGCATCCGCATTGCCACGTACGACTACACCAACGGGAAGCTGTCTTCCAAGCAATTTCTTTGGCGTCCCCTACGATTTGAACGCCAAGAATTCTCTCGATCTCCGCATTCGATGTGGCGGGGCGCCCCTCAACGGGTTCTTTCTGCTTCAGCACCACCAACGCGTCGATCCCCTGCCGAATCGCTGGCGGCCACTTTGCCGCCACTGCCTTGTTCATCGGCGGCAATGCCTCTCCCGGCTTGCCAGGCACCAGCACAAAAGGCGCCGACGCCGTCTCCGATGCTGTCGCCTGACGTTCAGCGGTGGCACATCCAGCCAGCATCGCCAGCCCACATGCCAGCGACATCGCTTGCATAAGTCCCGATCCGTTTCCCATACGAAGTGAGTTCTTCATCTGCTGCCTTACGTTCGCTGCTATCAGGAATACGCCCTCGCTTCGCACATGCGCGGCTTAGGCACCGCGAGCCACTTTTTCGGCTCCAACCGGCGACAGTATTCGTGCGAGTCAATTTTTGATATCGCCGATCTCTTGAATGGCAGCGCTCCATCACCATGCGTTCAAAAAGCAAAAAGCCCCGCTGAACCTTCGTTCAGCGGGGCCTTCGCCTTGGTAAGACTAGCGCGGCGTCGCGCTATGCGGACTTAACGCTGCGCCGACTGATCCCCGCGCGCGAACACGCGATCCCCGGCCACCCACGTTTCCAGCACCTGGATCTTCCAGATGTCGGCCGCCGGTACCTTGAACAGGTCGCGGTCCACCACGATGAAGTCGGCCCACTTGCCAGCTTCGAGCGAACCGAGCGTTTTTTCCTGGTGCTCGGCATAGGCGGCGTCCAGCGTGAAGGCGCGGAACGCCTGCGGCAGGGTCATCGCTTCCTCCGGATGCCAGCCCTTGATCGGACGGCCTTCATGGTCGGTGCGCGTCACCGCGGCGTGCAGGCCGTAGAACGGGTTGGCCGATTCCACGGGGAAGTCCGATCCGCCAGCGATCACGGTGCCTTGCTTCAGGAACGTCTGCCATGCGTACGCGCCCTTGATACGGTCGTGGCCGATGCGGTCTTCCGCCATGTTCATGTCGCTGGTGGCGTGCGTGGGCTGCATCGACGCGATCAGGTCCAGTTTCTTGAAACGAGGGATGTCCGGCATCGACACCACTTGCGCATGCTCGATGCGATTGCGCAGTTCGCGGCCGCCCACTTCCTTGTAGGCCACTTCCATCGCGTCCAGCACCTGGTGGTTGGTCTTGTCGCCGATGGCGTGCACGTTGACCTGGTAGCCGGCCTTGATGGCCGTCTTCACGGCAGCCTGCATGGCGGCATCGCTCATGAACAGCAGGCCGCTGTGCGCGTGGTCGTCGGTGTACGGATCGATCAGCGCGGCGCCACGGCTGCCCAGTGCGCCGTCGCCATAGAGCTTCACCGCGCGCAGGTAGTAGCGGTCGTTGCCATAGCCGATGACCGGGCCCTTGGCCGACAGCGCCTTGAAGTCGTCGCCCGTGTCGCGGATCATCGCGTAGATGCGCGTGGTCAGCTTGCCCTGGTCGGCGAACTCGCGATAGATGCGGTCGTCGGTCACGGTTACGCCGGCATCGCCAACGGCGGTCAGACCCAGCGCATTCATGTGCGCAATGGCGGCGGAGAGTGCGGCGCGGCGATCATCATCCGTGTAGGGCGGGATGATGTCGTTGACCAGTGCCATTGCCTTGTCGACCAGCACGCCGGTCGGGTTGCCGTTGGCGTCGCGTTCGATACGGCCGCCGGCCGGGTCCTTGGTATCGCGCGTGATACCGGCGGCTTGCAGCGCCTTGGTATTCAGCCACGCGGCGTGGCCATCCACACGCACCAGGCGCGCGGGGCGGTCCGATACGGCGGCGTCAAGCTCGGCAGCGGTCGGAAAACGGCCCAGCTTCCAGTTCACCTGGTTCCAGCCATAGCCAAGCAGCCATTTGCGCTGAGGATTCTTCTGACCGTAGGCGCGGATGATGCCCTGGGCCTCCAGCAGGTCCTTGGTGCCAGACAGCGAGATCTCCGTGGTCTTGAAGCCCAGGCGGAACACGTGGCCGTGGGCATCGATCAGGCCCGGCAGCAGCGTCTTGCCCTGGCCGTCGACACGCTTTGCGTCGGGATACTTGGCGCGCAGCGCAGCGGCATCGCCGGTGGCCAGCACCTTGCCCTGATCGAATACCAGGCCGCTGAATTGCGTGACCCGGTCGTTCTGCAGCGTGTAGCCCTGTACGGATTCCACCAGCGTCGGTGCGGCGTGGGCGTGCAGCGCTGCCGTGGCGGCCAGCGCCAACACGCTCGTGCGAATGGACTTCTTCACGGAAGACTCCTTGAACGTTGTGCTTTGTTTTTGGTGTTGTAAATGGCGCCTGGGAATGGCGCTCTTATTCACCGGCTGCCGTTGCCATGCCGGGCGCGGAAGCGTCGGCATCGATCACGGGCAGCGCGGGGAATTGCATGTCGGCATAGCGCACGAATCGCGTCTTGCGCGTGATGCGGTAGCCGAGCCAGATCAGCAGAAAGATCGGAATGCCGACGTAGGTTGCCGTCACCGCCACCCAGTCGATCTTGCCTTCTGTAAATGCCTGATAGTTCTGGCCGAGCGTCACGATCATGCACAGCGCGAACGCGAAGATCGGCCCATACGGGAAGAACGGCGAGCGATAGGGCAGGCGGTTGAGGTCCAGGCCCTGGGCCATGAAGCCCTTGCGGAAGCGGTAATGGCTGACCGCGATGCCGAGCCAGGCGATAAAACCGGTCATGCCCGACAGGTTCAGCAGCCACAGGTAGACCGACTTGCTTTCGAACAGCGAAGTCAGAAAGCACAACGCACCGACGGCTGTGGTGGCCAGCAGCGCCATCAGCGGCACACCATTGCGGGTCAACTGCGCGAAGATGCGCGGCGCGCGGCCTTCGGTGGCAAGGTTGTAAAGCATGCGCGTGGATGCGTACATGCCGGAGTTGCCGGCAGACAGCACGGCGGTCAGGATCACCGCATTCATCACGCCCGCGGCAAACGCCAGGCCGGCGTGACGGAACACCAGCGTGAACGGGCTCACGCCCACGGTTTCCACATCGGTCTTGAGCAGGCTCGGATCGGTGTACGGAATCAGAATGCCGATGATGAAGATGGCCAGTACGTAGAACAGCAGAATGCGCCAGAACACCTGGCGCACCGCGCGCGGAATGTTCTTGGCCGGGTCCGCCGATTCTCCGGCGGCCACGCCAATCAGCTCGGTGCCCTGGAACGAGAAGCCGGCGATCATCGCCACGCCGATCAGCGCGGGCAGCCCACCGACGAACGGCGCATCGCCGGTGGTCAGGTTGGCAAAGCCATTCACGTGCTCGAAATCGCCGCGCATGACGCCGAAGATCATCAGCGTGCCGATCACGATGAATGCAATCACCGTGACCACCTTGATCAGCGCGCACCAGTATTCGGCCTCGCCGAAGCCGCGCACCGAGATGGCGTTGAGCGCGAACATCAGCCCAAGGAACAGGGCGCTCCACAACACGCCCGGCGTATCGGGGAACCAGTACTGCATGACGAGCTGCGCGGCGGCCAGCTCTACGGCGATGGTCACTGCCCAGTTGTACCAGTAGTTCCAGCCCAGCGCGAAGCCGAAGCCTTCGTCCACATAACGGGCGCCGTAAGTGGCAAACGATCCCGAGACCGGCATATACGCGGCAAGCTCGCCGAGGCTGGTCATCAGGAAGTAGACCATCGCGCCGATCAGGATGTAGGCCGCCAGCGCGCCGCCGGGTCCGGCCTGCGCGATCGTGGCGCCCGACGCCACGAACAGGCCCGTACCGATGGAACCGCCAATGGCGATCATGGTGAGATGGCGTGCGCGCAGGGTGCGGCGCAGCCCGGGCGCGTGCGCGCCTTCTTTTGTATTAGATTGACTGGACATATAAGACATGCGTCCGGGCCCTTGTGAGGCCGCGAACGGAGTTCACCGGCCAGCAGTCTCCTCTCCACTGGCCAGCATGGTGGGCGGCATCATAAGAGAAAACGGAGGGCGCGGAAAGGCGGGAAATGCCGGAGCGGAATGCTTCAACGCAAGCTTGTGTCGATGCGGGCGGTGATGCTGTCCATCCAATTGCGCAGTGCGGTGTCGGACATCACAAGCGCCGTGCTGCGCCACAGTATGCGATACACACTGTTGCGATTCACCTTGCTCACGCGCGCGGGATCGAGCCACGCATCGTTTTCCACAAGCAGCGCCAGCGTTTCCAGACCGATCAGGATTGGCCACAGGCAGGCCAGGCGCAGACGGATGGCAGTGCGCGGCAGGGCGAACGTATACGCCGTTGCTTCGCGGAAATGATCGAGTGCGATACGGACCAGCTCGTGCAGCATGGGGCGTGCACGCAGCGAGTTCGACGGATCGAGCAGAAGCTGCACGGTCAGTTCATGGCGATCGAGCACTTCGGTGGGCAGATAGCAGCGGCCGATGCGCAGATCCTTGCCGCAGTCGCGCAGCACGTTGACCATCTGCAGCCCCTTGCCGAAGCGCACGCCGCGGCGGAGCATCGTGTCGAGCGGTGCCTTGAGCGTGCCGGGTAGATGCGCATCGGTCATCGTGGTCCAGAACTCGCCGACGCAACCGGCCACCAGATAGGTGTAGCGGTCCAGCTCCGCCAGCGTGGGCAGTGCGGCAACCTGGCCGGAGCGCTCGTCGGGGAAGGTCGTGAGGTCGAACTCCATGCCTTGCGTCAGCGTGGTGACGATGCCCTGTACGGCAGTGCGATCCGACGCCTGGAGTTGCGCGAGCACGTCCAGTGCCGGGCCGATCGATTCGAGCAACTGCTTCTCGCCGGAGTCGATCTGCTGGCTGGCCACTTCCACGGCCAGCCGTTGTGAAAGGGTGCCGCTGCTGTCGTCGCCGTCCTTGCCGCTATTGACGCGCTCGCGCAATGCCAGTAGCAGATCGAGCCGTTGCTGCGGTGGGATCAGCGAGGTATCGGCAATCGTATCCGCGGCACGCGCCAGCAGATAGGCAAGCCCTACCGGATCACGCATGCCTGCGGGCAGGATGCGCAGTGTCAGATAGAAGGAACGGGAAACGCCCTTGAGCAACGGGCCGAGCAGGAAGGCCCGGTTCGGGTTTGGCATGACGCGATTGGCAGACGATGGGACGGCGCATTGTACCCATTGTGGCTGCCGCTGCCCTTGCTGTTGCCGTTGCTGGCGGAGCGCGCCCCTCTGCCGCTTGTGGGAGAGGAGCGCGGAACAGGCGCCACTCGACTTAGTCGTACTGCAGTTTCGGATACCAGTTTCCGCCGCGACCTTCCGGCGTGGTGTCCAGCAGTGTCCAGAGCGGATCGGGGTCGGGCGCGCTGCGCGGGTCCTGGCCGGGATCGGACATGCTGTCGCTCATCTCCACGCTATAGAAATGCCGGATCTTGCCGTCACGCTTGCTGAAGACGGTATAGGCGGGCATGTCGGCGTCTTCGGCGCTGACGTAATCGCGCGTGAAATCGCCATCGGTATCGGCATAGACCTTCAGTTGCGTCCAGCCGCGCGCGGCCTTGGCGGCCTTGAGCCGGTCGATGGGCGAGCGCGCCACCATCGCCAGTGCCACGCGCTGTTCGATATCGGGAACCTTGCCCTCCCACGACGCCATCAGCGATGTGCACATTGGGCACGGCTTGTCGCGTTGCGGGCCGAACATATAGCTGTAGACCACCAGCGTGTCCTTGTCGCCGAACAGGTCGGCCAGCGTGACCGGGCCGTTTTCGCCAGTGAAGTGATAAGTTTTCTTCACTTCGCCGCCGTCCGGCAGTTCGCGGCGCATTTCCGCAACATGTTCGATGCGGCGGCGCAGTTCGATTTCCTCGGCCAGCAGCGCATTGCGTGCCTGCCGATACGCGGCGCTTTCATTTGGAAAGTGCGCGCGGTTGCGTTCGGCCAGTGCACGGGCCGGGGTCAATGTGGACGATTGCGTCATCGTCTTGCCTCCTAAACCATGAATCCGTGGCGTGCGCGCCACGCTGGGGAACACCCGCATCCACCCGGAAAGCCCGGTCTGGCGCGGCCGTCTGACCAGCATAGGCAAAGAACTGTCCACATACGCAACACAGGGTTTGCCAGGTCATTCCCATGTCATGTCCGGATATGCATAATCTGTAGCATCTGGGCTTCAAGATTTGATCTGATGCGCGTGACGATTCGAACCACGACGATTCCCGGATCCCTTGACCGGGGCCCACTGCATCGAGCGGCGGTCTACCTCAATACAGAGGAAGATGCTTCGCCGCTGATGGTCAGTGCATGGAGTCAGCGTGAACCCGATGCCTTCCTTGCTGCCCAACGCTGGGCCCGCAACCACCATTACATGGTTTCGAATCCTCGCAACGGCACTTACTACGGCGGCCGCACCGCGCGCTGAACCGTACGCCGGCTGCCTGTCATGAAACGATGGCTGTTGTATTGCCTCGCGCTTGCCGCGTCGGGGCCTGCCTGCGCCGACGCTGGCCTGCTCGAACGCATCGTCGGCGGTTTCTCGCGCGATTCGCTGTGGAAGAACGTGCAGGAGCGCTGCCTGGTGCCGCCCACGCCGTCGCACGCGGATTGCGTGATCGTCGATCGGACGCAAGGCTTCGTACTCTACAAGGACATGATCGGTGCCTCGCACTACCTGGTCATTCCCGATCAGGCCGTGGCGGGCGTCGACGATCCGCGCGTATGGAAAGACGGCCAGCGCAACGCATGGGCCTTCGGCTGGCAGGCACGCGATGTCGTGGGCAAGGCGGTCGGGCACGCGCTGCCGGACACGCTGCTCGGCCTGGCGATCAATGCCAGGGCATCGCGCAGTCAGGACCAGCTTCACATCCACCTGGATTGCATCAGCGAACGCGCGCGCGATTTCCTGGCTAACGGAGATATCGGCACGCAATGGCGTGATCTGAGTTTCAACGGCAAATCGGTGCGGGCCATGCTGATTCCGGCGGACCAGCCCTCGCTATCCGTGAACCCGTTCGGCCTGGTGCGGCAGGATGTGGGCGGTGATATCGCCGACCGTGGCGTGTTCATGGCCTATGTGAAGCCCGCCAGCGGCACGGCCGGGTTTGTCGTGGTCGATGAGCCGGTGGACAAGGTCAGAGGCAGCAACGGCCATGCGAGCGATTTTCTGGATCGCGGATGCAAGCTGGGCCGCTCGCTGGCGCCGGACAAGTAGCGGCGCGGCGGGTTTCGCCAGGCGGAACCTGAGTGCGCTGCTGCGCGGTGATCGACCGCTTTTATTGTCGTCACGTGAAATCCGGGGAGTTTCGCCGCGTAGAATAATCGCCAAAATCAGGCCGCGAGCCACTCCACGACGCGTATCAATGAATACCCCGGCAACAGAACCGGCAACAGACCGGCGTCCGCACACCCCCGCATCCATCGACGAGAATTCGGCCGCGCGTGGCATTGCGCTGCTGACGTTCGCGTTCATCCTGAGTCAGTTCTATCGCAGCTGCCTGGCGGTTATCGCACCTGAGCTGCAGCAGGACTTTGGCCTGTCGCCCGCCGGATTCGGCGCACTGTCGTCGTGTTTCTTCCTGTCGTTCGCGGTGGCGCAGATTCCCGTTGGTATTGCGTTCGACCGCTATGGCGTGGGGCGCCCCACCGCATGGCTGCTTGGCATCGGTGCGGCCTCCGCCATCGGCTTTGTGCTGGCGCCTAGCGGCGCGGTGGCCATGCTGGCGCAGATGGGGCTGGGGCTGGCGTGCGCGCCGGTCTTCATGGGCCTGCTGCACTACGCGTCCGAACAGCTTTCAGAACGGCAGTACATGCGCGTGGTGAGTCGTTCTAACGCAATGGGCATGATTGGCGCGCTCTGCGCCACGGCGCCGCTTGGCTGGTTCTCGCAGCATTTCGGCTGGCGTCCCGCGCTGGCCATTTCCGCGTTGTGCATGGTTGGCGCGTGCTATGGCGTATGGCGCCATGTGCGTGACGGCGGCCATGAGCAGGCGCGGCAGGCGCCGATGGGCGCGATGCTGGCGGAAAGCGTAAAGCTGCTGGGCATGTGGCCACTCTGGACGCTGATTCCACTATGCGTGGCGATGGCGGCCGGCACGGGCTTTCGCAACGCCTGGAGCGGGCCGTACCTGGCGGATGTATTCGGCCTGCAGGCCGGCACGCGCGGCGTGGCATTGACGCTGCTGAGCCTGGCGGGCTTTGCCACGGCGTTCCTGTTGCCGGTACTGGTCCGGCGCAGCACGCTCAAGACCACTATCGGCGCCTGGGCCTGCCTGTCGATGACGGGCGGCATCGTGCTGACAATCTGGCCGGACACCGGCGTGGTGTCTGGCGTGGGCATGATGGCGCTGCTGTCGACGATCGGTATGCTCCATCCGCTGGTGATGGCGCAGGGCCGCGCACTGATTACGCCGGCCAAGCGCGGCCGCGGGCTGGGCCTGCTCAATACGTTCGTGTTCCTGGGTTCCGCGCTGACGTCGTGGGGGTTTGGACTGATCGCCAACGCGGGCCACCTGCGCGACTGGCCCGTGGCCAATACGTATTCGGCCATCTTCTTCTCCGCCGTTGCCGTGGTGGCACTGTCGCTATTGCCATACTGGTTCAGTCCGTCCTCGGTGATAACGCACCACAAATAGGCGCCAACATTACAGTTGGCTTTCAACGCGAATCTGCGCCCGCAATTCGCGTTTTCCCTGATATTTGTCTCAAGTTTCTTCTACGTGCGGCCGTTAGGTCTTCCAATGTCTGCTCATGCGTACATGTTTCGTGCGCACGAACGCAGGAGGAGCGGCCGGGCGCAGCGTGCGACATCCGGCCTGCCACGAACCAATCGATCAGGTAGAAGAAATGAAGAATCTTGGTATTGGTGTGCGCCTTGGCATTGGCTTTGGCGTGGTGATGGTGTTGTCGACGCTCATGACCGTGCTGGGCGTGCTGCGTCTGCAGGAAGTTGCGGGCCGTACGCACGCGATGATGCAGGAACCGTTGGCCAAGGAGCGTGTGGTCAGCGACTGGTACCGGCTGATGTATGCCAGCGTGCGTCGTACCACGGCCGTGGCACGCAGCAGCGACCCCACGCTTGGCACGTTCTTCGCCAAGGAAACGAAATACTCCACCGACGCCATCGCGGCGCTGCGCGACAAGATGCAGCCGATGCTGACGTCCGACGCCGAGAAGGCCGCGTTCCAGCGCATCCTGGTGGTACGCAATCCGTATAACGATTCGCGCGACAAGATCACCAAGCTCAAGGCCGAAGGGCTGACCGACGAAGCGAACAAGGTGCTTGAAACCGAGTTCGTGCCGGCCGGCGATGCCTACCTGGGCGAGATCCAGAAACTGCTCGACATCCAGCGCGCATCGATCGATGCCACCGCCGTCGAGATCAACGCCATCTACGAAAGCGCGCGCAATGGCCTGATCACGCTGGGCGTGATCGCGCTGGCGATTGGCGTGGCCTTCGCCTGGTGGTTGACCATCGGCATCACGCGGCCGCTGCATCGTGCCGTGGGCTTTGCCCGCACCGTGGCCGCTGGCGACCTGAGCAGCCGCATCGACGTCGACAGTCACGACGAAACCGGCCAGCTGCTCGAAGCGCTGCGCGAGATGAACGACAACATCCTGGGCATCGTCACCGAAGTGCGCAACGGCACCGAGGCCATCGCCACGGGTACGAGCCAGATCGCCGCCGGCAATACCGACCTGTCGCAACGTACCGAGGAACAGGCGTCGTCGCTGCAGGAAACGGCGTCGAGCATGGAAGAACTGACCAGCATCGTGCGTCAGAACGCCGATAGCGCCAAGCAGGCCAGCGCGCTGGCCGTGAATGCGTCCGACGTGGCGACGCAGGGTGGCGAAGTGGTCGGCCAGGTCGTGAATACGATGGAAGAGATCAATACGTCGTCACGCAAGGTGGTCGACATCATCTCGGTGATCGAAGGCATCGCGTTCCAGACCAACATCCTGGCGCTGAACGCTGCCGTGGAAGCCGCCCGCGCAGGCGAGCAGGGCCGCGGCTTTGCCGTGGTGGCTGGCGAGGTGCGCAGCCTGGCCCAGCGCAGCGCGACCGCTGCCAAGGAGATCAAGTCGCTGATCGGAGATTCCGCCGAGCGTGTCGAGCGCGGCTCCGAACTGGTGGCGCAGGCAGGTCAGACGATGGAAGAGATTGTCGGCGCGGTGAAGCGCGTGACCGACATCATGGGCGAGATCAGCGCGGCGTCGGCCGAGCAGAGCGCCGGCATCGAGCAGGTCAACCAGGCCGTTACGCAGATGGACACGGTAACGCAGCAGAACGCCGCGCTGGTGGAGCAGGCCGCGGCGGCCGCCGGCTCGCTCGAAGAGCAGGCCCAGCGGCTCAAGGAAGCCGTGGCGACGTTCCGTCTCGCGGCCTGATCGCCCCGTTGCTTCGTGTACTTCGTGTAGTGACTTAGCGCGGTTACTTCGTCCTGGGCGGCACGATCGTGCCGCCCGACTGCGCCGCTTCGCGCGTGTGTTCCATCTGCGGCATCATGTTGCTGTTCAGGTGGAACATCACCCAGAGCGATCCTGTCAGCGTGATGACCACCAGTGTCAGCGTGAACATCAGCGAGAGCATGTTCCAGCCGCCCTCCGACTTGGCGTTCATATGCAGGAAGTAGATCATGTGCACCACGATCTGCACCGCGCCGATCAGCAGGATCACGACGGCCGTGGTCGACGACTTGTCGAACACCTTGCCCATCACCAGCCAGAACGGCACCGCCGTCAGGAACACCGACAGTACAAAGCCCGTCAGATAGCCGCCCAGCGTGGCATGGGGTCCGATGTCTTCTTCGTGATGGCCATCATGGCCGTGTCCATGCCCGTGGCCGTTCATCGCGTGGTCTTGCGCGCTCATGGCAGCGCTCCCATCAGGTAGACAAAGGTAAAGACGCCGATCCAGACGACGTCCAGAAAGTGCCAGAACATCGACAGGCACATCAGCCGGCGCTTGTTGGCGGTGATCAGGCCGTGGCGGCCCACCTGCAGCATCAGCACGATCAGCCAGACCATGCCGAACGTCACGTGCAGCCCGTGCGTGCCGACCAGCGCGAAGAACGATGTCAGGAACGCACTGCGCGTGGGCCCCGCGCCTTCGTGGATCAGATGCGCGAACTCGTACAGTTCCACGGCCAGGAACGCGGCGCCGAACACACCAGTAATGGCCAGCCAGATCTGCGTGCCCGCCACCCGGTTCTGCTGTAGCTGCAGCATCGCAAAGCCATATGTGATCGACGACAGCAGCAGGAACGATGTGTTCAGTGCCACCAGCGGCAGCTCGAACAGCTCGGCGCCGGTGGGGCCGCCGGCATACTCGCGCCCCAGCACGCCATAGGCGGCGAACAGGCACGCGAATATCAGGCAGTCGCTCATCAGGTAGAGCCAGAACCCGAGCAGTGTCCCGTTCTCGGGGTGATGCTCTTCGGTCAGATAGAACTGGTAGCCGCCCGGCGGTACGTCATCCGCCGCGGCGGTACCGTGCGCATGGAGGGGAATGGTCGTGTCAGCCATGGCCAGCCATCAGTTGAGTGCGCGCCGCTTCGGTCCGGACCACGTCTTCAGTCGGAATGTAGTAGTCGCGCTTGTAGTTGAAGGTATGGATGATTGCCGCAATGATCGTCGCCGCGAAACATGCGACCACGAGCCACCAGATGTGCCAGATCAGGCCGAAACCCATCACTGTGGAAAGCCCCGCCAGCACGATGCCGGCCGCCGTGTTCTTCGGCATGTGAATCGGGATGAAACCTTCCATCGGCCGCTTGAAGCCGTGCTGCTTCATCTGCCACCACGCGTCGGTGTCATGCACCACGGGGGTGAACGCAAAGTTGTATTGCGGTGGCGGTGACGAGGTTGACCATTCCAGCGTGCGGCCGTCCCACGGGTCGCCGGTGAGATCGCGCAGTTCTTCACGGCGCAGGAAGCTGACCACGAGCTGGATGATGAAGCAGGCTATGCCCAGCGCAATCAGGAAGGCACCGAACGCGGCGATCTGGAACCAGATCTGCAGCGATGGGTCGTCGAAATGGTTCATGCGGCGCGTGACGCCGAGCAGGCCCAGCCAGTACAGCGGCATGAACGCGAAGTAGAAGCCGGTCAGCCAGAACCAGAACGATGCCTTGCCCCACGACGACACCAGCCGGTAGCCGAACGCCTTAGGGAACCAGTACGAGATGCCGGCCATCAGCCCGAACAGCACGCCGCCGATGATCACGTTGTGGAAGTGGGCGATCAGGAACAGGCTGTTGTGCAGCGAGAAGTCCGCTGGCGGCACCGCCAGCAGCACGCCGGTCATGCCGCCGATCACGAACGTGACCATGAAGCCCACCGTCCAGAGCATGGGCACCTCGAACTTGATCTTGCCGTGGTACATCGTGAACAGCCAGTTGAAGATTTTGGCCCCGGTCGGGATCGAGATGATCATCGTGGTGATCCCGAAGAACGAATTCACGCTGGCGCCCGAACCCATCGTAAAGAAGTGGTGCAACCAGACCAGGTAGGAGAGCACCGTGATCACCACCGTGGCGTACACCATCGACGCGTAGCCGAACAGTCGCTTGCGGCTGAACGTGGCGGTGACTTCGGAGAACACGCCGAACACCGGCAGCACGAGGATGTAGACCTCCGGGTGGCCCCAGATCCAGATCAGGTTCACGTACAGCATGGCGCTGCCGCCCTGGTCCGCGGTGAAGAAGTTGGTGCCGACGTAGCGATCCAGCGACAGCAGCGCCAGCGCGGCGGTCAGCACCGGGAACGCTGCAATGATCAGCACGTTGGTGCACAGCGACGTCCACGTGAAGATCGGCATGCGCATCAGCGTCATGCCGGGCGCGCGCATCTTGACGATGGTGACGAGCAGGTTGATGCCCGATAACAATGTCCCCACCCCGGCCACCTGCAAGGCCCATATGTAGTAGTCGACCCCGACGTCCGGACTGTGCAGGATGCCCGATAGCGGCGGATAGGCCAGCCAGCCCGTGCGCGCGAACTCGCCAACGAACAGCGACATCATCACCAGGATGGCGCCGCCCGTGGTCATCCAGAAGCTGAAGTTGTTGAGGAAGGGGAACGCCACGTCACGCGCGCCGATCTGCAGCGGGACCACGAAGTTCATCAGGCCCGTGACCAGCGGCATGGCCACGAAGAAGATCATGATCACGCCATGCGCCGTGAAGATCTGGTCGTAATGGTGCGGCGGCAGGTAGCCAAGGTTGTCACCGAAGGCAACGGCCTGCTGGAGCCGCATCATGACCGCGTCGGCAAAGCCGCGCAGCAGCATCACGATGCCCAGCACGACGTACATGATGCCGATCTTCTTGTGGTCGATGCTGGTGAACCACTCATGCCAGAGATAGCCCC
The DNA here is from genome assembly GCF_057798835.1 of Cupriavidus sp. 291-E7. NCBI lineage: Bacteria > Pseudomonadati > Pseudomonadota > Betaproteobacteria > Burkholderiales > Burkholderiaceae > Cupriavidus > Cupriavidus sp. 291-E7. The sequence goes on from NZ_JBYOJV010000001.1 coordinate 341,145, forward strand.
AGACACGGTAGTAGGTCAGCAGCGCCAACAGTGCGATGCCACCGAGCAACACCGCGGCGAAGGTGGCTATCAGGATCGGTTCATGCAGCGGGATGGCCTCCCACGACAGGCGGCCAAAGATCATGTTGGCGAGTTCGGAGCGCTCGGGCATGGTTGTCACCTGGGCCTGTATTGACCAATCCTGGCCAATGATGATGGGCGAAATCGAAAACGTGAAGGGATGAATCCGGGCGATGCGTCAGCGCAACAGCCGCCTGCCGTCGTTGAGTGCGGCATCTGGCGCGAACACCGGCGCCACGTCCGGTGTATTGCTCGCGGTGCAGATTTCCGCGGACGGATCGAAGCGAACACGGCTGCCATTCCGGTTTTGCGCCATCGTGTCCGCCATGCAGGTCCCGCCCTCCACGCAGCGGTTCAGAATCAGCTTGTAGAGATCGGGCGCCACACTCGCATAGCGTTGCACAGGCTCGCTCTCGCTGGGCTTGGCCAGCTTCATGTACGTGTCCTTCGACAGCGGCGTGCCCGACGATTTGGCCTGCTGTACCCAGCGGTCGAATTCCTCGTTCGACATGCCGTGGAACTTGAAGCGCATATGCGAGAAGCCCGCGCCGCTGTAGTTGGCGGACATGCCATCGAAAACACCGGGCTTGTTGATCACCGCATGCAGCTTGGTTTCCATGCCCGGCATCGCGTAGACCATGCCGGCCAGCGACGGGACAAAGAAGGCGTTCATGACGGACGTGGCAGTGATCTTGAAGGCGATGGGGCGATCCACCGGCGCGGCCAGTTCGTTGACCGTCGCAATGCCTTGCTCGGGGTAGAGGAACAGCCATTTCCAGTCCATCGCCACGACCTCCACGGTCAGTGGTTTGGTCTCGGCCGGCACGGGGCGCCGGTCGTCAAGGCGGGTGAGCGGGCGGTAGGGGTCGAGCTGGTGGGTGCTGACCCAGGTGACGGCGCCCAGCGCGATGATGATCAGCAGCGGTGCGGCCCAGATCGCCAGTTCCAGCACCGTGGAATGGTCCCACTCGGGGTTGTAGGGCGCATCTTTCGCGCTTTCCCGATAACGCCATGCGAACAGCAGTGTCAGACATATCACCGGCACGATGATCAGCAGCATCAGGCAGGTGGCGATGATGATCAGGTCGCGTTGCCGCACGGCCATGTCGCCCGACGGCGACAACAGCACGGCGTTGCTACATCCCGCAAGCCCCAGCAGCACGGCAATTGCGGCACTTCGCAAAAGCATCTTTCCCGTCACCTTAAACGTCGGCACAGCAGCTTCGAAGCGTTGCATGGTCTTGGAAGTGGCGTTTGATTAACGTCGACGGCTGACTGACGCCGCAATCTTTCGATTTCCAATGGCAGTTTAGGCGCTATTCTTGTTACTGCGGGACTTTAAGTGCAGTACGACATTCCTTCCGCACTCGATGGAGACTCCACGATGGCAAGTCTGTCCCACCAGCATCGCGCGTCGCCGACTGCACCTCCGGCGCCTGGCCACCATGAGGTGGCACCTGCCGAGATCGCCACAGGCGTGGTGATCGGGCGCGCCTCCGAATACTTCGACTTCTTCACCTACGGTATCGCCTCGGTACTGGTCTTTCCCACGGTTTATTTTCCGTTCGCCAGTGAGCTGGCGGGGTTGCTGTACAGCTTCACGATCTTTTCGTTCGCGTTTATCGGACGCCCGTTTGGCACGGGATTGTTCATGCGCGTGCAGCGTCGCTGGGGGCGCGGCGTCAAGCTGACGGCATCGCTGTTTCTGCTTGGCACGGCCACGGTGGGCATTGCATTCCTGCCTTCGTATGCATCGCTGGGCAGCACGGCGATTTATCTGCTGGCGCTGTTCCGCTTCCTGCAGGGCATTGCGTTTGGTGGCTCGTGGGACGGCCTGCCATCGCTGCTGGCCCTGAACGCGCCCGAGCAAAAGCGCGGCTGGTACGCGATGGTGGGGCAGCTGGGCGCGCCGACTGGGTTCCTTGTGGCAGGCGCGTTGTTCCTGTTCCTGCATGTCAGTCTGACACCGGAGGAGTTCATCGACTGGGGCTGGCGCTATCCGTTCTACGTGGCATTCGCCATCAACGTGGTGGCGCTGTTCGCGCGGCTGCGGCTGGTGGTCACGCACGAATACACGCGGCTGCTGGAAGAAGACGAGCTTGAGCCGATCAGCACGCTGCAGATGGTGAACGCGCAAGGCTTCAACATCTTCCTCGGGGCATTCGCGTCGCTGGCCAGCTATGCGCTGTTTCATCTGGTCACGGTATTCCCGCTGTCATGGGTCAGCCTGCACAAGACGCAGGAGATCAACGACGTGCTGGCGGTACAGATCATCGGCGCGGCCATTGCGTTCATCGGCACGCTGATCTCGGGCTGGCTCGCGGACCGCATTGGCCGGCGGACCACGCTGGCGACGATGGCGGTACTGATAGGTATCTTCAGCCTGGCGGCGCCGTGGCTGCTCGATGGCGGCGCAACGGGGCAGGACGCATTCATCCTGGTGGGGTTTGGCTTGCTGGGGCTGTCGTATGGGCAGGCCGCCGGCGTGGTCACCTCGAATTTCGATAGCAAGTTCCGCTATACGGGTGCGGCGTTGACCACGGACTTCGGCTGGCTGTTCGGGGCCGCGTTTGCGCCGCTGGTGGCGCTGGGGCTGTCCTCGCTGTTCGGCCTGGTGGCGGTGAGTCTCTATCTGCTGTCCGGCGTGGTCGGGACGTTGATCGCGCTGCGTATCAATCGTGCGCTGGGGACGCCCGACGACGTTTGAATTCACTGAGCGCAAAGTCCACGAAGGCGCGTGCCGCAGCAGTGCGGTACGCGCCTTTTCGTTGCAGGAGCGCGGCGTGCCGTGGCGGCAGCGGCCGTTCCAGTTTCAGGATGCGCAGGTCAGTCTGTCCGGCGGCGATGGCGGCGGGCAGCACCGTGGCATGGCGCCCGCTGCGCACCGCATCGAGCACCGCACTCACCGAGTTGGCTTCGAACGTGATGCGTGGCTCGATACCGAGCGCGCCAAAGTACCGCGCAATATAGCCGCGGGTGGCGAACTCCCGCGTCAGCATCGCCATCGACTCTCCCGCCAGTGACGCCGCGCCCAGCGCGGTACGGCGCCGGGCCAGCGCGTGCGTGGCGCCCACCATGTAAGCGAGGGGTTCCTCGATCAGCGGCGTGGCCTCCAGGTCAGGCAGGTGAATGTCGTCGAAGGCGATGCCGATGTCGATGTCGTCGTTGGCCAGCATCGGCTCCACGCGCTCCTGCGGCATTTCGCGCAAGCTCAATGTGATGTTCGGATACTTCAGATTGAACGCCACGATCAGCGGCGCTACCAGATATGGCGTGAAAGTCGGCGTCATGGCCAGCCGCAGGTTGCCGCGCGTCAGTTCACCAACGTCGTGAATGGCGCGCTGGCCGGCCTCCAGGTCCTGCAATGCGCGCCGCGCATGTCCGTAGTAGGCCTGGCCCGCATCGGTCAGCCGCACGGTGCGGCCGCTGCGGTCGAAAAGCGGTGCGCCAAGCGAATCCTCTAGCTGGCGGATCTGTTGCGACAGCGTTGGTTGCGAAACGTGCAGCGCCTCGGCGGCACGTGTGAAATTGCCGGCGTCGGCAACGGCCAGGAAGTATCGAACGTGGCGCAGCAGCATGATCGGTCAGCTATTGGTATTGCCAATGCTCAGCATAATAATCCCGTCTTTGACCAATGGCGCGAGGTTCGACATGCTATCGGTTCAAATGGGGGGATTACCGTGAAGGATCTGATTCAAGGCATTCTGAAATTCCAGCGCGAAGAGTTTCCGAAACTCTCCACGCTGTTCCAGGAACTGGCTACGCAACAGAGTCCGAGCACGCTGTTCATCGCCTGTTCCGATAGCCGCGTGGAACCGGCGCTGTTGACGCAGAGCGAACCGGGCAAGCTGTTCGTCATCCGCAATGCGGGCAATATCGTGCCGGCCTTTGCGGTGCAACCGGGCGGGGTGTCGGCCAGTGTCGAATACGCGGTAGCTGGCCTCAAGGTGCGCGACATCGTGATCTGCGGCCATTCGAACTGCGGCGCGATGACGGCGGTGGCCATGTGCCAGTGCCTGGACCATATGCCTTCGGTTGCGGAATGGCTTGAGCACGCCGCCGGTGCCCGAAAGATCAGCCTGGCGCGTCCACATGCGTCGGACCGCGAGCGCGTGGACGATATGGTGCGCCAGAACGTGATCGAACAACTCGCGCATCTGCGCACGCATCCGTGCGTGGCCCAGGCGCTGGCGGAACACCGCGTCGCGCTGCATGGCTGGTTCTATGACATCGGCACTGGCGCGATCGATGCGCTGGACGGCAGGACCGGAGAGTTCGTGCCGCTGGCCCAGTATCCCGAAGTCAATGCCACGGAGATGAGCCGATGAACGTCGATGCCGGTGCCTAGCGGCTTGCCGGTGCCGCGCGCATGACGCCCGCCGCAATCTCGCTGGTCAGCGCATCGATGGCTTCGAGTTCGGCTTCACCGATCACCACCGGCATGCGTGCGCTGCCCCAGTCGCCATAGATCATGGCGATGCAGCGGTTGCGGATCTTTACCGGTGCCAGCAGCACGGTGCGCGCGTCGGGCATCGCGTCGCGATACCAGCGCGGCATGCGGTGCGCCACTTCCGCGTCGAACGTATCCTCGACCAGCAACGGCCGCGCGGACAAGCCGGCGAAGTGGAACACATCGGGCACGAAGCCTTCTTCGAATGACAGCGAGGGCAACGCTTCGCGCATGCCTTCGCCAAAGCCCAGGCGCGCGTGGAACCGGCGCGTCGTCGGATTCAGCATCATCAGGAAGCAGCGCGAGAAATCGAGTGCGCGCATGCTGGTTTCCAGCACCATCGGCGCCAATTGCGAAACGGTCAGGCTCGCGCCTTCGCGCCGCACCTCGGCCAGCCCCTGCCGCAGCCGCTCCAGCACGTTCACCGGTTGCGGATGCGGCGCGGCGCCGTCCACCGGGGCGGGTGCTTCCGATGCGGAAATCGACGTGTTGAGCGCTTCGGCCTGGCGCACGGCAACGCTGACGTCGCTGGGGTTGAGGCCCAGCATCTTGGCGTGCGTGGTCAGCAGCGCCTCCACGGATGCCTCGGTGCCTTCGCGCACCATCGTGACCGCGGCCTCCGCCGAAACGTGGGCGATCGCGGACAGCCAGTCCGAATGCGTCTCCAGCACGGTGTCGCTGGAAAGCGTGCGCGGCTTCATCGCGTGGGCGATCAGGCCGGGCAGGCGCCATTTGCGCGCTGCTGCCTCGGCAATGTCTTCCAGCGAAACCCCGAGCACTTCCTTGGCGGCTTCGTCCTCGGTCATCGGATGCGCGGCGCACATCGCTTCCACGCGCTCCCATTCCTCGGGGAAGTAGAACACCAGCAGAAGGCGGCTCATGTGGTGCATCAGCGTGCAGACGACCGCTTCCTCGCCTTCGTTGATGCCGCGTGCCTGAGTCAGCGCGCGTGTGATTTCGCCGGCCACCAGCGCGCGCTGCAGCGCCTTCAGGGCCTGCGGGCGCTTTGGGGCCACGCCGTGAAAATAATCGAGCAGCTGGATGCCGAGCGTCAGGTGGCTGATGGCCTCCACGCCCAGTACGAGGATGGCGCGCGAAACCGTGGTGACTTCACCGCCGAAAGACCGGTACATCGCCGAGTTGGCCAGCCGGATCACTTTCTGGGACAGGCTGAAGTCGGACAGTACGCTCGTGGCCATTTCGCCGACGGTCAGGTCGGCGTTGAGCGTCTTGAAGATGTTGTCGACGCAATACTGCAGCGTGGGAAAGTCTCCCTGCTGGGCCATCCGAGCCCACAGGGTCTCGAAGAAGTCTGTATTGGACATCAGGCGCCCACCCGCTGCGTGAACACTTCGCCGTGGCCCATGATGAGCTTGCCGTCGAGCACCGCGTTCTCGAAGTCTGACGGGCTCAGTGCGCGCGCATAGCGCCAGCCCTGTACGAGGTCGCATCCCTGCGCGGCCAGCAGCGTGCCTTGCGCATCGGTCTCCACGCCTTCAGCGATGGCCACCAGGCCCAGTTCGCGTGCCAGCGACAGCACGGCGGACACGATCGTGCGCGCGTGCGGGGAGTCGATCATGTCGGCCACGAAGCTGCGATCCACCTTCAGCGCGGATAGCGGGAAGCGCCGCAGGTAGGACAAGCTCGAATATCCCGTGCCGAAATCGTCCACGGCAAAGCGGATGCCGAGCGCGCGCAGCGACAGCAGCAGACGCTCCGCGGCCTTCGGGTCGGTCATCAGCGCGCTTTCGGTGATTTCCAGCACCAGGCGGTCCGCGCCGATGCCGGCGTCCTGGATTGCGCCGCGCACGCTGTCGTAGAAGTTGGGGTGCAGGAACTGCACGGCCGACACATTGACCGACATATGGCCAACGTGGATGCCCTGCGCGTCCCAGGCGGCCAGCTGCGCGCAGGCGCAGCGCAGCGCCCAGGCGCCCAGATGTTTGATCAGTCCGTTTTTCTCGGCCACCGGGATAAAGACGTCGGGACGGATTTCCTGCCCGGCATGCTCCCAGCGCATCAGTGCTTCCACCGCGCAGATCTCGCCCGAGCCGGGCCAGACGATCGGCTGATAGTGCAGCAGGAATTCGCCGCTCTGTACCGCCTCGAACATGCTCTGCTCGATCCGGAACTGCTCGTCGAGCCGGCGGTCGAGTTCCGGCGAATAGATGCAGTAGCGGTTCTTGCCCAGTGCCTTGGCCTCGTACATGGCCAGGTCGGCGCGACGCAGCCATTGCGATTCGGACTGCGTTCCCTCGGTCGAGAATGCCAGGCCAATGCTGGTGGTGATGCGCACGTGGCACCCGCCCAGCAGGAACGGTTGACGGCAGACGTGAATGACGCGCTCAAGGATGCGCACTGCCTCGGCCTCGGATTCCAGGCCGTCCAGCATCAGCACGAATTCGTCGCCGCCCAGGCGCGCCACGCTATGGTGGGTGCGCACGGTGTCCTGCAGTCGCGCGCCCACTTCCTTGAGCAGCGCGTCGCCGTACTCATGGCCAAGGGAATCGTTGACGTTCTTGAATCCGTCCAGGTCCATCAGCGCCAGCGCAAACGGCTGGCTGGCCATCGGGCCGGACGTGTATTCCTCGATGCGCTTGCGGATATAGGCGCGGTTGCCCACGCCCGTCAGCGGATCCAGGAAGGCACGCTCGGTCAGCTGGCGCTCGGACTCGACCCAGTCCGTGATGTCGTGGCCGAACAGCAGCAGGCTTGCGGCGCCGCCGGCGGCGCGGTGATGGCTCACGCGCAGGTCGAACCAGCGGGGGCCGCCAATACCGCCAGCCACGCGCGCGCGCTCGCGGCGCGGGGCATGGTCGAGTACGCATTCCTGCAGCATGCGCGCGACCAGGTCGCGCGATTCCAGCGCGATCACATCGAGCACGGAAGTGCGCAGCAGATAGTCGAGCGGATAGACCAGTAGATCGGCAGTGGTGTCCGTGGCTTCGAGGATGCGGCCCTGAACGTCGACCCGCATGGCCAGCGCGCCGGAAGCCTCCAGCAACGCCCAGGCCTCGCCCCCGGCAGGGGTGGCACCTGCCGGCCGGCGTTCGGCAGGCTCGGGTGCCAGAGCTACATCGAATGCAAGCGCGGTCATGTATCTGTTATGCCCGAAGTCCTGTGGACGCAGGACAGATATCGGTGGAATTCTGTGAAACTGAAGCGCCGGAAACCCGTGAGATAAAGCAGTCCGCAGCAAACCAAGTCACGGAACATGATCACGGCTCCGACAGGGACGTTTGGCGCGACAGCGCCGATTCTAATACGACCTTGGGTGCGGCTGAGCACCGCATGGGCCAACGGATTGCGGGAATCGGCGCGGCTGCAACAGGCTGCATTGGCCACCACGGGGCAGAGCACTGCCGGGATTGACTAGCATGCGGAAATCCGTGACACTCGCTGCCATGTCCTGTTTCGGCCTGCAAACCATCGCGATTATTCGCACCATTCCTCGAATGGTGGGTTAGCGCGCGTCCGAAACAGACATCAAAAACCCGCCCAACGAGGCGGGTTTTTTTGTGGCCGCCTCCTGGGAAAACCCCAACTCAGACAGGAGCGTCCCATGCCGTTATCCACAGCCCAGTTCACTGCCACCGTGGCGCCCGCCCCGATTCTGCATGCGGAAGCCGATGCGATCGACGCAGATGACTACCTGAGGCGGATTCTGACGGCGCGGGTCTACGATGTGGCCCGCGAAACCTCGCTCGACCCGGCCCCGGCCCTGTCCGCCCGCCTGGGCCACCGCGTCTGGCTCAAGCGCGAAGATCATCAGCCCGTGTTCTCGTTCAAGGTGCGCGGCGCGTACAACAAGATGGCCAACCTGTCCGCCGACGCGCTGCAGCGTGGCGTGATCACCGCGTCGGCCGGCAATCATGCCCAGGGCGTGGCGCTGTCGGCGGCGCGGCTTGGCGTGCGCGCCATCATCGTGGTGCCGCTGACTGCACCGCAGGTCAAGGTCGATGCCGTGCGTGCCCACGGGGGCGACATGGTCGAGGTGGTGCAGGCCGGCGAATCCTATTCCGATGCCTATGACCATGCGATGCTGCTGCAGCATGCCCAGGCGCTGACCTTCATCCCCGCCTTCGACGATCCGGACGTGATTGCCGGGCAAGGTACGGTGGGCATGGAAATCCTGCGCCAGCATCGCGGGGCGCTGGACGCGGTGTTCGTGCCGATCGGTGGCGGCAGTCTGGCAGCAGGGGTGGCGTCCTATATCAAGGCGGTGCGGCCCGAGGTACAGGTGTTTGGCGTCCAGACCGAGGATTCTTGCGCGATGGCGCGCTCGCTGGCGGCCGGGGAGCGTGTGACGCTGGAATCGGTGGGATTGTTCTCGGATGGCACGGCGGTCAAGCGCGTGGGGGAAGAGACGTTCCGGCTATGCCGTCATCTGCTGGATGGCGTGCTGACCGTGAACACCGACGACCTGTGCGCGGCCATCAAAGACATTTTTCAGGACACACGCAGCCTGGTGGAACCAGCCGGAGCGCTGGCGGTGGCGGGTCTGAAGCAGTATGCGGGGCGACTGCCGCACGGTGCGCAGCAGTCGCTGGTGGCGATCACGTCGGGGGCCAACATGAACTTTGACCGCCTGCGCATCGTGGCGGAGCGGGCCGAGGCCGTGGAGGCCGCCGCCCGCTGAAGTGGGTGGATGTCAGGACTGGAAGTCCTCGGCGTCCACGTCGTAGTTGGCCGGTTCCCAGCGGATCACCAGCAGGGCCAGCAGGCCGGCCAGCGGCGCCAGCGCGATCACCCAGAACACCTTGGTCGAGAGCGCGGCGGCCAGCACGGGGAACAGGAACAGCGAGGCCGTGGAGCTGCCGCGCATCAGCGTCTGGTTGAAGCCGACGCCCACGCCGCGCAGCGAGGTGGGATAGCTCAGCGACGCATAGGTCATCGTGTGCGCGCCGGGGCCGAAACCCTGGCCCAGCAGGAACAGCGCCAGGAACGAAATGGCGATGACCACCTGCGCCGCGCCGGCGGGTTTGCCCACCAGCGCCAGGCCAATTAGCGCGGCGAGCTGGAACGCATAGCCGGTGACGGTCAGCTTCCAGGCGCCGGTCTTCGGTACCAGATGCACGCCGATCAGGCCGCCGACGAAGGCAAACAGCAGGTTCAGCGCCAGCGACACGAGAATCGTCGTCAGCATGGTCTGCGCCAGGAAGCTGGCGATGATCACGGGCAGGCCGAACGCCACCGCGTTGTAGGCGAACGATGAGGCAATCGACATGATCGTGGCCAGCGCGGTACGGCGTGCGTAGACGCCCTTGAGCAGCAGGCCATAGTTGCGCCACGAGGCAGGGCGCTTGGGCGGTTCCACGACGGCGTCCGGTGCCACGACGGCGTCGATGCCGTACGACGTGCGCAGGATTTTCGCGGCGCCCTGGAGGTCGCCCTGATTGGCGGCCCACACCGGCGACTCACTCATATAGCGACTGCGCACGGCGATGATGATCAGCGCGGGCACCGCGCCAAAGCCGAGGATGATGCGCCAGAGCAGGCCGCTGTGCGATTCGGGCAGGATCGAGTAGCACCCCAGCACCAACAGGTAGGACACACAGATCGCCGCATACCAGGTGGGGCACCACATCGCCACGCGCGCGGCCTTGTTGCCGTGCCCCTTGAGCTTGGAAAACTCGGCCAGGAATGCCATTGCCACCGGCAGGTCGATGCCGACGCCCAGTCCCATCACAAAGCGGGCGCCAGCCAGCACGTACTCGTTCGGCGCCAGCGCACAGGCAATGGCGGCGATCACGAAGCAGAGCATATCGGCCATGAAGACGCGGTACCGGCCGATGCGATCGGTGAAATAGCCGCCCAGGAAGGCGCCGACAATCGCACCGAACGTGATGGCCGATGCCACCATGCCCGTGCCCGCCGGACTCAGGCCAAATTCCTTGGTCACGTCCTTCAGGCCGAAGGCGAGCGCGCCCAGGTCATAGGCATCCAGGAAGATGCCGCCCAGCGCAATCGCCACCACGATGCGGGCATTGCTGACGGAGGCTCCGCCTTCGTTGACGAGCCGCGCCACGTCGGCGGCGGAACGGATGACGGCCTTGGACGGCGCGGCCGTCTGGGCAGCCTCTTGTGCGCCGGCTGGCGACAGGGCGAGATCGACTGACATTTGTATTTTTGAGAGCGCTTGTAAACAGGAAGGCGAGAGCCTCCCAGCTCTCGCCCAGTCAGCCGGAATGTACGACAACCTTGTTGTCGGACCAAATGCATTATTGTTATATCTTTAGAACCGCACTCCCGCTGGGCCAGTTGTTGCAAGCGCGCTGAAAGCTCGGCCGCTGTCAGGTGATGTACGATGACTGCCTCATCTAGGCTGGACTCACCGACAGGAGACAAGGGATGACAAAGCAGGCAAAGGTTGCACTGGTTACCGGCGCAGCCCGGGGAATCGGCAAGGCCGTGGCGCAAGCGCTATTGGCGGATGGTTACCAGGTGGTGCTGGCGGGGCGTACCGCCGAAACCCTGGAGGCGCTGGCGGAACAGGCCCGGGCCGCGGGGCAGGCCGCACTGGCCGTGCAATGCGATGTCAGCAATCCCGATTCGGTCGACGCGCTGTATGCGAAAGTGCGTGAGCACTTCGGTCGCCTGGACGTGCTGTTCAACAATGCCGGCATCAACGCGCCGGCTGTCTGTATTGACGAGCTGTCGGTCGAGCAGTGGAAAGCCGTGGTCGATACCAACCTGACCGGCGCATTCCTGTGCGCGCGCGGCGCGTTCGCGCTGATGAAGTCGCAGGACCCGCGCGGCGGACGGATCATCAACAATGGTTCGATTTCCGCCCATGCGCCGCGACCGAATACCGTGCCCTATACCGCAACCAAGCACGCCATCACCGGCCTGACCAAGAGCCTGTCGCTCGATGGCCGGCCTTATGACATCGCCTGCGGTCAGATCGACATCGGCAATGCGGGGACCGACATGGCCAACCGCATGGCGCGCGGCGTGCCGCAGGCCAATGGCGAAATCCGCCCGGAGCCGTTGATGGATGTGGCGCACATCGCCAGTTCGGTCCTGCACATGGCCAATCTGCCGCTCGACGCGAACGTGCAGTTCATGACCGTGATGGCCACGAAGATGCCGTTCGTCGGTCGCGGCTGACGGAGGACAAGCCGGATCAGTGCGCTGGCCGGCCCGCGCGGCCGGCCATGAATGCTGCCGCATCGGCCGCCGTCATGCCGCGTTCGTCGCGCGCTTCGGGATCGGCGCCGTGCGCCTTGAGCAGTTCGACGGTCTCCGCGCGCTGGAACATGGCGGCCACCATCAACGCGGTGCGGCCATCGGGGGACGCGCCTTCCACGTCCGCGCCGTGTTCCAGCAGGATGGCGATGATGTCCTTGTAGCCCTTGTAGGCGGCGCCGGCAATCGGCGTCTGTCCCGCCGCGTTGCGCGTGTCGGGCGAGGCGCCGGCCTGCAGCAGCGTGCGCAGCGCGTCGGCGTGACCGTGATAGGCGGCCAGCATGACGAGGCTGTCGCCCTTTTCATTACGCAGGTTCGGCGGCATGCCGCGTTCGATCAGTGCCGCCAGCGCCGACGCATCGCCGTTGCGCGCGAGATCGAATACCTGGCCGAGCGCGGCGATCATGCGGGCCTCTTCGTCGGCGGTCATGGTGGGGGCTTGGGTTTGATCCATCTGATGCTCTCGTTTTGCATTCGCGGGAAGGGTGGGACTCGCCCGCCCTTTTTCCCCGGCCCTCTCCCGCAGGCGGAAGAGGGCGACACTGCCGGGGCTTACTTTGCTTCGACCTTTTCGATGGCTGCCGCAACGCCGGCACCATAGGCCGGATCGGCCTTCGTGCAGTGATCGATGTGGCGTTTCTGGACGGGCTTCGACACACCCTTGATCGCGCGGGCGGTGTTGTCGAACAGCGTCTGCTGCTGGGCTGGCGACATCAGGCGGAACAGGTCGCCCGCCTGCGAGAAGTAGTCGTCGTCGACACGGTGGTTCCAATGATCGGCCGCGCCTTCCACCGACAGCGGCGGCTCACGGAAATCCGGCTGCTCGGACCATTCGCCACGGGTGTTCGGCTCATAGCCGATCGTGCCGCCCGCGTTGTTGTCGGTACGGCCAAGACCATCGCGGTGATAGCTGTTGACGTAGCGCGCGGCCTTCGGCGAGTTCACCGGAATCAGATGGTGATTCACGCCCAGGCGATAGCGCTCGGCATCGCCATACGAGAACAGGCGGCCGTGCAGCATCTTGTCCGGCGAGAAACCGATACCCGGCACGATCGTCGACGGTGCGAACGCGGCCTGCTCGACCTCGGCGAAATGGTTCTCGGGATTGCGGTTCAGCTCCATCACGCCCACTTCGATCAGCGGGTAGTCCTTCTTCGACCAGACCTTGGTCAGGTCGAACGGATTGTGGCGATACTTGCCGGCTTCGGCCTCGGGCATGATCTGCACGAACAGCTTCCAGCGCGGGAATTCGCCACGCTCGATGGCTTCATACAGGTCGCGCTGATGGTATTCGCGGTCGCGGCCGGTGACTTCGGCCGCTTCGGCGTCGGTCAGGTTCTGGATGCCCTGCTGGGTCACGAAGTGGAACTTCACCCAGTAGCGCTGCATGTCCTTGCTGATGAAGCTGTACGTGTGGCTGCCGAAGCCGTGCATATGGCGCCAGCTACGCGGAATGCCGCGCTCGCTCATCGTGATGGTGACCTGGTGGAACGACTCGGGCAGGCTCGTCCAGAAGTCCCAGTTGTTCTCGGCACTGCGCATGCCCGTGCGCGGATCGCGCTTCACGGCGTGGTTCAGGTCGGGGAACTTGAGCGGGTCGCGCAGGAAGAAGACCGGCGTGTTGTTGCCCACCAGGTCCCAGTTGCCTTCCTCGGTATAGAACTTCATGGCGAAGCCGCGAATATCGCGTTCGGCATCGGCCGCGCCGCGCTCGCCGGCCACCGACGAGAAACGCAGGAACAGGTCGGTCTTCTTGCCAATCTGGGAAAACAGGTTCGCGCGGGTGTACTTGGTGATGTCGTGCGTGACGGTGAACGTGCCATAGGCGCCCGAACCCTTGGCGTGCATGCGGCGTTCAGGAATGACTTCGCGGTCGAAGTGGGCGAGTTTTTCCAGGAACCAGACATCCTGCAGAAGGGCCGGGCCACGCGGGCCGGCAGTCTGGATGTTGTTATTGTCGACGACAGGCGCGCCGAAAGCGGTCGTGAGCTTTTTCATGCGGGATCCTTGAAGCGGGGCAAGACCTCATGGGCCATGCCTGGACGTTTGTGGGTCTGACTTGCAGGCTGCCACCGTTAGAGCGAGAGACATCGGCGGGAGACGGGCCAACTATCGCAGATGGAATGCGACAAGTCATATCGTATTGATCAATCACTGCGATAGGCCATCAGACTTTTAGGTTACTGAATTAAGTGTTTTGCCATTTTCTTGCCCGGTGGCACCGAGCGTTGGGGGGCGTTTTGACAGGAATTTGACGTCGCGGTGGCCAATCTTTGCGATGTCTGGACGGCGGAATTCGTAGGCTGGAGGCAGGACAACAGCAAGGTGCCGTCATCATGTGGATCGCCTATCGGATCGGGATTGCCGCTATCGCGCTGGTAGCGCTGATTGCGCTATTCGTGTGCCAATACCGCCTGTCAAGCCGCATTTCGCAGCGCGATGTGCCGCGCCGCGAGTCAGATGCGGCACGGTCTGGCGCAGGGGGCGTTCATTCGTCGGACGTGGCGAACTGGAACTGACCCTTGCCCTGGGCCTTGGCCCGGTACAGTGCCCGGTCGGCCAGATGCAGGATATCGTCGGCGGTCAGGCCTTCGGGGCGCACGTGGGCAATGCCGATGCTGACGCCGAGCCGCGCATGGTGGCCGGTGGATAACACATAGGGCGCGCTCACTTCGCGCAGCAGATCATGCGCCAGCGCCTGCACGCTCTGTTCGCTTTCATTGCGCAGCACGATCACGAATTCGTCGCCGCCGATGCGGTAGACCAGTCCACGACCCGGCACGGTACCGCGCAGGCGCTCACCGACACGAACCAGCAACTCGTCGCCGCTACCGTGGCCGAACGAGTCATTGACGGGTTTGAACCCATCCAGATCCAGATAAAGCAGCGTCAGATAACGGCCCGCGGCCATGCGCTGGGCACTGGCTTCGCGGATTTCCGCCAGCAGGCTGGACCGGTTCAGCAGTCCGGTCAGGGAATCGTGACGCGCCCGATGGGCGTTCTCGCGTTCAGAGCGCATGGTGGCCACCACCATTGCATTCATGCGGAACGATGCGCTGGTCATGCTGATGACATAGACCGGCAATTGCAGCAGCGTCAGCAGGAAGAGCGGTTCGCCGGCCATCAGCGCGCCCAGGCAGATCGGACCCAGGCTCAGCAGGATCATCAACGCCGTCATGCGTGGCGCGCCGTAATTGCGGAAACAGATGCCGCCACACATGGCCGCCCCGGAAAGGCATGACATGGCCGCGCTGAGCCAGTCGCCGCTGACCACGCTCAGGTAAGAACCCAGGCCGACGCTGGCGGCCCAGGCCAGCGTCAGGCACATGTGCCAGTCGGTGGGGGTGGGGTGCCCCTCGCGCGCGGCACGGCGCGCGCGAAACAACACGGCCACGCGGGACAGGCAGATAACGATCTCCAGCCCCAGCCAGACCGCGAATTCTGGGCGTCGCAGATGGAGCGTGATGATCGTCGCCACCATCAGCGTATTGAGAATGCCGCCGAAGAAAATCGATAGCGTGCCAAACAGGCTGCCGACCAGTGCCTCTCGAATTTCCTTCGGCACGTCCCGGCCGGGCTCCGCAAGCCAGCGCGTGAAGCGCCAGCGCGGGGCGCTATAGGACTGGCCCGACAGGAACATGGGGGAATAACGTTGGCTCATCGCTTTGGCATTCTGCCAGAGCCACGTTACGCCGCGTGCACCAGAAAGGGGGGTGTTTTCCATCACCCTCGCCACGACAGCGCCTGAAAACCGGAATCCCCGGACGTCCGGCGGCCCGTCAATATGGCGGCGGCGGAATCGTCACGGGGGATGGATGAAAGCGGCGTCCGCACAACCCGTGGCTGCCGGTAAAGCACGTTTACCGTGCCTTTTCGGGCCGTGCTTATATCCTTACAGGGAAAACAACCCGCAGGAGATAACGATGCAAGCGAGGTTTGCGCGCGGCATTGCGCAGACGCCACTGACGGTGGCGGCCCGGGAATATCCGCTGGCGGAGGAGGCCGCCATGCCCGAGGTCGGCGACCTGGTGACCGTTTATAGCCAGGATCTTGAGACCGAGTTCAGCGTTCGCCTGAACGCCGTGGCAGGTCCGGATCTTTGGTATGGCGTGATTTATGCCATCAATCGTGGTGCGGAAATGCTGGTGGTGGCGGAAGGGCTGGAGTTGGACGATGTGGTCAGCGTGCGGCGTCAGGAAGTCGCATCGGTGATCAAGGCAGACCATTCGCATTGATGCGTGGCCACTGGCAGGCCGCGGGTGGTGGCTGCAGTGGATGTTGCCGCATGGGTCCGGCTGAAGGTATGCTGCTGCGCGCCCATACGCCTGCATCCGCGGGCAGTCCCCCGTTCCAGCCGGTAGCCGCTTTACATGTCATCGTCATTCACGACCTCCACCTCCGCACGCGAGTTTGTTGCAGGGCCTGTCGGCCAGCTTGAAGTCCTCGTCGATACCCCCGATGCCACGCCACGTGGCATCGCGGTGGTCGCGCATCCGCACCCCAGCCAGGGCGGTACCGCCGAGCACAAGATTCCGCAATTGCTCGCGCGCGTGCTGCAGGCACATGGTTTCCTGACGCTGCGGCCCAACTATCGCGGTGTGGGACAGAGCGAAGGCCAGTACGACGATGGCAATGGCGAGACCGATGACGTGCTCGCCGTGATCCGCCATGTGCGCGCCGCCCATCCGTCCCTGCCCCTGGCTCTGGCTGGATTTTCGTTTGGCGGTTTCGTCCAGGCGCGTGCCGCGGCGCAGCTGACATCGGCCGGCGAGCCGATCGCGCATCTGATTCTGACGGGCATGCCGGCGGGCGCGCTGTCTGAAACGCTGTCCTACGACACGCCGACGGTGCCCGGCAATACGCTGGTCGTCCACGGAGAGCGCGACGAGCGCGTGCCGCTGGCCAACATTCTCAACTGGGCAAGGCCGCAGGAACTGCCAGTGGTGGTACTGCCGGGCGCGGGCCACTTCTTCACCGGCAAGCTGCCGGGCCTGAGGCGCGTGGTGGAAGGCTATCTGAGCCGCCCCGAAGCCTGAAGGGTCGGGGCCAGCCCGGTCAGAACTGGTAGTTGATCGAAATATCGCCAGTCCAGCTTGTCGAGCGCGATGTCACAGGGCTGCTGCGGGCATCGCCCACCAGGGCCGATACGCCGACGTCCGCCGTGGTGAACCAGTGCTTGTCGAAGAACCACATGGCCGAGATGCCGCCGCCGTAAGACTTGATGCCGCCTCCGGCGCGGTGCTGCGCCAGGCCCGACCGTGCCGACTGTTCGGCCGAGACACCATACCAGCGGCTCATGTAGGCCGAATCCGCGAAGGTCACCGTGGGGCCGGCAAACCAGAAGAAATTCTCGTTGCTGCCCGGTAGCGGCATATAGGCGCCGATATCGCCGATCACACCGTTGGCACCGCCGAACTGGCGCCGCACGTTGGCGCGGACCACCAGCGGGAATTCCTTCGAAACCACGTACTCCGCGAACAGCTTGGTTTCCAGCGCCATGCCGATATTGCCCAGGCCGCCCAGATGGTCGTGGTCATGCTTCTCGCGCCGGCCAAAATCGTACGTCAGGGCGATGCCGGCACGCAGATTGTTGGTGTGGATGATGTTCCAGCCCAGGCCTTCGCCCGTCGACAGGAATCCCAGGTCGCGGTAGCGCACGTCGATCAGTGGGCCGGCCAGCATGAAATAGTTGGTGGTGCCTTCGTAATAGGGACGCACACTGGTGGCAATTCCCAGGCGGACTTCCCACTTTTCCGGTTCGCCTTCGAACAGCTTTTCCAGCGGCACGCCTACCGAGTACTGCCACTCCGCCAGCGGCGCGGGCGTCTGTGCGTGGGCGCGGGTGGTGCCAAGCATGGCAAGGGCGGCCAGCAGCGCCAGGGTCAACCAGCGAAGCGCGGGTGCGATGGCAGTGATGCGTGGCAAACGTGGAAAAGGGACGAGCCTTGGCTGGCTATCCGGGATGATCGACACTTGGCTCTCCGGTCTTCTTGTTACCCCGGGGGCCGGGGTGGAATCGACATCTAACGAGACAACTGGCCATCTGGATGACGGCAACTTATCTTTTCACCGAAGCCGGCCGCTCGTAACTTCCCGGAATCCCACAACCGTGTAGGAAGGACGCCGATTTCGGCGTCAGCCGACGGTGCCCGCCATTACAGGGGATACGGTGCTTTTTCTCTTTCCCTAATCGTGCCGCTCCGCCTCTTCGCCGCGCCAGTCGCGCCGCATGATCAGGAACGTAAACGACGTGGACCAGCCGATCAGGATCAGGCCGACCAGCGGCTGCACGGACGCGAGCAGTCGCAATGGCCCAACCGGGAAGATATCGCCAATGCTTTGCGTCGTGAACGTTTCGAGCGAGAAATAGATATAGGCGATGGCGCCGTGCTCGCGCATGCCGGTCAGTCTGCCAATGGTAAGTACGTCGGCGCCAAGCCAGTAGCCAACGCTGAACACAATGGCTTCGACGCAGTGGGTCACGATGATCAGCACGATGACCGCGCCGATATTGAGCTTGCCGCTGAGCCGTTTCGGGTGGAATTCCGAGATCAGCCGCAGGGCCTCGTAGTGGATGCCCACGGCCAGCACGGTCAACGTGGCAGTGAGACCGACGGAAATCAGATAGTTGACCGGAGTGTCGTCCATCGACGGGAAGGAAAGACGCGTAGAAGGCCAGACTATACGGCGGGTTGCGCTCTGTAAATGCGGCGGGTGTGAGGGAACGGATACAAAACGGGGGAGGCGAGACTTCGTCGCGCGTGACGAAGCGGAGGCCAGCGAAGCACTGCGCGCCGATGGCGCCAATGTGCTGCCGAACGATGTGCCCGGTTGACGAGCGAAGGGATGGTTAACGCAAAAAAGCCCAAGGCCGCCAGTAATGGCGGCCTTGGGGCTTTCAGACGGGCAGTGCCGTGGCGACGAGGGCTGCCGCGGCTCCGCTGGCGGCACTGAGTGCCAGCCATCCGCCCAGGATCAGGGCGCTGTTCCGGAAAGTCATGATGGGCTCCGTGGAGAGGGTCCGGAGCCCGTTTGGACTCCGGTTACTGCGTTTGGACCGCCAGCATCCGGCGGGACTCAGGCGTTGGCGCCGTCGGTATAGATGTCGCGGGTGCGGGCACCGTCGTAGTACGGGCTTCGCGGGTCGTTCACGCTGCGGGCGCCGTCGTAGTACGGGTCAACCTTGCGAGCCGGGCTTGCCGATACACCGACTTGGTCCAGGCCGGCCACGATGCGTGCACCGTCGGTGTACGGATCGGCCTTGCCTACCTTCGCGCCGTCGGTGAACGGGTCAGCCTTGCCAACACGTGCGCCTTCAGTGAACGGGTCGAAATTGCCTTGGCGTGCACCGTCGGTGAATGCGTTGCGCTGGTCTTGCACGCGGTAGCTGTAGCCGTAGACTTCGCCGGCCTTTTGCGCGGCGGGGGCGGCTTGTACGGCGCCGGTCACGAAAGCGGCTGCGAGGGCGGCGGCGGAAAGGATGGTCTTGGCGTTCATGATTTGCTCTCCTGGCAAAGTGGCCGGGCGATAACGTTGTGGTGTCGCGGGGCCGGGTATCTGCTGCATGTCGGGGGTCTTTTTTCTTGCTGCTATCTACTGGTAGGTAGATTTGCTGCGCTAAAAAAAGAACCGCCTCCGGTACTGATTCACTGCTCGGTATTGCTTGGACGGTGTCTGCGGCGTCTTTGCTGTTTGCTGCATCCGTCGTCCATGACCCGAATATTATCTACTACTAGATAGACAAGCAAGGACTTTTTGCAAAGCACAATCGTATAAGCGCCAAAATTGGGGTATGAGCCTGGTCGAGCCGACGCGGGTGAGTCGGCCTATATCATTGAATTACAACGATAAAGTACCGATAACTATCGTTGTCAGTGAACCGATTAGAGTGTTTACTCTACTCGTTGGATTGCCGCTGATCGCGTAAGGCAACCAGCCCAAGCAGAAGGATTCGCGTGTTTTCCTGTAGCACTTCCTGCACACGGAGGGTCTCCGTCTCGCCGTAGCCATCCCATTGCAGGGCGCGCAACACGTGGCGCCGCATGATCTTGAAGGCGGCAATCTGGCTGTCGATGGCCACGGTACGGATGCGCGTGGTCTCATCGGACGCCGGCTTCCCCGTCAGCCGGCCGATCAGTGTGGAAGTCAGCGCGAACAGACGCCGGTTGATGCCCGCGTCAATCCGCTCGAATGCCGTGGGCGGGCCCAGGCCCGCGCGCTCGCGCGCCATGAACTGGCGCCAGTGATGGGTCTCGGGGCACTCGTAGAGAAAATTGGCAAAGCGCGCCTGCAGCGCCAGGTATCCGTCGACGAGTTCAGCATCCGTCACGTCGGCGCGTGCCAGCAGCGTTTCGGTGCTGGCCACCACGTCCTGCAGCATGGCCCAGGCGCGCTCGACGAAATAGTCGATGCAGGCCAGATAGACGCCTTCCTTGTTATCGAAGTAGTACTGCAGCGCCGGCGCGTTGACGCTGGCTTCGCGGGCAATGTCGCGCGTCGATGCGCCGTCGAAGCCATGCGCGGCAAACAACCTCATCGCTGCTTCGATAATGCGTGCGCGGGTTTCCTCCCCACGCTGGTAGCCACCTTCGGCCGCAGGCCTGTGTCGCGCCATGTCGCCGCTTCTCCCCTGTCGTGTACAGGCTGAAATATATCAGTTGACAGATTTATTCCGAGTGGAATAATTGCGCGGCTCTCCCGACTCCAGCGCCTCTCTCATCATGTCCGCCCCCAATTCCGCCGCACCAGCCGCGCCCGCCGGCGCCGCTCCCCAGTCCACGCCCGTCAGCCGTGCCTCGCGTCGCCGCTCGATCCTGCTCGGTATCGGTGTCGTGCTGGCGCTCGTCGCCGTCGTCATCGGTGTGCGCTGGTGGCTATATGGCCGCTTTATCGAAAGCACCGACGACGCCTATATCCAGGCCGACAGCGTGACCGTCGCCCCGAAGGTCAATGGCTACGTGGCCGAGGTCTACGTCCGCGACAACCAGCAGGTGGCGGCGGGGCAGCAACTGGTGCGGCTTGATAGTCGCCAGTACCAGGCAGCGTTCGACGAGGCGCAGGCCAATGTGGCGTCGCGCCGGGCCGATGTGGCGCGTGCCGATGCCGACCTTCAGCAGCAGAAGGCGAGGATCGCCCAGGCGGCGGCCGAAGTGGATGGCGCCCGCGCCAATGCGCGCTACGCCGCTTCGCAGGTGGAGCGCTACGCGCCGCTGGTCAAGTCCGGCGCGGAGACGGAAGAACGGACCGCCGAACTGCGCAACGCGCAGACCCGCGCGTCGACCACGCTGGCCGCCAATGAAGCGGCGCTCAAGGTCGAGCAAAGCCAGACCGTGACGCTGCAAACGCGCCTGCAGCAGGCAAGCGCCCAGCTGGAAGTGGCCGAAGCCAGCGCGCGCAAGGCGAAGCTGGACCTGGAAGACACGGTGGTGCGCGCCACCACGGCCGGACGGGTGGCCGACAAGGGCGTGCGCGTGGGCCAGTTCGCCCAGCCGGGCACACGGCTTCTGACCGTGGTGCCGGTGCAGGACCTCTATCTCACTGCCAACTTCAAGGAAACGCAGGTGGGCCGCATGCGCCCGGGCCAGCCCGTGACGCTGCACGTCGATGCGCTGTCGGGCGAGCCGCTGCATGGCGTGATCGAAAGTCTTTCGCCGGGCACGGGATCGCAGTTCGCGCTGCTGCCCGCGCAAAACGCCACGGGCAATTTCACCAAGATCGTCCAGCGCGTGCCGGTGCGCATTCACGTGGATGTGCCGAACGACGCGCGCCCGGTGCTGGTGCCGGGCCTGTCCGTAGTGGTCGACGTCGATACACGCGACCTGCAACCGGCCACGGCGCAGACGCCGGCCAGCGGAGCCAGTCATGGCTGAAGCCGCGGCTACCGGTCAGCTACCACCGGCGCCCGCGGCACCGCAGCAACCGAATGCGTCGGCGGCCGACTGGATCGCCGTGGCCGCCGGCTCGCTCGGCGCGCTGCTGGCCACGCTCGATATCTCGATCACGAACTCCGCGCTCCCGCAGATCCAGGGCCAGATCGGAGCGGCAGGCACCGAGGGCACATGGGTGTCCACGGGCTATCTGATGGCCGAGATCGTGATCATTCCGCTGACCGCATGGCTCACGCGCGTCTTCGGCCTGCGGCGCTTTCTGATGTGGAATGCGCTGCTGTTCACAGCCTTCTCGATGCTGTGCGGGATGTCGCATAGCCTGCCGCAAATGGTGATCGGCCGGATCGGGCAGGGGCTCGCAGGCGGCGCGATGATCCCGACCGCGCAGACCATCGTGCGGACTCGTCTGCCACGGCACCAGATGCCGATCGGTATGTCAATGTTCGGCCTGATCGTGCTGCTGGGGCCGCTGCTCGGGCCGGTGGTAGGCGGCTGGCTGGCGGAGAACATCAACTGGCGCTGGTGCTTCTTCCTGAACGTGCCGATCACGGCCGTGCTGGTGCCGCTGCTCTACTTCGGGCTGAAGGCCGAGCGCGCCGACGTGGAGGCGTTCTTCAAGGCGGACTGGCTTGGCATCGTCGGCCTGACCATCGGCCTCAGTTCGCTGACCGTCGTGCTTGAGGAAGGACAGCGCGAGCAATGGTTCGAGTCGCAGTTCATCGTCTATCTGTCGGCGCTTTCGGCAATCGGGCTGACGCTGATGCTGGTGAGCCAGTTCACGGCCAGGCAGCCCATCGTGCGGCTGCGGCTGCTGCTGAACAAGAACTATGCGAGCGTGATCCTGATCGTGACGACAGTGGGCGCGGGCCTGTACGGCGTGTCGTACCTGCTGCCACAGTTCCTGTCGCTGATCGCCGGCTACAACGCCGAGCAGGCCGGCGGCATCATGCTGCTTTCCGGACTGCCGGCGTTCCTGCTGATGCCGGTTCTGCCGCGCATGCTGGGCAAGTTCGACAGCCGCTGGCTCGTCATCACCGGGCTGGTGTGCTTCTTCGCCAGTTGCATGCTCGACATCAGCCTGACTGTGAATAGCGTCGGGCACGACTTCACCGTTTCGCAGATCCTGCGCGGGTTTGGCCAGATCCTGGCGATGATGCCGCTGAACCAGGCGTCGATGGCCGCCGTGGCCACGCACGAGGCGGGCGATGCCGCCGGCCTCTACAACATGGCGCGAAACCTTGGCGGATCGATTGGCCTGGCGTTGCTGGGCACGCTGATCGATCGCCGCAATGCTTATCACGACTCGGTGATTCGAGAATCGGTCACCGCCAATAGCGCGCTGGGCCAGGAACACATGACGTCGAGCATCGCGGGGTTCGTGGCACAGGGCGGCGACTACGCGCATGCCCAGTTGCAGGCGGTCGCCCAGCTCAGTGGCGAGATCGCGCGGCAGGCGGCCGTGATGACGTTCTCCGAAACCTTCTACGCGCTTGGCATTGCGCTGCTGTGCTGCGTGCCGCTGGCACTGCTGCTCAAGCCGCCCCGCCCAGGTGCGCCCGTATCTTCCGGTCATTGATCATGTTTGCCTCCTCACACGCCACGCTGCCACGCCTGCTGGTGCTCGCCGCCGCGCTGTTCGCCGCCGGTTGCACCGTAGGCCCCGACTATCGCACCGCGCCGCAGGTGGCCGCCAATGCCATCGATGCCGGCCGCTTTCCGCATGCGCCCGCCGAGGCCGACCACAGCGCACCGCGCGCGGCCGACTGGTGGCACGCGCTCGGCGATACCCAACTCGATGCTTTGATCGAAACCGCGCTCAAGGACAGTCCGGACATCGATGCCGCGCGTGCGCGGGTCCGGCAGGCCCGTGCCGGCCTAGATAGCAACAAGGCCAATCTGCTGCCGAAGGTCGGTTTCGATGCGGCCATGCTGCGCACACGTTCGCCGGACCTGTCCGCGCTGTCGGGGCAGGGGTCGTCGGGCGGCGGCCGCGGGCCGCTGTCGCTCTATATCGCCAGTTTCGATGCAAGCTGGGAGATCGACCTGTTTGGCGGTACGCGCCGCTCGATTGAAGCGGCGTCGGCCGAAGCCGATGCGGCGTCGGCACAGCTGGCCGACGCGCATGTGCAACTGGCCGCCGAGGTGGCGCAGACGTATATCACGCTGCGCGAACAGCAGGCCAGCCTTGCCCATCTGCAGGCGTCGGAAAAGCTGGAGGCCGACATGCTCGATCTCACGCAGCAACGCCGCGCGCGCGGCGTGGCGTCGCAGCTCGAAGTGGAGCGCCTGCTCACGCAGCTCGACAACACGCGCGCGCAGATGTCGCCGGTGCAGGCCGGCATCGTCGAATCGTTCGATCAGTTGGCGCTGCTGACCGGCCGCGCGCCGGGCGCGCTCGACACCGAACTGGCGGACGCGAGACCCTTGCCCAATGTCCCGGAAACCGTGGCGGTGGGCGATCCTGCCGCCATGCTCAAGTCGCGTCCCGACATTCGTGCCGCCGAACGCCGCCTGGCATCCAGCACGGCGCAGATCGGCGTGCGCAAGGCGGACTGGTTCCCGAAGCTCTCGCTGCTTGGCTCACTGGGCTTCAGTGCGATGGACCCCGGTCACCTGGCTCGCAAGGACAACGGCACGTGGCTGACGCTGCCGCGCTTGCAGTGGAACATCCTCGACTTCGGCCGGGTGGCGGCCGGGGTGGATAGCGCCGAGGGCGGCCGCGACGAAGCCGATGCCAACTACCGCAGCACCGTGCTGAAGGCACTGCGCGACGCGGACGTCTCGCTGTCGCGCTACGGTCACCAGCGCGAGCACGTGGTGGTGCTGCGCCGTGTGGAAGCGTCGGCGGACCGTGCCTCCACGCTGCAACAGCAGCGCTACCGTGCCGGCACCGCGAGCATGCTCGAATGGCTCGACGTGGAGCGCACGCGCGTGGTGGCCCAGCAGAATCGCATCTCCGGCGATGCCGATCTGCTCAAGGATTATGTGTCGCTGCAGAAATCGCTGGGACTCGGATGGCAGGCGTCATCCGCCCCTGCTTCCTGAGCCGGGACCGGCCACCGGCCACCGGCCATCCGCTGATCCACGCTGCGCGCGCGCTCCGGCGCGTGCCTGCCCTGGCGCCACCGGGCCCCGGATTTTGTCCAGGATCTGGCGTGCAGGTGCAGCAAATGACAGAAAAACGCCGACAGCGGAACCGGACAGCGCCGACTTTTGTTCGCATTGGGTCGCACCGCACACTGGCAAGTGGATAGAATCGCCGTGGGTATTCACGCCTGCGGCACCGGTTGCGACAGTCTGAGCGGTGGAGGCGGGCATGCAGGACAACAGGCAAGGCACTCATGCACTTCAACGCCAACGACAGCATCCTGGTCAACATCGTCACCAGCTTCGTGGTCATCCTGGCCGGCACGCTGGTGGTCAAACTGATCAACCGCTTTTTCTCGGCGCGGCTGCAAGCGGACAACCGCGGCAGCTATCGCGCCTGGACCGTCGCGTCCCGCAACCTCGTGGCGGCCGTGGTCTTCCTGCTGTTGCTGGGCATCTGGGTGTCGGAACTGAAAAGCGTGGCGATTTCGCTGGCTGCGTTCGCCGCCGCGCTGCTGCTGGTCGGCAAGGAACTCGTGATGTGTTTCCTGGGCGCGTTCATGCGCATGATCACGCGCCCGTTCCAGCTTGGGGACCTTGTGGAGATCGGTCCGTTCGGCGGCGAAGTCATCGACATGGATGTCATGTCCACCACGCTGGTGGAGGTGGCCGCCGCGCGCCAGTACACGGGCTTTACCGTGCAGGTGCCAAACAGCATGCTGCTGACCACGGCCGTGCGCAATCACTCGCAGGCCGGCGCCTATACGCTGGATATGGTGCGTATTCCGCTGGCGGTGGGGGACGACCCCGAAGCCGTGGAAACGCTGCTGGTGCAGGTGGCTCGCCAGGCGTGCGAAGGCTTCATGGAGGAAGCCGGCCGTACGTTGCGACGCTACGGCGACATGCGCTTCGTCGATCTCTCGCAATTCGAGCCGCGCGTGATTTTCGAGCCGTTCGATGTCGACCGCTACGACGCCGTGGTGCGCTTTCCGGTGCCGGTCAGCGCGCGGCTGGCGGTGGCGCAACAGATCGTGCGCGGCTACTACCGCGAACGGGCGCTGGTCCGGCCGGACGCACCGCCACCCGCGCAGCCGTAGCGCCGACCAGAAGCAAACCGGTATTGGCGGGACCGTCGGGGAGAAGACCATGACGCAGACGCTGATTCAATCGAACGCAGCGGTGGCGGCACAGGCAGGGTGGCGGCATGCCCGTTCGTTGGCCTGGCTGGTCTTGATGTCGGTCTGGCTGGCGCTGCTGGGCGGGTGCGCCAGCCTGCCGGCCAATGCCGGCCGCACCCCGACCTATGCCGCTGCCGATACCGGAAATACGTTGCTGGCGCGCTCCCTCGCGCCGCGTCTCGCCCAGAATCCAGGGCAATCGATCTTCTACCCGCTGGGCACCGGCCCGGATGCGTTGACGGCGCGCATGGCGCTGGCCCGCGCCGCGCAAAAGACGCTCGACCTCCAGTACTACATCTACGAAATCGACACCACGGGCAGCGCGCTGCTGGGCGAGGTCATCGACGCCGCCGATCGCGGCGTGCGCGTGCGCATCCTGATGGACGACATCCATACCGGCAAGCAGGACAAAGTCTGGGCCGCGCTGGATTCGCATCCGAACATCGAGGTGCGGATCTTCAATCCGTTTGCCAATCGCAAGGCGCGCTGGCTCGAAATCCTGTGGGACTTCGGCAGGCTGAACCGCCGCATGCACAACAAGCAGATTACCGTCGACAACCTCGTCTCGATCATGGGCGGTCGCAATATTGGCGACGCATACTTCTCGGCCAAGCCGGACTTAGCGTTCAGCGATCTCGACGTGATGGTCGCGGGCCCGGTCGTGCCGGCTGCCAGCAAGGTCTTTGACGAATACTGGAACAGCAATCTGGCCTATCCGGTGGCCACGCTGACGCCCGAAGGCAAAGAGGCGCCGGAGGAACTGAAGGCCTTCCGCAAGCAGATCGAAGCCCAGGGCGATATGGCGCGCTCCAGCCCGTTTGTGCAGGAACTGCTCGACTCCGGGCTGGCAAAAGGTATCGAGGTCGGCCACCTGCCCGGCTATATGGGCGCTGCGCGAGTGATTGCCGACCGGGCCGACAAGATCGAGGCGGACGAGGACGATCCCTCGACACATGCGATTCCACAATTGCGCGCGCTGATGGAAAAGGCGCAGACCGAGCTGGTGCTGGTATCGCCTTACTTCGTGCCGGACGATGAGAACGAGAAGTGGCTGACGACGATGGTCAGGCGCGGCGTGAAAGTCCGTGTGCTGACCAATTCCTTCGCCGCCACCGACGTGGCAGCCGTGCACGCTGGTTATGCGCCGCGCCGCAAGAGCCTGCTCAGGGCCGGCGTCGAGCTGTGGGAACTGAAGGCCACGGCGGCCAATGCCGAACTGGCGCGCAGCCGATCGTCGCAGCGCAGCATGTTTTCGTCGAGCCGTGCCAGCCTGCACGCCAAGGCTTATGTCGTGGATCGCCGCACGCTGTTTGTCGGATCGATAAACCTGGACCCGCGCTCGATCAAGCTCAATACGGAAATGGGCGTGGTGCTCGATAGCCCCGCACTGGCCAGGCAGCTCGTGGAAGACATCGACCGTCGACTGATCGATATCGCCTATCGCGTGGAACTGAAGAAGACCGATACGGGCGCCGAGTCACTGACGTGGACCACGCGCGACAACGGCAAGGAAGTTACCTACGACACGGAACCCGGCATGAATGTGTGGCAGCACATGGGTATCGGCATCCTGCAGGTGTTGCCGGTGGAAGACCAGCTATAGCGCGTTTTTCTCTGCGCCAGACTATGGCGCGGGTGTGTCCGTGCCGCCCGGCTGCAGCAATGTCAGCAGGAATTCCTGCAGGCGCGACAGTTCACCCGCGATGCCGCCGGGAAACCCTTGCCGGCCGCCTCGCTTGTCGATCAGCAGTTCGGCGAGAAAGGCCGACACCGTCGCCGCATTGCCCAGCGCGGCCAGATGGTTGCCGATGCGCGGGTAGGCGTAGAACAGTTCCAGCGGACGCACCTCGCGCGGCAACTGCGCCAGCCAACGGAGCGCCACTGGCGTGAGCGACAGATTGATCGGATCGGGAGCCTGGCGCAGCTCGCTCCAGTCGACAGCCGCGGTGGCCGGTGGGCCGCTGTCCAATACCTTCTTGGCTTCTTCGACAGTGACGAATTCGAACGAGATGGGATCCATGATGTGCGGCCTGATGTATGGCATGAGATTTCGCGCCGACGCACATATTAACGGGCGGGCGAAGCGATACCTTTAGCGGCGGCATCCGGCTGCATCCGGCGGCTGCGCAAATGTCATGGCTGGCTGCCCGATTGCTCATGGCAGGAAGACACCGGTTTGCCACACTGCAGACGTGAACCGGAGCTTTGCCATGACCTGGGATCTGCTGATCGAATCGGACTGTGTACCCGTAACACTGCGCGCGGGCGCCGAAGTTGCCTGCCGCGCCGGCCAGTTATGGATGACTGTCGAACACCGCACTGCAAGGCCATCGGCCGATATCGTGCTGCTGGCCGGCCAGCGTTGCCGCGTGGCGGAGGATGGCATCTACTTTCTGAGTGCGCTGCGCACGGACAACGGCGGGATGGTGCAATGCCACATCACGCCGCCGGGCCGGCACCGGCTGGAGCTGCGCCCGATCTGATGCGCGCCGCCTCTTCCGCAATCCAGTCGGCTACGTGGCGAACGTCCTGGCGTGGGCTATCGGTCGCGTGGATCAGCCAGTACGCGTTGGGGCTGGGAATGGCCGCGCCCGCCGTGGTCACGACGCCAAGCTGGCCACCTTCGATCAGGGACCGGATCAGTTCCAGCCGCCCCAGTGCCACGCCTTGCCCTGCAAGGGCCGCGTGGATGATCTGGTCGTACTGGTTGAAGCGCAGCATGCCGCGCCGGCTGGCCTGGCGGTAGCCCTGCGCGCTGAGCCAGTTGCGCCAGTGCAGCCACGGTCTCGGGTCGTCGAATTCCAGCAGGGGCAGGTCGGCCAGTGCTTCGGCCGATGCCACGCGCGTGGCGCCCAGCGACGGGTTGGCCACGGGAGCGATGGTTTCATCGAACAGGTGGATCGCGTGCGGCGGAGCGGCCGATGCCGGGCAATACCGGATGGCCAGGTCGATGCCGTCGGCGCGCAGGTCGCTGATCTGATTGTTGGCGGACAGCCGCACGTCGAGCTGCGGAAAACGGCGCTGCAGTCCGCCGAGCCGTGGCAGCAGCCACAAGCCGGCCACGCCGATGCTTGCCGTGACCGTGACGGGCTGTCGGCCATCGCGCTTGCGCAGTTCGGCGGCCACATCCTGGAGCTGCTGCACGGCGCCGTCGGCACTGCGGAACAGCCGCTCGCCCTCGGGTGTAAACGCGACGCCGCGATGTTGGCGCACGAACAGGCGTACCTGGAGTTGCTCTTCCAGCGCACGGATCTGGCGGCTCACTGCCGATTGCGTCAGGCACAGGTCGTCGGCCGCCTGCGTGATGCTCATGCGCCGGCCGACGGCCACGAAGCCCTTGAGCAGGTCGAGCGGAAACAGCCGGACGAGGGGGACGGACATGGCAAGGACTCACGATGACCTGGAACTCGCGCCATTACAGCACGAACGCGATACCGTTGCCATGCGGCTCAGGAATGGCAGAACGTCTGAAAACTCGTTTGTCCCGCGTGAGGAAGTCGCGTGAAATAGACGCGATTTCGCCTAGTTCGATCTTTTCGCCGTGGAGCCAGTCATGATGACCCGCCAGTCTTCGCATGATGCCAGCGCATTGCAGCTTGCTGCCTCGCCACCCTGGTGGCGCACCACCGTATTCCTGCTGCTTGCGGCGGGGCTTGTGATGGGACTGGCGCTTGGAGTGCGCCATGTGCAGGGCCTGTTCCTGCTGCCGGTGATTGCCGAGCGGGGCTGGACCCGCGAAACCTTTGGCTTTGGCATGGCCGTGCAAAACCTGGTGTGGGGCATCGCCCAGCCATTCACGGGCATGGTGGCCGACCGCTTCGGATCGTGGAAGGTCATGCTCGGCGGGCTGGTGCTGTACGCAACGGGGCTTTGGGGCATGGCGATGGCGCCGTCGTCGATGACATTCATCCTGGCGGCGGGCATCTGTATCGGGATTGCCCAGTCCGGCACGACCTTCGGTGTGGTCTACGGTGCGCTGAGCCGCATGGTGCCGCCGGAACAGCGCAGCCGTACCCTGGGCATCGCCGGGGCGCTCGGTGGCGTCGGCCAGTTCCTGATGGTGCCGTCGGCCCAGGCGTTGATGTCGGTGGCAGGGTGGCATCTGGCGCTGATCGTGTTTGCCGTGGCGGCGCTGGTCCTGCTGCCGTTTGCGCTGCCGTTCCAGGACAGGGCAGTGGGCGATGCCAGTGGCAATCATCCGCCGATGCTCACCGCGATTGGCGAAGCATTCCGCCATTCGGGATTCTGGCTGTTGAACCTCGGCTTTCTGGCGTGTGGCTTTCAGCTCGCGTTTATCGCCAACCATCTGCCGGCCTATCTGCGCGACAAGGGCATGGCGCCGGCCAGCGCGATGATTGCGCTGGCCATCATCGCGCTGGCCAATATCGCCGGAACCTATGCATTCGGCTGGCTCGGCGGACGCCATGTGAAAAAGTACCTGCTGGCAGGCATCTACCTGGCCCGGACTTCAGCGATGGCGCTGTTCGTCTTGCTGCCGCTGAGTCCGGTCACGCTGTACGCGTTTGCGGCGGTGATGGGCTTCCTGTGGCTGGGCACCGTGCCGCTGACCAGCGGCATCGTGTCGCAGGTGTTTGGCGTGCGCTATATCACCACGCTGTTTGGCTTTGTGTTCTTCGGCCATCAGCTCGGATCTTTCCTGGGGGTATGGCTGGGCGGGCTGGTGTTCGAACTGACCCGTTCCTATGATCTGGTGTGGATGGGTGCGATGGCGCTGGGCGTGGTTGCCGCGGCGTTGCATTGGCCTATCGATGACCGTGAGATCGTGCGCGTTCCGTGGCAGGGTCTGCGGCCCTGAGCGCGCGGAGGGAATAAACGGCCGGCCTGATGTGTTTACGTGTCAGGCAGGCTGCGTGCCGCACGCCGGGGGTGGAGTATGCTTGGCACGCAGTCCTGTCGTCCCTGCTATCCGGAGGCCGTCATGCCGATTCGATTTTCTGCCTGGATGGGTACCCTGGTGGTGGCCCTTGCGTTGAGCGCATGCGCGTCGTTGCAGCCGGTGGAAACCGGGCAGAAGCTGATTGGCAGCCCGCCGGCGGCCATCCAGCAAACGTTCGGTACGCCAACCGATACTTTCCAGCTGGCCAATGGCACGCAGCGGTGGCTTTACTCGAAACAGCCCTACGGTTATGAGGTCTACGCAGCGGATTTCGATGCGAGCGGCAAGCTGACCAGTTTTCGTCAGATGCTGACGGAAACCGAGGTCTACACCGCACGCCCCGGCACGTGGACCAAGCAGGATGTGCTGGAGCGCTGGGGCAAGCCGCGCGAGCCTATCCAGTACTACGCACTGATGAAGCGCGAGGCGTGGTCATATCGCATGTATCTGCCAGGGTACTTGCCGGCGCACTTCAGCGCTTACTTCGACGACAACGGCGTGCTGGATCGCACGATGATCATCCAGGACTCACGCGGCGGCGAACGTAGCCGTAAATAGGCCACCGGCGCGACAACGTTCTTTTGATGGATCAACCCGTTCCGGGTTGTCCACGCGCGGGATGAACGCGCGTTCTACAGTTGCGATGCACGAAGCAGGAGGCTTCCAGCGAAGCCTCCCTGTTCGCTGCCTTATCCCCTTCGGACTGCCGTCACCTTGCCACCCATCACATCGATCGTGCGGCGTTGCGGGTTGTAGTCCATCGTGCCCGGCATATGCTGGCCCTCGCGATTGCCGAAGCGCCATGCGCAGCCCTTGAGCAGGGCGGCAGCCTCCGCCTCGGTCTTGCCGATCAGTGCGTCGTCGCCGAGCTTGTCGGCCTGGCAGCCTTCCGGCGTGCCACGGCCGCCTTGCGGGCCTGGATCGGCTACGCCGCCCGAAGGTGGCTGTGCGGCGCATCCCGCCATCATCGCGGCCATCGCCACGGCGCCCGTGAGGGCAATCCCTTTCCAGTTCGGTGCTGTCATGCGCGGGCTCCTTGCTGTCTGTTGCGGCCAGTCGGATTTGTCGAAGTCCCGATTCTAGCGGACCGTCAGTGCCTACCGCGACGCGCGCGCCTTTCGCACCGCGGCGCGAGGCGTCGATTTTCCTCGGCTACGCGGCACCGGTGCCGCAAACATCCGCATGTCACGGAGGATGCAACCGAGCAATGTGTCCGCCGCCACGCCTAACGGCCGACCGGTCTTCACCAGCAGCCTGGCCTTGGCCGCTTCGAAAAGCGGATGAGCGACCGGCAGCGTCACCAGTTCGCCCGATTGCAGTTCTCGATACGCGGCAAATGCGCCGATGAGCGTAATGCCGTGATGACGCTTGACGAAGTGCCGCAGCACGGCCAGCGAATTGGTGGTCAACGTGGGGCGGATCTGGATGTTCTCGGCATAGGCCAGCATCTGCACGACCTGCCCGAGCCCGAACGCGGGCGGCATCATCGCCAGCGGATAGTCGGCCAGTTCGTGCACCTCCACCCTGGTGCCGCGCAGTGCCAGCGGATGCTCGGCATGAACCAGCAGCACCACCGGCTGCGACGACGTTGCCACCCAGCGGACGTCGGCATGCGAGGGCGGGTTGTAGGCCAGCCCGATATGAGCGCGGCTTTCCGCCACCTCCTGCAGCACGTTATTGACGGGCAGGGTGTCCACCGTGACATCGAGCCGTGGATACTGCGCGCAGAAGTCGGTCAGCACTTCGTCCATCAGGCGATCGACATAGCCTTCGCTCGTGGCAATGCGCACCTGGCCGTGTTGCAGGCCGCGCAATGCCTGCAGGCGGTCTTCGAACAGTTCCTGTTGCGCGCGGCAGCCGCGCCAGTATTCCAGCAGATGCAATGCCGCCTCCGTGGGCTGCACGCCGCGCGCATGCCGGTCGAACAGCGGCGCGCCAACCTCATCCTCCAGCAGGCGTATCTGCCGTGTGATGACCGATGGCGAGGTATTGATGCTGTCGGCCGCGCCCCGGATCGATCCGTGCGTGAGCACCTCGTGGAAATAGCGCAGCCTGCGCTGGTTCAGTTCTCGCATGTCGAAGTCCGCCCAATGCATGGTGTTGCCGAATGGGCAACGATAACCGACTTAAGTTGCTCTTGCGCTGATTTTTCATCTGCCCGACGATCTTTCGAAAACAAGAACACAGCAACAGCACAACGTTCATCGCATCCACAAGGACGACCACGGGAGAGATCGGATGTCCGCCACACTGCCCCCAAGCACCACGCCGGCGCATGACAGTGCCGCGCACCACGCGCTGTATCGCAAGCTGAACTGGCGCCTTCTGCCATTCCTTCTGCTTTGCTACACCTTTGCCTATCTGGACCGCGTCAACATCGGCTTTGCCAAGTTGCAGATGCAGAGCGACCTTGGTTTTTCGGATGCCGTGTATGGCCTGGGCGCGGGCATCTTCTTCTTCGGCTACGTGCTGTTCGAAATCCCGAGCAATCTGCTGCTGCCCCGCATCGGTGCGCGCAAGACCATCAGCCGCATCCTGGTGCTATGGGGCCTGACGTCGGCCGGCATGATGTTCGTGCGCGACGAGACATCGTTCTACGTCATGCGCTTCCTGCTCGGCGTGTTCGAGGCCGGCTTTGCGCCGGGCATGATCTTCTACCTGACGTACTGGTACGGTCAGCAGCGCATGGCGCGCGTGATGGCCATCGTCATGCTGGCCGGGCCGATCGGCGGCATCTTCGGCTCGCCGCTGTCGACCTGGCTCATGACCGGGCTTTCCGGCGCGCACGGCCTGGCCGGGTGGCAGTGGATGTTCCTGGTGGAAGGGTTGCCCTGCGTGCTGCTGGGCGCGCTGGCGTTGCGCGTGCTGGCCGACCGCCCGGCCGATGCCAAGTGGTTGTCCGAAGCAGAAAAGCGCATGATTGCAGCGGAGCTTCACTCTCCCGGCGCGGGCCATCATTCGTTTGCACAGGTCGCGCGCGACCCGCGTGTCTACTTGTTGGCTTTCGCGTACTTCACGATGATCTGCGGCATCTATGCCGTGAGCTTCTGGCTGCCTTCCATCCTCAAGGCGGACGGCGTCACGGACACCATGCAGATCGGGCTGTATTCGATGATCCCGTACATCGCCGCCGCCATTGCGATGATCGTGATTGGCCGACGCTCGGACCGGCGCGGCGAGCGGCGCCTGCATAGCGCGGTGCCCGCCTTCGTGGGAGCCGTGGCGCTGGCCGTGGCGACGCTGTCCAGCGGTAACCTGGCCGTGTCGCTGTTGTGCATGACGATTGCCACGGCGATGATGTGGTCGGCCTACACGGTGTTCTGGGCCATTCCGTCGCAGTACCTGAAGGGGGATGCGGCGGCCGGTGGCATCGCGCTGATCAATACCATCGGCCTGATCGGCGGGTTTCTCAGCCCAACGATCATTGGCTGGGTGCGCACGGCCACGGGCAGCATGCAGGCCGGCCTGCTGGTCATGGTGGCGTTGCTCGTAGCTGGCGCCCTGACGCTGCTGGCCAATCGCATGCCGGCATCGCACGGCAGCGTGGCCGCCGCCTGACACAACCAATGAGAATGCATATGGAGATGTCCTTGTCACCCCGAATCCTGATCGCCGGCTTCCAGCACGAAACCAATACGTTTGCGCCGTCGAAGGCTACCTACACCAGCTTCGAGCGCGGCGAGGGCTTTCCGGCCATGTGTCGAGGCGACGATGTGCTGGCGTTGCGCGACGTGAATATTCCCGTGGGCGGGTTCATCCAGGCAGCGGAACGCAACCGCTGGTCGCTTTGCCCGGTGATCTGGGCCGGCGCGAGCCCGTCGGCGCACGTGACCGAGGATGCGTTCGAGCGCATCGCCAGCGAAATCGTCGCGGCCGCGCGGGCGGGCGGCTTCGACGCGATCTACCTGGACCTGCACGGCGCGATGGTGGCCGAGCACGTTGACGATGGCGAGGGCGAACTGCTGGCGCGGCTGCGTGACGTGATCGGTCCCGGCGTGCCGCTGGTGGCCTCGCTCGATCTGCATGCCAATGTCACCGAGCGCATGCTCGACGCCGCCGATGCACTGGTGGCGTACCGCACCTATCCGCACGTCGACATGGCGGAAACCGGCGTGCGCGCTGCGGAGTTGCTACAGCCTCTGCTGGGCCGTTCGATCCGCTGGCACGTCGCGGCGCGGCGCCTGCCGTTCCTGATTCCCATCAACGGCATGTGCACGATGCTGGAACCCGCAAGCGGCCTGTACGCGGCACTGGAGGACGCCGAGCGCAATGCGGTCGTGTCGCTGTCTTTTGCACCGGGATTTCCGGCAGCGGATTTTCCGGAGTGCGGGCCGGTCATCTGGGGCTACGGCGAGGATGCCGATGCCGCCGAAGCTGCCGTCCAGTCGCTTTACGACCGGATGCTGGCGGAAGAGGCCGCCTGGGAGGTGCCATTCCTGTCGCCCGACGACGCGGTGCAAGAAGCCATGCGGATGGCCGAAGGCGCAACGCGGCCGGTCGTGATTGCCGATACCCAGGACAATCCTGGCGCGGGAGGCGATTCCAACACGATGGGGATGTTGCGCGCGCTGCTGCGTCATGGTGCGCGGGACGCGGCGATTGGCCTGATCTGGGACCCGACGGCGGCCGCGACAGCGCATCGCGCGGGCGTTGGCGCGGTGATCGACATCGCGCTTGGCGGAGTGTCCGGCGTGCCCGGAGACGAGCCGCTGCAGGGGCGCTTCGAAGTGCTCGGCTTGTCGGACGGCGTGTGCCGCTTTGGCGGGCCGATGATGCACGGCATGGTGGCCGACGTCGGGCCTGTGGCGCTGCTCGGCATGGGCGGGGTACGGATCGTGGTCAGCAGTGGCAAGGCACAGATGCTCGACCGCAATCTCTATCGCGTTGGCGGAATTGAGCCAGAGGCGATGAAGATCCTTGTGAACAAGAGCTCAGTGCATTTTCGCGCGGACTTTCAGGGCATCGCGCATGCCGTGCTGGTGGCCAAGGCACCCGGACCGATGACCGCCGATCCGGCCGATCTGCCCTGGAAGCACTTGGCACCCGGCATCCGTCTGAAGCCAATGGGCCGGCCGTTCCAGGGCTGATGCGCGGGTAGCGCCCGTTCAGAGCTTCTGCTGCGCCGCCAGCCGGAAGATCTTTGCCCAGCGGTTGGCGGTATCGCGGTCCGGTACGGGAATGGCCCATTCGGCCTGCTTGTGGTGCTGCAGTGCCACGACCACATACCAGTGGCCCTGGCGCGCCTCGGGCCGCGCGCCGTCGATGTCCGCAAAGATCATGACTTGGCGCTGGCCGCCCATTTCCAGCACGCCGTTCTTGCGTTCGGCATCGATCCTGAGGTTGCCCCAGTCGCCGCGCAAGGCCAGGATGCGCTCGCCCTTGACGCGCCGGCCGTGAATGGCGCGGTAGCGGCGCAGCCATGCCATGAACAGCGCGGTCAGCGCGGCGAGCACCGCAAGCACGGCGGCGGTACCGGCCAGCATGCCGGCCGCGGCCGCCACCGTCTGGTAGAGCCGGACCATCCCGTAAACAAAGGCGGCGATGACCGCGAGGCCAAGAAGGATAATGGGCACGTCTGGTTTCCGTAGTGTTGCCGGGTGGTATTGACGAGTGTGGCGCCGTGGCGGATGCCCGCCAGCGTCGGACAGCGCGGGCCTATAATGGTTCGCCCCCGCACTGCCTGGCGAAGGGGCGCTATCCGGTTCGGCCACTCGTCAATGCCATCGTATCCTCTCGTCCTTTGCCTGACCATTGCCGTGGTGTGCAGCGTGGGCATGGCTGTCGCAGCGTGGCCGCGGCGCGATGATCCCACCGTGCGCGCGTTTCTGCTGCTGGCCGCCGGCGTGGCCATCTGGAGCGGTGGCCGGTTGCTGGAGATCAGCGAGACGGAACTGGCTGGCCGTATCTTCTGGGCCAAGCTGCAGTATGTGGGCATCGTGGCCGTGCCGATTGGCTGGCTGGTGGCGATGGTTCACCTGAGCCGCCCGCGCTTTGTGGTGCCCTGGTCGATGCTGTGGGTGCCGGTGTTTGCGGCATTGCTGACGCTCGTGCTGGTCTTTACCAATGAGCGCCACCATCTGATCTGGACCACGATCGAGCGGATGCCACCGGGCGTGGCGCCTGGCGCGGTATTCCATCACGGCATCGGCTATACCGCCGCGGCGGCCTGGACGTACGCGATGCTCGGTCTGAGCATGTACTTTCTGGCCACGGCCGAAGTGCCGAACGCCGCGTTGTCAGTGCGCGGCCGCAACGTGCTGATGGCCGGGCTGATGTTGCCGCTGGTCACGCATATCGCCTACCTGTATCGCTGGACCAGTCCGCTGGGCGGCGACCTGACGCCCGCCACGTTTTCGTTGATGACGTTGCTGGTCTGGTTCTGTGCGCTGCGCACGCACCTCGACGATACGGGGCACTATGCGCGGCTCCGCGTATTCGACACGATCCGCGAGGGCTGCGTGATCCTGGGCGCCGATGGGCGTATCGTGGAATTCAATCCTGCTGCCGCACGGCTGGTGCCGGAGTTGTGCCGTGGGCAGATTCCGCCATCGATCTGGCACGACGCATTGAACGCAGCGGGCGAGGTGTCGCCCGTCATTCCGGACGGGGCCGGGTACGAAGTGGCGGTGGAACCGGTACGTCGCATGGATGGCAAACAGATCGGTCTGCTCGTGTTCATGCGCGACATCAGCCGCTACCAGTCGCGCGAGCTGGCACTGGCCACCCAGCTCGGCGAAACCACGGAGCAGTTGTCGCGCGTACAGGCGGACCTCGACATCGACGCGCTGACCGGCATTCCGAACCGGCGCTACTTCCAGCGCGAGTCACACGAAGCTGTGGCGCGTGCGTTTGAGCGCGGCACGGAACTCGGGCTGCTGATCCTGGACGTCGATCTGTTCAAGCAATTCAACGATCTTTACGGACATCCACGTGGTGACGAATGCCTGCGGCAAGTGGCGGCGGCGCTGACTGGCGTACTGCGCGGCGCGCAGTTCTGCACGCGCCTTGGCGGCGAGGAATTCGCCGTGGTGTTGCCCGATTCCTCGATGAAAGAAACGCGCGGCATTGCGCGCAGCATGGTGGCGGCCGTGCGCGAACTTGGCATTCCGCACAACGGCACGCCTGTGCAGCCGTATGTGACGATCAGCGTGGGCGCCGTGTGCGCGGTACCGGAGGCCGCGCGGCTGGAGCCGCTGCTGCATCGCGCCGACAGTGCGATGTACCGCGCCAAGCGTGCTGGCCGGAATCGTTATGTGCTCGACGCCAGCGTGTATCTGGGGGTGCAGAACAGTTGATATCGAGGCCGGTTGAAAAAGGGCTTGCAAATTCCGAAAGCTTCTGTAGAATTCGCGGCTCGCGTCGCAGCAGCAATGCAGCGAAACGAAGCCCAGATGGCGGAATTGGTAGACGCACTAGGTTCAGGTCCTAGCGGTGGCAACACTGTGGAGGTTCGAGTCCTCTTCTGGGCACCAATTCAAAAGCCCTGCTCATTGAGCAGGGCTTTTTTCATTTTGGCCAGGCCATCGATGCAGCGTCGGGAGTTCTCCCCTCTCCCGCTGCGCGGGAGAGGGGCCGGGCGAGAGGGTCAGCGCCTCAAGCCGCCACGCCGCTTGCGCCTCCGCCAACGGCCACGCACCCGTCCTGCGGCACCGCCTGCCGCACCACATCGCCCACCATCTCGGCCGTCACCGCCGACAATGTCCAGCCCAGATGCCCATGCCCCGTGTTGTAGAACACGTTGGCCGCATGCCCACGCCCAACGCGCGGCATCATGTTCGGCATCATCGGGCGCAACCCGGCCCAGGGCACCACGCTGCGTGTGCTCACGCCCGGGAAGCACTGCTGCACCCAGTCGATCAGCGGACGAATACGGTCGGCGCGGATATCGCGGTTGACGCCGTTGAACTCGGCCGTGCCGGCCACGCGGAACCGGTCCACACCCAGACGGCTGGTCACGAGCTTGGTCTCGTCGTCGAGCAGGCTCACGGTCGGCGCGCTCGCCTGGCTTTCGGCATCGTTCAGATTCACGGTGATCGAGTAGCCCTTGACCGGATAGATGTTGACGCGGTCGCCAAGCTGCCGGGCAAAGCCGCGGCTGGCTACGCCCGCGCAAATCACCACGCCGTCGAAGTCGCGCGACGTCGGCAGGTTATCTTCCGCCGATACCACGGTCACGCGCCTGCCAGTGGTCGATACGGAACGCACGTCCTGGTTGTACAGCGTCTGCACGCCCAGGCGCCGGATCGCAGTGGCCAGTCCGCTGGTGAACTTGTGGATATCGCCGGTGGAATCGCTCTCGGTGTAGTAGCCGCCGTAGTAGGTGCCGGCCAGAGTCGGCTCGATGTCACGCATCTCTTCCGGCGTGACCGGCCGGCGTTCCAGCCCGCCATCGGCCAGCAGCTTCGACACGCGGCCGGCATGTTCGAACCCCGACTTGTCCCGATAGATATGCAGGATGCCGCGCTGCTTCAGGTCGAAGTCGATGCCTTCGGCCTGCGCCCAGGCAAACAGGTGCTCGCGTGCCGCAACGGCCAGCCGTGCCGTCTCGACCGTATTGGCACGGTAGTGCGGAATCGACGCGATGAATTCGGCAAACCAGCTCAACTTGTGCCACGAGGGGCGCGGGTTCACCAGCAACGGTGCATCGGCGCGCAGCATCCACTTGATGCCCTTGGCCAGGGTGGACCAGTGCGTCCAGACTTCGGCATTCGATGCCGACAACTGCCCGCCGTTGGCGAAGGACGTTTCCATCGCGGCATAGCGATGCCGCTCGAACAGCGTAACGGAGAAGCCGCGTTTGGAGAGGGCGTAAGCGGTCGTGACGCCGGTAATACCGCCGCCGATCACTGCAATGGTTTTCATGTGGAAGGTCTTCCAGGACGTCATGGGGTGGCAGTCCACGGCGCACCATGCGCTACGCGGACGCCCCCTCTGTCCTTGACCTGAGAGATTCGCAATGCCGCGTGAAAAAACGGGCATCGCTTGCTCCTTCGGTACCACCGGCCGACGTACAAGCCGGGGGTTCTTCAGAGTGCACTGGCGATACCGGTCCTTTTGCCTGAGAGTTTCCGGGGCGGTTGCTCCTTCGGCGCCGTGCTGCCTGATGGCAGGCACGGACTCTCCCGAGATCGCGGGATACAGCGGTGGCAACTATGCCACAGAACTTCAGGAATCCGCTATCGGGATTTCCAGCATGGTCAGGGCTGGGCAGTCAGAAAGCGTTGCGCCAGCCGCACCCAGGCGGCGGCACCGAGCGGCAATACCTGGTCGTTGAAGTCGTAGCCGGGGTTGTGCACCATGCAGCCGCCGAACTCGCCCTCGCCGTTGCCGAGGATCAGGTAGCAGCCCGGTACGGCATTGAGCATCCATGCGAAGTCCTCGCTGCCGTTCAGCCCCTTGGGTGCGTGCGTCACCACCTGATCCGCGCCAACGAGTTCCGTGCAGACTTCCTGCGCCAGCGCCGTGGGTGCCGCCGCGTTGACCATCGGCGGTGTGAGCTGGCGATAGTCGATCTGCGCCGTCACACCGTGTGCCTGCGCGGTCAGGCTCACGATCTCGTAGATGCGTGCTTCCACCAGTGCGCGGGTTTCGGGGCGCGCGGCGCGCACATTCAGGCCAATTTTGACTTCTTCGGGAATCACGTTGTGCGTGGCACCGGCGTGGATGAAGCCGACCGAAACCACGGCGGTGTCGTCAGGCGCGACGTTGCGCGCCACCACGGTCTGCAGTGCCGTGATGATCGCGGCCGATGCCGCGATCGGGTCCTTCGATCGATGCGGCATCGCACCGTGGCCGCCAACGCCGCGAATCGTGACGTCGGCAACGTCGGACGATAGGCTCACCGGACCTTCGAGCACGCGAAACGATCCGGCGGGCACGCCGGGCATGTTGTGCAGTGCAAACACGGCGTCGCACGGAAAACGCTCGAACAGGCCATCGTCGATCATCGCGCGCGCGCCGCACAGGTTCTCTTCGTCGGGCTGGAAAATCAGGTTCAGCGTGCCGTCGAAGCTGCGCGAATCGGCCAGCGCCTTGGCCGCGGCCAGCAGGATCGCGGTGTGTCCGTCGTGACCGCATGCATGCATGCGCCCAGGCGTCTTGCTGGCGTAGGGCAGGCCCGTGGCTTCGACAATCGGCAAGGCATCCATGTCGGCGCGAATGCCCAGCCGCCGTGTGCCATTGCCCACCTTGAGTTGCCCCACCACGCCGCTTTTGCCGATGCCGGTGTGCACGTCGTAGCCCCAGCTTTCCAGTAGCGTCGCCACCAGCCGGCTGGTGGCGCCTACTTCGAAGCCAAGCTCGGGTTGGGCGTGAATCTGCCGGCGGATATCGACGAAGGTTTCGGTGTCGATGGCGGGCAGCAGGTGCGGCAGGAGCTGGAACGGCGTCAGGGTCGGTTCGCGGGTCATGGTTTCGGTCTCGCAGAGGTTCAGTGTTCGCGTTTCTCGGCAATGCGCAGCACGGCGGTCAACGCCAGTACCCCGCACGCCATCATGTAGAAGGCCGGTGACATCGGGTTGCCGGTCTTTGCCAGCAGCCAGGTGACGATGAATTGCGACGAGCCGCCGAACACGGTGACTCCCACGCTATAGATCACGGCCAGGCCAGTCGCCCGTACGCCGGCCGGCAGCATTTCCAGCAGCATCAGGAACAGTGGCGTGGTGCCGAGGTTGATGCTGGCCGTGAGCAGGGCGGACAGGCACAGCACCAACGGCACGCTTGGGTAGTGGTTCATCAGCCAGAACGCGGGATAGACGGCGATCAGGCTGAACAGCAGCGATCCGGCAACCAGCGGCTTGCGCCGGGGGAGCCGGTCCGCCAGCGTGCCGGCGGCCAGCGAGACGACCAGCAGCGTGACGCCCGTGACACAGCCGGACAGATACGACAGCGACGCCGGCATATGCAGCACGCGAATCATGTACGTCGGCATGAAGAACACCACCAGGTACATCGTCGCCGTGCCCGCGGTTCCGGCCAGAATGCCGAGCACCACCTTGCCGGCATGGCGTCGGAACAGTTCGCCGACGGGGCTTGGCGCGTGCGCGTCGGCCTCGTGCGTTTCATCGAGATTGGCGCGGATGTAAAGGCCCACGGGTGCAATCAACAGGCCCAGCAGGAACGGCACACGCCAGCCCCAGCTTTCCAGCGCGTCGGTGGACAGCAGCGCGTAGAGCGTGGCGCCGGTGGCAGCGCCGGCCAGCGCGGAAATACCCTGGCTGCCGATTTGCCAGCTTACGCGCCAGCCACGGCTTTTCACGTCGCCACCTTCCATCAGCATCGCGGTAGACGCGCCGATCTCGCCGCCAAGCGAAAAGCCCTGCAGCAGGCGGCCCGCGAGGATCGTCAACGATCCCCACACGCCCGCCGTGGCGTACGTGGGTGCCAGCGCAATACACAACGTACCGATCACCATCAGCCCGATCGTCAGCGTCATGGCCGCCTTGCGACCACGGCGATCCGCATAGTTGCCGATCACCACGCCGCCCAGCGGACGCATGACGAAGCCGATGCCGAACGTGGCGACGGCGAGTAGCAGCGACCCGTACGGACTATCCGAAGGAAAGAACAGCTTGCCGATCAGCAGCGAGAAGAAGCTGTAGACCGTGAAGTCGAACATCTCCAGCGCGTTGCCGATGGAACACGCGGCGATGAGGCGGAACTGGCTTGGCCGTGCGGCATGGACGGCGGGCGCCGCGGCTACGTCAGCGGACAGCGGTGTGCCGGCGGGCAAGGTTGCGTTGTTCATGTCGGGGGCTCCACGAACCGGGTTTCGAAAATCGTGGAGCCGTTCTTCCCGGCATCCATCGCTTAAGTCGTACGTCCTTGGCGATGGAGTATTCCGGCAAACACAGCGCACCGAAAATCATTTATTGTCATCGTGATAACGAAATGGAATCACCGTCATCAACCCCGGCCGCATGCCATCAGGACTAGTACCTACGCGGCGCATTCGCAGGTGGCGTGCACGGCAAATGCGCACGCGCGCACCACGGCAAGGCATGGGGGAAACGGGCGATCAGGAGAAACCCCGATGAAGCTGCAACAACTGCGCGTGCTGCTGGCGGTAGCCCAGCACGGCAGCATGCATGAGGCCGCGCGCAGCCTGCATACGTCCCAGCCGGCGCTGTCGAAAGCGATTGCCGAGCTTGAACGTGAGCTGGGTGTCACGCTGATGTCGCGCTCGGTGCGCGGCGTGAGCCTGACGGCCTACGGCCTGGCGCTGGTTCGGCGCGCCACCGTGGTGGAGCAGGAGCTGCGGCATGCGCTGGAAGACATCGAATCGATTCGCGGCCACGCCGAGGCGCAGCTTCATATCGGCTTTACGGCGGTGGCATCGAGCGGCGCATTGCCGGACGCCGTGGCGGCCTACCGGCAGCGCTATCCGAACGTGACGCTTCGCGCGCAGGAACTGCGGCCGCAACAGATCATGGAGGGGTTGCGTGAAGGGCGGCTCGACCTGGGGCTGATCTCGACCAACGGCGGCCCAGGCGGCGGTGGCATGCAGTGGGAGCCCTTGTTCTCAGTCGGCATGGGACTGGCCGTGCGGCCCGGTCATCCGCTGCGCCGCGCCCGGCGTCTGCGCGCGCTGCTCGATGCCGACTGGCTGACGCTCGATCCGCTCGACGATCCGGGCAGTCCGCTCGCCAGCCTGATGCGGCTGCACCGGCTGGACATGCCCAAGCGCATCGTGCAAAGCGCGTCGAACCTGCTGGGTTTGCAACTGGCGACCAAGACCGACCTGATCAGCGTCTGGTCGAAATACGTATTCGATGGCACGGGGCCATTGAAGCTGGACCCGGAGGCATTGGTGCGGCTGCCCATCCTGGATGAACTGCCCGATTTCGAAGTGTTCCTGGTCTATCGGTCCGAAGACATGATGACGCATGCCTGCGCGCAATTCACGCGCGAGGTGCGGCACGCTGCAAAGCCGCGCCGCACCCGCTAGTGCGATTACTTCAGCAGCTTCAGCAACGCATGCGCGCCGGCTTCCGATGATGCGGGGTTCTGCCCCGTCACCAGCAGACCATCCACCACCGCATAGCTGCCCCAGTCATCGGTGCGCGAGAACTGGGCGCCGTTCTGCTTCAGCACGTCCTCCACCAGGTACGGCACCACATTGGTCAACTGCACGGCTTCTTCCTCGGTGTTGGTGAAGCCGGTGACCTTGCGGCCCTTCACCAGCGGCTCTCCGTCCGCACGCTTGACGTAGCGCAGCACGCCGGGCGCGTGGCACACCAGCGCCATCGGCTTGCCCGCGCGATCGAATGCCTCGATCAATGCAATGGAGCGCTTGTCATCGGTCAGATCCCACAGCGGGCCATGCCCGCCGGGATAGAAGACCGCGTCGAAGTC
Source organism: Cupriavidus sp. 291-E7 (assembly GCF_057798835.1). Taxonomy (NCBI): domain Bacteria; kingdom Pseudomonadati; phylum Pseudomonadota; class Betaproteobacteria; order Burkholderiales; family Burkholderiaceae; genus Cupriavidus; species Cupriavidus sp. 291-E7. The sequence continues at coordinate 385,245 of NZ_JBYOJV010000001.1, forward strand.
GTCGGCCTTGACCTGGTCGAGCGTCAGCGTGGTGGCCAGGTGTTTTTGCGCAGCGGGGTCGCCCTGAAAGCGGCGTGTGGAATCCGTCTTGAAATCGGGTTCGTCGCTTTTGGGGTCGATGGGTGGCTGGCCGCCCTTGGGCGTTGCCAGCGTAACGTCCACGCCCGCGTCCTTGAACACGTAGTAGGGCGCCGCGAATTCCTCCAGCCAGAAGCCGGTTTTCTTGCCCGTATTGCCGAGCGTGTCGTGCGAGGTGAGTACCATCAGGATCTTCATTCTCGTTCTCCGGTGCGGTGACGCCAGCGGCCGGATGACGCCGGCGATGGCATCAATCCTAGTCACCGGTTCCGTATCCGGGTAGGTCGAAATTGAAAGTCCGAAAATCGGGCGGCGCCCCAATCATTTGCCGTAGTCGCGCTTGCGTCGCTTGTAGCCCGTGATCATCGAGACGATCAGGTTTTCGCGGCCCTTGACGCTCATGGCGATGGCCGCCACGACATGCACGGCCACAAGGCCAAGCAGCGTATTCGACAGCCAGCGATGAATGTCGATGGGCCAGTCTTCGCCCCAGAACGGATCGAGCCGGGACATCCAGCCCGTGATGGCCAGCGACAGGATCAGCACCCACATCGCCAGCATCATGACGGCGCCCAGCGGTGTGTGGCTGATGAACCGTGGCGCACGGCCGCGCAGCAGCGCACGGCCGTAGGCCAGCACGCCGGCGGGACGCGGCAGCCAGGCACTGAAACGCGCATGCTCGGTGCCGACGAAGCCCCACAGAATGCGGAACAGCACCAGGCCCGCCGCGACGTAGCCGAGCACGCGATGCAACTGGTCGCCGGAATCATCGACCAGGTCATAGAGAACGATGGCCGCCACGCTCCAGTGCGTGAAGCGGACGGCCAGATCCCACACGCGAACCGTGTCAGGGTGGTGCACGCGATCCGCGGGGGTTGCCATGCTTACTTCTCGATTTCCGATTTGACGATGTCCAGCGTCTTGGTGTCGAAGTAGATCTCGGCCTTCTTGCCGTCCTTGGTGGTGCCGTAGATCTCGTAGCAGTTGCCGTCGACCTTGAACTTCTTGATGTTGTAGCCCTGGGCCGCGATCTTGGCCTTGGCGTCCGCCTCGGGCATCCAGTCGGACTTGGGATGCTTGGTGCAGTTGGCGCCTGCGAATGCGGCGGTTGAGAACAGACCTGCGACAGCAACGGCGGCGATCTTCTTGAACATGGCTCAACTCCTCGTCTAAAGCCCATCAGGGCGAATGCTATGAATCCTAGAGTCTATTGAGATTGATTCTCAATGTTGGTTTTCCCGGTGAGCCGTGGGGCATTCGTGGTTTTAAGCGCACTGCGGCCGCAGATGTAATGTCGCTGTCACTCCTCCGTAATGTCCCTACGCTGAACGTGGACTTCATCATTGTTCGTGATGTGGGACAATCGCGGCCCATCGGGTAAGGGTTTTCCCGATGCCTCGCATCGAAGGGTTTCGCATGAAAACGATTGACTGGAAGGACTGGGAAATTTTCTGCCGTGTGGTGGAAGGCGGCGGCTTCACACAGGGGGCCGAACTCGCGGAAGTCCCCAAGTCATCGGCGAGTGCCGGGGTGGCACGCCTGGAAGGGCAGCTTGGCGTGCGCCTGTTCGAGCGCACCACGCGGCGCGTGCGTGTGACGCAGCGTGGCCAGCAGCTTTACGACCGTGTGGCGCCGCTGTTTGGCGCATTGCGAGAGATCAGTGCCGAAGCGGCTTCGGTCAGCGCCGAAGTCAGTGGCACCATCCGCATCGCCACGCCGTACGAAGTGGGTTCGCAGCATCTATCGCCGACGGTGAACCGTCTGCTCAAGCAGCATCCGGCGCTGAGCGTCCAGCTCGACATGAACTGGGAACAGCCCGATCTGATCCGCCACGGCTACGACCTTGCCTTTGTGATGACGGATACGGGCCTGCACGACAGCTCGTTTGCCAGCAAGCGAGTGGTGCTGATCGAGCGCGCGTACTACGCGGCGCCCTCGCTAATCCGCGAGCGCGGCCTGCCACGCACGCCGCAAGACCTGCAAGGCTGGCCCACTGTCGGCAATCTGGACGATTCGCACTGGGAATTTTTGCGCGACGGCGTGGAGACGTTCTCGCTCGACGTGCAGCCGCGTATCTGCACGCACAACGCCGAAGTCCGGCTGAAGGCGGCGGTCGATGGGCTTGGCGTCACCCGCCTGTCGCCGCGCTTCGTGCACGAACAACTGGTGCAGGGGCAACTGGTGCGCGTGTTGCCAGGCTATTCCTCATCGCCGCTCAAGGTCTACGTGCTGATGCCCGCGCGCAAGCTGATGCCCGCAAGCGTGCGCGCGTTCCTGAACGCCCTGGAGGAAACGCTGGGCGTACCGGAGACGCGGCGCCCCATGTCGCGTCTGAATGGCACGTTGCTGCCGAACGCCGAGGAGGCGCTGACCGAGGACGACAGCGAGCCCACGGTCCTGACGCTCGACTGAGCCGCCGGGGGTCGCTCTCAGGCGCGATGCCGCTCAGTAGGGCTGGTCGCCGCTGCGCACGTCGAAGGCCAGCGTATCGGCGATCTCAAGCATCTCGTCGTCGTCTTCGCTGCGCGTGATCCAGCCCGCATAGGCGTCGCCACCGGTATCCCAGTTCCAGAGCGTGTAGCCGGCCACGCGCAACTGGTCGGTGGCAAGTTCCATCAGCTCGGGCACGCTCGTGCCTTCCAGGAAATCCTCATCCTCGGGGTCGTCGGTGCCCCAGTCGATCTCCAGATCGACGCGCTCGCAGAGCTGGTTCAGGCAGCCGATGAAGGATTCGGCATCCTTCCAGTCGACATAGAAGCCCGCCTCCCAGTCGATGATCTCCTTGATCTGGAAGAGCAGCATTTCGGCGTCGGCGTCGTCCTCTTCGGCGTCTTCCAGCGCCTCTTCGAACAATGCCAGGTGCCGCGTGGTCTGCTGGGTGTCTCCCAGATTGATCAGCGCAAACAGCCGGCTCACGGCGTCCTGCGCGTCGTCGTCCAGTTCTATTGCCATCGGTTGCTCCTTTGTGGCCCGGATGCTCCGTTCATGCGGCCATTTTTCCAATCTCACGATGCCCCCGCGGCGTCACGCGCAGCGCCCGCGACGTTTGGGTAGGCTCGATCCAGCCCCGCTCCAGCATGGTTTCCAGTAACGCCGCGCCCAACGCCCCGCCAAGATGCGGCTTGCGCTCGCTCCAGTCGGGGCAGGTGCAGGCGAACTGACGGCGCTTGCGCCGCGTGGCATCGAGGTCGATACCGAGCTGCGTCAACGCCTGTGCGCCGTTGCCGGTCAGGTCGACCCGCGTGCCGTCCACGGCAAGCCAGCCAGCCTGCGACATTCGTTCGAACAGACCCACCGCAAGTTCCCCGGCCAGATGGTCATAACAGGTGCGGGCCTGCCTGAGCGCCGGTGGCGTGGCGCGCGAAACCGGCACGGCGCGCATGCGCGCCGGCCGGCTGGCCAGCGATGCGGTGGCCAGTGCCTCGATGGCAACCCCAATTTCGGGTGCGGCCAACCGGTAATAGCGATTGCGCCCGCGCGATTCCACCGCCAGCAGCCCGCCCTCCGACAGCCGCGCCAGGTGGCCGCTAGTGGACGACGCCGACAGCCCGGCAATCAACGCAAGCTCACCAGCGGGCCGCGCGCTGCCATCCATCAAGGCCCACAGCATGGCCGCGCGCCCTGGGTCGGCAAGCAGGCCAGCCAGCTGGCTGATGCCTGGAGCGTATTCCATAGTTCATCACTGGGTGAAGAGACGCATGCAGTATAGGCGGTTTGGTGGCGGGGGTGACCTTGGAGATTAAACCTCTTGCAAAACATTAAAGCGCTTGCGACATGTATTGCGGGGGCTGGGTCCTCGATGTCTCCTCCCCGCCCTGAAGGACGGGGCTTGTCGCGCGTTTGGGCAGAAGGGCTTGATCAGAAGGGCTTGGTCGGCAGGTACTTGCCGTCGAGCGTGATTACCGCACGGTGGCCGCCATCCGGGTCGGGCACTTTCTGAATGTCCAGGCGGAAGTTGATGGCGCTGATGATGCCGTCGCCGAACTTCTCGTGTACCAGGGCCTTCAGCGTCGAACCATAGATCTGGACGATTTCATAAAAGCGGTAGATCGTGGGGTCGGTCGGAACGCCGCCGGGGATGCTGCCGCGCACGGGAATCGTCTGCAGCTGCAGCACAGCGTCATCACCGAGGTCCAGTTTGTCGGCGACCTTCTTTGCCACTTCGGCCGGCAGAGGGTGCTGGCCAAGCAGGGCGGCTGTCACGAAGGCCAGCGTCAGGCCGGTTCCTTCGTTGATCTCTTCGAAGGTCAGGTTCTTGCGAATCTTCGAGTCGATGATGGCATCGGTGAGAGCTTGACGATTCGATTGACGGTATTGCGATTGAGGCATTGCATATCTCCTGAGGATGGGAGGAAGGCTCAGACGGTTGCGCTGAGTCGGGGCGGATTCGCGGTTGCCCGGGGGTTTTCCGCAAGGGAAAGGAAGCGGTTGGTAGTCCCATCCAATGCGTTGATGGAACCGGTCTCGATGTCATAGACCCAGCCGTGCAGGTTCAAGCGGCCTTGCTCGACGGCGAGTGCCACCGACGGATGTGTCCGCAGATTGGCCAGTTGGGCAATGACGTTCTCACGCACCATCGAATCAATCCGTGCGCGTTCTGAAGCGTGCTCGCGTGCTTCGTTCACCGCCTTTGCGGCGTCCGCATGGTGCAGCCAGCCCGCAACGGCTGGCATGTGATCCAGACACTTGCATGTAGCCACCGCAGTCATCGCGCCGCAGTCCGAGTGACCGCAGATCACGACGTCCGTCACGTTGAGACCGGCAACTGCATACTCGACGCTCGCCGATACACCGCCAGGCTGTACGCCATAGGACGGGACAATGTTCCCTGCATTACGGATGACGAACAGCTCGCCCGGCTCTTGCATCGTCAGCAATTCGGGGACGACACGGCTGTCGGAACAGGCGATGAAGAGAGTGCGAGGATTCTGGGTAGTGGCGAGATGCTTGAACAGGGCGGTGCGCTTTGGAAACTCTTCGCGCTGGAACTTCAGAAAGCCTTCAATAAGATCTTGCATGGTGGCGCTCCGGTAGGTTGCGGGAGGACTCGATGTGCAAAGAATGGACGAGCTGTCCTATAGCGTCCAAGACCGGTTTAATATCAAAGCTATTTGTTTCTTAAATAGCTCCCATGCTGCTACGACACATCCGTTACTTCCTGGCCGTGGCCGAACACGGGAATTTCACGCGAGCAGCTGAAGCGCTGCATGTATCGCAGCCGACGCTTTCGCTCCAGATACGGCAGCTTGAGGAGAGCTTGCGAGCACAACTGTTGGATCGCACTGGGAGGACCGTGCGCTTGACGGATGCCGGAGCTGCGTACCGCGCCTATGCGCAAAAGGCGCTTCAGGACCTGGAGGCGGGAAAACGCGCGTTGCACGACGTGCAGGAATTGACTCGTGGCGAGCTCCGTCTCGCCATCACGCCGACCTTTACTCCATACCTGGTAGGTCCTCTGGTAGCCGCCTTTAACGAGCGGTACCCCGAGATTTCGCTCGGCGTATTGGAGATGCCGCAGGAGCGCATCGAAGCAATGCTTGCGGATGACGCATTGGACATCGGCATTGCATTTGAGGAAGTCTCGCACCCCGACATTGAGTCGCGGCCATTGCTGGTGGAGACACTGGCAATGGTCGTGGGGCCCTTGCATCCGCTTGCCAGCAAGCGGAAGGCGCTTTCGCTGAAGCAATTCGAGCGAGAGAAGTTCGTTTTGCTTAACGAGCAGTTCGCAACGCGGCTATACATCAACCGTTACTGTCGGCAATACGAGGTCGCTCCACATATCGCAATGGAATCCAATTCTGTTAGTGCGGTGATAGAGGTCGTGCGACGAACAAAAATGGCGACGCTGCTGCCTTCCGCGGTTGCAGACACGCAGGAAGGTCTGCATCAGATCAGACTTGAGCCGGCGCCATCGAATCGAGTCGCTGCACTACTCCAGCGTAAGGACGCCTACCGTAGCGCTGCGTCACGAGCGTTCATCGAAATTGCCACCAACTTGCAAGCCTGAGTCGGGCTTGCTTTTTCTCGACTGCCTTGAAGAGTCGGAATGACGGCATCGAAGTCCAATCCCACGCGGGTCGGCGCCACTCTTGCGGCTTACGGGCAGATGTGGGCCCCAAAAAGAAACCGCGCAGTGTGGCTGCGCGGTCAGGAGAAGTACCAACGGGGCAAGTTATGGCACGGCGGACTGAGCGTCGATTTGCTAACGACCATCAGTCCATTGTGAGGGGCGGCTTGCTTGCATTCAGAACCATGTTTCTATTGATTTACAGCGCTATCAATAGTCAGCGTAGGCAGGCGACCTTGATTCGCGCGGAGCGCGGCGCTGTATTCCATGATTCGTGCGGTTTCGTTGCTCACGTCTGGTCCAAGATAGCGTTCGAGGAGATAGAGCGTTGTGTCGATCCCGAGTGTGACGCCTCCACCTGTAACAATGTCTCCCTCGTCTACCACGAGCGCCTCCGTGGCTTTAGTGGTCGAGTAAAGGCGGCCCATCGTAGTAATCGGGCACTCTTCAGGACTCGCGACAGGCGCCTTGGTTGTCGCTCGCTTGCCATCGAGGAGTCCAGCTGCCCCCAGGATCATCGCCCCGGTGCAGACGCTCGAAATCAACGCGCCTGAGGCATGACGCTGCTTAAGCCAAGCATGCATTGCCGGGTTGTCGATCTCGTTTCGCCAACCTGGCCCGCCGGTTACGACTATCGCGTCCGACGCAGGGGCATCAGCGAATGAAAAATCGGTCTGGACTCGTAGCCCGTTTTGCAACTCGACCTCGCCGCCGTGCTCTGAAACCGTGAAGTAGGACAGTTTGTCCGTGACACGCTTGGCCATCGAGAGGGTGCCGACCACCGCCAGGTCGATGGGCTCGATGAAGGGATAGATAACGACGGCAACGCGCATGGGTGTCTCCTGTTAGTAAGTTTCCCAATTCTAGGAAAAAGTTTCCAAACAGGCAACACCGGTTGACTCAGATTTTCGGTTCGGATGGTTCCGTGACTACGACGATGGCTTGTGCGTCGCCTTCGAGAGCGCGGCCCCGATGTGGGGTGCCGGACTCGAAGTACAGGCTATCCCCAGCTTCGAGGACGTAGCGCTGGAGCTTGCCATGTAGCTTGAACTCGAACTCCACCTTTCCTGAAAGAAGAAAGACGAATTCTTCGCCGCCATGCTCGAAGAAGAAATCCAAGTCCGTCGCGGACGGAAAGGTGAACATGAACGGGTCCATCAGCTTGTGCTGTTTCTTATGGGCCAGACTCACATAGTCATACCCATAGGCGCTTCCGCCGCGAACAACGGGTTTTCTTTCCCAGTGATGCACCAACGAGATGGGGCGATCTACATCCTCAACCGCTGCGGTCTCGGTTTGATTGGGGTCTGAGAAAAAATAGCTGAGCTCCATCCCCATTGCCCTGGCGATACGAGCGAGTGAGCCAATCGGAGGGGCTTTCTTGCCGTTTTCAATCTTGGAAAGGTAGCCTTTGGTGAAGCCAGATTTCTCGGCCAGCGCATCCAGCGTCAGGCCGTGCTCTATCCGTGCCATCCGCAACCGCTGGCAAACGACTTCTTCATCATCCTGTGCTGCGCTGATGTCTTGGGACACCTGCGCGGCGGCTCGGGGCGCTTGGGCAGGTGTCGTGTTCCGCTGGAGGGTTTTTGCCGACATGGCTCGCAAATCCGGTCGTCCGTTCAACATGGGAGTCGGGAAACACATGGTTTCCTACGGAGATTGTATGCGGGATTTGCGAGCCCGCCCAAAACGGGTGCTTCAGCGCGGTGTTGGACCGCGGGTCACGAATCGTACAAATTGTCGCGATACGTTTCAGGGCTCGCAACCGTTGCAATCAACGTCACGATACCCAGGACGGCGATCATGATGGCAACGCCAACGAAATGTCCCTGTTTCGCGAGTAAGGCCGTGGCCAACATGGGAGCCAGGCCTCCACCGATGCCGGCGGCCATCTGGCAGCCAAGAGACGAACCGCTGTAGCGTACCTTGGTGCCAAAGAGTTCCGGGAGCAGAGCCGCTTGTGGACCATACATCGATCCGTGGCCAAGGTTCATGCAAAGCGCAACCGCGAAGGCGATGACGACAGGACTTCCAGTCTGGATGGCCAGGAAGAGGGGATATGCCGTAGCGATAGTAAAGAGCGAGCCCAGGAAGTAGAGGGTTCGGCGTCCCCACCGATCAGATAGCCACCCGAACAGCGGAATCGTGAACAATTCCAGGGCTGCTCCCAGCAAAACGCCGTCCAGGATGACTGTCTTAGGAAGGTGCAGCACTGTCGTACCGTAGACGACCACGAAGACGGTGAGGATGTAGACCCATGCCACCTCGCAGACCTTCAATCCAATGCTGATAAGCAGATTGCGTCGGTGTTTGGTGAGCACCTCAAACAGCGGAATCTTCGGGCTTTCCTGACCATCGTCGGATGCTGCCGCAAACACTGGGGACTCTGTCACCTTGAGCCGGATGTAAAAGCCCAGCAGGACGAGGACGGAGCTGAGCAGAAAGGGGATGCGCCAGCCCCAGGTCAAGAAGTCGCTGTCGGGCATGCGGGACAAGTACGCGAAGATGCCGGTTGAGGCAAGCATTCCAAGGGGAAAGCCCATCTGAACCAGGCTCCCATAAAAGCCACGCTTACCGCGCGGCGAATGCTCGATGACCATGAGCGCGGCTCCACCCCATTCGCCACCAATGCCGATGCCCTGGACAACCCGCAGAAGGATCAGCAGGGCAGGGGCCCATACGCCGATTTGTGCGTAAGTCGGCAGCAATCCGATGGCAAATGTCCCGCCTCCCATGAGGAACATGGTTGTCATCAGCATCGTCTTCCGGCCGATCTTGTCGCCGAAATGACCAAAGATGACGCCGCCGAGCGGCCGTGCGATGAATCCGACCGCAAACGACCCCAGTGCCGCGAGGGTACCCATCAAGGGGTCCAGGGCGGGGAAGAAAAGCTTGTTGAATACGAGCGCAGCCGCCGTGCCGTAAAGCAAAAAATCGTACCACTCGACCATTGTCCCGATGACGCTAGCCGTCACCACCTTCCCCATGCTGTTGGTGCTGCTTGCCGAGTGGGCCGTGGGGGCTAATCCGGCCACATCGGAGTTGTACATGTCCACTTCTTGTCTCCTGTTCATCGTGGCCTGAGGCCACTGGTTTCCTTTGACTGCTGGTTGATGTTATACAAAAAGGAAACATATTCAACAAAGCAAGGGTAAACGAGGGAAACATAAGTGTGTTAAGGGGCATATACACGTGATTTCCTTCTTCATCGGTTGACTATTGGGAAACACGAGGCTAAATTGAGTCACAGCGGCATCGCAGACTTCGTGTGCACGCTTTCATCCTTCCAAATCCAGGAGACAACACATGACTACTCAGACCGAGAACACGCACTTCGCAGAGCGCCTCAGAGGCAAGTTGGAACCCACCGCGGGCGGTTCCGTCTACATCGACCCGAACACGCTGGAGTGGGAACCCTCTCAGTTCGAAAAGATCTCCATGAAGGTCCTGTACCGGAACGACGACATCGGTGAGATGACGGTGCTACTGAAGTGGGAGCCAGGTGCTGTGTTGCCGTTCCACAAGCATCCGGAAATTGAACAGAGCTATGTTCTGGAAGGGTCGTTCTACGACCATGACGGGATCTGCCGCGCCGGCCAATTTGTTTGGCGGCAACCTGGCTCGCTTCACGAGACCCATTCCGACGAAGGCTGTCTCTTGCTGGCCGTCTATCGCAAGCCCAATGTGTTCTTCGGTACGGCTGGCTTCCGCAAGGCGTCCTGAAGGCGGCTGAAAGCAAGGCAATCCGCTTGGATTGCCTTGATAGCTTCATAGGAGGAAACCATGACGTATGTCGTCACCGAGCCTTGCATCAATTGCCGTCATGGAGACTGCATCGAAGTTTGCCCGGTTCAGGCTTTCCATCAAGGGCCAAACTTTATGGTCATCGATCCCGAGGTATGCATCAATTGCTCAATCTGCGAGGTCGTTTGTCCTGTTTCCGCGATCAAGAGCGACTTCGACCTGGCACCTCATGAAGCGGAATTTGCGGAAATCAACCGGCGGATGTCAGTGCAATGGCCTGTTGTCACTAACGCATCATTGCCTCTTCCCGACGCGGAATCCTGGGCGACCAGGAAGGACAAGCGGACGTTCCTGGAGCTGTGAAAGCCTCGCTTGTACCGATCGCGCTCGATATGGAGGGGCTCAGGAAAATAGGGCGTTGAGCTCGCGTCCGATGGCTGGGCGCCAGACCACGGGAAGCGAATCCGAGTATCGGAACCAGACGCTTGGCGCGCAACCGCGCGTCAAGCGTTAGCCCCTCCATCGATCTGCAAGACGGTGCCGGTTGCGAAGCCGTTGGCCATCAGGAAGAGGCCGGCCTGGGCAAGTTCGGATGCGGTCCCCACGCGGCCGACCGGTAGACCCTCTCCGATGCCTTGCAGCACGCCGGCACGGGCGTCCGATGGCAGAAAGTCCCAGGTCGGAGAATCGACCACGCCTGGGGAAACGACGTTGACGCGGATCGGGGCCAGTTCCACGGCCAGCGTTCGCGCCAGCCCGTCGAGCGCGGCGTTGACCGCCGCCACAATGCTGGCACCCGCGTTGGCCTTGTAGGCGGCCAGACCGCTGTAGAACGTAATCGAACCATCGCTGGCCAGGCGCGGCGCCAGATGCCGGACCAGATGGATCGGCCCCAGCAGCTTCGAACGCAGCATCGCGTCGATGTCCGCACGCGTCGTTTCCAGGAAGGGCTTGAAGACGAGCGCGGCGGCGGTTGTGACCAGATGGTCAACCTTCGGGATCGCCCGGCTCAGCGCTTCGACCTCGGATTCCCCACCGATATCGGCGCAATGTGTGGTGACGCCAGCGCCCAGGCTGGCTTGCGCGAAGGCAAGCCGGTCGGCCGAGCGGCCCACGATGTGTACATGCGCACCGAGCGCGATGGCTTGCTTCGCCAGTTCCAGGCCGATGCCGCTGCTTCCGCCAGCGATGACTACCACTTTGTTTTCAAGATTCACGGACATGGTTTTCTCCAATGAGGCGTCAGACGCCGGTTTGTTCGGCGGCGCCAAGTACGGCGTCGTCGTTATTGCCAGTGCGGCTCAGGAAGCCGAAGACGGCGCCGGCCGACAGCACGGTAATCACCGTCATGATGTGCAGCAGGCTCCCGAAGGCATCGCCGTAGCCCGCGAGCAGGCGGTCGGCAGCGATTTCCGGCAGCGTGGACATCGCGTGAGCCAGGTCGCCCGTTGCCAGGCGCTGGGCACCTTCGGCCAGGCGCGCCGCGCTGATGCCGGTGGCGTCACCGGTCACATCCGTCAGGCTCGTGCAGGTGAGCGCGGCCAGGATGGCGCTGACGATGGCAAGCGCGATACCTTCCCCGGCAACGCGGGTCGTATTGAAGATCCCGGCGGCCATGCCGGCACGTTCCTTTGGCACGACGCTGACGGAAAGGCCATCCATCAGGCCCCACGGCATGCCCGCGCCCACGCCGATCAGCAGCATCGGCAGCGCCACCGTCATGCCCGTGGCGCGGACATCGCTCATGCTGAGCCAGTGCAGGCCGGCTGCCGCAATCAGGAAGCCGATGCCGGACAGCACACCCGGCGAGATCCAGCGCGTCAGCGTGGCCACGACGGCCGGCACCACCAGCATCGGCAGTGACAGCGCGATCATCAGGATGCCCGCATCGACTTCGCTCAGCCCGACCACGCCGATAAAGCGCAGCGGCAGCATGATGATGAGCACGATGTAGCAGTAGCAGGTGCCCACCGGCAGGATCTGCACGCCGATGAATCGCGCGTACTTGAACAGCGACAGGTCAAGCATCGGGCGTTTGACGCGCGTCTCCACTACTACGAAGACCAGCAGCATCAACACCGAAGCAGCCAGCAGCGTGATGACCAGTGGGTCACCCCAGCCGAGTTCCGGTGCCTCGATGACGCCGGATGTGAAGAGCACCAGCGTAGCCGTGAAGGTAATCGTGCCGGGCCAGTCGACGCCCTGGGCGTTCGGGTCCTTCGTCTCGCGCATGCGCGGCGCGCCAAAGATCAGCGCGATCAGGCCGATGATCGCTGTCGAAAGGAATACGGCACGCCAGCCGAACGTGCTGATGAGCGTGCCTGCCAGCAACGGGCCGAATGCCAGGCCGATGCCGAAGCTCGTGCCCAGCATGCTGAATGCGCGGGTGCGCGCATGGCCCTCGAATTCCTGCGCCAGCGCGGCGGAACCGCCCGAGAGCGCGGCGGCGGCGGCGATGCCTTGCAGCGCGCGCAATACGTCGATCCAGAAGACCGACGGCGCGGCGGCCAGTGCCAGCGAGAACAGTGCGAACAGGCCGATGCCGGTTGTGAACATGCGCTTGCGGCCGAAGACGTCGGCCAGTGCTCCGGCGGCCATCAGCAGGCTGCCGAAGCTCAGCATGAACGCGTTGGTGATCCAGGTCAGCGAGGTGGCGCCGCCGCCGAGTTCGCGGCCGATGGCGGGCGTGGAAACCGCGCCGCCCGAGAACGACAGCGGCAGGACAATGGCCGCCAGGCATACCGAGGCCAGAATGAGCGGCTTGCCATGCCCTTCGGCATGGCGATGTTGGGTGGTCATGGTTAGATCGGAATGACGTGGAAGAACAAGCGGCCCCCGCCTGCCGGTGCATCGGGTGGCACCGGCAGGGCTGGGACGGCTTTGTTTTTGGGTTGCCGGAAGGCTAGCGCTGGGCGACCGGCGCGTTGGTGGCGCTCTGGGCGGGCTTATCCCGTTCATCCCAGCCGCCGCCGAGCGCGCGGATCAGGTTGACGGCCGCGGCGGCCTGCACGCTTTGCAGTTGCACCGCACCTCGCCGCGTTTGCAGCGCGGTGCGCTCCGCATCGATGACGTCGAGGTAGTTCACGGCACCTTCGGTGTACTGCGTGCGCGAGATGTCGGCCGCGCGGGACGCCGCGGCTACCGCATCCGCCTGCGTGCGTGTCTGGCTCTCCAGGATGCGCAGATCGGACAAACTATCCTCGACCTCCCGGAACGCCGTTAGCACCTGCTGGCGGTACTTGGCGACTTCCTCTTCGTGGCGCGCCCGCGCATTCGCCAGGTTGGCCGTGCGCCGGCCGCCGTCGAAGATCGGAATGTTCAGTGCCGTGCCAGCCAGCGGCCCCAGCAGGAACGCGCGGCTGCTCCACTTGAACAGGTCGCCCAGCGTGGCCGATTCGAAGCCGCCCGTGCCGGTCAGCGTGAGCGACGGAAAGAACGCGGCCTTGGCGATCCCGATGCGGGCGTTGGCGGCCGCCATCGCCCGTTCCGCGGCGGCGACGTCGGGGCGCCGTTCCAGCAGCGAGGAGGGCAGGCCGGAGGGAATCCTCACGTTCACGGCCTGCAGCGGCATGGCTGGCATCGAGAACTCGGCAGGTGCCTTGCCGAGCAGCACCGCAAGGCTGTGTTCGGAAGCGGCGCGCAGGCGCTGCACCGTCATCGCATCGGACTTGGCCGTGGCCAGTTCGGCGCGTGCACGGGAGGCGTCCAGCTCACTGATGTCGCCTTCGGCGAAACGACGCTCGACGAGTTTCAGCGCTTCCTCGCGCAGCTTCACGGTGGTCGTAAAGACTTCGGCTTCAGCATCCAGCCCTCGCAACGCGAAGTAGTTCTGCGCGACGTCCGCCTGCAACGCGAGCTGGACCGAACGGAACAGGGCATCGCTTTGTTGCGCATCGGCCTTCGAGGCGTCCACGGTGGACGCGACGCGGCCGAACAGGTCCACTTCATACGAAGCACTGGCCTGTGCGCGCCACAGCGTCTGTTGGGGGATGTTGGTGCCATCCGGCTGGAACTGGGCGGCGGCCGACTGCTTTTGCCGAGTCGGGCCGAAGCCGGCGTCCAGCGTCGGGAACCACCCCGCCTTGGCGGCCTGCACCATTGCGCGGGCTTCCTTCAGGCGAGCGGCCGCGGCCTTGAGATTCTGGTTCGCTTCCAGTGCCTGCGCTTCAAGCGCGTTGAGCTTGTCGTCGCCGAAGATCGTCCACCATTCTCCACGGAACAACGCTTCCGACGGGCTCGCAACCTGCCATTCGCCCGCTTCCTCCTTCTTCAGTTCACCGCGCGTCCAGTCCTGCGAGGCTTCCTTGAAGGCCACCGACTGGCCCGTGGTCTCCGGCACCTCGTAGGTGGGCGCCAGCGAGCACCCGGCCAGGACGAGCAGGGACGCCAGCAGCATCGAACCCTTCGCCAGCCACCGATTACCGGTGTTGAAAGTGATCTTGTTCATCATGTTCTCCTTGCGCCCCGGCTTACTCGGCCGATGCGGCGGCGGGTGCCACGCCATGCAGTGGCTGCGTGTGCGAGTGATGCTTGTCGAGGATCGGCTTGCCGCCGGTCAGCTTGCGCAGCGCCACGTAGAACACCGGGGTCAGCAACAGGCCAAACAGCGTCACACCGAGCATTCCGAAGAACACCGCGATACCCATCGCACGTCGCATTTCGGCGCCGGCTCCGGTCGACATCACCAGGGGCACCACACCCATGATGAAAGCGATCGACGTCATCAGGATCGGGCGCAGACGCAGGCGGCTGGCCTCGATGGCGGCCTGCACGATGGTGCGGCCCTGCATTTCCAGTTCGCGTGCGAATTCCACGATCAGGATCGCGTTCTTTGCGGATAGCCCAACCAGCACCATCAGGCCGATCTGGGTGAAGATGTTGTTGTCGCCGCGCGTGACCCATACGCCAAGCAGCGCGGACAGGATCGACATCGGCACGATCAGCAGGATGGCCAGCGGCAGCGTCAGGCTTTCGTACTGCGCGGCCAGCACCAGGAACACCAGGAGCACGCTGATCGGGAACACCCAGAACGCGGCGTTGCCGGCCAGCACTTCCTGATAGGTCAGGTCCGTCCATTCCATCTTGATGCCGCGCGGCAGCGTTTCGGCCGCGATACGCTCGATGGCGGCCTTGGCCTGGCCAGAGGAGTAGCCCGGTGCCGGACCGCCGTTGATGTCGGCCGCGGTAAAGCCGTTGTAGCGGACCACCATCTCGGGGCCGTAGGTCGGCGAGACCGTGACCAGCGACGACAGCGGCACCATTTCGCCAGCGGCGTTGCGGGTTTTCAGTTGCAGGATGTCGGCGGCCGTCGCGCGGAACTGCGAATCCGCCTGGGCACGCACCTGATACACGCGGCCGAACTGGTTGAAGTCGTTCACGTACAGCGACCCCAGGTAGATCTGCATCGTGTCGAACACGTCGGTCACGTTCACACCAAGTTGCTTGGCCTTGGTGCGGTCGAGGTCCACGTCAAGCTGCGGCACGTTGATCTGGTAGCTCGTGAACATCGGGCCCAGTTCAGGTGCCTTGGCGGCGGCCTTCATGAACGCCTGCGTTGCATCGTTGAGCGCTTCGTAGCCCAGCGATCCACGATCCTCCAGTTGCAGCTTGAAGCCACCGAGCGTGCCCAGGCCTTGCACCGGCGGGGGCGGGAAGGTGCCGGTGACGGCGTCCTTGATGACCTCGGTGTACTTCGCGTTCAGCGCGGCGGCGATTTCCTCGGCGGATTCTCCCGGACCGCGTTCCTTCGACGGCTTGAGCACCGGAAAGACCAGGCCACTGCTCGACGAATTGCTGAAGCCGTTCACCGACAGACCCGGAAAGGCGGGAACACCGACCACGCCAGGCTGTTTCAGCGCGATCTCGGTCATCTTGCGCACCACTTCCTCGGTGCGTTCCAGCGACGAACCCGGCGGAAGCTGGGCGATGCTGACCAGGTAATCCTTGTCCTGCCCGGGAACGAAGCCGCCCGGCACGACCTTGCCCATCAGCACGGCGCCGGCCAGCAGAACGCCGTAGATGACGAACATCACGGCCCTGCGCTTGATGACACTGCCAACGCCCTTGCCGTACGAGTCCGAGCCGCGATTGAATACCTTGTTGAAGCGGACGAAGAACGGGCCGAGCACCTTGTCCATGACGCGCGTCAGCGCATCCTTCGGTGCGTGGTGATCCTTCAGCAGCAGCGCCGCCAGCGCAGGAGACAGCGTCAGCGAGTTGAAAGCCGAGATCACTGTCGAGATCGCAATGGTCATCGCGAACTGCTGGTAGAACTGGCCGGTCAGGCCCTTCATGAAGGCCAGCGGCACGAACACGGCAACCAGGGTAAGCGCGATGGCGACGATCGGGCCGCTTACTTCCTGCATGGCCTTGTACGTGGCCTCGCGTGGCGTCAGCCCTTCCGAGATATTGCGCTCGACGTTCTCCACCACCACGATCGCATCGTCCACCACGATCCCGATGGCCAGCACCAGCCCGAACAGGGACAACGCATTGATCGTGAAACCGAAGCCGAGCAGCAGCGCGAAGGTGCCGACAATCGACACCGGCACGGCCAGCAGCGGAATCAGCGACGCGCGCCAGGTCTGCAGGAACACGATCACGACGAGCACCACCAGCGCGATGGCTTCGAACAACGTATGCACGACGGCGTCGATGGACTCCTTCACGAAGCGCGTCGGGTCATACACGATCTCGGCGCGCACGTCTTCGGGCATTTCCTTCTGGAGTTCGGCCATGATGGCGCGCACGTCGTCGGAAATCTGCAGCGAGTTCGCGTTCGGCTGCTGGAAGATGATGATCTGGACTGCTTCCTTGTTGCTGAGCATCGCCCGCAGCGCGAATTCGGCCGAAGACAGTTCGACGCGCGCGACATCGGAGAGATGCACGACGCCGCCATCGGGATTCGTCTTGAGGATGATGTTGCGGAACTGGTCCTCGTTCTTCAGGCGGCCTTGCGCGTTGATTGAAAGCTGCATCGGCACATTGGTCGCCATCGGCGCACCGCCGACGATGCCGGCGGCCACCTGCACGTTCTGCTCGCGGATCGCCTTGACCACGTCGGTGGCCGTCATGTTCTGGCGCGCCACCTTCTGCGGATCGAGCCAGACGCGCATCGAGTAGTCGCCCGCGCCCCACAGCACTACCTCGCCAACGCCCGGCACGCGGGCCAGACGGTCCTTGACGTTGATGAGCGCGTAGTTGCGCAGGTAGGTCAGGTCGTACTTGCCATTCGGCGAGACCAGGTTGACACCCATTGTCAGCGTTGGCGACGATTTCACCGTGGTCACGCCCAGCCGCTGCACGTCCTCGGGCAGACGCGGCAGCGCCTGGTTGACGCGGTTCTGCACGAGCTGCGCCGCCTTGTCCGGGTCGGTGCCGAGCTTGAAGGTTACCGTCGTGGTCATGTTGCCGTCGCTGTTGGCCTGCGACTGCATGTACAGCATGTCTTCGACGCCGTTGATCTTTTCTTCCAGCGGCGACGCCACCGTTTCGGCGATGACTTTCGGATTGGCGCCAGGGTACTGGGCGCGGACCATCACGGAAGGCGGAACCACTTCCGGATACTCGGCGGTGGGCAACTGCACCAGCGCGATCAGGCCGGCCAGCAACACCACCACCGACAGCACGCCCGCGAAGATCGGGCGATCGATGAAGAACTTGGAGATGTTCATGATGAACTCCGTTGGCGGACCTGATCAGGCCGCCGGCTTCGTGACGCGCGCAACATCCACCATGTTCACTGCGCGGGGCTTCACGACATCATTGGGGCGCACGCGCTGCAGGCCGCCGACCACGATCTGGTCGCCCGCCTGCAGTCCCTTCTCGACGATGCGCAGACCGTCGTGGAGGTTGCCGATCCTGATTTCGCGGTACTGGACGCGGTTGTCCTTGCCCACCACCAGCACGTACTTCTTGGCCTGGTCGGTGCCGACAGCGGCGTCGTAGATCATCACGGCGTCGCGCGGCTGGCCGCCGCCAACCTTCACGCGCGCGTAGAGGCCCGGCACGAGCGCGCCATCGGCGTTGTCGAAGCGCGCGCGCACGCGGATCGTTCCGGACGTGACATCGAGACGGTTGTCGACCGAGACGATGGCACCCGTGCGCGAGTAGCCGCTCTCGTCGGCCAGGCCCAGTTCCACCGGGACCTCTTTCCTGCCGGCGCCGCGCAGGTAGCGCAGGTAGGTCTGCTCGTCGACCTCGAACGAGGCGTACATCGGCGACACGGACACCAGCGTGGTCAGCAGCGGGGCGCTGGCGCCAGTCGACACGATGTTCCCGACCGTGAGTTCGGCGCGCGACACGCGGCCCGAGACCGGCGCGACGACGTCGGTGTAGGAAAGGTTCACGCGGGCGGCGTCCAGGGCCGCGCGGGCAGCCTTGACGCTGGCCGATGCTTCGCGGGATGCGTTCTGCTTTTCGTCGTAGTCGCGCTTGGCGATGGCGTTGCTACCGATCAGGCGGTCCGCGCGCGCGGCATCGCTCGATGCATAGGCGGCGCGTGCGTCGGCGGCGGCCAGTTGCGCGGCGGCGCGATCGACTTCCGCCTGATAGGGACGCGGGTCGATCGTAAAGAGCGATTCGCCCTTCTTCACGAGCTGGCCGTCCTTGAAGTGCACGGCGACGATCTTGCCCGGCACCAGCGGACGGATGTCGACCTTGTCGATGGCCTCCAGCCGGCCCGAATAGCTCTGCCATTCGGTGATCTGGCGGGCCACGACGGCGGCGATGTCGACGTCGGCTGCCGGTGGGGTGCTGGCGTCGGCCTGCGCCGCGGCAACGGGGCTGGCGTCGATGCCGAAATGATGGGTGGCGGCACCGATGGCGCCCAGGACGAACAGCGTGCCCAGTGCGACGGAAAGCCGTTTGCGGTTGGTGTCCATGTCAAAAGCTCCAATCAATTTTTCACAGAGTCGAGGGCGAAGATGCGGTGTGGCTCGCCTTTGAAATCAGTATGGTTGTCATTGTTTTGCGGATAAAGAATCGAGATGTGGATTAACTGTCTCCGCAATGGAGACAATTGGCGACGCAATGTGCCCGGTAACCGATGGCCCCCAATGGCCAGGGATCAGGACGGACTAGAGGAGTCGTCGGAAAAAGTCGGCTACTTCGTCGATGGCCCGCGGATGGCGGACAAGGGCGCGATGGCACATGCCGTGGTGGCGGATGGCTTCAGTGCGGTGGTGCCTTGCCCCTGCATCAAGGCAGATGGGGTGAGAACCTGGACGCCTGCAATGTACGGCTTGCGGCGCTCAAGATCTGCTGCTTTGGGCGGGGAAGAGAATTCATGTAAATGGAAAAATCGGCGACGTGGCGCGCCTTTCATTTATGCGGCAATTGGCGCAAGCGCTTGCGCGGCCGCCTTCTTGCCGTGCTGGATGCCGCTGACGTTCGGTTGAACGGCGGGGCAGCGCGCGAACAGTTCGGCGGTCCAGTCGACGAACGCCCGCACCTGCGGCGACAGATGCTTGTTCTGTGGGTAGACGGCGGAGATTGGCAGCGGCGCGGGACGGAACGCTGGCAGGACCTCGACGAGCGAACCGCTATCGAGAAATGACTGGGCGATGACGCGGGGCACCTGGATGAGGCCCAGGCCCATGACGCCGCACTGGAGATGCGCGTCGCCATCGTTGGCGGACAACCGCGAGCGCGTCCTGACATTGACGGCTTTGCCCTCGACGTTGAAATTGAGGTTGACCATGCGGCCCGTGCGCGTGGAGAAGTAGTTGACGGCCAGATGGTCCGGAAGCGCGTCAAGGTCGGCCGGCACGCCGTAACGCTCCAGATACACGGGACTCGCCGCGGTCACGAGCTGGAACACGCCAAGGCGCCGGGCAACCATCGTCGAGTCGTTCAACTCGCCGATCCGGATGACGCAGTCGATGCCTTCCTGAACCAGGTCGACCAGCCGATCGCCAAAGCCAAGCGTGAGATCGATGTCGGGGTAGCGCGTATGGAATTCATTGAGCGCCGGGAGGACGATCAGCTTGCCCAGCGTGCCGGACATGTCCACGCGCAGCTTGCCGCGTGGTGCGCGGGTAATGGCGGCGAATTCCGCCTCCGCGGCATCCACCTCACCAAGAATGCGCACGCATCGCTCGTAGTAGGCGGCGCCCTCGGATGTCACGCTCAGTCGTCGGGTGGTGCGGTTCAGCAGCCTGACGCGCAGGAAGGCTTCCAGTTCCTGGATGACCCGCGTGACCGATCCGCGTGGCACGCCAAGCGTATCGGCGGCGCGCGAGAAGCTATTCGTATCGACGACACGTGTGAACACGTGCATTGCATGAAGCTTGTCCATGTCACGCCTCAGGCAACAGGCGCCGCAGTTCGGCGGCAAGGGATTCGATATAGATGTCGCGCAGCCCGCAGTCGCGCAGGGCGCCTTCGAGCTTGAAGACATAGTCGGCATTGCTGCCGAAGGAGCCCGCCGCGCGCGCGATGACGGGGGCCACGCTGGCGATCGAGGCGTCGCGCTCGAAGAGTGGGCGGTCGGGGTCGACGACGAAGGCGATAGCGTGTGTTTGCGTGCCGTCGTCGAGCGTGACCGTTGCCCATGTCGGGCGGTATGAGCCGCCGACCATCTCGCGCCGCCACACCACGCGAAGTTCCTCGTCGCGCCGCGCAGCCGGCAGTCGCAGTGCAACGCCTTGCGTCGAGCCGCCGGACTCCAGGCCGAGCATGCGGCCCGGACGTTCCGGGCTGCCCCGGCCCTCGATGCTCCGCATGCAGAAGCTGCGATGCCATCCGTGCAAGGCGGCAACCGAACGCCGGTCGAAATGGAGCAGCGGGTTCCACATCAGCGAGCCGTACGCAAAGATCCAGACGTCCTCTGCGTCGTCCAGCCGGGCCGCGAGCGTGCTGGCCAGCGAGGCGTCGATGCGGTTCTGGGTCCAGCGAAACTCGGCGGGCAGCTCAATGTTGTCGAGGTAATACCCGGACTGGAGCGATTCTCTTGTCAGCATGCGAGTGGGAAGAAAGAGGGTGCTTGCTGGCATTGTGGTTGCTGCAACGTGGCTGATAAACTGCGCAAATTGATTTTCTTTGTCGCCGAGAGGGAAACAATGGTGGATCGGGTGGAAGCGCAGGTTCAGGACATCGAATCGTTCCTGGCGGTGGCCAAGACAGGCAGCTTCACGCGAGCGGCGGAGGATCTCGGCACCAGCAAATCGAACGTCGGCAAGGCTGTTCAGCGTCTGGAGATACGGCTCGGCACGCGCCTGTTCCAGCGCACCACGCGCGCGGTGCGGCTGACCGAGGATGGTGAGACCTACATGCTCGCCGCACAGGCCGCGCTTGAGGGGCTTCGTGAGGCTGAGCAGGCACTGGCCGCCCGGCGTGCCGAGCCGATCGGGCGTGTCCGGCTCGACGTACCGGCGGGCTTCGGCCGGTTGCTGCTGCCGTTTCTCGCGGCGCTTCGGCGCCGCCATCCGAAAGTCACTCTCGACATGGCGTTGACGGATCGCATGTCGGACCCGGTGGCCGAAGGCTGGGACATCGTCGTGCGCATTGGCGAGCTGCCCGCCGACGGCGACATGACGGTGCGCAAGCTGTGCGATCTCCGCCTTGGCCTGTACGCGTCGCCCGAGTACATCCAACGCAAGGGCGCCATCCATACCGTGGCGGATCTCAGTCACCACGACGCGGTGATCTTTCGCGGACCGACCGGACGGCATCGCCCCTGGACCGTTTCCGACAACGGGCATGTGCGCGATATCGTCATGGAGCCCGTGCTGGTGCTCGCGGACGGCCAGGCGCTCGTCGACGCGGCGATCAGCGGATTCGGCATCGCGCAGATCTTCGATCGCGTCGCGAAGCCACACGTACTGGCTGGAAGACTGATCCATATCCTGCCCGCATCCGACGTCGATGGCCCGCCCGTGCACGCGATCATTCCGGTCGGGCGACGGATGCCGGCGAAGACGCGGGCCGTTCTCAATCACCTGGCAGACAGTTTGCGCGACGAAGCCGCGCAGGGCTGAGCGGCCCAGGCAACTACGGCAGTGCTTTGCCTTGGTCGGCAGGGCGGGCGTGTGGACACGAGGCTCGATGGCATGGTGCCGGCGCGCGCTTACCCGAAGCCGCGAAGGCTTCGGGCGTTACGTGCGTGGGGAGGGTCAGGCGGCCTTCAGCGCATCGTGCTTCGCGACCATTTCGGCTTCATCCTTGAGCGCCTTCTTCACGGACGCGCGCGCTTCGATCCGCTCGATGTAGTTGAAGAGGTTCTTCAGGTGCGTGATCGGTGCACCCGAGCGCTCGTGCCACAGCGTTGCCCAGACATAGGCGTCGGCCACCGTGAATTTATCGCCGGTCAGGTAGGCGCGGCCATCGGCCAGTTGGGCGTCCAGCTTCGAGTAGGCGGCTACGAGCTTGTCGCGGGTCCACTGGGCGCCGAATTCCGTTTGCAGCTTGCGCATCAGCGGGATGTGCTTCTGCGCGATTTCGGTAGCGATGAACGTCAGCAACTGGTCGAGCTTGACGCGCTCCAGCGTTCCATGCGGCGGGATCAGGCCGGCGTCCAGATTCTGGTCGGCCAGGTACGACGTAATGATGGTCGTTTCGGTCAGATGCGTCCTGGCTTCATCATCGAGCACAAGCACGGGAACGTAGCCGAGCGGGTTGGTCTTGCTGAAGTCGTCGTTGGCGGAAGTGCTCTTGCCGAACACATCGTAGTGCACCAGTTCGGGCTCCAGGCCCAGTTCATTGGCGATGACCTGAACGGCAAGCGAGCAAGTGGCGTGAGCGATATAGAGTTTCATGGCGAGGTGTCCTTCCGGATTGAGTAACTGGTTGCGTCCCGCCTGTCTGAGAGTTCGACGTCGGCGTCACGGATGTCACTCTACTAACCACGGCTCGAGCGATAAAGGCGAGATCTGGAGCCAGACCGTATCCGGATTGGAGACAAAGGCGCGACGCTGCCCGCCTTTGGCATGAAAGCGGTCCTTTCAACGCTCGCCACTCGCCACTCGCCACTCAATCCACCCCTCACGCGACTCGTTCGATTGCGGGCGACGCAACCGATGGCGCGGATCTTCCGCAGCCCCGCCATACCCGCCACGCTATCGCAGGGCTGAGCAGTGCCGTCGGCGGAGTCATCAGGTTGATGACGTTCAGAAACGCCATCGCCAGTGTGGTGTCGTGCACTGCGGCAAGATGAAGCTTGCCGATGTACCAGTTGATGAAGCGCAGCATCGGCGGCCGTGCGCCTTTGACGCGCGGATTGCGGAGATCGTTGCCAACCGCGATGTGCCACGGGATGTCCACGATTTCCGCGGCCCCTTTGAAGAACCGCTGCGCAAGATCGTTCAGGCCCGTGCGCAGGAGGCACTGTTTCAGCATCGCCGCCTCCTGGGCCGCGACCGTCATGCCCTGTCCGTAGACCGGATTGAAGCTGCAGATAGCGTCGCCGAATACCAGGTAGTTGCCGGGGAAGCATGCAAGGTTCTCGTACCGTCGGCGCAGGTTGCAGGCGTAGTGGTAGCGTCTGTAGTCGCTCAGCGGCTCGGCTCTGGCGACGATGTCGTGAATCTCCATAGTCGGCAGCGTCGCCAGATACGCGAGAAAATCCTGATCGTTGTCGGGTGCCTCGTCGCCGAGGTAGCCGCCGGTGCTGACGATCCAACTATCGCTCTCCTGCGCGAGCATGACACCGTTACGCCAGTTTGGCGCACTGGCGGCGACAACGATGCCGCGCTTGCCGTCCAGATCCGTCGGCCGGCGTCGATAGGTGCGCGTCATGTAACCGATGCCGACCTCGACCTTCTCGCTGATGGGCGGGAGGTAGCCCAGTTCCTGGAGCCACATCGCACTGGACGACCCGCGACCCGTCGCATCGACGACAAGGTCCGCGCTGAGCGTTTCTTCCGGCCCGCCTTCGATGCATACGCGCACACCGGTCACCCGTTTTCGAGCGGCGTCGCTGGCGAGCCCCCGCACAGCGCAATTCTCGACGGCGCACACGTTTGGCAGTTTCAGGAGCCGCCGCCGCAGATGGCCTTCGAGCACGGGACGGCTTGCAAGCAGACCGATCAGGTCGCTCCTGCCATTGGCAAGCGCGAGGTTGCGGCTTATCCAGGTCACGTCGCTGCCGACATCGCCGAGCAACCCGCCGCTTTGCGCGACGACCTCGTTGTTGTATCCGGGAAAGAAATCCTCGATTACCCGGCTGCCGCGCGCAAGAAGCCCGTGGGTGTGGCGGCTCTGGGGGACCCCTTTGCGCGGTGTGTCCGTTATCGGAAACGCATCGCGTTCGAGCACAGTGACAGTGGTAAAGAAATCCGACAGTGCGCGTGCGGCCAACAATCCACCCATGCTGGCGCCCATCACGATCGCATGTTTGCCGAGGTTTTTCATGACAATCCTCCAGTTCGATCCGCTGCATTGAGCCCAGCGACCATCGTCTGCGGTGCATGGTAGGATCGGCGCGTCCCCTGATCGTCCCCTGGGCGCCGTCATTGAGGGTTGCACTGCTATGGCTCAGTTCAGCGTGCAGACGCTTGGATTTCCGCAGATCCGCCGGGACGGCAGGCCGTGCCCGCTGGCCTTGCGCAAAGGCCTGGCCCTGCTGGTCTATCTGGCGGAAGCGAAGGGCCCGGTCGGGCGCGATGTCGTCGCAACCATGTTATGGCCCGATGGCGGCGAAGATGTCGTGCGAGCGCGCCTGCGGCGCCTCATGTGCCGCCTCCGGCTCACGCTCGGTGAGGACGTTCTCACGGCGGACCGATCGACGGTTCGATGGTCATCGGCGATTGACCTGCAACTGGATTCCCAACGGTTCGAGCAAGCCTGCGATCGCGGCGACTTCGAGTGGGCGTGCCGCAATTATCCGGGCGACTTTCTCGAGGGATTTTCGCCGGGTGATTGCCCGCAGTTCGATGAGTGGGCTTTCTTTCGCCGTGAGGCTTTGCGGGGCCGGGCGATTCAGGCGCTGGAACGGGTGGTGCACGACAGCCATGCGGCCGGGGACTACGTGGCCGCGGCGGCGCACGCCGGCCGGCTCGTTCAGCTGGATCCTCTTAGCGAAGTGTATGGCCGGCACCTCATCCGCAATCTCCTGCTTGCTGGAGACCGCGCCGCGGCCGAGCGCCATTTCGACGCGCTCTCCCAACGCCTTCACGACGCGCTCGATGTGGTACCAGAAGCCGAAACCCGCGCGCTGCTGAACACCGCCACCTCGCTGCCGATCGAGGAGCCGCCACCGACGCGCTATGTCTGCGACGACGGCGTCCATCTCGCGTTCCAGACCTATGGCGCCGGTCGCATCGACATACTCGTACTGCCCGGTTTCGTATCCCACGTCGAACGGATTTGGGAAGAACCCCGGTGCAGGGAGTTCCTGTCCTCTCTAGCAAAGATGGGCCGGCTCATCCTGCTCGATCGTCGCGGCATTGGACTTTCCGACCGGGTCGGATTCAATCCCAGCGTTGATGCCACCGCGCAGGACATCGGCACCGTGCTCGACGCTGCCGGGACCCGTCGGGTAGTGTTGTTCGGTGCATCGGAGAGCGGGCCGGCATGCATCAAATTCGCCGCCGATCACCCCGACAGAGTCGCCGCGCTCATACTGTTTGGCTCATTGGCCAAGGGGAGCGCCACGGCCGACTATCCGCACGCGCTGCAAGCCAGCCAGTATGAAGACTGGCTTCAGCGCCTTGTCGCGGCCTGGGGCGGGCCAGCCGGCATCGAAACGTTCGCGCCGAGCCTGTCAGGCGATCCGCTGGCGAGAGCGTGGTGGGCGGGCTTGCTCCGGGCCGCGTCGAGCCCGGGAGCGATCAAGGGCGTGCTGGAAACGCTGCGCGATATGGATGTGCGCGATCTGTTGGGTCGAATTTCCTCGCCGACTCTGGTGCTCCACAGACACGATGACCGCGCTGTTCGCATCGGCGCCGGCCGGCATCTCGCCAGCCATATCGCGCATGCGCGATATGTCGAGCTGGAGGGTGCCGATCACTGGGCTTTCGCGGGCGACCAGCGGGCCGTACTGGTCAGCATCAAGCAGTTCGTCAGCAGTCTCGCCGTATGACGGCAGGTAATCGACGGACTATGCTGTTGTAACGGTGATGGCCGGGATGGCTGCGCGAACGGCACCGATGGGCGCTTGTGGCCAGCCCCCGCCAAACGCACTTTCGATGTGTGACCTAGGTAACAGTGATGTCGCTTGCAAGGGGTGTACTCTAATTTAAGAACTGCTTCCCGACATCTTTTGCCCGTGCGATCCACCAGGCTTGGCCTTATCTCTCTTGTCTTTGCTCTGCTCGGAATACTGGGCTGGGCACATGCAACGCTGTCGCCGTTATCGGTCAACAGCGAAGAGATGATCGTCGATGTCCAAAGCAGTGACAGCGTGGCCCATTTGGCTGTTTGCTGCGCCGACCGTATGGCGCACGCTTCCTTCGTGCCTGACGACGCCGCGGAAACACAACCCACGCCTGCTCTGGACCCTGCCGAGCAGGTGTTCCTCCTGCAGTTCCGCACGTTGCCTGCCGCCGGTATCCGGAACGCGCAGGCACCTCAAGAGGCCAGTACCTGGCTACCCGGGCCCGATCTGCCCACACCGCATCGCCCACCCCGCGCCTGACGATCCCTTCCGCTAGCAGTGTCGGTAATTTACGGCGCGGTTCCGGCGTAGGTACGTCGTCCACAGTCTCCCGGAGCACCGGCAGATCTCGCGCCTATTTGCAACTGACACTGTCCGACCAATGACGCCTGCATCAACAGAAATAGCAGCGCGTCCAGGGATACGGAGGTATCTATGCAAACGAGCTTGCTGGAACCGGCATGCCCGGAGTGGCGCGAGACACTCACACGCTGTCTCCATGATTGCCACCACACGCCAGGCTGGTACATCGCCGCGGAACGCAGCGATCACGGTAGCGCCGCGGCGGTACGGGTGACCGACGGCGCCCACGAGTTGCTGGTGCCAATGCTGCGCCGCCCCATCGGATGGGATAGCTGGGATGCCACTTCGGCCTATGGCTACGGTGGCCCGGTGTTGAGCCACGACGCGCCCGCCGGCTTTGCCGACGAAGCGCTGGGCGCGGCGATCGCGCTGTTGCGCGAGCGGGGGTGCGTGTCATGGTTTATCCGTATGCACCCGCTGCTCAATGCCGGCTGGAACAGCGGCTTGGGGCTGGTGGTCGAGCAGGGCGAGACGGTGTGGGTGGACCTGACCAAGAGCGCCGAGCGGCAGTGGCAGGAGACACAGGCACGCCACAAGCAGGGCATCAATCGCGCACGGCGCGCGGGCGTGACCGTTCGGCTGGACCGGGAGTTTGCCGGGCTGCCGCGTTTTGTCGAGCTGTACAACGCGACGATGACGCGCCTGCAGGCGTCGCCCTATTACTTCTTTGACGCGCTGTACTACCGCGCGCTGGCACGCGGGCTGGGAGACGACCTGCTGTTGTTCGTGGCCGAAGAAGGGGGCTGCACGATCGGCGCGGCACTGTTCACCGTGGCGCGCGACAGCGGAATCATGCAGTACCACCTGTCGGCCTGGGACTGGGAATATCGCCGCCATCAACCGACCAAGACCGTGATCCACGCGGCGCGCGAATGGGGACAAGCCAATGGCATGCACTATCTGCACCTCGGCGGCGGGCTGGGGTCGGCCAACGATTCGCTGTTCGAGTTCAAGCGCGGGTTTTCGCCGGACACGCATGTTTACCGGACCCAGCGCCTGGTGCTTGACCCCAACCGCTATGTGGCGCTGTCCGGCGGCGACGATGCCACGCTAAAAAATCTGGACGGCTTCTTTCCCGCCTACCGACGCCCTGGCGCCAACATGGGGAAGTACTTCTCGAGTTCAGAAAAGGTGGTCAGCGCGTCAGACGGCTCGGCTCGTCGTGCCCCAATGTCACTTTCCGGTCCGTAGCGGTCCTTGCGGCGAGCGGCGAGCGGCAGCGCGCTCCGTCGCGGAACAACCGGGAGAGCAGCGGGAATCGCCGCTCTCCCGTTCCGGCATCGTCAGGCTAGAAGATGTGTTTTATGCCGATCATCATCCCCAACTGATTTCCGCCCGGCCTCGGGTTCGCGCCCGTTGCCCCTGCGCTCACAGAGTTTGTGAGTTGGCCGCCGTTGTTGATGAATCCAGCCGTGGCATAGACGGAGCTACGCTTCGAGAAGGCGTAAGTGCCGCGCATCGCCCATAGCAGCGCCTTGTTGTCACTGTTGTGATAGCGAAGGTAGTACATCTGGCCGGCGAGCGTAAATGCGGGGGTGATGTCGTACGCAGCGCCGGCATACCAAAGGTCGCTACGCGGCGTCGGACTACCATCGTTGTTGCGCCGGATGACGCCGGCACCCAGCTTGGTGCGCTCGAAAAGCATGTATCCGCTAAGTGATAGCCGGTAGTCTTTGCGGCCGCTATCGGTCAGTCCTCCGAAAGCCCCAGTGCCGCCACGCAGCGAGTCATAGACAGCCGATACGCCCCACTGCTTGTTTTCGTACTGGAGCAGCGCCGACCATTCCCGGCAGGCGCGCTTGTCCGCCGGGTTTTCTCCAGCGCAGTTCGTGCCGGCCGGGCTGGGCCCCGCATTGACCGCGTCACGACCAAAGCTGTAGGTACCGCCAATCGTGAAGTTTCCAAACGTGCCCTTGTATGAGATGGCATTGTCCGCGCGAGCGTTTGGCAAATAGACGTCAAGCGAACTGGAGCCATAGATATTGGGGCCGAGGATGTCGGAGTCGAGGCCAGCCCAGAACATCATGGTGTACTGGCGGCCGAATGCCACTTGTCCCCAATTGCCTGACAAGCCAACAAAGGCCTGGCGGCCGAATAATCGCCCTCCTTGATTGGAAGTGGCCGAGTCGCTGGCAAAGCCCGATTCGAGTACAAAGACACTTTTCAATCCGCCGCCCAGGTCTTCAGTCCCACGCAGGCCCCAGCGAGACGGCACCGTAGCCGTGAGATTCGGCATGCGCACGACACTGTTCTTTGCTTCGCCGATGTTGTTCACGTACTCAATGCCGGTGTCGATGACGCCATACAGCGTCACGGATTGGGCCGCGGCGCATAGCGGGGCGGATGCCAGGATGGCAACTGCAAGGCTTCGTGACTTCATTTCTGTCTCCTCCATCTTTCTTTTGGTGTTTTTCATTGCGGTGCGTATCCAGGACGTACGCACGTGACTAGCCCCGGCCGGGTCACAAGGCGTGACGGCCGTGGAAGCCATTCGTTGGATTGCAGCCGGGTGATGCCGCGCTAGCAGAGCGTTCTGTCTGCCCGCGCGGCGAGCGTCGATCGGCTATTCGCCGGCGCTTTCACCATAGGCCGGTGGCCGCTGGACCACGGGAGCGGCGGCCGCCAGGATGTCGGCGGCGATACCGGTCCGGGGCGGGTAGATGCGCTCATGGTTGATGGTGAGCTTTGTCTTCTTGGCGACATCGCCTTCCGCGACGAGGCGTCGCTCCCATCCCTCCGTGTAGACGGCGCCCCACGGCCCGAGGTCGAGGATGGTCGTGTACCAGTCGATGTTCAGTTCCAGCATCGGAAGCCCGAACAACTCGGCAACGGCGTTGTGCCCTGCAAAGCGGCCCATTGGCCGGGCATGCTGGCACGACATGACCGACGCATGCTCACCGTCGATCAGCGCGCTGGCGGCGTCACCCGCTGCAAACAGGTTCTGAACGCCTTTCACGCGCATGAAGACATCGACCGGAAGCCGCCCCTGACTATCGAGCGCTACCGGGATGGATTCATTGAACGGATGCGCTCGCATGCCGCCGCACCATACGACCGTCGATGCGGGCAGGTGCTCGCCATTGCCCAGCACCACGCCGGACGCATCGATGGATTTGAACGAGAAATTCGGCAGCATTTCGACGCCGAGTTCGTCGCAGGCGCGCTCGATAACCGGTTGCGCGCCGCCCATCGCTTCGGCAATGCGCGGTGACCGGTCGGCAAGAATGGTTCGGCATGTTCCGGTATCCACCGATCCGGGAGCGCGCCGGGCGGCGTCGCGCAGACGGTCGGGAAGTTCCAGAGCGAGTTCGATGCCAGTCAGGCCAGCACCAATGACCACGGCGGTGAAGCGTCCTTCGGTGGATGGCAACGCTCCCAGCCGATGAATATGGTCCTGCAGGCGTTTGGCGCCTTCATAGGTGTCGATATCGTAAGCGTATTCGGCCAGGCCGGGGATCGGTGGCCGGGTGAGCCGGCTGCCGGTTGCCACGATCAGCTTGGCATACGTTAGCTCGCTGGTCTCGGCGCCTTGCCGGACGAGCACGATCTGTTCCTCAACGTCGATACCTATGACTTGCCCTTGCACATGCTTGACGCCGATGGGATCGAGAATCTCCGCATAGGGCACCAACGTGCTTGGCAGGTCCGCCTCATAGTTCCTGACCCGAATCCTGTGATTGACTTCGGGGTCCACCAACACGATCTCCACATCATGCTGGTCTGTGCCGACTTCACGAAGCATCCGAGCCGCACCAACCGCACTCCACAGCCCGGCGAAACCGCCACCTGCAACGATAATTCTCTTCATTACGTACTCCGTTCTTTCCTTAATGGATTAGTTCGTGTTTTAGACGGCGACTTGTTGAAGCGGTACGGGAGGGCGGCGGAAGCCGAGCCAGAGCATGGCGATGCCAGCGATCAGTGCGGGCAGGCCGATCACGGCGAAGAGGACAGGCATGCCCCAACCCATCGCGAGCATGCTTGCGCCTCCCACCGAACCCACGACGGAGCCGATGCGGCCAACGCCATTGGCCCAGCCTACTCCGGTAGCGCGGCAATCCGTCGGATAGAACTTTGCGATCAAGGCATTGACCCCAACCTGGGCGCCAGAGAGGCAGAATCCAGCGCAGAACACGGCTGCACCGGCGGCCAGCGGATCGGCAGACAAACTACCGATTGCAGCGATGAAGACGCACGCGAGCGAATAGCTCGTGGCAAGCACAAAGTACGGGTTGAGGCGGTCCATCAGCAGACCGAGAATGATGGCACCCGCGGTGCCGCCGCCCTGCAACATCGCGGTAATGAGCGCCGCGGTGCTGAGCGACAGACCGGCGCCACGCAGGACGGTCGGCAGCCAGCTTGCCAGCAGGTATAGCACCAGCAGGCTCATGAAGAAGGTCAGCCAGAACAGAAGGGTATGGCGAAGGAACTCCGGTCGAAACAGATGTGCGAGCGGTGAATGTGTACCCTTCCGGTCCGATACGGCGAACGTAGCATTCTCTAGTTCGGTCTTCGGCGCGATCCGATGAAGAATGGCACGTATCCTCGCCGCGTTTGCGCCTGTCGTAACGAGATACCGCACAGACTCAGGCAGACTCAACGCGACGCATGCGGCAAGGGCGATCGGAAGAACGCCACCGACAAACAGAACCGAGCGCCATCCATAGGCCTCGACAAGCCAGGCAGAAGCGAGTCCGCCCAGCGACATGCCAACGGTGAAGCCGCAGAACATCGTGGTCACCATGAAGGACACACGGCGCTGGGGGCAAAATTCCGATGTCAGCGTGATGGCGTTTGGCATCGCGCCGCCAAGCCCGAGGCCCGTAAGAAAGCGCAGCGCGGCCAGTTCCCACAGCACCTCGGACCTGGCGGACGCCAGGCTCGCAATCCCAAAGAACAGGATCGAAACCACAAGAATATTCTTGCGCCCAAATCGATCCGCCAGCGGGCCGAAGATGAAAGCCCCTGCCATGAGTCCTACCAGCCCGGCGCCGAACAACGGTGCAAGGTCGGCATTCGTAAGATGCCAGTCAGCGCGGATTGCCGGTGCGATAAAGCCGATGGATGCCGTGTCGAAGCCGTCCACGGCGACGATCAAAAAGCACAAGGCAACGATGATCACCTGAAACGCCGAGAGCGGCTGCTTGTCAATAAACTCAGTGACGTTTATGGGGCGGTTTAATGGCACGGTTGTCTCCTGAATAGTCATGTTATTGGTGATGACATTTTTAATATTTATGGTTGGCTGAGCGGGGCCCTTCGCCCGCCCCCCGTCATACCTGGATGTCTGCCGGAGTTATATTCCTGTAGCCATAAGATAAGAAATGAAATTTTCATCTCACCTATACCGACCCCGATATGCCTCTAGCGGTGACGAATAGGTACCGCGCGCTGCGCGGGGCGTCCATATGCAGAGGTACGCGCTGAAGAAGAGGCGGAGGTGTGCCGCGGGCGGCTGGAAGCGTTGCGGAGTCAACGAACATTCGCTTTGCACGAATGTGTGCTTGCCTACCCGAGGTCGTTCGCTAGCTGTGTGTTGAATTCAGCCGGTCGTGCGGGAGCCAGCGTCGAGTGAAGCTGGCTTGAACTGGAAGTCAGACAGCGCGCTCGGCCTATCCCTTGTCCGAGCGAGGCACATGAGGAATCTGCGCTTCCTCGTAAAGCCGATAAATCAGTTCCAGCATTTCCTTGATGTCATGCGACTCATCCATTGCGCGCATGCTCATGATGATTGGCGACGTGAGAGTGGGGTCATCGAGTTCCATGTAGCTCACGTCATCGCGCTTCAGTCCATAAACGCTGCTTGGCACGACTGAAATTCCCTCACCCGCCGCTACAAGCCCTAGTGCGATCTGCAACTCTCGCACGTCGTAGATGCGCCGGGGCGTCAGTGCGCGTTCCTGGAAAGCCGCCAGAACCTGATCCGCATAGCTGGGCCTCGGCGCCTTTGGAAAAACAATCAGTGTTTCGTAGATGAGATCGCGAAGCGACAGTACCGGCTTCGACAATGAAAGCGGATGCCCGACGGGCAGCGCGACGATCATTTTCTCCTCGCGGAGAATCACGCGGCGGATGCTTGCATCCTCGTGCCGAATCCGGCCGAACCCAACATCGATGCGTCCATCCTTCAGTGCGCGAATCTGGTCCATCGTCGACATTTCGTGCAGACTCAGCTCGACCGATTTGTTTTCGTCCCGAAATCGCCGAATGATCTTTGGCAGCATGCCGTAGAGCGTGGAGCCCACGTAGCCGACCGACAAACTACGCTCGATGTTGCCAACGCGCCGCGTCATCGACTCCAGTTCATTCGTCTGCGCAATGAGATGTACCGCGTGCGAGTAGAAAAACTTGCCGGTCTCGGTGAGCTTGAGCGGACGAGAGTTCCGTTCGAATAACTGCACCCCCAGTGACTCTTCGAGCTGCTGTATCTGGCGGCTGAGTGGCGGCTGCGCAATGTGAAGCCGCTTGGCCGCGCGCGTGAAGTTGCGTTCTTCCGCAACCGCTACGAAGTAGCGCAGGTGTCGCAGCTCCATACAATACCTCCAGGATATAGCCTGATACTAAAACGGTGTTGGACTGCCCCGTTTTGCGCCCCTATTCTGCTTTCATGCTCTGTTTCGCCGCCGAATTATACCTTCTGAGTAGCTTTGGATCGGCTTGAAACAAGGGTTAACCCCAGCAAAAAACATAGAGAGTTAGGAGCAGACATGAGTGCCAAAGTATTCGACTCGAAGGAAGTGCAGGACCTGCTGAAGGCCGCTGCAAATCTGGGAAGCCAAGCTGGCAACGCTCGCACCAAGCAGATTACTCATCGTCTGCTGAGCGACCTCTTCAAGGCCATCGACGACCTGGACATGACGCCCGACGAGATCTGGGCTGGCGTGAACTACTTCAACAAACTCGGCAAAGATGGCGAGGCGGCACTGCTGGCCGCTGGCGTCGGCCTGGAGAAGTTTCTCGACATCCGCATGGATGCAGCGGACCGCGAAGCCGACATCCACGGCGGCACCCCGCGCACCATTGAAGGCCCGCTCTATGTTGCCGGCGCCCCGGTGCGTGATGGCGTTTCCAGGATCGACATCAATGCCGACGAAGACGCGGGTCCGCTCGTCATTCGTGGCACGGTCACCGGTCCCGACGGAAAGCCTGTTGCCGATGCGGTTGTCGAGTGCTGGCACGCCAACTCCAAGGGTTTCTATTCGCACTTCGACCCGACCGGCGCGCAAGACGATTTCAACCTGCGCGGCGCGGTGAAGACGGGCGCCGATGGCAAGTACGAGTTTCGTACGCTGATGCCGGTTGGCTATGGTTGCCCGCCGCAGGGCGCCACGCAACAACTGCTGGACGGGCTTGCCCGCCACGGCAACCGCCCGGCCCACGTGCACTTCTTCGTGACGAGCGACAAGACGCGCAAGCTCACGACGCAGATCAACATCGAAGGCGACCCGCTGATCTGGGACGATTTCGCGTATGCGACGCGCGAAGAACTGGTACCGCACGTGGTCGAGAAGACCGGCGGCGCCGCGCTCGGCCTCAAGGCCGACGCGTACAAGGAAATCGAATTCAACATCGCAATGACGCCGCTGGTGCAAGGCAAAGACAACCAGCTGGTGAATCGCCCGCGCGTATCCGCCGCAGCGTAATCCCCGCACGGCGGCCTGCCTGCCCAGGCCGCCCACCTCTCCGCACGAACCATCCGCACCGATGCCACAGCGCTTCACCACGAAGCCTGCATAGGGAGACGACTCATGTCCGCAACTATCGATAAAGCACGACAACTGGACGACTTGCTGAGCAACGCCGTTCAGGATGACAAGGAAAATGGCGTCTTCCGCTGCCGCCGCGACATCTTCACGAACGCCGATCTGTACGAACTCGAGATGAAGCACATCTTCGAGAGCAACTGGGTCTACCTGGCGCACGAAAGTCAGGTTCCCAACAACAACGATTACTACACCACGTGGATTGGTCGCCAGCCAATCGTCATCACCCGCGACAAGACCGGCGAGCTGCATGCGGTGATCAATGCATGCGCGCACAAGGGCGCCATGCTGTGCCGCCGCAAGCACGGTAACAAGGGCAGCTTCACCTGTCCGTTCCACGGCTGGACGTTCTCGAACGCCGGCAAGCTGCTGAAGGTCAAGGACGAGAAGACCACCGAATACCCGGTGCAATTCAACAAGCAGGGATCGCACGACCTGAAGAAGGTTGCGCGCTTTCAGA
Source organism: Cupriavidus sp. 291-E7 (assembly GCF_057798835.1). Lineage (NCBI taxonomy): Bacteria > Pseudomonadati > Pseudomonadota > Betaproteobacteria > Burkholderiales > Burkholderiaceae > Cupriavidus > Cupriavidus sp. 291-E7. The sequence continues at coordinate 420,035 of NZ_JBYOJV010000001.1, forward strand.
ACTATCGTGGCTTCCTGTTCGGCAGTCTGAGCGACGACGTGATGCCGCTGGAAGACTACCTCGGCGAGACGAAGGTCATCATCGACCAGATCGTTTCCCAAGCGCCGGAAGGTATCGAAGTGCTGCGTGGCAACTCTTCCTACATCTACGACGGCAACTGGAAGATGCAGATGGAAAACGGATGCGACGGCTATCACGTCAGCACCGTGCACTGGAACTACGCCGCAACGATGGGCCGCCGCAAGGTCGAGGGCACCAAAGCCGTGGATGCGAATGGCTGGAGCAAGTCGATTGCCGGTGTGTATGGCTTTGAGCATGGCCATATCCTGCTCTGGACCAATACGATGAATCCGGAAGTGCGCCCGGTTTATCAACACCGCGACGAGATCGCAGCGCGCGTCGGTGAAGACAAGGCGAACTACATCGTAAATCAGACGCGCAACCTGTGTCTGTACCCGAACGTGTTCCTGATGGATCAGTTCAGCACCCAGATTCGCGTGGTTCGTCCCATCAGCGTCGACAAGACGGAAGTCAGCATCTTCTGCTTTGCGCCAAAGGGCGAAAGCGCGGAACAACGCGCCATCCGCATTCGCCAGTACGAAGATTTCTTCAACGTGTCGGGCATGGGAACCAGCGACGACCTCGAAGAATTCCGCGCTTGCCAGTCCGGCTATGCCAGCACGACGTCGATGTGGAACGACATGTCGCGTGGCGCGCCGTTGTGGGTCCACGGACCCGACGCAAACGCGAAGGGCATGGGGTTGAACCCGCTCATCTCCGGCGAGCGCAGTGAAGACGAAGGTCTCTTCGTCGTGCAACACGAATACTGGATGCAGGTCATGCGCGAGGCCGTGCGTAAAGAGAAATCAGAGGCAGCGGTATGACCATCGACTATCAAAAAATCTGTCAGGCGCTCTATCAGGAGGCGCGCTTTCTGGATGACCGACTTTGGGACGAATGGTTGGCCTGCTACGCGGACGACGTCACCTACTGGATGCCGGCCTGGGACGACGACGACAAGCTCACCGAAGACCCGCAAAGCGAGATCTCCTTGATGTACTACTCGGATCGTGGTGGTCTGGAAGACCGGGTGTTTCGTATCAGAACCGAGCGCAGCAGCGCGTCGATGCCGGAGCCGCGCACCAGCCACAACGTGACCAATGTGGAAGTGCTGGCCGAGCGCGATAACGAAGTCGACGTGCGCTACAACTTCAACACGCTAAGCCATCGCTACAAGGTAACGGACCAGTACTTCGGCACCGTCTACCTCACCTTTCGCAAGATTGACGAGCGCTTGCTGATTTCGAGCAAGAAGATTGCGCTCAAGAATGACTACATCCGCCAGGTGCTGGACGTCTACCACGTCTGAAGCCACAGGTCGGAATGAAATCGGACGCAGGAGGCAACATGTCCAGCTACAACATCGCACTGAATTTTGAAGACGGCGTGACCCGCTTTGTCGAATGCAAGGCCGGGGAAAAGGTTCTCGATGCCGCTTTTCGCGCCAAGATCAACCTGCCGATGGATTGCTCAGACGGCGTGTGCGGCACTTGCAAGTGCCGCGCCGAGAGTGGCCGCTACGACCTGGGTGACGATTACATCGAGGACGCGCTGAGCGAGGACGAGAAGGACAGTGGCCTCGTGCTCACCTGCCAGATGGTGCCGCAGAGCGACTGCGTCATCGCCGTTCCGGCATCGTCGACGGTGTGCAAGACCGAGCAAAGCAAGTTCGCCGCGACGGTTACGAAGGTCGAACAGCACAATGATGCGGCAGTGGTTCTTGAGCTGGACGTTGACAGCATTCCTCCGGTCTTCCTGGCTGGCCAGTACGTGAACATCGATGTTCCTGGCAGCGGACAGCATCGCTCGTATTCGTTCTCGTCCGCACCAGGCGCGTCGAAGATCAGCTTTCTGATCAAGAAGATTCCTGGCGGCGTGATGAGCACCTGGCTGGAATCGGCCCAGCCGGGCCACAAGGTGCAACTGACCGGCCCCTTGGGCAGTTTCTATCTTCGGGCAGTGGAACGTCCCTTGCTGTTTCTGGCCGGCGGCACGGGCCTGGCGCCTTTCCTGTCGATGTTCGAAGTGCTGGTTCGCGCGAACTCGCAGCAGAAGGTGCATCTGATCTATGGCGTGACGCGGGACCTCGATCTGGTACAGGTTGAAGCGATCCAGGCGTACGTCGCCAAACTGCCGAACCTGACGTTCAGCACCGTGGTTGCCGAGGCGGAATCGAGCCATCCTCGCAAGGGTTGGGTGACCCAGCATATGCCGGCGGAATGTCTGAACGACGGCGATGTCGACGTGTACTTGTGCGGCCCGCCCCCGATGGTCGATGCCGTGCGCAAGCACTTCGACGACAAAGGCGTGAAGCCGAACAGCTTCCACTATGAGAAGTTCACGCCCAACGCTGCCCCGGTGACGCCATGAGTGCGCAGCGATTTGAAGGCAAGGTCATGGTGGTGACCGGCGCGGCGCAGGGCATCGGCCGTGGCGTGGCGCTACGCGCAGCGGCGGAGGGCGCCAAGGTCTTGTTCGTCGACCGTGCGGACTTCGTCTCCGAAGTCGCGGCGGAGGCAAGAGGGGCCACTACCGCCGGCTTTATTGCCGACCTGGAGACCTATGACGGCGCGGCCGTCACGATGGCATTCGCGGTGAAGCTCTTTGGTCGCATCGACATATTGGTCAACGGCGTGGGCGGCGCGATCCGGATGCGGCCCTTTGCCGAATTCGAACCACAGCAGATTGACGCGGAGATTCGTCGCTCGCTCATGCCTACCCTGTACGCCTGCCACGCGGTGCTTCCGCATATGCTCGCGCAGGGTGGTGGAACCATCGTCAACGTTTCTTCGAATGCAACGCGCGGTATTCGCCGCGTACCGTACTCCGCTGCGAAGGGCGGCGTTAACGCGATGACGCAGTCGCTGGCAATGGAGTATGGCGAGCACAACATTCGAGTGGTCGCGGCCGCTCCCGGCGGAACGGAGGCCCCTGCGCGTCGCGTGCCGCGCAATGCCGCCGGAGATAGCGAACGAGAGAAGGTCTGGATGAACGAGGCCGTGACGCAGGTGACCGATTCGACGTTCTTCCGGCGCTACGGAACCCTTGACGAACAGATCGCGCCGATTCTTTTCCTCGCCTCCGACGAAGCGAGCTATATCACTGGCACCGTGTTGCCGGTTGCTGGCGGCGACAACGGCTAGCACTCGTCGCAATCCATCGTATCCCTGCCAACGCCGCGCTAGACGGCGACCGGCAAATTCAACGTTTCAAGCTCGGATAGCCGCTGCCACCCACGCGACATGCAGATGCCGCGAGGGATGGCGCGCCATTCCTTAAAAAACGGAGGAGACAAATCATGCGTCACGTTGACGTTCAAAAGCTTGCAGACGACGCGCGCTTCAACCGGTTTCATGCCGGACTACTGTTCTGGTGCGCGATCATCATCATCTTCGACGGCTACGACCTCGCCGTCGTGGGCATTGCCCTGCCGTCCATCATGAAAGACATGGGTGTCGACGCCACGCGCGCCGGCTTCATGGTCAGTTCCGCGCTGTTCGGGATGATGTTTGGCGCGGTCATCATGGGAACCATTGCCGATCGTATTGGCCGGCCAAGGGCGATTGCCATCTGCATCGCCCTGTTCAGCGTCTTCACTGCGGCGGCGGGAATGACGCATGATCCGATTACGTTCAGCGTGACGCGCTTTCTTGCCGGACTGGGGATCGGCGGTGTGATGCCGAACGTCGTCGCGCAGATGACGGAATTCTCGCCGCGCAAGATTCGTGGGACGATGGTCACGCTTATGTTTAGCGGGTATTCCGTCGGCGGGATGCTCGCGGCATTGATGGGCAAATCGCTGATCGAAACGTACGGCTGGCAATCGGTGTTTCTGGCGGCGAGCGTTCCCGTACTGATCATCCCTGCCGTGCTGCGGCTGATGCCGGAATCGCTGCCGTTCCTGATTCAACGTAATCGACTGGATACGCTCCGAGCCGTGCTCCTGAAGATCGACCCGTCCTACCGTGCCCAGGCAACAGACCGGTTCGACTTGCCGCAAGCCGAGAAGAGTGCCAGTGCGCCCATCAGCATGCTGTTCCGCGACGGCCGTGGATTCAGCACCGCGATGCTGTGGATTGCCTTCTTCATGTGCCTGTTCATGGTCTACGCGTTGAGTTCCTGGCTCACGAAACTCATGGCTGGTGCGGGCTATAGCCTCGGATCGGCGCTGACGTTCGTGCTGGTGCTGAACTTCGGCGCGATGGCCGGCGCAATCGGCGGCGGCTGGCTGGCGGACAAGTTCAATATCAAACACGTACTGGTTGGCATGTACGCGCTTGCCGCCGTTTCCATCACGCTGCTTGGCTACAAAATGCCGACCGAAGCGCTGTTCTTCGTGGTCGCGCTTGCTGGTGCCTCCACCATCGGTACGCAGATCGTGACGTATGCGTATGCAGGCCAGTTCTATCCGGCGACCGTCCGGGGAACCGGTATTGGCTGGGCCTCCGGTGTCGGGCGAAGCGGTGCAATCCTCGCACCGATCGTCATCGGCGTGCTGGTGAGTATGTCCCTGCCACTGCAGCAGAATTTCGTTGCCATCGCGGTGCCTGCCGTGATCGCGGTGCTGGCTGTGCTGCTGATCGACCACAAACGATCGGCGTCGGTGATCGACAGCGAGTCCAGCCAGGGCACAGCGGATGCCGAACATGCCACCGTTCTGCGCGAACGCGCTGCACGGTAGGCAGATCGGCGTGCCCGGCGTTACGTCGACTTCAGTACATTCCGGGGCGCACTCGTCCAGTGAATCACCGATGCGGCGATGCCGAGGGCGATGCCGAAGACGACGATGCCGGGCCAGCCAAAGCGCGTCATCAGCCAGCCGCTGATCATCACGCCGACGGCGCCGCCGAGGAACGTGGCGGTCATGTACAGGCTATTGATCCGGCCTTGCGCTTTGGGATCGACGGCGAAGGCGCGTGTCTGGTTCGAGACCAGCCCCGCCTGCACGCCGATATCCAGCACGACGACGCCGATCACCAGGAGCGCCAGCGATGTCTCGGCGCCGGCCAGAAACAGATAGGACAGCGTAACGAAGCCGATGCTCGCGGCGATGACGGTTCGCGGGCCCAGTCGGTCGGTGGCACGACCGCCGAGCGAAGCGGCAAGTGCGCCGGCTGCACCGATGATGCCAAAGCCGCCCGCCCAGGCACTGCTCAGATGCAGCGGCCCGTCGGCAAGCAGTGCTGCCAGGTTGACCCAGAAGGCATTGAAGCACGCCCACAACAGCGCCTGGATGATCATCGACTGACGAATGGGAGCGTTATCCCGAGCCAGCGGCCAGAGCGATGCGAGCAAGCGTCCATACGAAAGGTTCGTGCTCGGCAGACCGCGAGGAAGGAGCGAGGCGGCGGCGATCCAGACCGGGATCATGAAAATTGCGGCCAGGCCGTAGACCGCGCGCCAACCATAGGCCGCGCCAACCACGCCGCTGATCGTGCGGCCAAGCAGGATGCCAACCATGATGCCGCTCACGACGGTGCCGACGGAGCGTCCGCGCTCGCTCGGCAATGACATGACGGCCGCAAATGGAACGAGTTGCTGAGGCACGCAACTGACGACACCGAGACCGAAGGACGCAATGATCAGGGGCCAGATGCTCGGCGCGAGCGCCGCGGCCAACGCGAAGCAGAACGCAAGCGCGATCTGGATCAGCACGAGTTTGCGCCGGTCGAATCGATCACCCAGAGGCAACAGCAATGCCAGTCCGCTGGCAAAGCCGAGCAACGCCGCGCCGGCAACGAGGTCAACGGTTGTCACGTTGACTTTCATGCCCGTGGCGATCAGTGGCAGGATTGGCTGCGTGCAATAGATGTTGGTGATCACCGCGCCCGCGATGATCGCCATCATGATGATTTTGGCGCGGGACGCCACGGGCGGCGCACCGGCGGCCGAAGTATCGTGCGGGGCGCTCATGGCAGTCTCCTGCTGGAAATGGCGCGCCGCGTCATAAACGCCGATGCGCACGCGACCGCAGCGAGGCTGGTCAGGCTGCGACGCTTGGGTCGCGTAATGTTCCGTCTACTCGCTTCGGAACCGTGATTGCAATGTCGAGGCATATGACTCTCCAAGCCGATAATGCGAGCCCGCCGAGGGCATCGCGTCTTGGTTCGAAGACTACGCGCGTGCAATCGCCAAGAGAATGCCTCGATATCGGGAATCTCTCTTCCACGATTTGAGAGGGTGATGCCAAGACGCCTAATTCAATGCGACGTCATCGGTACGCCGCGCGCAGAAATGCGCCGAGCTGCGCCCGCTGCTGGCCGATGCCACCCGACGTTTCGCCCGCGAATGGCACGGCTTCGGGATACAGCGCCGCAAGCATTGCCCACATGACGCGCCGCGATTCGGCCCCGCCAGCCAGGAACGCTTTGCCGATCTCGCGCGGCCACGCTGCGTGGGTGTTGAACCGACCAAGGTCGGACAGCATTTCATCGGCGCGCATGACCGTCATGCGCCGGTTGTAAGGCGCGATAACGCTATCGGGCGATACGAATCCATGTTCAGCGGAAAGGATCAGAACGTTCGGCGGCGCATCGGCGCTCTGGTGCTTGGCGAGCGTGGTGTACATCACGCCTTTGTACAGTTCAATGGCTTTTGCAGGCCGATCGAGCTTGGTCCCCGAGCAAGCCAGAAGGACCAGCGGGCGCGCGGAAGGCGAATAGGCGAAAAAAGGGCGCATGGCGAAAGTTGAGGGCGGCAGTGTTGAGCCAGGTTGGGACGCTGCCTGGCGCGCGGCGTCGACGGAATGGCGGGGAGGTTATCGAGGTCGCACCCGGATGTGCTTCTCGATTATTGGAAGAATGTTTCTCACATTCGTCCTCTAATCTCTCTGGGCGAAAACGCATACCATCCCTCTCAACGGGGCGGCCCGCCTCACGAATTGGCGTTGCAAGTGTTGGAAGTGAAGCAGAAGCGATGAAAGTAGCTCTTGTTGTGTTCGATGGTGTTCAAGCGCTGGATGTGGCCGGCCCGATGGACGTGTTTGCGGAAGCCAATGCGCTGCTGCCGCACCACAAGCGCTATGAGGTCACGCTGGTTGGCGTAACGCCGCATAGCGTTACCTGTTCCAACGGCATGCACGTGGGTGTTCATGTCGACTATCGCAACTACCGCGATGAATGCGACCTGCTTCTCATGGCAGGGGGACCTCGGGCGCCAGGCTTGCAGCCCGACCCGGACTTTCTTTCCTGGCTTCACGACAAGGCGTTGACCGCACAGCGGTTCGGAGCCGTCTGCAATGGCGTGTTCCTGCTGGCACACGCCGGATTGCTCGACGGACGGGAAGTCACCGCGCATTGGTCCGATACCAAACGGCTGCAGGAATATTTCCCGCGTGCGCTCGTCCGCCCGGACAAGATATTCGTGCGCGACGGCAATCTTTTCACCAGTGGCGGTGTCACGGCCGGCATTGATCTGTGCCTTGCGCTCGTTGCCGAGGACTTTGGGCATGCCATTGCGGTAAAAGTCGCAAAGCGCCTGATCGTGTATATCCGCCGCGATGGCGGGCAGTCCCAGTACAGCCCCTACCTGGCCGTTGGCCCCGAAGAAGATTCCATCGTCAGCCGCGCCATGCGCTACATCAACGACCACATCGCGGAAGCCTTCTCCATCGAGGAATTGGCGGATGCCGTGGGCGTGAGTCGTCGAACATTCAGCCGCACCTTCGCAAAGCACGCGAAGGTCTCGCCGTCGGTATTCGTCGAGCAGGTGCGGGTCGACTTTGCGCGCAAGCTGCTTGAGCAAACCGACGTGCCGCTCAAGACCATTGCGTTCCGGAGTGGATTCCATAGTTCGACGCATATGCGAATGATCTTTTCCCGCCGGCTCGATATCACTCCAAAGGAGTATCGCCAGCGCTTTCAGGAAACCGAAGGCAGCTCGCAGGCAATTCCGGAAAAGCACGGCGAAGGCGAGCAGATCATGTTCCCATCCTCTCCGTCCCCGCGCCGGGAGCATCCCCAACACCGCGCCGTCGCTGCTACAGCGCATTAGTCTGCATCTCGCGGGGCCGTTAAAGCGGCGGCCTCGCGGAACTCGCAATAGGCCGCCACAAGATCCGCGAGTGCGAACCCGCGATTGCGACCACTTGGATTGGGTAGCAGCCAGACTTTCGATGCGGCGATCGGCTCCGGCTGAAGTCCCCAACTGACGTGCTTCTGATGGCTCATGGCGGCGTAGGCGTCCTTGCCCAGGAAGGCAATGTAGTGGGGACGAAAGCGATTCAGTCGACTAACCAGTCCTGCCGCGGCGTCGGCATACTCCTGCTTCGACAACTCGGCGGCGCTGGCGGTTGGCCGGCAGACTACGGTGGCGAGGCCAAATCCATACTTCAAAAGCTGCTTGTCCTCGGCGGGCTTCAGTTCGCGCTCGGTGAATCCTGCAAGATGAAGGGTCCGCCAGAATCGGTTTCCGCGTCCTTCAAAGTGGTGGCCGACTGCCGCCGCCCGCAAGCCAGGGTTCAGGCCGCAGAAGATCGCCGACAAGCCGGGCACGATGAGGTCCGGCAGCGCGCTTCCCGATGTCGGCATCGCTGCGGAGCTTTGATCCGTCATGTCATTTCCACAAAACCGGTTCCATATAGAACCTGAGTACGGGGTCTCCGGTGGCGGATGCGTCGATCACTTGCTCATCCTTCCGAAATTCGATCACTGATGCCAATCGTCGCGCGAAGCAATCGGCCGCGGCCCGTGCCAGATGCTCCGCGGCAAGTGTGTCGTCAAGACGGCCCGCAAGTAGAGATCCGTTCGTCGCAAAGACCGCAATGTCTCCAACGCTGTCGCTGGTGCGGTCTGCCTGGCCTAACGCTAAAGCCACGACGAAAGGCTTTCTGATTTCAATCAGCGCTGCGGCCATGCCGACCGGGTCGTCGGATATCGCGTCCGGCAATGTCCGATGCTCGTTGATTCCACAGGCACCAGCAATGCCGCAATGCCGTGGATTGCCGCTTCTTTCGAGTTTCATCGGACCACTCCTGCTATTTGGCGAGCACACGCAGCCATTACCGTGACTATAGAGATCGCCGCGATTGGCAGCGTCGCGGGATAGGACCGAATCCGGCCAACATCGCGCGTTTCCAGGCCAAGGCGTACCGGCCCCCGAGTTTCGCTGCCGGAACCGCGTCGTCCTTACCGTACCGCGCATCCGGAAAAATCGCCGGACGTTGCGGTTTCAGGCCAAGTTGTAGCGCTTATCTGCCGCGACACCGCCCTCGTCCTTACCGCTACCTAGAATGACTTTCACCGGTGACACGCATCCGCGATGCCACGCGCGAACATACGCATTCCTCTGGAGGTTCCAAATGGCTGCAGTACCAAATGATGGGTCGACGGGCGTGACGAAATATGGCCAGGACCCGCGCGATGACGATGATCCTCAGGAGACCGCCGAGTGGCTCGACGCACTCGATGGTGTGGCGTCGCATATCGGCATGGACCGTGCGCGTTTCCTGATTCAACGGCAAATCGAGTTTGTGCGGATGAACGGCGAGTATTCCCCGTTCTCCACCGCAACGCCCTATGTGAATACGATTCCGACGAGCAAGCAGGTCGCCATTCCCGGAGATCAGGCCACGGAACACAAGATTCGCTCGTACATGCGCTGGAACGCGATCGCGATGGTGCTGCGTGCCGGCCGCGAAACCAATGTGGGTGGGCACATTGCTTCCTTCGCCTCCGCCGCAACGCTCTACGACGTAGGCTTCAACCACTTCTGGCACGGCGCCTCCGCCAATCATGGGGGAGATCTTGTCTTCTTCCAGGGGCATTCTTCGCCTGGTATCTATTCGCGCGCCTTCCTCGAAGGCCGCCTGACGGTCGCGCAACTGGACAACTTCCGCCAGGAAACGGGCGGGCAGGGCATGCCGTCGTATCCACATCCCTGGTTGATGCGCGACTTCTGGCAGTTTCCCACTGTCTCGATGGGCCTTGGTCCCCTCATGGCGATCTATCAGGCCCGCTTCATGAAGTACATCGAAGCCAGGGGTGTCGTGACGACAAAAGGGCGCAAGGTCTGGGCGTTTCTTGGCGATGGCGAGATGGACGAACCCGAATCGATGGGCGCAATCGGCATGGCGGCGCGGGAGCGGCTGGATAACCTGATCTTCGTGGTCAACTGCAATCTCCAGCGCCTGGACGGGCCGGTGCGTGGCAACGGCAAGATCATCCAGGAACTGGAAAATCTGTTCAGCGGCGCCGGATGGAACGTCATCAAGGTGATCTGGGGTAGCCGCTGGGATGCGCTGCTGGCGCGCGACCGCAATGGCGCGTTGATGCGCCGGATGATGGAAGTGGTGGACGGGGAATATCAGACGTACAAGTCAAAGTCCGGTGCTTACGTGCGCGAGAAGTTCTTCAACACGCCGGAACTCAAGGCCCTGGTGGCGGACTGGACCGACGATGACATCTGGGCGTTGAATCGTGGTGGACACGACCCCCACAAGATCTACGCCGCCTATGCACAGGCTTCGACGCCGAACGGTCGACCGACGGTAATCCTGGCCAAGACCATCAAGGGCTATGGGATGGGCGAGGCCGGCCAGGCGATGAATAACACGCATCAGCAGAAGAAGATGCAGGTGGAGCAACTGAAGGCGTTCCGCGACCAGTTCAAGCTTCCGATCTCCGACGAAGCCATTGCGGACGTGCCCTATCTGAAATTCGACGAAGGCTCGAACGAATTTGAGTATCTGCAGGCGCGTCGCCACGAACTCGGTGGCTATGTGCCGGCACGGCGGCAAAAGGCCGCGTCGCTGCCAACGCCCGACCTCGGCGCGTTCGACGCTCTGCTCAAGGGCACGACGGAAGGCCGGAAGATGTCGACGACGATGGCTTTCGTGCGTTTTCTGGGTGTGCTGCTCAAGGACAAGACGCTAGGCAAGCGCGTTGTGCCAATCGTGCCCGATGAGTCGCGGACGTTTGGCATGGAAGGCTTGTTCCGGCAGATCGGCATCTGGAATCAGGACGGACAGCGCTACGAGCCGGAGGATTCGGGACAACTGATGTTCTACCGTGAATCCGAAACCGGGCAGATTCTTCAGGAAGGCATCAACGAGGCAGGTGGCATGTCGGACTGGATCGCCGCGGCGACGTCGTACTCGACGCACGGCGAGACCATGATTCCGTTCTTCGTGTTCTATTCGATGTTCGGCTTCCAGCGCGTCGGCGACCTCGTATGGGCGGCCGGCGACATGCGCTCGCGCGGCTTCCTGCTGGGCGGCACCGCGGGCCGGACCACGCTTAACGGCGAGGGGTTGCAGCATCAGGACGGGCATTCGTTGCTGTGGGCATCGAGCGTGGCAAATTGCATTAGCTACGACCCCACATTCAGCTACGAACTCGCCGTGATCATGCAGGACGGTTTGCGGCGCATGGTGACCGAGCAGGAGGACGTCTTCTACTACGTCACCGTGATGAACGAAAACTACGAGCACCCGCCGATGCCAGACCGCGCGGATGTGGCGCAGGACATCATCCGGGGCCTGTATCTGTTCAGAAAGTCGGCTGCCGAAAGCGCAATGCCCCGTGTGCAGTTGATGGGCGCGGGCACCATCTTCAACGAAGTCATCGCCGCTGCAAGCCTGCTGGAGGCGGACTGGTCCGTGGCAGCGGACTTATGGAGTGCCCCGGGCATCACCGAACTGGCCCGCGAAGGCCGCGAGGTCAAGCGCTGGAACCTGCTGCATCCCACGGAAGTTCAGCGCGTCTCACACGTGGAGCGGCTTCTCACCGGTGCGCAAGGTCCGGTCATTGCTTCGACCGATTACGTGCGCACGCTGACCGAGCAACTCCGCGAGTTCATCCCGCAACGCTTCGTCGTGCTCGGCACCGATGGCTTCGGGCGCTCCGACACCCGTGAAAAGTTGCGCGACTTCTTTGAAATCGATCGCTACTGGATTGCTGTGTCGGCGCTCAAGGCGCTTGCCGACGAAGGCACGATCGAAGCCAGTGTCGTGGCCGATGCGATCAAAAAGTACGGACTCGACCCATCCAAGCCGAATCCGATGGGTGTGTAGGCCGGATGCGTAAGCCAATGGGCCGGCAACGGCCCGTGTGGCCGACTGGCCCTCGTCGCTGCCGTGGCGTCGAGGGCCAGCCTCATTGTGAGCCGCGCTTGCATTGGCAATGGCTGCACCTGGCCGGAAATCGGTATGAGATGGCCCCAAACCTCCATAACCAGGCCGTCGTCCCAAGCGCCAAATTTCTAGACTTTAAGCAACGGGCAATCGCTCAGTTTCACGACAGGTCTAGCAATCATGATGATCGAGAATCGGAACTCCTCCTTCCTGTTTGGAGGCAACGCTCCCTACGTTGAGGAGCAGTACGAGGCGTACCTGACCGACAGGTCCGCGGTGTCTGAAGAATGGCGCGGCTATTTTGATGCGCTCCAGGCCGTGCCGGCAGTGGATGGGTCGAGCAGTGCCGATGTCGCGCACAGTCGCGTCGTATCCCGCTTCGTCGAACTGGCGAAGCATTCACGGCCGGGTGAGCATCCGCCGAGCGGCAATCCCGGATTCATCCGCAAGCAACTCGCCGTGCAGGCCATGATCCTGGCTTACCGGATGGTCGGCACGCGCCATGCGAATCTCGACCCGCTGCGCTGGATGGAACCTGTGGCGGTGCCGGACTTGATTCCGAGCTACTACGGACTCTCGCAGGCGGACATGAAGACGAAGTTCGATCCGTCGGATACGAATTTCTCCGACGACGATATGACGCTGGAGGCAATGGTCGAGGCGCTGTCCGAAACATACTGCGGCACCCTGGGTGCGGAGTTCATGTACCTCACGGACCCGGCCCAACGAAACTGGTGGCAGATGCGGCTTGAGTCCACGCGGTCGAAAGCCAAGCTGACCGTCAACGACAAGCGCCATGTTCTGGAAAAACTCACGGCCGCTGAAGGACTGGAGAAGTACCTTCATTCCCGTTACGTCGGGCAGAAGCGCTTTTCGCTGGAAGGTGGCGAGTCGCTGATCGTGCTGTTGGACGAGCTGGTTTCCTACGGCGCGTCGCGGGGCATCCAGCATTCCATACTGGGCATGGCACACCGGGGCCGGCTCAATGTGCTGGTGAATATCGCCGGCAAGCCGGCCGCGGCGCTCTTCGATGAATTCGACGGCAAGAAGTCTCAGGATCTGATCGCGGGTGACGTCAAGTATCACAAGGGATTTACCAGCACGATCGCCACGGAGGCGGGGCCAGCCGAGGTTACGGTCGCCTTCAACCCTTCGCATCTGGAGATCGTCAATCCCGTGGTGCAGGGGATGGCCAGGGCGCGCGCCGAAGCGCTGGGACTGAGTTCGGGCGCCGTGCTTCCGATCGAGATTCATGGCGATGCATCGATCTCCGGGCAGGGCATCGTCATGGAAACGATGAACTTGTCGAGCACGCGCGGATACGGCACCGGTGGCACGATTCACATCGTGGTCAACAACCAGGTTGGCTTTACTACGTCCCGTCCGCAAGATGCACGGTCGTCGTTCTACTCTACGGATATCGCCAAGATGATCGAGGCGCCCGTGCTGCACGTGAATGGCGACGATCCCGAGGCCGTGGTCGCGGCCACGCGCATGGCCATCGATTTTCGTGCGACGTTCAATCGGAGCGTGGTGATCGAACTGGTCTGCTTCCGCCGCCACGGCCATCAGGAGCAAGATACGCCGAGCATTACGCAACCGCTGATGTATCGCTCGATCTCGGGTCATCCCGGTGTGCGGTCCATCTACGCCTCGACGCTCGTGAGCGAACAGGTTGTGAGTGCGGAGGACGTCGAGCGACTTGTCATCGAGTACCGCGAGCGGCTGGACGCCGCGCAAGGTGAGGCCGATCATGCCGCATCGCATGACGATCGGACCAGCGCGGCATCGCTGCAGGAAGTCCTTGGACGGACCCCGGACGCTGTGCCGGTTGCGCGACTCAAGGCGCTTGGACAGCGCATCACATCCGTCCCCGAACAATTCACGTTGCACCCGCTGGTCGAAAAGGTGATCGCGGCACGCCGCGAAATGGCTGCGGGAACGCGTGCTCTTGACTGGGGAATGGCCGAGCACCTGGCGTATGCGTCGCTGTTATCGGATGGCGTGAACGTGCGGCTCAGCGGCCAGGATAGCGAACGCGGAACGTTCAGCCATCGGCACGCCGTGCTTCACGATCAGAAGCGCGTGGCGCGCGATCAGGGCTTCTATACGCCGCTAGAGCATGTTGCCGAGAATCAGGGAACCATCGCGATTGCGAATTCCACGCTGTCCGAGGCGGGTGTGCTCGGTTTCGAGTACGGCTACTCGCTGGAGCGGCCCGATTCGCTGGTGCTGTGGGAAGCGCAGTTCGGCGACTTTGCGAATGGTGCCCAGGTCGTGATCGACAACTTCCTGTCCGCTGGCGAAGCCAAGTGGGGGCAGCGCAGCGGCATCACGTTGCTGTTGCCGCATGGCCAGGAAGGGCAGGGTCCCGAGCATGCATCGGCACGGCTCGAACGTTATCTTCAGCTTTCCGCACAGGGCAATATGCGGGTGGCGCAGCCCACAACCCCCGCGCAGATCTATCACCTGCTGCGCGAACAGGCGTTGGGACACGACCGCGTTCCCCTGATCGTCATGACACCGAAGTCGCTGCTCCGCCATCCCGAAGCGATCAGCTGCCTGGAAGACCTGGCAAATGGCGAGTTCGAGCCAGTGCTGACGGAAGCGCGGACCAAGGCCGAAGCCGAGAAAGTGGATTCGCTGATCCTGAGCTCCGGCAAGGTCTACTTTGAATTGCTTGCCCGTCGTCGCAAGGCCGGCAAGGACAATATCGCACTGCTTCGCGTGGAACAGCTGTATCCGTTCCCGGATCTTGAGATCGCTAACGAACTGGCGCGCTACCCGAACCTGAAGCACGTGGTGTGGTGCCAGGAGGAGTCGAAGAACCAGGGCGCATGGACCTTTGTGATGGAGCGGATGCTGGACATCGTCAAGACACCGGGCATGCTGCGTTACGTCGGACCGGAAGCCACGGCATCGACTGCACCGGGCTACGCATCGATGCATGCAACGCGGGTGGAGAGCTTTCTGCGCGCCGCCATTGGAGATGCCCGCGAATAAGGCGGCACGGGGCGAA
Organism: Cupriavidus sp. 291-E7; assembly: GCF_057798835.1. Taxonomy (NCBI): domain Bacteria; kingdom Pseudomonadati; phylum Pseudomonadota; class Betaproteobacteria; order Burkholderiales; family Burkholderiaceae; genus Cupriavidus; species Cupriavidus sp. 291-E7. Next base: position 435,184 of record NZ_JBYOJV010000001.1, read on the forward strand.
AAGGCATTGCCGATATGCCCACTTCAGTTTTCGGCCTTAGTCAGTAGTCAGTAGTCAGCAAAAGGGAGTCGGCGCCGATGGCGCCGATTTTCTTTGCCTGCTTGGGTTCCTCCCTTTTGCTGATGCAGGCACAACGCGTCTATCGAGATCGCGGTGAATCAAATGGATGAAATCATGTCAAGAAGCGCTCTGGCGACCGGCACGCTGCCGTCGCAATGGGAACCTGAAAGTCCGCAGGAAGACCTTCAACTGATCGCGCGTGTGCTGGATATCGTAGGTGATGCCTGGACACTGCTGATCGTCCGCGAAGCACTGGCCGGCACGACCCGCTTCGGCCAGTTTCAGCGGCATCTAGGGCTTGGCCCGAACATCCTTGCCGCGCGGCTGCGCACGCTTGTCGAGCATGGCGTGCTGGAGGCGCAGGCAAGCAGGCAGCGCGCGGACTGGAGCGACTACGTTCTGACGGAAAAGGGCGCGCGCTTGCACGCCGTTCTGGCCGCGCTACGGCAATGGGGCGGCGACCATTGCGTCCCGTCCGCGCTGGATCAAGCCTCGGTGCACGAGTCCCGCTAGCCTGGGCACGTTGCAGGGCTGGAAAGCAACGCGGCACCTTCAGGCATTACGCCGGAAGGTGCCGCTCAAGACAGAGTTCGCAGAGAAGGCTACCGAGGTAGCCAGCGCGCTGCGTCAGTTGACGACGGGGGTTTTGCCGTAGGTCGATTCCCAACCGCCACCGAGGACCTTGCAGAGCACGATAAGGTTGGTGGCCGCCGCGGCGCGGCTCTCCTCAAGATTGCGCTGGGCCTGAAGGAGTTGCCGCTGCACGTTCAGCACATCGAGATAGTCGACGGCGCCAGCCTTGTATCGCTGTTGGGCAATGGACAGCGCCCGTTGGTTCTCGCCAACGACCGTCACGAGCTTGTCTCGGCGACGTTGCTCGGCATCGTAAGCGACCAGCGCGTCATCCACCTCACGCCATGCCTTGAGCACCGTATGGCGATACTCGATGGCCGCCTCTTGCTGCTGCGCTTCGCGCAGACGCAGCGTGCCCTTGAGCCGGCCTCCCTCGAAAATCGGAATGGAGATCGACGGACCGACGACAAACTGACGCGAGGCCCAGTCGGCGAGATTCGAAAGCTGCAGGCTCTGAAAGCCCGCACTGCCATTCAGCGTGATGCGCGGATAGAAGTCGGCCTTCGCCATGCCGATCGATGCCGTGGCCGCGTGAAGGTTCGCCTCGGCGCGCCGGATATCGGGACGCCGCTGCACGATTTCGGATGGCAGGCCAACGGGTACGCGCGCAGGGAGCGCCGGCATGTCGCGCGCCTCGCCTAGCTTTTGACGCAGCGCGCCGGGTTCTTCGGCCAGCAACAGGCCAATCGCATTGATCATGGCATCGTGCCGCGCCTCCAGCGTCGGAATCAGGCTCTCGATCGATGCCACCTGGGCCGATGCATTGGCGACGTCGAGGTCGGTCGTCACCCCCTCGCGTGCCCGAACCTGCGTGAGCTTTGCCGTGTCGCGGGCAATGGCCAGGTTGTGATTGGCGATCTCCAGCAGCGACTGGATGTCGCGCAATTCCACATAGTCTCGCGCCAGTTCCGCGCGGACCGACAGCAGCACAGCGTTACGGTCTTCGAACGACGCATCGGTAAGCGCCCCGGCGGCTTCGACACTGCGGCGCACACGGCCCCAGACATCGATCTCCCAGGAGGCATCGAATCCGAACTGGTAGACATCGAACGGAGGCGATCCGCTCGATCCCGGCATCGGGGCGACGCCGAGCGGGGAGCCGCCAGATGCCGGCTGCGGCGGGCTTGCGTTGGGCGAGGCGCCAAGCAGCGAGAGAATACCGTTGGGACTGCCACGCTCACGATAGTAGGAAGCGGCACCGTCCAGCTTCGGAAGCTGAGCGGCGCCAACCACCTGCTGTGTCGCCCGGCTCTGTCCCAGACGCGCCGATGCCGCCGCGACGTCAAGGTTTGCCTGGGCCAGTCGGTCCTCCAGTTCGTTCAGCAGGGGATCGTTCAGCAGCGTCCACCAGTCCGCGTTGAACTCGGTGTCGACCGGGCGGCTTTCGGATTGCGCGGACTGGAGCCGTTGGAAGACATCCGGTGTGGACGATTCCGGGCGTTTGAAGTCGGGGCCGACGGCGCAGCCCGCAAGCACAAGTGCCGCGAGTAACGCGAGCGCGGTAGCGCGCGGAGAGAATTCTTCGGCATTCATTGCTTGTTACCTCCCTGGCGGGGCGCGTCGCCGCGCTGGTCAGTGTCGACGTCCGCCACCACCGAGAGACCCACGCCAAGCTCGGCGGCGGCCTTCTGACCGTGGTCGATCGTGATCTTCACTGGCACGCGCTGGACGATCTTGGTGAAGTTTCCGGTCGCGTTGTCTGGGGCGATTGCTGCAAAGCTGACGCCCGTGGCGGGAGCGAGACTGTCGATATGACCCTGGATTTCGACGCCGGGAAGACTGTCGACCCTGATTCGGGCGCTCTGGCCGGGACGCATATGCGTGATCTGGTTTTCCTGGAAGTTGGCGACGACGTAAGCATCGGAGACCGGGACGATTGCCAGCACCGGCGCACCTGTCGTGATGTACGCACCGACCCGTGCGGAACGTCGCCCGATCTTGCCGTCCACGGGCGCATGGATCTCGGTATAGGAGAGATTGAGCCTGGACTGCTCCAACGCTGCCTCGGCGCGCGCTTGCGCCCCCAGTGCCTTGTCGCGCTGCGTGCGCAGGACATCGAGATTCTGTTCGGCCGCACTCAACGCCGCGCGATCATGGGCTTGCTGTGCAAGCTGCTCGGCCAGGGCGCTGGATGCGCGCTGCTGCTCCTGTGCGGTGCCGGCGCCGGCATCGGAAAGGTTCTGGTAGCGCGAGGCATTGGCGCGTGCGAACGAGATGGATGCATCGTCGGACTGGAGCTTGGCCTTGGCCTGCTGAACCAGTGCGGGGTGCCTGGCGATCTCCGCATCGAAGTTGGCAACGAGCGCCTTGGCCGCCACGACGTCGGCCTGGGCACTTTGCAACGCGGCGCGGAAGTCGCGGTCATCCAGGCGAACCAGCAGTTGACCTGCCTTTACCCACTGGTTGTCGTCCACCAGCACTTCGGCGATTTGTCCTGCGACACGCGGGGCAACCAGCGTGAAGTCGGCCGTGACATAGGCGTCGTTGGTGGACTCGCTGCTTGAGCGGAACATCAGACCTGTGCAGGCCCAGACAACGACACCGACGGCAACGATGACTGCGGCAAGGCGGAGGTTTTTAACGGGGGGGCGTTTTGCGGAAGACATGATTGACCTTTACTCAATTTTTGGAAGGCGGTGTGGTGCACCAGGGCGGATAGATGCGCACGGGAAGAAGCGGAACAAGGATCAGGAGTCCGATGGCAAGGCAACCCATTGCGCGGTACAGGTCTGCCGAGGTCAGCACGAGCGCTTGCTCATGAATGCGATGGGCGAGCTGTCCGAGGTTCTGCGCCGTGTCGAAGCTGCGCCCGGACATGCCGGCACTGTTGCCGAGGTGATCCACGAGTACGTTCGAGTGGAAGCGCTCGCGCCCTGTGCCGAACCCTTCAATCAACGCCGTGGCAACGGCAGCCGAGAACGTCTTCAGGGAGTTGAACATGGCCGATGCGAAAGGGCCCTCGGTGGGTGGCAAGCCGGTGGTGACGCCCATCAGGATCGAGAGAATCAGCATCGGCTGCGCGACGATCTGCAGCGATTGCAGCCAGAAGAAGTTGTCGCGAATCCATTCCGATGTCACGTAGCTACCGAGCAGGCAGGTCGTCGCCATCAGACAGAGTCCCACCGCCATGACCCATCGGGAATCGATGCGTCGGACATTCAGGATCGCGGCCGTCAACGGGAGCGTCAGCAGCAATGGCAGGGCCACCAGCAACGACAACGGCGCCGTTTGGAGCGGACGGTATGCGTGCAGTCGGGCCAGATGCTGGCCGGGAATGGCGGCCACGCCGACCAGCAGGATCACGGCGCCCGCAAGCGTCAGCAACCCGTGCGTGAAGTTCCTGCGTCCCAGCAACTGAAGTTTGAAGAACGGGACCGGGTGAAACCATTCGTTGAACAGGAACACCACCAACAGCAGCGTGCCGCCACCGAACATCACGCGGATGAAATGCGAGTGCAGCCAGTCCAGACGGTCGCCTTGCATCAGGCCGATGACGAGCATGGCCACCGCGGGGAAGCCGGTGAGGAATCCAGTCCAGTTGAACGCGCCAAGCCGTTCGAGCTTGAGCGGATCGTCGGGAAGCCCCCAGCGCACGGCGAGGCAACTGACCACGCCAAGCGGCACGATCTGCCAGAAGACCATCTGCCAGCCGACATACTCGGTCCACAGTGCCGCGAGCGGCGTGCCAAGTGCAGGGCCGAATGTCGCGGTCATTGCGTAGCCGGCGAGTCCGTAGAGCTTGACCTTCGGCGGCAGATAGCGAAGCGCCACGATGATCAGCATCGGCGGCAGGCACCCGCCAGCGATGCCCTGGAGCACGCGCAGCGTGTACAACGCATCGAGGTTTGGTGCGAGCGGGCAGAGCACGCCAAGGAACATGGTGGCGAGCACCGCGCCGATCGTGAATCGCTTCAGCGTGAAGGTGATGCCAAACCAGGGCGCGAAGACCATCGTCGCCACATTGGCGGCTTCGAAAAGCGTGGTAAGCCACGTGCCGTCGTCGCGCCCCACCGAGAACACGCCTTGCACATCGGCGAGAGCGAGGGCCGTGACCTGTTCGTTGAGGATTGCCAGCAACGATGCGAGCAGTACGCCAACAAGGCCAGTGGCAACACGCAGAGAAAGCGTGGCCTGCGCGGCCGCGGGTTGCGCGGGAGTCGAATCGGTGCGCGCCGGTAGTGGTGGCGGCTGCTGCGCGGCTGGCGGCATATCGTTAGCCGGCTGTGTACTGGAGGCGGTGCTCATGGAAATTCCCTGGCAGTCGATGGGTCTTGGGCGGCGATGCATGCGTGTCTTGCTGACTGGGGATTCCGCACGCCTTACAGCACGAGTGCTGGTGCGTTCAATGTACGAGATCGGAAGTATTTCTTGCGGCCCAAGCGCGTCGGTATCGGGCCAACTTGTGCGTGAAATTTGCCAGGCGATGTCGGCGGTCCTTCACTGGCATCCTCAGACGAATTAGTCTTGTTCCCCGCGTTAAAAAGTAGCGAGGTGTCGGCTGATCGGCGGCTTGATGCGACTGCCAGTTGATCGAGACAGTGCTTCCGCTGCTTGGCCAGGAATCGCGCATATTTGGCCTGCGAGACGCTCATCGTGGCGAGCGAACAGAGCGAATCGTTGCCACAATTGCGCACAGCACCCTCACAATTCCCCAGAAGCACACTGAACAGGTGTGAGTTGGACCGCAGGGCACGGAGAACCCGCAACTGCGTACGTCCACGCTCTGGCGCCGAACATAAGCTGTTCTCAAGTTGGAAGGGAGAGATTGTCCATACACCCGGTGGCCGCGAATGCGGCGCGCCAATCTCCTTGTCAATTACCCGTGCCCCAAGCTACCCAATCCGTTTCCCCATTCCCCGAGACATCGGCAGCAACCACCGAAGTGATGTCGGGCGCCGACATCATCCTTCGTGTACTCAGCGAGCAAGGTGTCGATACCGTGTTCGGCTACAGCGGCGGCGCGATTCTGCCCACGTACGACGCCGTATTCCGCTTTAACGCCAGGCATGAGGCCACACCGGAACGACAGATCAACCTGGTCGTGCCGGCCAATGAGCAGGCAGCCGGATTCATGGCCGCGGGCTATGCGCGCGCAAGTGGAAAGGTCGGCGTGTTCATGGTGACGTCCGGACCGGGCGCGACGAACGCGGTAACACCGATCGCCGATTGCAACGGCGACTCGGTACCGGTGGTCCTGATATGTGGCCAGGTGCCGCGTGCCGCCATCGGCAGCGATGCATTCCAGGAGGCACCGGTCTTCAACATCATGTCGGCGTGCGCGAAGCAGGTGTTTCTCGTGACCGACCCGGAGAAACTTGAGCACACGCTGCGAACGGCTTTCGAAGTGGCCCGCACGGGGCGTCCCGGCCCGGTTGTCGTCGATGTACCAAAGGATGTGCAGAACTGGATCGGCCCGTATCACGGGCACGGCACGCTACAGTTCCGTGGCTACTCGGAACGTCTCAAGCGGGTGGCGCATGGCGACAAGCTCGAAGGCAGGAAGCGCGACAAGTTCTTCGAACTGCTGCGTCAGAGCCGACGGCCGCTGCTTTACGTCGGCGGCGGCGTGATCAATGCGGGGGCGACGGCGGAGCTGCGCCAGTTCTGCGAACAGTATGAGATTCCCGTCGTCTCGACGCTGATGGGGCTTGGCGTGATGCCCGCAAAGCACGAGTTGTATCTGGGCATGCTGGGGATGCACGGTATGGCAACCGCGAACTATGCGGTCGAGGATTGCGACTTCCTGATTGCCGTTGGCGCGCGCTTCGATGATCGCGTGGCCGGCGGAAGGCCGGACGCCTTCGCTCCCAATGCGCGTTACGTGGCCCATATCGACATCGACGCGGCGGAGATCAACAAGGTGAAACGGGCGCAATGGAGCCATGTCGGGGACGCGAGGCGCGCGCTGGTTTCATTGATGGACCAGGGGGCGATCAAACTCGCGCATGAGCCGTGGCTGCGGCACGTGAGTGAGCTGAAGCGAACCTATCGCATGAACTACGATCGCGCCAATCCCAAGATCCAGCCGCACTTTGTGGTGGAACTGCTTGGCGAGATAACCGGCGGAAACGCGATTATCAGCACTGGGGTTGGACAGCATCAGATGTGGGCGGCGCAGTACTTTCCGTTTAACGATGGACGGAGTCTGTTGACGTCGGGCAGCATGGGCACGATGGGTTTTGGTCTGCCTGCGGCGATCGGTGCGCAAATCGCCCGGCCCGATGCGCTGGTTATCGATATCGATGGCGACGGCAGCATCCGCATGAACCTCGGTGAGATGGAAACCGCGACCACCTACGGCGTACCGGTGAAGGTGCTGCTCTTCAACAATCGCGGCGACGGCATGATCCGCCAGTGGCAGCGCCTCTTCTTTGACGGGCGCATGTACGTGAGCGATAAGGCGCTACACCGGAAGGACTTCGTCCAGGCGGCGCAGGCCGATGGCTTTGAGTTCGCACGGCGCGTGGAAGACGTCGATACGCTTGAAGCGGCGCTGAGGGCATTCGTCGAATTCAAGGGGCCGGCGTTCCTGGAAGTGATGATCGATGAGGATGCCGACGTGTTCCCGATGGTCGGGCCTGGCCAGAGCTATGCCGGAATGATCACGGGCCCCTTCATTCCATCACGCATGAAACCGGGGGCAGACGACCACCCGCCAATGGGGCAACCCGCGGCGGACATGTTCTAGTCCGGCCAGCGCGGGTACTCGTAGCATCAGGTACCCGCGTTGGCGGTGAGCGGCGGTGCCGTGCGCGCGCGCAAACGCGGTGTGACGAAGTCGAGGAACGCTCGCAGCTTCAGCGGCAGTGGTCCCTTTCCCTTGTGCACCAGGCTCACCGGCAGCGGCGCGGACTCGAATGCTTCGAGCACAACGGTAAGGGTGCCGTTGCGTATGGCGTCGTTGACCTGGTAGGACAGTACTCTGATGAGTCCGACGCCGAGTGTCGCTGCGGCAATCGCGGCTTCCGCCGTGTTGACGGTTAGCCTCGACTGCACGGGAACGGCGATCTCGCGTCTTCCCATACCGAACACCCAGGCGCGCATCGACGCCATGACTTCGAATGTGACGCACTCGTGCGCCGCGAGGTCTTGTGGCGTGGCGGGGGCGCTGTGCGCCTGCAAGTAGGCAGGGCTTCCGCATACAACCCGGCGGACACTCCCGACGCGCGTCGCTACCAGCGTACTGTCGGGCAATTCACCGATCCGGACCGCCACGTCGGCGTGCTCGTCCATGAGATGGACCACGCGATCGGTGAGCACCAGGTTGATGTTGATCTCCGGATACTCCGCGAGGAATTCGGCAACGACGGGCACCACATGCAGTCGTCCAAAATTCACCGGCGCGGTAATGACAAGTTCGCCGCGCGGTGAGGCGTGTTCGCCAGCGGCGGTGCGTTCCGCCTCGCCGACCTGCTCCAGGATGCGTCGACACGACTCCACGTACGCGATGCCGGCCTCGGTCAACGATAGCTTGCGCGTTGTGCGGTGCAGTAATCGTGTTTTGAGGTAGGTTTCCAGGTCCGCCACCTTGCGGCTCACGGTCGGCAGCGGCACCCCCAGGCTGCGCGCCGCGGACGAAAAGCTACCCGCATCGACAACGGCGACCAGGAGAGACATCGACTCGAACAGGTTCATCTCATTCTCTCGCCAGGCGGAAGGAAGTTCCTGGATTTTCTGGAAATATCTCTTTGCACGCAAGTCTGTGTGAACGCATCGTTCGGCGGGCCAAGGGCAAGAAAAGGGCGTGGTGCCAAACTAGCCACCACGCCAATCGGAGGAAAGGAAAGTGTCAAACCACCGAGTCTAGAAACGATGTTGTCCAGGCCCCGCTTGCCGGGGCCATTCTCAGAACCGGTGACGGACGCCCATTACGGCACCGAACTGGTCCTTGCCCGGCTGCACGTTGTAGACCGCGGTCGTACCGCTGCCGCTATTGAAGCCGTTGACGCCGAGCTGCGAATTTTCCTTGTTGAGGGCATACGAAACCGATGCATATACGTCGGTGCGCTTGGACAGCGCGTAGTCGCCCGTCAACACGAACTGCCACGGATCGGACCCCGTCTTGCTGAAGTCCTGGTAGTAGGCGGTTCCCATCAGTGAGAACGCCGGCGTCACCTTGTAGGTCATGCCGAGCCAGTAGAAATTGGAACCCGCATCCGGCGCCTGGGCGCCTGTCAGCTTCGCACCGTCATACGCTTTTGCCAGGCGATATCCCGCGAACACCTTGGCGGCGCCCAACGAATAGGCGCCCCCGACGGAAACGCGCCGGATGACCGGCGCCTGGTTTGCGGGCGTACCCGAATGGATATCGTCGTAGGCCAGACCGACGGAATACGGCCCGGCTGCGTAGTTGACGAATGCGCCGAACTCCCGGCCGAACACGTTGCTGCCGGCAACCTCGGCACCGTTCGATTGGAACGAGTAGAAGGCCTGCGCGCTCAATCCGCCGAACGTGGCGAGATATTTGATTGCGTTGTCGGCCCGTGCGCCAAATTCCGGAACCATCGCCAGGACGCCATAGCGATCGGCGATGACAGTCGGATCGTAGGTGCTACCGAATTCGCGCATGGACGTCTGCTGTCGGCCAAGGCGCACCGCACCGTACTTGCTCTCCAGACCGACGTACGCATCGCGGCCAAACAGACGACCGCTCTGTCCGGAAACCCCCGTGTCGATGTCAAAACCACTTTCCAGTTGAAGGACGGCCTTCGTTCCGCCGCCCAGGTCTTCCACGCCTCGCAACCCCCAACGCGACCCGGACTGGTTTCCGGACGTTACCCGTGCGAGACCGTTACCGTTCTTCCCCGAATGATTGATGTACTCGATGCCAGCGTCGGCAACGCCGTACAGCGTGACGCTCGTCTGGGCATAAACCATATTGGCGGCGACCGATGTAGCAATCACCGCAACAACCTTTTTCATTAAAACTCCTCCTGCTCTTTTGATGGGACTCACAAATAAAACGACTGCGACAGACTTACGTATGGACTTCGACCCCTAAACCGCTTTCCTTTCGACCATCCACGCCCCTGCTTCCGGAGGAGGGGCGTGGATGCGAACGCGCTATTTGCGCTATTTGTTCTATTTGCTGGTAGCGGCACCTTCGACTTCACGGACGCGGCGCCCCTGCGTGACGGCCGACACCGCAAGCGATACAACGATATTGAGCGCGAGGGCGAGCACGCCAACGTACGTTGGGTAGACCTCGCCGCCGATGCGCAGGGCATAGACGGGCTTCAAGCCAAGGGAAATCGCCAGGCTCGTGCCAACCACGATGCCGACGGCCCATCCAGCCAGCAGACCTGTAGCTGTCAGGCGCCGGGTATAGAGCGTGAACACAACCGCCGGGAAGATCTGAAGGATCCACACACCGCCGAGCAATTGCAGATCGATCGCGTATTGCGTCGGCAGCACGATGATGAAAAGCAGCGCGCCAAACTTGACGACCAGCGAGAACAACTTGGCGGTCTTGGCTTCCTTCTCGGGCGTGACGTTGGGCGAGACCAGTGGCTTGTACAGATTGCGCGTGAAGAGATTCGCCGCGCCGATCGACATGATGGCGGCCGGAACGAGTGCGCTGATTGCGATAGCCGCCGCCGCGAAGCCGACGAACCAGGACGGGAACAGCTTTGCGAACAGCGCGGGCACCACGTCCGACGCGGAGGTGACGTGTATCCCCGCCGCAATCGCCATGTAGCCGAGCAGGGCGATCAGGCCCAGCAGCAACGTATAGGCCGGAAGGGCGATGGCATTCTTGCGTACCGTATTCGCCGAACCGGACGACAGCACGCCCGTCATCGTATGGGGATACATGAACCCGGCCAGCGCGGACCCGAGGGCCAGCGTGGCATACGCCGTGAACTGCGTTGGCTTGAGGATGATGCCGGTCGCGCCGCCCTTGGCCTGGAAGAAGGTATCCGCCGCATGAAACAGCGCACCATATCCGCCGAGTTTGGTCGGGATGATCGATATCGCCGCGATGACCACGATATAGATCATGATGTCCTTGACGAAGGCAATCATCGCTGGGGCCCGCAATCCGCTCGAATAGGTGTACACGGCCAGAATGGCGAAGGCCACGATCAACGGCAGTTCGCCATCGACGCCGAGGCCCTTGATCACCACCTGCATGCCGATGAGCTGCAGCGCGATATACGGAAGCGTCGCAACGATGCCCGTCACCGCCACCACGGCAGGCAGCCACTTTCCGCCGACTTCACCCTGAACGTAGTCGGCAGCGGTGATGTGGTTTTTCCGATGACAGATTTCCCACAGCTTTGGCATGACCGCGAACACGAACGGATAGACGATGATCGTGTACGGCATGGCGAAGAACCCATACGCCCCGACGGAATAGACCAGGGCGGGTACCGCAATGACGGTGTAGGCGGTATAGAAATCGCCACCGACAAGGAACCAGGAGATAACGGTTCCGAACTGACGTCCGCCGAGTCCCCACTCATGTAGTTGCGACAAGTCGCCGCGCTTCCATCGGGCTGCTACAAAGCCCAATACGGTCACGAGCGCAAAGAAGGCGATGAACACCGCCATTGCAACACTATCGATCTCCGCGGTCTTGATCATTTCATGCTCCTGTAGACGATGTAGAGCAACAACGAAGTGATCGGTACCCACAGGAACTGATACCAGTAGAAGAACGGGAATCCGAACCACTCTGGCTGCGCGGCGTTATAGAACGGCAACCACAAGAGGCCGATGTAGGGGGCGAAGAGGAGGAGCCACAGCCATTTGCGGCCTCCGTTGTCGGGCGATTTCACAATTGTTCTCCTGCTGTACTCGGGCGGACACTGGCATTCGCCCATCGAGGGAACGCATGCTGAATCGCTGCTCCCTTGAGAAGGATGGTAGTGAAACGCGCGCATATGGTGCCGACCAACAAGCGCGATCTCAGGCCAAAGTTGACGAACATCTGGCCAGCAGCGCATTCGCCATACTCGTCCGCGTCCGTGACGCTGATCGAACGAAATAAATCACGATGTGATGCAATAGACCGATCGTGGAAACGCCCGTTGCGGGTTGGCGTGAATCACGAACAGACTGGCCAGGTAGCGCTATTGATGGCGCGATGAAGACGGTCTCTGCTTCGTACCATTCATCAAGTGCCGGCTGGCAGGAATGCACGGCGATGTGTCAATGAATGGGACGGCCGTGGTGCCGTAAAAAGTGATGCTCCACAAAAAATCTGATGAAGCTGCGTACTGGAACGATTGGGAGAACTTCTGCTGGGTTGTCGAGGCCGGGAGTTTTACCGGTGCCAGCGACATGACTGGCGTTCCAAAATCATCGATCAGTCTTTCGCTCTCACGTCTGGAAGCGCGTCTTGGCAACAGGCTGCTTGACCGCACGACCCGAAAAATCCGGGTGACGGATTTGGGCCAGACGCTATACGCCCGGATCAAGCCGTTGCTGAATGAATTGCGGGAAGCGGACAACGATGCAAGATCGAACCAACAGAAAGTATCGGGAACGCTGCGGTTGGCTGCGCCATATGAGACCGGATGGCTTCACCTGGCGCCGGCGTTGGGAAAGCTGCTTAAGGCGCATCCCGAGTTGCGAGTGGAGATCGACGATACGCGGAAGATCCCCAATCTTCTTGAGCAACGCTATGACATTGCATTCGTGAAGACCGATGCGCGGCTGCCCGACAGCTCCCTGGTCAGCAAGCGCGTGGTGGCAATGGAAAGGGCATTCTTTGCGGCGCCGGAGATGATATCCAGACGCGGTCTCCCTCGGAAACTCCAGGATATCGAATCGTGGCCGACCATCGTCGACATGGATGATGAGTACTGGGATCTTATGGAGGATGGCCAGGAGGTGGAACGTATGGCGCTATCACCGACCATTCGCACGTACAACGTCGAGATAAGAGTGAGGGCCGCATTGGATGGCCTGGGTGTTGTGAGATTGCTGCCTGCCTATATCGAAGATCAGCTCAAGAGCGGAAAGCTCGTCCGGCTGTTTCCGCAGCATCTTTCCTCTCCGCTCAAGGTGTACGCGCTGACACCGGCACGCAGGCTCCCGCCAGCGAAAGTTCGCGCGCTGCTGGAAGCGCTCGATGTACCCGAGGCGGGAGTGTGAGTGCGACAGAGAGTGCCGGACCAGAGCGAACAGTGTGCCTCGCAAGTTCGTTCACGGCGATGGACGGTGTGTCGATCCGGGATCGTTGTTGCGTATTCGATGAGGACATAGAGTGGATTCGCGGCTTTGACCGCACAGCATCCAAACTCTCTGGAGATCATCATGTACAAGCTTCTACTGGTTGGCGTAGCACTCTCGTCCCTCTATGGTTTCGCATCGAGCGCAACCGCGTCGTCGCTGACGTCGGACCGCGACCGCCTCGACGGCAGCCAGGGCCGCGTCGCCACGCAATCGGTCGCGGCGGGCACCTTCAATCGTTCCGCAACCGAGCCGCGCGATCCGTACACCGAGGGTGCCTGAGTCGTCCGCATCGATTGGGGAACGGTGCTGGCGGCGCCATCGCCGCCGGCTATCAGTGCGTCGGGGCGTATGCGGTCGTTACGGAAGTCGGGTGATTTCCCGCGGTGACGGACGCCGTTGCCATCGGGGTGAGCGCGCCGCTGGCATCGATCAGGAACTGCGAGACGGTGTTACTCGTCCAGTTCGGCACGTAGACATACTTTCCAGTCAGATCCACGGTGATGTCGTACGGGAGGCGGCCGGCGCCGACGTTGGCCGTTGTCATGGGCGCGAGCGCGCCGCCGGCGCCAATTGTGAACTGCGAGACGGTGTCAGTCACCGCAGTTGCTGCATAGACATACCTGCCGGTTGGATCGACAGCCAAGGCATACGGGTTGGAACCGGCACCTGTGCCGACACTGGGCATAGCCATCGGCGTGAGTGCGCCGTCCGCGCCAATTGTGTACTGCGAGACCGTATTACTCCCGCTGTTTGCTACGTAGGCATACTTGCCAGTCGGGTCCACTATGATGGCGTACGGGTTTGGGCCAGTGCTGAAATTGGTCATAGGCAATGACGCGATGGAACCATCGGCGTCAATCGTGAACTGCGACACCGTATTGTTCAGGTAGTTGGCGATATACACATACTTGCCCGAGGGATGGACGGTGACGAAGGCGGGGTAGGACGTGGTACTGACAATGGCAGTTGGCATCGGCGTGAGTGCGCCGTCCGCGCCAATCGTGAATTGCGAAACACTGGCCCCCCCTCTGTTTGCCACGTAGACATATTTTCCGGACGGATCCACGGCGACGGACTGGGGGCCGACACCGGTGCCGACACTGGCCGTAGCCATAGACGTGAGCGCGCCGTCGGCACCAATCGTGAACTGCGAGACGGTGGCATCCGATATGTTGGCGACATAGGCATACTTGCCGGACGGATCCACGGTGACGGTCTGCGGGGAGCCACCGGTGCTGACACGGGCCGTAGCCATAGGCGTGAGCGCGCCATCGGCGCCGATCATGAATTGCGAGATGGTGTTATCCGACGAGTTTGTCACGTAGGCATATCCGATCCGCGAGCACGTCACGCCGATGCTGGTAACGCTACTTGTGGCGACCGCGCCCGACCCGTTGGACACGACACAGGTCTGGCCCTTCGGCTGTGTCCCCACGCTGACAGCGTAGCTGCTGCCCGATGTCATGCTGGTCGAAAAGCCGAAGGAGCCGTTGGCGTTGACGGTCAGCGCATCGCCGCTCTTGTTCAGCAGCGTCACTTGTGTGCCAGTGACGAGGCCGGAGACAGTGCCGCCCACCGAATACGTTGCCGCGGCCGGTGCCGGGCCGCTGGCGACTGGCGGGGTTGTCGATGCGGCGCCGGATGGCGTCGTGCTATCGCCGTCTCCGCCGCAAGCGGCCAACGCCAGGCACATGGAAAGGCCAGACAGGACTGCGCGCGAACGAGCCGCGCATGTCCAGGTAAGACGATTCATCGTTCGCATAGCTCTTATTCCCGTTTTTTTTTTGATTGTTATCGACCGTCCATCGCGGCGGATACGGCGTGCGCGGTCCGCCGATAGTCACCGGTCTATCGCAAGAAATGGGAAAGGGACCCGTGACGAGGTGTGTTGCCAGACCCGTAGGCAAGCCACTGCGTGCAGCGCGCTTCCGATAGCGAAGGCACCGTCAGGGGAGCGTCAATGCATGGACCCGAACCGCATCCTGTACGTACCCCCCCAACCTGTCGACGGCGAGGTGGCCGTGCCATCGTGGGCACTTGCGCGCGAGTCTAGCAGAGGGGTGACGATCTCCGCGTCCCCTGTTTTGGGGACAAATCGATGCCATTGGATGTCACGCTGATCGGGGAAATTGGGATTCGCCGGGCCACACACGCCAAGGCGTGGGTGGTGCACGAAATCACTTGCGTGGCCCGATTGTCGCTACCGCAAGTCCCGCTTCGGCGAACGCGAACACGGCGCAAACCAGCGCGACGGCGCGCAGCGCATCGCCGATGGCTTCAGCGTCCGCCACGGCCAAGGGGGTTCCCGCTACCGCCCCGGCTTGCGCGTCAGGCGCCAACAACGCCCCGGTCTGCCGCGCTTCCCGAGGAACGTGTAGTTCGTCGAGCCGCTTGGACAGCGACGCCTGATGCGACCACACGAACACGATGCCGAGCACCGCAACGGCCAACAGGCCCGCCACGCGCGCAACGGCGTTGTTGATACCGGATGCAACGCCTACGTGCTCGCTCGGCACCGATCCCATCACAGTTGCCGTCAGCGGTGCGACGGTGATCGTCATGCCGATGCCGAGCACGGCCAGCGCGGGGAAGAATCCGATCCAGTAGCTTTCGCGCACGAGCGGCAGCGCCAGCATGGCGAACCCGATGCCGGCAACACATGGGCCAGCGCTCAACAGGACCCGCGCGCCGAAGCGGCTCGTCAGGCCACCGGTGAAGCGAGAGAACAAGCCGATGATGACCGGCACCGGCAGCAACGCCGCGCCCGCCTCGGTAGCGGTATAGGTATGCGCGCGTATCAGCGTGAACGGCAGGAAGAACAGTATGCCGCCGAGACCGAAGTAGAGCAGCAGCGTGACGAGGTTTGCACCGGTGAAATCGCGCGAGCGGAAGACGTCGAGCGGCATCATGGGATGACGGCTATTCGCTTCGATCCTCACGAACGCGGCCAGCACGACCACGCCGGCGCCGATCATGCCCAGTACGAGCGGGTCCGTAAAGCCGCGCGTCGATGCCTCGGTCAGGCCATAGGCCAGGGCGGCCAGGCCCGCCGTCGCGCTCAGTGCGCCGGGCCAGTCCAGCCGTTGCGGCGCGTCGAGCTTGTGGCTGTTCGGCACGGAAGATATCGCCAGCGCAATCGTTGCCGCTGCAAGCGGGACGTTGAGGAAGAATATCGCGCGCCACGACAGCGCATCGACCAGCCACCCACCCGCCACCGGCCCCACTGCCGACGTGATCGCCCCGACGGCCGACCATGTGCCGATGGCGCGGCCACGCGCTTCGCCTTCGTAAATGGCACCGATGATCGCCAGGCTACTGGGGACGAAGAACGCCGCGCCAATCCCCTGCCAAACGCGCGCTGCAATCAGCGAACGCGCACCGGGCGCGAGACCGCAGGCAATCGACGCCAATGTGAAGATTCCGATCCCCGCGATAAAGACGGTGCGGCGGCCGAGCTTGTCGCCCATCGACCCGCCGACCAGCACGAGAGACCCGAGAAAGAGCAGATAGGCATTCACGACCCACTGCATTTCGGAGACGCTGGCGCCGAGTTCACTCTGCATGGCGGGCAGCGCGACATTGACGACGGAACCGTCGATAAACGCCATGCTTGACCCGAGGATGGTCGCGGCGAGCGCCAGACGCTTGCGCCGGCACGGGCGATCCGTCGCAGTGGGCTGCGCGCGGATGACGAGTTCGTCGCACGGGCTGGCTTGAACGGCTACGACGTGCGCGGTCTTAGCGGATTCAAGGTCGCTATCGAGAAGATCCGGGTTGGCCAAGCTCACTCCCGTGCAGGTTGAAAGCCGAGATCCTGCGCATGATAGCCCAGTGATTGCTACGAAACTTCAGTCGTTATGGAAGCGTTCGCGATACTCGGCGGGGGACACCCGCATCTGCCGTAGAAATGCCCGCCGCAAGCCATTAGGGTCGTTGAAGCCGGTCACCGCCGCCACCCGCTTGAGCGGGCTGCGCGTATCTTCCAGCAAACGCCGTGCAGCCTCCACCCGCGCGCGCTCCACGAATTCCGCCGGGGTGACCTTGGATTCGCGTTTGAAGATGCGCGCGAAATTCCGCGTACTCATGCCCGCCCGCGCCGCGAGTTCCTCCACTGACAGTGGCTGGCTAAGGTTTTCCAGAATCCAGTCCTGGACATCCCGGATGCCACCCTTCTGTGCCACCTGCGCGGCCAGATGTGTGCTGAACTGAGACTGTCCGCCAGGGCGCTTAAGAAACATCACAAATTCACGCGCCACCTTCAGTGCAAGCGGCCGGCCGAAGTCTTCTTCCACCATCGCCAGCGCAAGGTCCAGGCCGGCAGTGACGCCTGCGGACGTATAAAGATTCCCGTCCTTCACAAAGATCTGATCGGGCTCCACGTGAACGGCGGGGAAGCGTTCGGACAGACGGGTCGTCTCGTTCCAGTGAGTCGTGACGCGCTTGCCATCGAGCAGACCCGCGTTCGCGAGCAACATGGCGCCGGAGCACACGGAGGCGAGCCGGCGTACCGTCCGCGCGTAGCGATGCAACCACTCCCGGATGGTCGGGTCCTCTTCGATCAGCTTGACGGAAGAACTGCCGGCAATCAGTAGTGTGTCGATGTCAGGGCTGCTGGTTCGCAGCGTGGAATCGGGGGTGATACGCATGCCGTTGGATGCCAGGAGGGGACCCTCCACCGCGGAGACAATCTCGAACGTGTAGGTGGTCGGATCGCCTAGTTGGCGCGCGGCTTCGGCAAAAACGTCGATCGGGCCGACGAGGTCCAGCATTTGAACCTTGGGAAAGGCCAGTACAGCAATCTTCATGGGGTAACGCTCGCAGACGGTGCATGGAGGCACGCGAATCCAGTAGTTGGCGATGGCCGGATTCTATGCAGAGTTTAGGCTTCCGCCAGTTGGGGTGGCAGGTTATGACACCACGTTGGCTGAATTCATCCGCAAGTTGATGTGGACTTTTGCTCACTTGATGCTGGGCGTCGCGCCATATACGACAGTCGCGGCCAAGATTGCCGCAGGAGCAGACACGGCACACAACATTTGCGCGGCACCGTCATAAGCTGACGCCCATGAAATACAGCATCCTTGCCCTGACATGGCTGGTAGCCGGCTGCATGACGCAGGTCGCGCTTGTCGATCCGTCCGGAAAATCCAGTCAATTCCAACTCAATCCCGTCGATCGCACCGTAGCGGGGGCGATCGACGGTAAGCGTTATTCCGGTACCTACGTGTTAAACCAGTCGACGTGGCATCCGGTATTCACGGATTCGAGGGATCGATCGCACCAACCGACCGCGTGGACGTCGTCGGGGTCTTCGGGGCAGGCCCTGCTTTTTGCAACCGATGGCACCAATCTCCATTGCGATTTTGCCTATCAGGGCCTGACCGTATTGGGCCGATGCCAGGCCAGTAGCGGCGTGCCATATGTACTGACGAGCGGTTCGTTGCCCTGATCGATGGTGCCTGACGAGCGGCTGGCGTCCTGGCCGATAGTCGCATCACGATGGCCGATACAGCAGGGCACCCATCGCTATCATGCTTCTGTCGATTCGCACTGCAGGCGCGAGTCGACCACGCCAGCGCAACGGGCAACCTGATGCTCCGTCAGGTGTGGCCTTTCCCGTTCTCGTTCTGAACGGCATGCGGAATTGGCTGCTGCCCGTCTTGCACTTTGCGGGGCTCGGCTGGCGTGATCCTTCTCTTTGCTTCCTCCGGGCGGTCCCACCAGGACCGCCCATTTTTTCGACATGCGAATGCAAGTCGCGTCGTCGAACTGGCCGGCATTAATTAACTAATTCCTTAAAGACTGATTGCGCGGCAACGCGTCTGCCGGAGCGCTGCGACGATGCCGAAAGAGACCTCGTGCGTCCCATTTATTTCCGTTGTCTTTCACCTCAAGACGATTGGCTGAAATTGACGTCTTGGTGAGCTTTCGGTCTGCCTGTCCGACTTCCATAATCGGTTCACCAGGCAGCGATGTTCGCAACGCCTACCAGCACGCCAGACAAGTTCCGGGTGTTGAACGCAGCCAAGCACACTGAGGAAATCATGAGTACTGTCACCACCGCCGCGGCCCATTCTTCTGCTCCGCGCAGTTCGGTCAAGCATCTTCCCGTCAATCTGTTCGGCGCTGTGATGGGCCTCTCCGGCCTTTCACTCGCGTGGCGCGGCGCGCATCACCTGTTCGGCGTTGACCCGGTCATTGCACAAGGCGTCGGCGTGGTTGCCATCGTGACGTTCCTTGCGCTGGCGGCCGGATACGTGGCCAAGTGGCTGCGCTATCCGGACGCCGTCAAGGCCGAGTTCATGCATCCGGTCGCCGGCAACTTCTTCGGAACGATCACCATTGCGATTCTGCTGCTGTCGTCGATCGTGGGCGAGTACAGCGAATCGTTCGGGCAGATTGTCTGGACGATCGGAACCGTGCTGACGATTGCGTTGACTTTCGTGATTGCCGGCCGGTTGTTCCGAGGCAAGGAAGATCCCGCGCATGCCGCGCCGGCCTGGCTGATTCCCGGTGTCGCGACGCTTGATATCGCCGTGGCGGGTGGCACGATGCCGATGGCGTGGGCCCATGAAGTGACCATGTTCGCGATTGCGGTGGGTACGATGATGGCGCTGGTCTTCTTTACGATGATCTTCTCGCGCGTCGTGCATCACGATCCGCTGCCCAATGGCATGGTGCCGTCGCTGATCATCATGATCGCGCCGTTCGAAGTGGGGTTCCTGGCCTACGTCAACGTTACGCAGCACGTGGATATGTTCGCCGGCCTGCTATTCTACTTTGGCTTGTTCCTGTTCGTTTCGCTGTCGTTCAAGGTGTTCCGTCGCTCGATCCCGTTTGCCGCGTCCTGGTGGGCGATCAGCTTCCCGATGGCCGCGCTCGTGAATGCCGCCCTGAAGTACGCGATGCATGCCAACACCTGGATTCTGAATCTGCTGGCGGGCGTCCTGCTGTTCCTGCTGAGCGCCGCGATCCTGGTGCTGCTGGTGCGTACGCTTCACCGCCTCTTTACCCACCGCCTGCTGGTTGGCTGATTCCCCTTGTCATTCACTACGGGCCCCTTCGGGGGCCCTTACTGTTTTTGAAATCCAGGAGATTAAATTGAACTTGTCATGGATGCTGCTCGGCATTGCCGGATTGCTCGAAATCGCCTTTGCCTTCGGAATGAAATGGTCGGTCGGCTTTAGCCGGCCCGGCCCAAGCCTCTACGCTGTCGTCACGGGTATTTCCAGCATCTTCCTGTTGACGCTATCCTTGCGCGTTCTGCCCGTCGGCACCGCCTATGCGGTCTGGACGGGCATCGGCGCCGCCGGCACGGCGATGGTTGGTATGCTCTTTCTTGGGGAATCCACGTCGATTGCCCGCATCGCGTGCATTGGTCTGATTCTCTGTGGTGTCATCGGGCTGAAGCTGGCTTCGCCCGCTGTTCACTGACTAACGCGGGCAACCTGATTGACGCAGGCGGCCGCATCCGATGCGGCCGCCTGCGCGGAGATTCAGCGATATCCAACGTGCCTGGCCCCTGCGACGGGCGACGCATCAGCGTGCGTGTCAAGCGCACCTTCACTGTGTGCGACCACGGCGGTTGCCAGCGCGTTGCCGAGGACATTGGTCGCGGTTCGTGCCATGTCGAGCACATGGTCGATGCCGAGCACCAGCAGAATCCCAGCCTCAGGCAGCCCGAACATTGGCAGCACTGCGGCCACGACCACGAGCGATGCACGCGGAACACCGGCGATTCCCTTGCTCGTCACCAGCAATACCAACAGCATCGTCACCTGTTGCGCGAGGGACAGCTCGATGCCATAGACCTGTGCCACGAACAGTGCCGCGAACGACGTGTACATGATCGAGCCATCGAGGTTGAACGAGTAGCCAAGCGGCAGGACAAAACTGACGATGCGGTCGCGGATGCCGAATCGCGTAAGTTGAGCCATGACTTTGGGGTAGGCTGACTCGCTGCTTGCCGTCGCAAAGCCGAGTAACAGGGGTTCACGAATCTCGCGCAGCAGCGCAAACACCCGGCGTCCAAGAAAGGCATAGCCCGCCCCGATCATCAGGACCCACAGGATTGCCAGGGAGAGATAAACGCTACCAAGCAGCTTGCCGTAGACCAGCAGCACGCTCAGCCCCTGCGTGGCAATGACTGCCGAAACCGCGCCGAATACGCCTGCCGGCGCAAACATCATGACCGCACCGGTCAGTTTCAGCATGACCTGGCCAAGCCCTTCCACCGATTGCAGCAGCGGTTGCCCGATACCGTCCTTGAGACGCCCCAGTGCAATACCGAAGAACAGCGAGAACACAACGATCTGCAGGATTTCGTTGCCCGCCATCGCTTCGACGATGCTCTTTGGAAACACGTGGGCGATGAAGTCGCGCAAATTCAGCGAACTGGTCTTGAGACTGGTGACGGCATCAGCCGTCGGCAGCGGAAGGTTCATCCCTTTGCCCGGCAACGTCAGGTTGGCCATGACCAGACCGAGCAGCAGCGACACGATCGAGGCGACGACAAACCAGCTCATGGCCTTCATCCCCACGCGGCCTACGGCATTGCCATCGCCCATGCCGGCGATGCCACCGACCAGCGTGGCAAAGACGAGCGGCGCGATGATCATCTTGATCAACCGCAGGAAGATGTCGCTGAGAATGGAGAGGTAACCGCCGACGGCCACCGCAGTTTCAGGACCATACGCGTAGTGAACCGCGGCACCCACCACGATGCCGGTCACCATTGCCACGAAGATATAAATGGGGAGTCGATGCGATGTCATGACTTCGCCGGCTCCGCAAGAAACTCGGTGATCGGCGCATGGGGATCGATCTCGAAGACCTTGCCATCCAGAACCAGGCTGGGCAGTCGCTTGACCCCGGCCGTTTGCGCCTGGGCTGCGAGGTCTCGTTCCATGCTCAAGTCGATGACACGCAGATCGTGTCTGTCGGCGTCGATTAGACGGGTCACCGCGTCGACGACAGACAAGCAGATGTTGCAGCCGTCGTGATACAGCGTAACTTCGTTACTCATGATGCGCTCCAATGAATCGATCCGATGCCCCTTGCAGGATCGAAGGGGGCATATCGGAAATCGATTATCGGAGCCGATGCTTGCGCGCAGTGCGACGGCGGTACGCCGGACTCAGCCAATATTCCGTCAACTACGGCCGGGCGTTTCGATCGAAGAAAGCATCGAGCGCGGCGAAGTACTTTTGTGGCGCTTCAGCGCTGGGAAAGTGCCCCGCCTGGTCCAGTTCCACATACTCGCAATGCGGGATCAGTTGCGCGCAGGTGCGTCCTTCCTCGGGAGGGTTCAGCACATCGTGGCTGCCGCTAATCACAAGGCTTTGCGCGGTGATACGCGGCAGGTCACCCCGGAAATCGAAGCCGGCGAGCGCACTGGACGCGGCCTGCATGGCCACTTCATCGAGAAGGGATGACAGTTCCGTCGCGATCACCTGCTCGCGTACGCTCGCGGGTGTCTGCGGGGCAAACGCCTTGTTCAGCAGGAATATTTGCCTGTCCCGGTGTGAAAGCTGGGAGATCTCGTCGGCGTGCTCGGCCAGCAGCCGCGCCGATGAGGATGTCGTCCCGTGGCACTTCGGCACAACCAGGATCAGCTTCTCGACAAGCGATGGAAAGCGCGATGCCAGGCCCTGAGCAATGTAGCTGCCCATCGATGCGCCCAGCAGCGCGACGGGCCCGCCGCCGATCTCTCCCACCAGCGCGTGCAGATCGGCAATGTGATCGTCGAGCGAGAAGCTATCAGGGCGTGCCGACTTTCCATGACCACGCGCGTCGTAGGTGACAACGCGAAACCGCTGGGAGAAATGTGAGACTTCGCTATCCCACACGCGTAGGTTGGCGCCCAGCCCGTGTACGAGAATGAGCGGCGCGCCAGCGCCGTGCTCCTCCAGATTCAGGTCGATGCCGTTGACGAGCATGTGTTGTACCTCCTGGAATGCATCAGTTGCCATCTTCCACTTCGAACGCGAAGTCTCGCGCCAGCTCCGGCAGCAGTATTCCGTGGATGACTTCACGCACGCAGCTCGGGCGTGGCGTTACCCCGTACGTCCATCCAACGAGCCTGATCCGCGCCCGCTCTCCGCATGCCCCGACCTCGTCGATCTGCAGGTCCAGCGCCATTGATGCCAGGCATCCCGACACCAGCGCTGCATGTCCGTCAGAGATGAGTTGGTCATAGCGCATCGAATATGGATTGTGGAGATCGTTCCAGATCTTGAGCGTGCAATGCCAGATGCCCTCCAATGCGCGTGGGTCTTTTAGCGCCAGCAATACTGACTGACGCGGCGTTCCTTCCATACTCACTTTTCCTCTCCGCCTTGAGTAGGCGACTCGAATGTATTGGCATCACCGGCTTGCGCATCGCAATACGGCAGGCCCATCAGTTCCAGTGTTGACCGGACCAGTGCGAGATGCACCGCGCAGTCGGCAGTCTTGAGTCGCCAGCGCAATGTCGACGCCGCATGACGCGCAGCGGATGGCGGTTCAAGAATCGACGCCGGTGGCAACAACATCCCGAGCCCTACCTTGGCGCGAACAAAGCGTGTGAACACGTCATCGGGGATATCGCTGCCGCACGTCATCTCCAGGATGGTGGTGCCAGCGGTCTCACCGTCAAATCGGCGCACGTCAACCATGATCGTCATGGTCGTCGGGCGTCGAGAATCTGGCGTCCAGGCCCAGAAAGCATAGTGTCGACTCCATAGCCGTAGCGCAAGGCACGGCGACGTCCGCAAGCACGTCGAATGAGGCAAGGCACGTATCCGGAGCGTCGGATACCGGCACCGGTACGGTTGCAAGCATGTTGTCGGCGACCATCGTCAACGCCAGAAGGGCGACGACCGGCTCGGCGTCACCGCGCCATTCTCCGGTCACGTTGCAGTGGACGCGACGATTTTCCCCGATGCGCGGGGCAATCGAGATAGTGATGCGGGCCACGATGGATCAGGAAGAGAAGCGCTCACGGATAAACACCGCGGCCTGACGGATCGCGTCGGCGGCCTGCGGCAGTTTCGTATGCCACATATGCCACTCGTGGAACATGGACGGCCATACCTTCAACGTGGTTTCAACGCCCGTGGAGGCTGCGCGCGCGGCCAGCCGCGTCGCATCGTCGAGCAGCATCTCGTTGCCGCCAACGTGAATCAGAAGCGGGGGCAGGCCAGACAGATCGCCGAACAGCGGCGATGCGAGCGGATGACGCGGGTCCCGATGTTCCTGCAGGTAGGCTTGAGCAAAGTTCTGCAGACCGGCATGGTTGAGTACCGGATCGAATTCCGCGCGTGTGCGGATCGAATCACCGCCAAGGCTCAGATCGGTCCACGGCGATATCAGGAAGGCACCACGCGGCAGAGGCAACCCGTGGTGCACGCACATCATCATGAGCGCGATGGCCATGCCGCCGCCCGCCGAGTCACCGGCGATAACGATCGACGGGTCCTCTCCAAGACGCGTCAACAGCCATTTGTAGGCATTCAATGCGTCGTGAAGTCCGTGTGGGAAGGGGTGCTCCGGCGCACGGCGGTAGTCCACGGCGAATACCTCACGCTGTGTTTCCAGCGCCAGCGCGGCGGTGAGGGTGCGGTATTGCGTCGGACCATGCATGACGTAGCCGCCGCCGTGCAGGTACAGCACAGCCTGATTCCGACGCGCGCCGGTGAATGTGGTCCACAGACCTGCCACCTCGTCACCTTCGAGAAAGCGCACGCCATCCGGAATTGGGAGCGCGTCGTACAGCGCATCGAAATGTTGCCGCATCTCCAGCACGCTGCTGTCCTTGGCAAGGCGTGCGCCGTGATGCCGTATCTGCGTGACGATTTCCTCAAGTTGAGTTGATGCCATGTCCATTCCTTCCATCGGTTTCTAACGGATTGGATGATAGGCAGTGCCATCGCCATACATCAGACAGGACTATGGAAGTTTCGGCCAATGCCAGGTGTGTTGTCCGAATCTGCGAGAAGGTTGGCGCAACGACGTACCCGGTGCGGACCTAGACTGCGAGCGCCTTATCCCCGCAGCGGCGCGACAGCCGTGCCCTGTACCGTTTCCCCCCTGTCAAGCACGCATGAAGAAGATCCTTGTTCTCTATTACTCATCCTACGGCCACGTTGAAGCAATGGCCTCTGCCGTGGCCCGTGGCGCATCGTCGGTCCCCGGTATCGAAGTGACAATCAAACGCGTGCCGGAGACGATTTCGAGAGACATCGCACTACGCAAGGGCTTCAAGGTGGATCAGCCCGCTCCAGTCGCCGTGCCGGAAGAACTCGCGGCCTACGACGCGATCATCTTTGGCACGCCGACCCGTTTCGGGAACATGGCGGCGCAGATGAGGCACTTTCTCGACATGACCGGCGCGCTGTGGGTGCAGCACGCACTGGTCGGAAAGTTTGCGAGCGTTTTCACCTCGACCGGAACCGGAGGCGGCCAGGAAACGACCATCACGTCTTTCTGGCACAACCTTGCCCATCACGGAATGGTGATAGTCGGGCTGCCCTATACGGCACCACAGTTGCGCGATGTCAGCCATGCGCGGGGCGGGTCGCCCTATGGCGCGGCAACGATCGCGGGCGTTCATGGCGAACGCAGCCCAAGCGAGGACGAGCTTGCGCTCGGCGAGTTTCAGGGGCGGCATGTTGCGAGTCTGCTGGCAAGGCAGGCCGACGTGAAAGCAAATCCCCCGGCACGAGTCTCCTGACGAGCGCGATCCCGTTCACGCTCCGGATCACCACCGAAGCCAACTGGCCGGACATCCCCACGGATGGCCGTCGTCCTCTCACATGCAATTCCGCTTTTTGCAGCTCAAATCTGTTTCATGAAGTCCATTCTCGTTTCCTTTGCGGCATTCACCATGACGTTTGCCGTGTCCGCGCAGGATCTGCGTTCGCTTGCCCCTTCCATCCCCGCTGGCGACACCACCACCGTCACGGTTGGCATCGGCGGAGGCATCGCTCCCCGATACTTCGGTAGCGGCAGCTATCGTCATGTGATGGCTCCCGACTTCGCCATTGCGAACGCCGCCGGTTATTTCGCGTCGTTGTGGGAGGGCGTCGGCTATCGCTTTTCCTCCGCATCGGGCCTGTTTGGCTCTGTTGCATTGGGCTACGACTTCGGCCGGACCGAGCACGATCGCGCCGGGTTGTCAGGCTCGGACCATCTGCGCGGGATGGGAAATATCGATGGGTCGGCACGCACGCGTCTGACGCTCGGTTACGCGCTGACACCGCGTCTTTCGATTGGCGGCACGGTGGATGTTCCGCTGGCCCACGGGCGCGGCATGTTCGGTCGTGCGTCGGCACAGTACCTGCTGCACTCCACGGCGCAGGATGATGTGACGATCCAGACGGCGCTCATCATTGGCAGCGGGCAGTACAACCGGACGTATTTCGGCGTAAGTGACGCACAGTCGGCGCGCTCAGGTTTCTCGCCCTACACACTCGATGGCGGCCCGTTCGCCGCCGAGGCCGCGATTGCCTGGCAGCATCGCTTTGATCGTCACTGGACGCTGATGAACACGTTGAGTGTGTCGTCGCTGGTTGGCAAGGCCGCGCGCAGTCCGATTGTCGAGCGCCGTATGTCGGTGATGGCGCTTTCGGGCGTCCGTTACACGTTCTGAGCCATCGCGTGTCGCACACATGGGCCGAGAATGCCCGTTCCTTGGCGCAAACTGCCGTGCCGTTCTCCTTCAACACCGTTGCGGTGCCTGCTAGATTTCTAGCAAGCCCGCCGCGGGTCACGACAACACCGAAGGACAGCCATCATGGAACTGATCGACACCGACGAACACTCTCGCTTCCTGTCAATGCTGGAGCGACACGGTCTTGCCACCAACGACTTCATCCTGTCGGAAGTCGACACGACCGACCCCAAGACCGATGAGATCTTTGCGCTGCAAGGCTGGCTGAGCATCCGTCGGCTGTCCAACAACCTGCAGCGCGAATACCTCATCGGCGATGAATCGGATTGGCTGGAACACTTCAGCCGGGATGTACACGCTGGTGCATTTGGCCCGTATGTGTCCGGGCGCGGGCGGCATAGCTGAAGCGACGCCGTCGATCCAAGAGCACTTTGAAGAGGAAAGGGCTCCATGCCGCAGAGGCATGGAGCCCTTCTTCATGGCGCGACCTCTCGGCGCTCGCCGGTCACGTGCCCACCTTCTGAAGTCCATCCGGCGGCACGTTGTAGATTTCCTCTTGCGTAACGATTGTCACGTCAACGCCTGGGTTCGATCCTTCCCAAATGTCGCGGACGATCCTTTGGCCGTTCATCAGCACCATTACGCGCTTGGCGCGGACCGATTGGATCGCATCGGCGACAACGGTCCGCGCCTGCGCTGCATCCGCTGCCTCGCGGACGGCAACATCCGCCGTCGTGCTTGACATCGCCGCGAACGATTCCGACGAATGGAACGTCATGGTCCGCTGAGCCTGTGGATCATCCTGCCCGGTCACGATAAAGCCCGCGTCCATGTAGTCATCCGTCGGATACTGGGTCATGCCGGGCCGGGCACTGCCGAGATGGACCCAGAGCTCGGTGCCGGCTGGCACGTGCTTCAGCACATCCTCCGCAAGGCCCGCGCCGACATCCACGAATTCGCCGTCACGCAGCGTCATTGCAACTTGCTCGGCCATCTGGTCCGGTGTCCAGGGCATTACGTTCTCCCATAAAGGCTGTCCTGGGAATCTACCAGAGACTGCCAGGTCGCCAATGCCGGACTTGCCGCGCTGCCGGCCAATCTGATCGCGTCAGCGGCCAGTAGTGACGTCTGGATAGCTCAAGCGTTTCAATCGCACCTGGCCGATTCTCAGAACCGGTGACGCACGCCAACCACCGCACCAAGCTGATTCGCGCCGGGTTCGACGTTGTAGACCGCTGTGGTAGCCGAGACGTTGTTGTACCCGTTGACGCCCAGGTACGACTTGTCCTTGTTCCGTGCGTATGACACCGATGCATAGACGTCGGTGCGCTTGCTCAGTGTGTAGTCGCCAGTCACCGCGAATAGCCACGGGTCCGAGCCGGTATTGCGGAAGTCCTGATAGTAGGCCGCGCCGGTAACCGAGAAGGCCGGCGTGAACTTGTAGGCCAGGCCAAGCCAATAGAGATTCGAGCCGGCATTGGGCGCCTGTGCGCCGGGTAGCATTGCACCGTCTAGCGCCTTGGCCAGCCGATATCCCGCGAACGCTTTCACGGGTCCGGTGGCGTAGGTGCCGGCCACCGAATAGCGGCGGATGACGGGCGCCTGGTTGGCCGGTGTGCCGACGTGCGCGTCGTCATACGCGGCGCCGACCGAGACCGGGCCGGTCACGTAACTCACATAGGCGCCGAAATCGCGGCCGAACACATTGCTGCCGGCTACCTCGTTGCCGTTCGACTGAAACGAATAGAACGCCGATGCGGTCAGTCCGCCGAACTGGCCGATGTATTTGACCGCGTTGTCCGCGCGCGCGCCAAACTCCGGCGCGATCGACAAAATGCCGTAGCGGTC
The DNA here is from genome assembly GCF_057798835.1 of Cupriavidus sp. 291-E7. NCBI lineage: Bacteria > Pseudomonadati > Pseudomonadota > Betaproteobacteria > Burkholderiales > Burkholderiaceae > Cupriavidus > Cupriavidus sp. 291-E7. Next base: position 463,556 of record NZ_JBYOJV010000001.1, read on the forward strand.
CGCCAGCGAGGCGGGGTCATAGATGTTGCCGAATTCGCGCAGGGACGTCTGCTGGCGGCCCAGTAGCAATGTGCCGTAGCGGCTTTCCGTTCCGATATACGCATTACGTCCGAACAGGCGGCCGCTCTGACCCGAGACGCCGGTATCGAGATCGAAGCCGCTTTCGAGTACGAAGACGGCTTTCAGGCCCTGGCCCAGATCCTCGGTACCGCGCAGACCCCAGCGCGAGCCGGACAGGTTGCCGGACGTCAGCCTCGTCTGGCTGTTGCCGTTGCGCCCGGCGTTGGTGGTGAATTCGATGCCTGCGTCAGCCACGCCATACAGGGTGATGCCGGACTGCGCATACGCGGTGCCTGCCGCGGTGGATATCGCGAGCAACGCAAATGACTTTTTCATTGGACTTCAAAAGACCGTCAAGGCCAGTCTTGTTCTGGAAAATTTGGCGAGTCGGGCGATCACGGTGCTTCGACCGCGATCGCCCGCATAAGGTGGTGCTAGGACTTGCGTCGCCTGCTGGCCGGCTCATCCACGCGATACTGGCCGGGCATGCCCTTCCATGCGCAGCGGTTGCCGCCGCCGCCCAGCTCGCAGGCCAGCGCGGAAAGCGCCATCGTGGCCAGGATCAACAGTCGATGCATCATGGCGGGCCCCGTTACTTGCGGTCGATATCGAGCACGGCCTGGGCGAATGCCGTGGGCGCTTCCTGCGGCAGGTTGTGGCCGATGCCGCCGGTGAGGTCGCGGTGTTCGTAGCGGCCCGTGAACTTGCTCTTGTAGGCGCTGGGCGCCGGATGCGGTGCGCCGTTGGCGTCGCCTTCCATCGTGATGGTGGGCACGCTGATGGTGGGCGCCGTGGCAAGTTTCTTCTCGATGTCGTCGAACTTCGACTCGCCTTCGACCAGGCCCAGGCGCCAGCGGTAGTTGTGGATCGTGATCGCCACGTGATCGGCGTTGTCCAGCGACACGGCGCTGCGGGCGAAGGTGGCGTCATCGAACTTCCACTGCGGCGATGCCAGCTTCCAGATCAGCTTCGAGAAGTCGTGGGTGTACTTCTGATAGCCAGCCACGCCACGGTCCGTGGCGAAGTAGAACTGGTACCACCATTGCAGTTCGGCCTCGGGCGGCAACGGCTGCTTGCCGGCCGCCTGGCTGCCGATCAGGTAGCCGCTGACGGAGACCAGGCCACGGCAGCGGTCCGGCCACAATGCGGCCATGATGTCCGCGGTACGCGCGCCCCAGTCGAAGCCGGCGACCACCGCGTTGCGAATCTTGAGCGCGTCCATCAGCGCGATCATGTCGACCGCGATGGCGGACGGCTGACCGTTGCGCATCGTATCGGCCGACAGGAACTTCGTCGTGCCATAGCCGCGCAGGTGCGGGATGATGACGCGATAGCCACGCTGCGCCAGCAGCGGTGCCACGTCGACGAAGGCATGGATGTCGTAGGGCCAGCCATGCAGCAGCAGCGCTACCGGGCCATCGGCGGGGCCGACTTCGGCGTAGCCGACGTTCAGCACGCCGGCATTGATCTGCTTGATCGTGCCGAACGACGTATGCGTGCCCGGCGTGACCGGTGTCACCGGCGCCGCCTTGGACACGGCGGACTGGGCGTGGGCCGAGCTGACCAAGCCGAACTGCGCGGCGGCAAGTGCCAGGCTGGCGGTGCCAAGAAAATTACGGCGCGGCAAATCGATGTTCTTCTTCATGATTTTCTCCTTTGCGTCTGACGTTAGCGTTTTACTTCGATGCGGCGGAGGCTCCGCCGGGAATGTGTTGTCGTTGAGTGACGGCCGATGCAATCACCGACACGATCGTGTTTAGCGCCAGAGCGAGCACGCCGATATAGACCGGGAACGAGGCATTGCCAAAATGCACGGTGTAGACAGGTTTCAGCCCCATCTCGATGGCCAGGCCAGTGCCGGTAACGATGCCGGCCAGCCAGCCCGCGAACAGACCGGATGCGGTGAAGCGCCGGCTGTAGAGCGTGAACACCACGGCCGGAAAGATCTGCAGAATCCAGACCCCGCCCAGCAGCTGCAGGTCGATCGCGTACTTCGTCGGCAGGACGACGATGAACAGCAGCGCGCCGAACTTCACGAACAGCGAGAACAGCTTGGCGCTCTTTGCTTCCTGCTCGGGCGTTACGCCTGGGTTGATCAGCGGGCGATACAAATTGCGCGTGAACAGGTTGGCCGCGCCGATCGACATGATTGCCGCGGGCACCAGCGCGCTGATCGCGATGGCAGCCGCCGCGAAGCCGACGAACCAGGACGGGAACAGCTTCAGGAACAGCTCGGGCACGACGTCCGATGCCGAAGTCACGCGCACTCCAGCCGCAATCGCCATGTAGCCAAGCAGCGCGATCAGACCCAGCAGCAGCGTGTAGGCGGGCAACGCAATGGCGTTCTTGCGCACCGTGTTGGCCGATCCGGAAGAAAGGATGCCCGTCAGCGTGTGGGGGTACATGAAGGCTGCCAGTGCCGAGCCAAGGGCCAGCGTGGCGTAGGCGGTGAACTGCGACGGCTGAAGAATCAAACCGGTGGTGCCGCCCTTGGCCGCGAAGAACGCTTCGGAAGCGTGGAACACGGCGCCGTAGCCACCGAGCTTGCCGGGAATGGCCACCACTGCGACGATCACCACGATATAGATCATGATGTCCTTCACGAAGGCAATCATGGCCGGCGCGCGCAGGCCGCTGGAGTAAGTGTAGACGGCCAGTACCCCGAACGCGACGATCAGCGGCAGCTCGCCACTGACACCTAGGCTCTTGATCACGACCTGCATGCCCACCAGTTGCAGCGCGATGTACGGCAGCGTGGCGACGATGCCGGTGATGGCCACCGCGGCCGGCAGCCATTTGCCGCCGAACTCGCCGTGCACGTAGTCGGCCGCCGTAATGTGCTGCTTGCGATGGCAGATCTCCCACAGCTTGGGCATTACCGCGAACACGAACGGATAGACGATGATCGTGTAGGGCATGGCAAAGAAGCCGTACGCACCCACCGAGTAGACCAGCGCCGGCACGGCGATGACCGTGTAGGCCGTATAGAAATCGCCACCCACCAGGAACCAGGAGATGACCGTGCCGAACTGGCGGCCGCCAAGGCCCCATTCGTGCAACTGGTTCAGGTCGCCGCGCTTCCAGCGCGCGGCAATGAAGCCCAGTACGGTGACGAGCGCGAAGAATGCGATGAATACGGCCATCGCCACGCCGTTGATACCCGTGGCGGTGCTCATTTCAGGCTCCGGTAGACGACGTACAGCAGCAGCGACGTGACCGGCACCCAGATGAACTGGTACCAGTAGAAGAACGGGAAGCCCAGCACGGCAGGCTCCGCATCGTTATAGAACGGCACCCACAGCAGCGCGATATAAGGCGCCAGCAACAGCAGCCACACCCATTTGCGGCCGCTCCCTGTATGTCTTGTCTCCATGTATTCCTCCCGGAAATGCTTCGCCGGTGCCCGAAGTCGCGGATCGGACCTGCAGCTACCGACTTGTTGGCAGTGAGTCTAGGGACGCGCCACAAGCGGTTTGTGTCCGGGTTCCGGGGGTTTTGTATCGCAGTGTATTCAGGCCCGGAACATCGGGCATGCGGATACAAAAAGGCGGCTGTCAGGTGCAGCTCGGGGCGTGCACCGGGCTGCCAGGCAGTCCGGATCACGTCCGGCTTCGGGTGGCCAATACGTCTTTGGTATGACCCCGCCACGCCCACGCGCTACGGCGGTCGAACCAACGGGCGATGCACACGGGTGTCGTGCATGCCTACCATGTGCTCATGGGGCGCGAGGGCGGTCGCTCTGGGGAGAAAGAAGATGAACCAACCGAATGGACTCGAAATCGTGCGACTGCGAGCGGCGGCCTCCGCATTGAGCCAGGATGCCCGGCTGTGGCGCTGGTTTTCCGATCAGATGGAAGAGCACCGGCTGTGCTGCGAGCGGACCCGCGATTGGTGGCGCATCACCGTGGCAGGCCGCGAACTTGCCTGCGATCGCTCCTTCGACGTGGCGGTACGCACGGCCTATACGCTGAGCCGGGCGCTGGAAGCGGTGTAGCCCAAGCAGGCCTTGCAGGTTGCCTGCACGGCGCACCAGAACCGTGCGGCGTTACGGAGTCGTTTGCAATTTCGACGAAAGCGCCGATAATTCCGCTTCGCATTGGGCGGACAGACGTCGGTACCACGCCGTTTCCAGGCAAATTCACCGCATCACTGTGCAACTTCGGCAATTGACCGAAGCACGGTCCGCCCCGACTGCGCCAGACGCAGTGCCCAGGGCTGACCCCGTCACCTGGGACGAAAGCCCCCGAATGCATAGTGAGAGTCACGATGAACAGCAGTGCCGCCATGTTGAGCGACCCAACCGACGACGGTGTTGTACTCGTCGTCGATGACGACGACGATGTCAGGCGGGCGCTGTCGGGACTGTTCCGCTCGGTCGGGCTTGCCAGCATCGCCTTTACTTCCGGCGAGGAACTGCTGGCGCACGGTTTCCCCGATCAGGCCACCTGCATCGTGCTCGATGTGCGGCTGCGCGGCGCCAGCGGGCTAGACCTGCAATCCAGGCTCAACCAGGCCGGCAAGAGCGCGTCAATCGTCTTTATCTCCGGCTATGGCGATGTGCCGATGACCGTTGCCGCCATGAAGGCCGGTGCCGTCAGTTTCATCGCGAAACCGTTCCGTGAACAGGATCTGCTCGATGCCGTGAACGAGGCGCTGCAGCGTGACCGCGATCATCGGCAGGCATCGTCGCAGACGCAGCAGTTGCGCGAGTGCTTTGCCGCGCTGACCGGACGGGAGCAGGAGGTCATGACGCTGCTGGTGCACGGCCTCATGAACAAGGAAGTCGCCGACAAGCTCGGCATCAGCCAGGCCACGGTCAAGATCTATCGCGGCCAGGCCATGCGCAAGATGCAGGCACGCACCTTCGCGGACTTGATCATGATGGCGCAGGCGCTGGGTCTGGTGATGACGGGGTCCGAGCCATCGGAGCAAGAGAGCGCCGCCGCCTGAGGCGTACTGCGGCGCATACCTCCGCCGGCGCTTAGCGCAGCAGATTCGTCTTTGCCAGTTCCACCAGTTCGTCGGCGCGGCCGTTCATGACGGCCTTCAAGGCCCAGAGGCTGAATCCCTTTACCTGTTCGGCCTTCAACGCGGGCGGCATGGCCAGTTCCTGCGTGTTGGTCACGACGTCGAGCAGTGCCGGGCCATCGTGCGCCAGCATCGACGCTACGGCTTCCGGCAACAGCAAGGGATCTTCCACACGTTGCGCATGCACGCCCACGGCGCGCGCCATTGCCGCGAAATCGGGGTTTTGCAGCGACGTTCCCGATTCCAGAAAGCCGGATGCCTTCATCTCAAGCGCCACGAAGCCAAGCACGCTGTTGTTGAAGATCACGACCTTCACGGGCAGCCCTTGCTGCACGAGCGTGAGGAAATCGCCCATGAGCATGGCAAAGCCGCCGTCGCCGGACAGGCTCACGACCTGACGGCTGGGGAATGCCGACTGCGCACCGATGGCCTGCGGCAGGGCGTTTGCCATCGATCCGTGCGCCAGCGATCCGATCAACCGGCGCTTGCCGTTCATGCGCAGATAACGCGCCGCCCAGATGGTGGGCGTGCCCACATCGAAGGTGAAGACCGCATCCTCGGCGGCCTGTTCGCTGAGCAGCCTTGCCAGGTATTGCGGATGGATCGGCTTGCGGCCGCTGTCGCCAGTGGCAAGGTCATCTAGTTGCGCGCGGGACTCACGGTAGTGCCGCACGCTGGCGTCAAGGTGCGCGGTGTCCGTCTGCGGTACCAGGCGCGGTTGCAAGGCATCGAGCGTGGCGGCCACATCGCCCACCAGCCCGAGATCGAGCCGCGTGCGGCGTCCCAGGTTCTCAGGGCGCACGTCCACCTGCACCACGCGCGCACCTTCCGGATAAAACTGCCGGTACGGAAAATCGGTGCCCAGCATCACCAGCGTGTCGCAGTTCTGCATGGCGTGGTAGCCGGAACTGAATCCGATCAGCCCCGTCATGCCCACGTCATACGGATTGTCGTACTCGATGTATTCCTTGCCGCCCAGCGCATGCACCACGGGTGCCTTCAACGTCTCGGCCAGCCGCACTACCTGATCATGCGCACCGGCACAACCACGCCCGCAGAGCAGCGTCGTGCGCCGGCTGCCGCGTAGCAGGTCCGACAGCGCGTCGAGCGATGCGGCATCGGGCACCACGATCGGTGCGGACAGGGCCATCGATGCTGGCGCCGACAACGCGCCGGATGCCGCGCGCAACGCTACGTCGCCGGGAATCACGATGACCGCCACGCCCCGGTGTCCGATGGCTGCGCGGATCGCCGTTTCCAGCACGGCTGGCAACTGCTCGACGCTGGTGACCAGCTCGCAGTAGTGGCTGCATTCGCGGAACAGTTGTTCGGGGTGGGTTTCCTGAAAGTAATTGCGGCCGATTTCGGCGCTGGGAATGTGCGCCGCAATGGCCAGCACGGGGACACGTGAGCGGTGGCAGTCGAACAGCCCGTTGATCAGATGCAGGTTGCCTGGCCCGCAACTTCCGGCACAGACGGCAAGTTCGCCGGTCAGGTGGGCTTCGGCCCCCGCTGCAAATGCCGCCGTCTCCTCGTGCCGCGTATGTATCCAGTCGATATCGCCGCGCTGTCGCAGCGACTCGGTCAGTCCGTTCAGGCTGTCACCGACGACGCCATAAATACGGCGCACGCCCACGCCATGTAGCACCGAGGTGATGAGATCGGCTGCATTTTCCGTTGCCATGCTGTGCTCCTTGTCCGGAAGAGGTGCCTGTCGGATAGGCCAGGCGGTGAATGATTCAACCTAGCCTATGGCGCCCCGATCCGCCAGCATTCCAACTGCGTGCAGGCCCTTCCGGATTCGCACGTTGGGCGCGCTAACCGTCCAGCGGAATCGAGAATGCAAAGCGGCTGCCGTGCGGCACCAGTGCCTCGGCGCGCAACTGGCCCTTATGCGCCTCGATGATCGATTTGCAGATGGCCAGCCCCATTCCCATGCCGTTGACCTTGGTGGTGTAGAACGGCTCGAAAACCTGCTCGGCAAGCTCCTGGCCGATACCGGTGCCGGTGTCGGCCACGCTCACTTCGAGCGACGTGCCATCGACGATGCGCGTTGCGATATGCAGCACGCGGGTCCGGTCCTGGATCTCGCTCATTGCATCGATGGCGTTGACAACCAGGTTCAGGATCACCTGCTGCAACTGGATATCGTCACCGAACGCAGTGGGCGGCTCGGCCTCCAGCGACAGCTTCAGCGCAATCTGGCGGCGCTCGATCTCGTTGCGGGAAATGGCGAGGATGAGGCGGATGGCCCGATGGATATCCACCTGCGCCAGTACCGGTGCCGCATTGCGTGTCAGCGCCTGCAGGCTGCGGATCATGTCGCCCGCGCGTTGCCCCTCGCTGCGGATGGCCTCAAGACCCTCGCGCGCGTTGGCGATATCGGGCGTGGCACGCGCAAGCCAACGCAGGCTGGCGCCGGCGTTCGAGACGATCGACATCAGCGGCTGATTGACTTCATGCGCAATCGACGCCGTCAGCTGGCCCACCGTGGTCGCGCGCGCGACGCGGGCCAGATCGGATTGCGCGCTGCGCAGCGCATCCTCGGCCTCGCGCCGTGCGGTGATATCGGTGACCGTTCCCACGTAGTCGAGTGTGCCGTCGTCGCCGGGCAGCGGCTTGCCGATGGCGGCCAGGTAACGAATCGATCCGTCGGCGCGCACGATGCGATGCTCCACGCGAATCGTGGCCTGCCGCGCGACATGCGTCTCGGTGACCTGGCGCACCATGTCGCGGTCTTCCGGGTGCATATGCGACAGGAACACCTCGAACGGCAGCTCGCGCTGATCGCCGTCGAGTTCGTAGATGCGCCGCAATTCCTCGGAAAACGTGAAGCGGTTGCGCCGCAGGTCCCAGCGCCAGCTTCCGGTGTGGCTCACGCTCTCGCCCATTGCCAGTGACGCTTCGCTGGCCCGCAACTCGCGCTCGACCTGCTGGCGGCGTTCGTTCTCGGCAAGCAGGTCGTCATACAGGCGCGCGGTGCGCAGCGAAATGGCTGCCTGCGACGCAATCAGTTCCAGCACGCGCGTGCGGTCCAGCGAGAACGCGTCATGGATCAGGCGATTTTCGAGATAGAGCGCGCCGATGGCCTCGTTGTGGCGCAGCATTGGAATGCAGAGCGCCGACACGCCGACCCCTTCGGCAAGCTGCGCAAAATACGGATCGATTGCGAACGGATTGGCGCCCATTGTGCCGATCACCGCCGCCTGTCCGGTGCGAACCGACGTGTGGAACATCGTCGCCGGCAACGCATTGGCCGTGACCGGATCGTAGGTCAGCTGCACATGGATGCCATCGGCGGTGGTGTCGGCGCACGCTTCGATGATCGGCCCTTCCGGCCGTATGCGGATCAGCAGGCCACGCTGGGCGCCAGCATATTCAAGGACGACCGTCATCAGCTTGTCGACGAGCCGGTCCAGGCGGATCTCCTCGCTTAGTGCGCGAGATGCGCGGATCACGCTGTCGGCATCGAGCGTCTGCGCGTTGGCGCCAAGGTGCCAGGTACGGGGCGTCGCGGTATCGACGATCTCCGGATGCGCATCCTCCAGTTGCCGGGCCTTTCCGATCGCACCCCATTGCCGATAGCCGTCCCGTGCACGACGGCGATGCGCCTCGGCGGCCGATGCCAGCCCTTGCGCGGCGCAGAGTCCTCCCGCACGTTCGTGTGCGATGGCGGCGATGTGCACGAAGCCGTGAGCCGCCGCATGGGCAGCGGCCTGTTCGTACCGCGACATGGCCGTGAGGACGTCGCCTTCCAGACGGGCCAGCTCCGCTTCCACGAGCATGGCCTTGTCGGCAAACGTATGCGGGTTTGCCTGCGCCCAGCCGCGCAGCTTGCGGGCATCGGCACGCAAGGTCTGCCACGCCGCAGCGTCAGGCTCGCCGGGGGCCGACGCGATGGTCAGCGCGCGCAACAGATGGAAATCGAGTTGATGGATATGCGCGGGCGCGGACCACGCGAATGCAGCGGCGCGATCCAGGCACTGCGCGGACAGATCCAGCCGGCCGGCAAGGTAGTGCAAGGTTGCCTCGTACACCGCGTGCCAGAACTCGAAGGTGCTGAGTCGCTCCACCGCCGGTTGTTCGCGTTCCTCGGTGTCTTGCCAGGCAATCGTGCGCAGCCCGTCGACGAAGCGTTGCTGTAGCAGCAGGATTGCTTCCACGTCGCCAAAACGGGCGCCGCGCACGAACTGCAACGCGCGCCCGATTTCGGCATCGACGTCATCGAGCGTGTCGCCGCGCGCCAGCATATTGGCCACGATGTGGCAGCACGCATAGCACGCCGTGGTCACGTCGCCGTGCGCCACGCCGGCGGCAAATCCGGCGCGCGCGCACTCGATCGAATAGGAGAGCGGTTGCGTCCAGACGCTTAGCTGGTCCAGCGGCAGCAAGGTGCGGGCTTCGTGCGAGGCATAGCCGTGCAGGTTGGCCAGCCGGCGTGCCACCTCGCCGTAGCGGAAGCCGTCGGCATGGGCCTCATAGCGATGGCAAACCAGCACGCCAAGCCAGGCGAGCGATGCCGTGGCCGGCGCGCTCATGCCCTGTGCCAGCGTGAGTCGCAGCATCTGGCACAGACCCACGAATGCCAGGTTCTGGTCGGTGAAGCTCGCGGGAATCTGCAACGCCGCCAGCAGTCCCATCGCGGCCTCGGCCCGCGTGTCGGCTACCTTGGGCAGCGCGAGCAATGCCTCGACGCCGGAGGCATCGAGCAGGGGCTTGATCTCGGCGTACAGGGCGTCGCACAAGGCATCGGACGGATGTGGCTGCAGATCGATGCTAAATCCTTGCAAGCCGTCGATAGCGTGCTGCACGGCCAGCGCGTTCTCGGACCGCCGTTGGTGGATTTCAATTTTGAGCCGGTACACGTCGGCCTGGCGCAGCGGGCCGGCCGGCCGTTCGAGCAGTTCGGTAGCCAGCGCCAGCGCGTCGTCGAGGCGGCCTTGCAGGAACCAGAGGTTGGCCTGCTCCTCCAGCAGCGAGAACGCGAGTCCATCGGCGGCTGGCAATGGCACATCGGATCTGCACGCGCACTGCAGGCCGTTCTCCACGTAGCGCAGCGCCGTCGTATATGCCGCGGCGCTGCGCGCGCGTCTTGCCGCATCGAGAAAGAGGGCGGACATCCTGCGTGTTTCGGCAGGGCGTGTTTCCTGCGACTGACCCTGCACCAGTAGATCCGCGGCACGAAATAGCAGGTCGTCGCGCGCATCGGCGCGCACGGCCTGCGCCAGCAGACGCCCGGCATGCAGGCAGATCCGCGCCCGCGTGCCGGCATCGAGCTCGTCATGCGCGGCTTCCTGGATGCGATCGTGCGCGAACACGTAGCCCTGCTCCATCAGCATGATGAGACCCGCCGCACGCGCGGGTGCCAATTGCGCGTGCAGCGCGCGTTCACTGATGTCGAATGTGCTGCACAGTAGCGCGATCGGGGACCGGCTACCCAGACAGGCCATGCCGCCAAGCCGCGCGCGGGTCTCGGCGGGCAGCCGATGCAGGCGCTGCAGGCTCAGTTCGGCCACGTTGTCGGTGTAGCCGCGTTGTTCGATGGCCATCAGATCGAATTGCCAGCTGTCGCCGCTGGCTGCGCAGTAGATCAGCCGCTCGTCGGCCAGCGTTTTCAGGAACTGCCGGACGAAGAACGGATTGCCGAGCGTCTTGATGTGGACCAGATGCGCCAGTGCTTGCAGGCTGTTGTCGGGCGCGTGCAACGCTTCGGATAGCAGCGCGGCGACGGATTCCACGGACAGGTTGCCCACGGCGATGTCTTCCACCGCGGCATGCTCGCGCAGCGTGGTCAGCGGCGGCGCGTCGGGCGTGCGCGTGCTGCAGACCATCAGCAGCGGCAGCTTCACCGAGGCGTCGGTCAGCCATGCCAGCAGCGCCTGCGAGGGCTGGTCCAGCCACTGGATATCGTCGATCAGCAGCACGAATGGCAGATCCGGTTGCGCGAATGCCTGTACCAACTGGCGCATGGCCAGCGCTATATGGACATCGGCATCCGCGCCCTGTGCCGGCGGCGCCGGAGGAAAGTCGTCGACGAGCAGCCGCAGTGCCGGCGCAATACGCGCGGCCACCTGTCCGTAGCTGCCCAGCGTCTGGATCAGGCGCAACTGCCACATGCGGACCGCATCTTCCGGCAGGCCAAGAATCTGATGCACCAGCGCGTGGAATGCGTCAGCCAGCACCGCGTACGGAACATCCTGGCGATACTGGTCTGCCTTGCCGATGGCGCAAAACACGTTGCGCGCGCGCAGCATCTGTACGAAGGCCTGCATGAGCGCGCTCTTGCCTGTGCCCGATGCACCGGTCAATGCCACGACGGTGGGCGTCGTGCTGGTGGATACGCGGGTCAGTGCCTTGTCTATGCGGCCGAGTTCGGCGTCGCGCGCATAGAGACAATCGGGTAGCGTCAGATCGGCAGAGAGATCGCGCTCGCCCGCTTCGAACAGCGCTATCCGGCCGTGCGCCTGCCAGTCGTTGGCACACTTCTGCAGGTCGGCGTGCAGGCCCGCGGCGGATTGATAACGGCGAGACGGGCTCTTTTCCAGCAGCTTGAGCACGATGCGCGAGAGCATCTCCGGCACATCTGGCGCAATCGCAGCGGGCGGCGGCGGCATGCCAGCAACGTGGCCGTGGATCCATTCGCCGAGGTCGTCCGGATTGCGGACGCCGAGCGGCAACTGGCCAGTCAGCAACTGATAGAGGATAACGCCCAGCGAATAGAGGTCGCTGCGCGCATCGATCGCATGACGGGTGCGTCCCGTATGCTCGGGTGACATATATGCCGGAGCCTCGCCGGCGATGGTGATGACCGGTGGCTGGTCTGCTTGCGGCTGCGACTGATGGACCGCGAACCCGAAGCGGCCGATCCGGCAGCGCCTGGCGTCGTCGATGAACAGGCTGCATGGCGTAATCGCGCGATGGATCAGCCCGCATTCGTGCACGGCTTTCAGCGCGGTGCTGGCACCCAGCGCGATCGACAGCACTTGCGCCACGGGCAGGCGCTCACGCAACAGCAAGAACAACGGCGTGCCTACATGGTCGTCATAGACGGACGCAACGCCATTCCGGTAGCGCGCCGTTGCGCGCGGCACGAGCGCCCATTCGGGGCGCAACAGTCCGCGCAGCGCGAATTCGGTTTCGATGCGGCGCGCGGCATCGGACTCCACGCCAGGGGATGCGGCATGTGCCAGCATCACGGCGGTTGCGGTCTGCGCATGTATCCCGCGCGACAGCGCTACGACGCCATCCTGGATAAACGGCTGGAAGCGATACGCGGAGAGGTCAAGGCCACCTGGCAGGCCGGAATCGTTGGTGAGCATGATGCGTGACTCCGGCGGGCAGGCAATGCCTAACCTCCGGAACGAAGCTGCAGGGCGTTTTCAATGCAGAGGATGATAGCCGTATCCTGGAACGGCTTGTGCAGGAAACAGGCAGCGCCGACGTCACGGGCACGCTGTTCGTAGCCTTCCTGAGCGAAGGCCGTCATGAAGATCACCGGCATTCGATAGCCGCGCGCGCGTAGCGCGTCGCACAGCGCAAAGCCATTCATCACCGGCATCTGCACATCGGTGATGACGCAGTCGATGCTGCCGATCGACGGGGATTCCAGCAGTTCCGGGCCGCCGCCGTAGAGTTCCGCGGCCATGTCGAGGGAGCGCACCAGTCGGCCCATTGCATGCCGGACGGAAGCGTCGTCATCGACGATGGCAATCACGGGGGTGGCAGTCACACGAATTCCTTGAGTAGTCGGCAACGGTGGCATGGCACCGCTTGTCTCACAGCATAATCCCGCTGGCCGTTGCTCCATATCATACGGTGGTATTGCCGGCGTGCCGCCAGCATCCCCCGCTCATACTGATGTCACATTCCGCGCGGAAACCGCCAAGGATATTCGCTTCAGGCCGCCGCCGCCACGAATCGGAGCGAACCCATACCAAGGTATTAGTCACGCCCCGTGCGTGGCATCCGGATCAGAAGTTGTGCCGCATGCCCAGTGCAAAGGTCTGCGGATCAGCGCCGGCACTGACGCCAAGCTCGTTGATGGCGAAGTCGTAGATCGCGTTCTTCTTGTTGTTGATGCGGCTGTAGTAGGCAAACAGTGCCGTGCGCTTGGACAGCGGATAGTCGTACCCGATCGTGAATTGCGTGGCGCCTGTCTCCGGGCCGCTGCGGAAAAAGCCGATCGTGTCGGTGGAAGACCCGGTGCCGTTGGCCGCCAGCGCGAAGCCCACGCGGACGCTGCCCGGCCCGAGTTGCTGGACGAGCGATGCGTAGTAGCCGTTGCGCTGGAGGTCGCCGGTGTCGGTGCGGTAGTGAAGGTGCTCGTACACGGCGGAAACCCGGGTGCCCTGGAACAGCTGGTACGCGATGCCGAGCTTCAGGGCGTCGTCGTTGCGGCCAGCGGCCTGATAGTGCTGATGGATCTCGTAGGCGAAGGTCGCATTGAGCGGGCCTTTGTCGTAGACCACGGCCGCCGAGTACAGCGCCGGATTGCGCGGCACCGTGGTTTTTTCCTCGGGCAGCCCCCAACCTAGCCATACGCTGACGCCCGCAAGCTGCGGCGAGCGGTACTGCAGGATGTTCTTCTGCCGGCGGTCGAACGAACTGGTGTCCTGCACGTTGTCCGAACTGGACGTGGACCCGTTGCCGATCAGTGCCATGTAGCCGGCCGTGGTCGGATAGTACGGGTCGTACGCCATCGTCGACTCGGTGTATGGCGTGTGCCAGTGGCCCATGAACAGCAGGCCGTAGTCACCTTGCAGACCGATGCGCGAGTTGCGCGTGGCAATGCCGCCCTGGCCGTTATCGATCGACAGGTTGCTTTCGATCTGCCAGAGCGCTTTCAGCGACCCGCCGAGGTCTTCCTCGCCGCGCAGGCCCCAGACCGACCGGTAGTTGGTCTGGCGTACCACGCTGCCGAGCGATGTGCCGTCGGTGGCCGTGCTGGCGCGCGAATACTCGATGGCGGTATTGAGACGGCCGTAGATGGTGACGCCGCTGGCGGCCGATGCGCAGACCGGTGCAAGCAGAGCGGCCGACAGCGCGAACCGTTTAATGCGTGGCATCTGCCTTCCCATCGTCGCGCGCTGCCAGCGTTGGGCCAGGCGTACCGGTGATCTTGGGCACGCATTCCGAATGGAACCACGCCACGGTTACGGGCTCGCCCGCGATCATGCGTTTGATCGGCGGCACCACCTGTTCGCCGATCAGCATGCCGAGCAGGCCGATCAATGCCACGGCGGGCGGCGCCGGGGAGCGGACCTGCATCAGTGCGTAGATGATGCCGACCAGTACGCCGGCGCCAAGGGAAACAAGATAGATCTTCATGATGGTCTCGCGGAAAGCAGATACGTATCGGGGGTTAGCGTGGCGTGGACGGTAGTCCGACGCCAAGCAGATGCCGCACGCGCGGCGGCTCGCTGGCGACGTGGAAACCCGCCACGTCGCGCTGCAGGTCGGCATCGGCATTAGGTACTCGCCGATGCTGGCGCAGATGTTCCGCCCACGACTCGACCAGGAACCACTCGGTCAGCAGTTCGGGGTTGGCCGGGTCTTCCATGACGCCCCAGCTGAAGGCGCCGTCGCGCAGGCGTTCTTCCGACAGCCGGTGCACGGCACGCAGGAATGCATCGCGGTTAGCGGGCGGAATGCAGTACTCGATCAGGATCATCACCGGGCCGCGGTCGTGGGCAATCTCGTCGGCCATTTCCGGTTCGGGCCAGTGGCGCGCGGGGCCAAGGTCTTCCTCGCCGCGCGGCAGGCGCATACGGTTCAGCAACAGTGCGGCAACGACCAGGCCAACGCCGGCAATCAGCAGCGCAGTGGGCGTGCCCAGTGCCTGCGCGACGAAACCCCAGAGCAGGCTGCCGCCGGCCAGTGCGCCATTAAAGACCATCTGGTACACGGCCAGTGCGCGGCCCCGCACCCAGTTCGGCAGGATCGCCTGGGCCGCGCCGCCCAGCGTGGTGAGCGCCATGATCCAGGCCGCGCCAAGAATCAGCAGCAGCGGCAGCGCCAGCCATACCGGCGGAGCAAACGAGAGCGCGGCCATTACGGCGGCGGTGGCGATCGCGGAAAGCAGCACCATGCCGTCGCCGTCGAGCCGCTTCTGCAGGGCCGGCATCGTCAGCGCGCCAAGAATGGCACCGGCACCCACGGCGCCGAGCAGCACCCCATAGAGTCCGGCTCCGCCGTGCAGCAGTTGCTTGGCTACCAGCGGCAACAAGGC
Source organism: Cupriavidus sp. 291-E7 (assembly GCF_057798835.1). NCBI lineage: Bacteria > Pseudomonadati > Pseudomonadota > Betaproteobacteria > Burkholderiales > Burkholderiaceae > Cupriavidus > Cupriavidus sp. 291-E7. The sequence continues at coordinate 478,872 of NZ_JBYOJV010000001.1, forward strand.
CCATACGCTGCTGCCGAACGCGAAATGCACGGCGGCGCGCACCAGCACGATATGGAGCTTGCTGTGGGCGCGCGTGAATCGCAGCCCGGCACGGAAGGCGCTGAAGAAATGTTCGCGCAGCGGATCACTCGGTTGCACCGGGCGCTTCCACCAGATCAGCGCGGCGATGACAAAGATATAGCTGAGCAGGTCGGCGCAGTAGGTGGCGGCCGCACCGAACGCGGCAAGCAGCAGGCCACCCGTGGCCGGCCCGATGGCGCGTGCGATGTTCACGCCGAGCGCGTTGAGTGCCACAGCCGAACGCAGCGTGCTGGGTGGCACCAGCTCGGGGACGATCGACTGCCACGTCGGTCCCATCATCGCTGCGCCAATACCACCGGCAAAAGCCAGTGCAATCAGGATTTCGATCGTGAGTCCGTTCTGCCACGACAGGAATGCGAGCGTGCCGCTGACCGCGGCCAGCGCGATCTGGATCACGATCAGGAAGCGGCGGCGGTCAAGAATGTCCGACAGCACGCCAGCCGGAATCGCGAGCAGGAAGACCGGCAGTGTTGCGGCGGCCTGGATCATGGCCACGGCCGCCGGCGATGACGACAGATCGGTAGCCAGCCACGCGCTGGCTACGTCGCGCATGAAGCTGCCGATATTGCCGAGGATCGTCGCCACCCAGAGGACGGCGAAAGTGGGCTGGGCGAGAGGTGCGAACGAACCCGAAGGCTTCGCACCGGTTGCGGCGGCCTGCGTCATGCCCGGCTCCGCAGGTCATGCCACGCCACCAGCAGGAACCCGCCCACCAGGCCCAGGTGCTCGAAGAACGCATTCATCAGCATGAACTGCGCTTCGGGCGGAGCGCTCCAGAAACGGTTGGCCATGAACGTGGCGGCCAGCGTGAACGCGGCAAGCGCCAGCGCGCCGAGCCAGCGGTACACGCCGAACAGGATCATGGCCGGGGCGACCAGTTCCAGCGCGATGGTGGCCGCTGCCAGCGGCACGGCCGGCGATAGGCCGAAGTGCTGCATCTCGGCCACCGCCCCGGAGAAGTCGAACAGCTTGACCAACCCGCCTTGCAGATACGCCGCGCAAAGCAGCAGCAGGGCGATCCAGTGCACCCAGCGCGGCAGCAGGTGGGAGGAATTGCCGGCTGCCGCCAGCGGAGAAGACGAGGAATGCATGGCGGGTCTCCGGTTTCAGTTCAGTACGGGTGGCGAGATGCAGCCGGCGTCAGAACGCCCAGCACGAGCAGCCGAGGGCGCCCCAGAAGCTGCTTTCGTCGGACGTCGGCACGCTCGATGTCCAGGCCTTGGCGTGAGCATGACCATGCACGCCGCACGAACTGGCGCAACCGCACGCGGTGTTCATCGCGAGCTGCTTTGCCTTGGCCGTCGGGCGCGGCTGATACTGGCTGCCATGACGGGCCGGCGACCAGTCCGGCATGGCCGGCGGAATGTCCGGCGAATGCTTGCCGAACTCGTTGTCGCCATAGACCACCTTGCCGTCCAGCACCGTCATCACGGACGTGATGTCCTGGATGTCGTCGCCCGGCACGGCGAAGTAGTCGGCCGACAGCACGGCCAGGTCAGCCAGCTGGCCCGCCTTGATCTGGCCCTTCTTGCCTTCCTCGGACGAGAACCACGTGTTGGCTTCGGTCCACAGGCGCAGTGCCGTTTCGCGGTCGAGCAGGTTGGCTTGCGGATACATCGACATGCCGCCCACGGTCTTGCCGGTGGTCAGCCAGTACAGCGACACCCACGGGTTGTACGAGGCCACGCGCGTGGCATCGGTGCCCGCGCCGACCTTGACGCCCTTTTCCAGCATCTTCTTGATCGGCGGCGTGGCTTCGGCGGCCTTCGCGCCATAACGCTCGACGAAGTACTCGCCCTGGTAGGCCATGCGGTGCTGAACGGCAATGCCGCCGCCCAGTGCCGCGATGCGGTCGATGTTGCGGTCGGAAATCGTTTCGGCGTGGTCGAAGAACCAGTTCAGGCCGTTGAACGGCACGTCCTTGGCTACCTTCTCGTAGACGTTCAGCGCGCGGGTGATGGTCTCGTCGTACGTGGCATGCAGGCGCCACGGCCAGCGTTTTTCGGCCAGCAGGCGGATCACCGGTTCCAGGTCGGCTTCCATTGACGGCGGCATGTCGGGGCGTTCGACGCGGAAGTCCTCGAAGTCGGCGGCGGTGTAGACCAGCATTTCACCGGCACCGTTGTGGCGATACAGGTCGTCGCCCTGGCCCGGCTTGACGGTCGACGTCCAGGTTTTGAAGTCGGCCAGTTCTTCCTTGGGCTTCTGGGTGAACAGGTTGTAGGCCAGGCGCACCGTGAGTTGGCCTTCCTTGTGCAGCTCCTCGATGATGTTGTAGTCATCGGGGTAGTTCTGGTAGCCACCGCCGGCATCGATCACGCCGGTCACGCCCAGGCGGTTCACCTCGCGCATGAAGTGGCGCGTGGAGTTCTTCTGGTACTCGGGCGGCAGCTTCGGACCCTTGGCCAGCGTGGCGTACAGGATCGTCGCGTTCGGCTTGGCCAGCAGCAGGCCGGTGGGATTGCCAGCCTTGTCGCGGATGATCTCGCCGCCCGGCGGGTTCGGGGTGTCCTTGTTGTAGCCGACGGCGCGCAGTGCGGCGCCGTTCAGAATCGCACGGTCGTACAGGTGCAGGATGAACACGGGCGTATCGGGCGCCACCGCGTTCAGTTCCTCGATGGTCGGTAGACGCTTTTCGATGAACTGGTGTTCGGTGAAGCCGCCAACCACGCGCACCCATTGCGGAGCCGGCGTGCGGGCGACCTGGTCTTTCAGCATGCGCATGGCGTCGGCCAGCGAGCGCACGCCGTCCCAACGCAGCTCCATGTTGTAGTTCAGGCCACCGCGGATGATGTGCATGTGGCTGTCGATCAGCCCGGGAATGGCCCGCCGGCCATTCAGGTCAATCACCTTGGTCTTTGCGGCCGCGAGCTTCATGATCTCGTCGCGTGTGCCCACGCTGATGAAGCGGCCGTCCTGGATGGCGACGGCATCAGCTTGCGGGTTGGACTTGTCAAGGGTCGTGAACTTGCCGTTGACGAGGATGAGATCGGGAGTCGGGTTCGGTGACATGGCGAAAAGCTCCGAAGAAGCTGCCGCGCCGATTGCGGCAGCCGAGGCGATGAATTGCCGGCGGGTAACTGACATGGCGTCTGTGCGCTTGGGGGTTAGGCGTTCAGGAAGGCCAGCAGGTCGGCGTTGACCTGGTCGGCGTTGATCACGCACATACCATGCGAGGCGCCCGGATAGATCTTGAGCGTAGCGTTCTTGACGATCTTGGCGGACAGCTTGCCCGCGTTGTCGATCGGCACGATCTGGTCATCGTCGCCATGCAGGATCAGCGTGGGCACCGTGATCTTCTTCAGGTCCTCGGTGTAGTCCACTTCCGAGAACTCCTTGATGCACAGGTACTGGCCCAGCACGCCGCCGGTCATGCCCTGCGCCCAGAATGCGTCGATGGTGCCTTGCGAAACCTTGGCATTGGGGCGGTTGAAACCGAAGAACGGCACGGCCAGGTCCTTGTAGAACTGCGAGCGGTTCTCGGCAACGCCCTTGCGGATGTTGTCGAATACTTCCAGGGGCAGGCCGTTCGGGTACGCGGCGCTCTTGGCCATCGTCGGCGGCACGGCGCCGATCAGCACGGCCTTTGCCACGCGCTTCGTGCCATGACGGCCGATGTAGCGTGCCACTTCGCCGCCACCGGTGGAGTGGCCCACCAGCGTGGCGCCCTTGATGTCGAGCGCGTCGAGCACGGCGGCCAGGTCATCGGCGTAGGTGTTCATGTCGTTGCCCTGCGCCGGCTGGTCCGAGCGGCCATGTCCGCGGCGGTCGTGGGCGATCACGCGAAAGCCCTTCTGCACCAGGAACAGCATCTGGGCATCCCAGGCGTCGGCATCGAGCGGCCAGCCGTGCGAGAACACGACCGGACGGCCACTGCCCCAATCCTTGTAGAAGATGCGCGTGCCGTCCTTGGTCGTCACGTAGCTGCCTTGCTTGCCCTGGCGGCCAGCGGCCGGCGCTGCTTCCGCGACGGCGGGCGTCAGGGCGGCCATCGACGCCACGGAGGCGGCGGCTGCGCCAACGGTGCTGCCGACCAGCAGCTTGCGGCGCGAGGCGTCGTGTTGTTCAGCGTTTTGTTGGGGGGCGGCTTTCGACATCAGATTCTCCTGCGTAAAAGTTGTATTCAATTTGTTTGATTTATCTGCCTGGCGCATTACGGCGGCTCTGGCGTTGTGCGCTGGCGATGGAGTGAACTTTAGCGGCGGTCATGCGGTCTCTGCCGCACTCGTGCTGAATATATTGATCAAAAAATTTCAATAAGAATCAGCGGTGCGAATGCGGCGGATTGGCGCTGGCCGGCCCGGCGTGCGGCACGACGGGCCGATCGGCTTTGCTGCCGTGCCTTAGCGCGCCGCCACCGGGGCGATCGACTCGTGCGACGTGGCCGTGCGCTGCGCGGCCTTGTGCACCATCGTGTAGGCGTAGTCCACGCCCATGCCGTAGGCGCCCGAGTGTTCCTTGACGAGCTTCATCACGGCGTCATACGTGTCGCGGTGCGCCCAGTCGCGTTGCCATTCCAGCAGCACCTGTTGCCAGGTCACGGGCACGACGCCGGCCTGCACCATGCGCTGCATGGCGTAGTCGTGGGCTTCCTTGCTGGTGCCGCCGGAGGCATCGGCCACCATGTAGATCTCGTAATCGCCTTCCAGCATTGCGCACAGCGCGAACGTGGTGTTGCAGACCTCGGTCCACAGGCCGGCCACGACGACCTTCTTGCGGCCGTTCGCCTTCAGCGCGTCACGCACTTTCTGGTCGTCCCACGAGTTCATCGAGGTGCGTTCGAGCGTCTTGGCATCGGGGAACACATCGAGGATTTCAGGATACGTGTAGCCCGAGAATGATTCGCTTTCCACCGTGGTAATGGTGGTGGGCACGTTGAAGATCTTCGCGGCCTTGGCCAGGCCCACCACGTTGTTCTTCAGTGCCTGGCGGTCCATCGACTGCACGCCGAAGGCCATCTGGGGCTGGTGGTCAATGATGATCAGCTGGCTGTTCTGCGGCGTCAGCACTTCGAGCTTCGGGTTGGACATGATGAAAATTCCTTGAAACGAAGGTTGGGGCGAAGCGCGGGCGGCTCAGCGTGTGCTGGGACATCCCGCATTGGTTGCATCGGAGTCGTGATACCCGCGGATGGGTACGGTGCAACCCGACGCAAGACTAGACGGCACGGGCCTGTGCAACCATTGGCCCATCGTATTAGGCGATCTCCAGTTGGGATTACCTGTCGCTGGCCAACGCCGCCGTGGTTGCGGGCGGTGGCGTCGGCTGCGTGGTGCGGTTGGCCGGAACCGAGCGGAAATCCAGGCCGGACGCCTGTATGCGTACCTGCGATGCGCGTGCGCGTGCGCTGGATGGAAAGCGTGAGGTGGCGGCGCGGACCGCCGGACAGGCGAGGGCCATCAGGCGCGGAGCAACGCCATTGGGGGCGACTTGAAGCATGAGGGCGATGGTGGTGATACGCATGCGCAGCCTAGGTGTCAGCCTGCGGTATTGCCATACACACATGGTATGAGTGAGAGGCGGCCTGCGGCAGGCATCGCATTGCATGCCGAATCGACGACGCTGTCCACTCACCCAATGGTATGGGTGGCTAAGCGGTGCGCGCTGTGCTGAAATGCGGGGCGGACCGGGGCGCGCCGCCGTCCGCCACCATGAAACGTATCCGCAACAAGCCTAAGCCTTTGAACACCTTGGAGAACAGAGTTGTGACATCGCAGAACGGGGAACCTGCCGGCACTGGCGACGATGCCGACGCACTGGTGCTGATCGTCGACGACGACACCATGCTGCGAGCCGGGCTTGGCAACCTGTTCCGATCCGTGGGCATGGAGGTGGCGCTGTTCAGTTCGGCCGCCGAGCTGCTGGAGTACCGGCTGCCCGACACGCCCTGCTGCCTGGTGCTGGACGTCCGTCTGCGCGGGCCGAGCGGCCTCGATCTGCAGACCCGCCTGGGTCAGATGGGCGTGCATATCCCGATCATCTTCATGACGGGCTACGGTGACATCGCCATGACGGTGACGGCCATGAAGGCGGGCGCCGAGGATTTCATGGCCAAGCCGATCCGCGATCAGGACCTGCTCGATGCGGTGTCCGCCGCAATCGAGAAAGATCGCCTGCGCCGCCGTGGCCTGCGCAAGGTCGAGGATATTCGCGGCAACTACGCCACGCTGACGCCGCGTGAAGCGGAGGTCATGGGACTGGCCGTGTCGGGCCTGCTCAACAAGCAGATCGCCGGCGAGATTGGTATCAGCGAGGTCACGGTGAAGATCCATCGCGGCCAGGCCATGCGCAAGATGAAGGCGCGCACGTTTGCCGACCTGGTGCTGATGGCGCAGCAGATCGGCCTCTGCAAGGCCGAGCAATAGCAATAGCAATAGCAATAGCGCCGCGCTTCGTATCCCAATGTATCTGGCTGTGGGTCATGCACAGTCGCTGACAAGATTCCCGTATCGCCGATATGGTGCCGATACACGGCGCCAGTGAAATGAGGACTCCACATTATTCCGTATGGAGGAGTTCTCATGAAACCGATTCGCCTGATGACCGCCGCCTTGCTGATGCTTGGTGCGGGATTGCAGCTGCAGGCCGCGCACGCGCAGGCTCCTGGCATCCACCGCACGGATCTTGTGCAGCAGCAGATTTCAGTGCCTGGTCACGAGGCTGTGCAGGTGCGCGTGGACTTTGATCCGGGCGCGTTCGCACCGGCGCACAAGCACCCCGGCGAAGAAGTCGCCTATGTGCTGGAAGGTTCGCTCGAATACGTGCTGGAAGGCCGCGCGCCGGTCACGCTCAAGGCCGGTGAGGCGCTTTTCATTCCTGACGGCGTCGCGCATTCCGCCCGGAATGTAGGTTCCGGCAAGGCGTCGGAGCTGGCGACGTATATCGTCAGGAAAGGCGCGCCGCTGGTGGAACTGAAGAAGTGACCGGCTGAGCGGGTCAGCCGGTATGACGGAAAGTCGGTAAGGCGGGGCGTGGTGCGGGTTCAGCCGAACTTGCGCGCCGCGTCCAGTGCCAGCCCGGAGCCGATGCCGCCGAACAGGTCGCCTTCCACGCGCCGCGCACCGGGCAGCAGCCGCGCCAGTTGCTCGCGCAACATCGGCACGCTGCTGGACCCACCAGTGAACAGGATGGTATCGACGCTGTCGGCGGGCACGCCCGCTGTCTTGAGCATGTCTTGCACCGTGCTGGCCGTCTTGCTCACCAGCTTGTCGATCGACTGGTCGAAGTCGTCTCGCGTGATATCGAGCGTGGTGTCAGGCGAGATGCGCGCCAGATCCACCGTGGTCCGGGGGTTCTCTGACAGCGCGATCTTGGCCGCTTCCACCTGAATGGCCAGCCAGTGGCCGGCGCGGTCCTTGATCAGCCGGATCAGCCGGTCGAGCTTGTCGGTTTCGGCCGCATCGCGATAGTTGTCCATCACGATCGACCATGCCTTGCGCGTGTAGACCAGGTTGATCGTGTGCCAGCTCGCGAGATCGAAATACTGGCCCGACGGCATGGCCTTGCCATTGCGGAGTTGGCTGTTCAAGCCCAGTAGCGGCATCACGCTGGCCAGGCTCAGCGCGCGGTCGAAATCCGTGCCGCCGATATGCACGCCGCCGTTGGCAAGGATGTCCTCGCGGCGATCCAGCTTCTTCGCGCGCTCCGGTGACAGGCGCACCAGCGAAAAGTCGGACGTACCGCCGCCGATATCGGCCACCAGTACCAGTTCCTCGCCACTGATGCCGGCCTCATAGTCGAATGCCGCCGCAATCGGTTCGTACTGGAACGCGATGTCGCGGAAGCCGGCATCGCGCGCGATTTCGGCCAGCGTGTCTTCGGCAAGCTGGTCGGCCACGGCGTCTTCATCGATGAAATGCACGGGACGGCCGAGCACCGCCGCGTTGAATTCGCGGCCGGCGGCACGTTCCGCGCGGCCTTTCAGCTCGCCGATGAAATGTGCCAGCAGCTTGCGGAATGGCATGGCCTGGCCCATGACCTCGGTGCTGTCGTCCATCATCGACGTGCCAAGCAGGCTCTTGATCGAGCGCATCATGCGGCCTTCGTAGCCCGCCAGGTAGTCGGCAAGCGCCGCGCGGCCGTAGCTGACCAGCGGGTCCTCGGCATGGAAGAAGAGCACGGATGGCAGCGTGGCCTTGCCGTCTTCCAGCGGCAACAGCGTCGGTGCGCCGGGACGCAGCCAGCCAACGGTGGAATTCGACGTGCCGAAGTCGACGCCGCAAGCGTTTGTGGTCATGGGGAATACAGGGGTTCAGGTGCAGCAGAAAGCAGACGGCGCGCGGATGAAAGTGCCGTTGCGCGGGCCGCTATTGTAGGGGTTTTCGTGGCGCGGGGTGGAAACCCGCCAGGTGCCGCCGAAACGCTACTTCGGCTGGCGCCCGCGCAGCGCCTGGCTGGCGCCGATATCCGTCAAATGCTGCCGCCATGCGGAAAACACGGTATCGAGGCAATTTGGGGTCTCGCAGGCGTCGCGCTGGCGGCGGAAGGCGTCGATGTCTGCCTGCGAGATCACGCCGGCCTTGAGCAGGCGTTGCTGATCGGCGTAGATGCGCTGGTAGCCCATAGAGAACAGCGCGGTCTCGCAAATGATCTGGCTGGCCCGCGTGGCCGGCGTTTCGCATGCGATGTCGCTGGCATGCGCGGCGCAGGCGACGGTGGCGATAACGGCTGCGGTGCCGCTGCGGAAGTAACGAATGGCGTTGGACATCAACGATGCTGGTCGGTCTGCGGGGTGCCCGGCCTTCAGGCATGGGCGCGGGCGTGAATCATAGCGTGACAACGTGGCAAACCATCGGGGATCACCCCATGCGGGTTTGTGCCAACTGTTCTCCACACCGGGGTTGCAGTCTACTGAAGGTGCAGGTTGCAGTGTGACCGGCCGATGCGAACGCACCGGTTGGCCGTTTGGAAAACCGACTGGAGACAATACCATGGTGACCAAGCAGGACGAATCACGCATTTTCCGCGAACTGATTGCGCTGGCCGCGCTGGAGACACTGGGCGGCGCCATTGCACTGGGTTTGGCATTCAACGTGCTGACCTTTAACCTGCTCACATAACGCGACACGTGCAAGGGGCCGGCCAACGGCCCCTTTTGCGTAGGCGCGCCGCCTGATCCCGCGGGGCCAGGCGCGGCTCCGGCAGCCTTGCCGGAACGCCACTAGAATGACGCATCGCCTGGCAAGGTGCCGGGCCGGACCTGGGAGTCGAGGATGCGTATTCTGGTGGTCGGTGCGGGCGCCATTGGCGGCTATTTCGGGGCGCGGTTGCTGCAGGCAGGGCGTGACGTGACGTTTCTCGTGCGCGCCCGGCGTGCCGCGCAACTGGCCGAGCACGGCTTGCGCGTGAAAAGCCCGCATGGCGATCTGCACATCGCCAAACCTCCGATCGTCCTTTCCGAACAGATTCAGGCGCCGTACGACGTGGTGCTGCTGAGCTGCAAGGCGTACGACCTGGACAGCGCGATGGATGCCATCGCACCCGCCGTGGGGCCGGACACCGCGATCGTGCCCATGCTCAATGGCATGCGTCATCTGGACCGGCTCGACGAACGCTTCGGGGCCGCGCGCGTGCTGGGCGGGCGCTGCATGATTTCCACCACGCTGGACGATCAGGGCACGATCCTGCATCTGTCGGCGTTTCACATCCTGTCGTTTGGCGAACGTCCGTCGGGCAACAGCGCACGCGCGCAGGCGCTGGCCGAAGTGTTCGGTAATGCGGGTTTCGATGTGCAGCGTAGCGATGCGATGCTGCAGGACATGTGGGAAAAATGGTTCTTCCTGGCCACGCTGGCGGCGTCCACCTGCCTGATGCGGGCGGCCGTCGGCGACATCCTGGCCGCGCCGCGTGGCCGAGAGACCATTGCCGCCCTGCTGGATGAATGCGCGGCCATTGCGGCGGCCAACGGCTATCCGGTGCGTGAGCCGGCCATGCAGCAGGCCAGGGCGACGCTGTTTGCCGAAGGCTCGCCGCTCATGGCGTCGATGCTGCGCGATGTGGAGCGCGGCGCCGCCATCGAATCCGATCAGATCGTGGGAGACCTGCTGGCCCGCCGGGGCCAGGCCGAGGCACCCACGCTGGCGCTGGCGCTGACCCATCTCAAGGCGTACGAAGCCCGGCGCGCGCGCGGCGGCTGACGGCCGGGGCTTATGCCGACGTGGCGGCGCTGGCCGGAGGCGCCGCCATGCGCGCCCGCAGCCAGGCCAGCAATTCCGCTTCCGGCATCGGGCGCGCCAGCAGATAGCCTTGCATCGTATGGCAGCCGATGCCGATCAGCGTTTGACGGTCTGACTCGTGTTCCACGCCTTCGGCCACCACTTCAAAGCCGAAGGAGCGACCGAGGTTCAGCACCGCGCGCATCAAATCCTGATTGCGCGGCGAGTGGGCGATGTCCGTGATGAAGCTGCGGTCCACCTTCACGCATGCCGCCCCGAGCTGCCGCAGCGCGCCCAGCCCCGAGTAGCCCGCGCCGAAGTCGTCGAGTGCAATCGCCACGCCGGCCTTGGCCATATTGGCGAGCTTGCCTTGCACGGCCACGACGTCGAGTGCCACCTCTTCGGTGATCTCGACGGTCAGCAGGCCCGGCTCGATCTTGCACGCTTCCAGCGTGGTCAGCAGAAGACGGTCGATGTCGACCTGGGCCATTTCGCGCGGGGACAGATTGATGGCGATCGGAATCCCCTGACTGCCGAGCGCCTGAATGGCCTTGGACAGCCGGCATACCTTGGAAAGCGTCGCGCGCAGCAGCGTCTCCGACAATCCCGAGGCAGCGGCCACCGATACCAGTTCCGGCGGCGGTACCCAGCCGTGCCGGGCGTGCTTCCACCGGATCAGCGCCTCCAGGCTGCGCACCTGCGTGCCGCCATCGCCAAAGATTGGCTGAAACCAGACTTCGAGCGTATCGTCCGCCAGTGCGCGGGGCAGGTCGCGTTCGATGTCGCGCTGCATCTGCAGGTGCCGATGCAGTTCGTCGTCAAACACGTAGACGCCATTGCGGCCGATGCGCTTGGCCGCATACAGCGCGGCGTCGGCAAACAGCAGCATGTCGTCCAGGCTGACGTCGGGGCCACGGCAGATGCCGATGCTGATGCCTAGCGGACAGTACTCGTAGCCCTCCAGCGGCTGGCGTACCGCAGTGATCAGCCGCGCCGCGAGCGATGAAGGGCAGTCGTTCTCGTCGAACGGGTTATAGAGCATCATGAACTCGTCGCCGCCCATGCGGCCCACCAGCGCGCCGGGGCCGCCCACGGTTTCGAGCCGCCTGGCCACTTCGCGCAGCACGCCATCGCCGGCCTTGTGGCCGAATGCATCGTTGATGAGCTTGAAGCCGTCCAGATCCAGCAGCAACAGGCAGTGCCGGCCACTGAGGCCGTTGGCAAAGCGTTTGTTGGCCCGGTCGAAGAAGCCGCTACGGCTCAACAGGCCGGTCAATGGATCAACGCTGGCCAGCGTCCACATCTCGTCGGCGCGGGTCACGGCGTCTTCATGCGCGATGCGCAGCGAATCGTGGATGGCGGTGGCTTCGTTCTTGAGCTGGATGGAATGCCGGATCTGCCGTTCGCTTTCGAGCGTGCACCTTATGAGTGCGGCCAGGTAAAGCACTGTCGTGCCGGCCAGCCAGTATTTGTCGAAGTCTCCGAACCAGAACAGGCATGCCGCCGCCGACAGCAGGGGCGGCGTGATGAAACAAAGCGGAATGCGCGCGTAGGCAAAGCCATGCGTCACCGCGCCAGCGGTAATGCCGCAGACCACGGTCAGGTAGAACAGCGCTTGCGGCGACGTGTAGCCATCGCAGAGCACCGGAATCGCCGCCCACGTTAGACCCGACAGCAAGGCCAGCACACAGTGGATGCGCAGATGGCGCGTCACCGTGCCGGCGATTCGCGCATCGTCGGGCCGCACGGCCGCGGGCGATCTGGATAGCGGCACGCGGCACAGCCAGATCCGCAAGACGTTCCAGAGCAGCGACATCAGGAACCACGCAAAGGCCGTGGAGCCGCGTCCGGCGTGCCACGCCACGGCCAGCACGCTCAGGCCCAGGATGATATTGATGGGAATCGACAGACGTACCGTGCGGCGTACCGCCAGCAACTGGTCGTGCCGTGTCAGCCGTGCCTGCGTGGCATCGAGCGCCGCCACGGTGCCTTCCTCGGCGCGCATCGGGGCCAGCGCCGCACTCAGCGCACTATGTGTTGTTTTCATGGGTTCATGCCCACCGCCGCTTGCGCGCGCGCCGCATTGCGTTGCGCACCACAAGACCTGATTGGCGGTCTTCCGCGTCCTGAATCACCCGGTTCGGTGCAAATTCTTGTTTTGATGTCTTCACTGTGACGCCGATGTTGGCCATCGACGACGACAAGTTCATGAACCGTGGTACCCGTCCCTATCCGCCATGCCGGCATGTCCCCGAAGGCCGGCGTTGCGGAACTGTCGTTCCGTCAGGTGTTTGATGGCTCAAAGCATGGTCGATCGCTTTCGTCGTTTGCGCGAATGGAAACGGCGAGTATAGGACCAAACGGATGGCGTAATGCGGATATCGTGCGTCAGACAGTGGCGGGCGCGCGGGCATGCAGATGCCAGAACGCAATGAAATCGGCCTGCGGCATGGCTTTGCCGAACAACCAGCCTTGCCCGAACTGCACGCCGCGTTGTTGCAGCGCCTGACGCTGTGCCTCGGTCTCGATGCCCTCGGCCACCATGTGGATGCCCAGCGCCTGGGCCATGCCGATGATATGCGGCACGACGGACTTCAATGGCGCATCGGTCGTCATCGAACTCACGAAGGCTTTGTCGATCTTGAGACCGTCCACATCGAGGTCTTGCAGGTAGGCCAGACTCGAATAGCCGGTGCCGAAATCGTCGATGAGAATAGGGTGCCCGGCCTTGCGGAAGGCGGCAATCGTCTCGCGGCAGGCCGTGTCATTGGCAAAGCCGCGCTCGGTCACTTCGATCCAGATCTGCTCGGCGCGGATGCCCGTGCGGGCCAGTGCCGCACTGATGACGGGCAAGGTGTCACTGGCACGGAAGTCGTCCGGTGACAGGTTGATCGACACATGCAGGTCGGGATTCGCGGCCAGATGCTTGCCCAGATCGGCGAGCACGGCCTCGATCACGCATTGCGTGATCGCGTGAATGGCGCCTACCGCCTCCGCCATCGGGATAAAGCGGTCGGGCGGCACGATGGTGCCGTCCGGCATGCGCCATCGCACCAGCGCCTCGGCACCCACGCAGCGGCCATCGTCCAGTGCCATCACGGGCTGATAGACCGCGAAGAATTCCTTGCGTCGGATTGCATCTTGAAGCGTGTACTCCGGACTGCGCAGGCGTTGGCCCCATCGCAGTATCAGCAAGGTGGCAATCGCGCTGACCAGCAGGCCCGCCGGCAGACTGACGTAGAGCAGCCGCCGCCAGGTGCTGACCACTTCCCCGACCGGTTCATACGCGATGACGGCGAAGGGCAGCCGCTGCGATGCCCTCACGTCCAGATAGCGGTCGTTCAGCACCTCGCCGTCCTGCTTGTTGGTCCATGCGCGCTCCAGCATGGACGCATCGGTGTCTTTCCACATCACCACCACTTCACCGGTGCGCGTGTCGACCATGCCCAGGCGAATCTGCGAGTCGAATGGGAAGATATCGATAAAGAACTGCGCGTCGACGAGCGCCACGTGCCGGCCGGCGCGGAACTGGACCGTGCGGGATCGCCTGTCGGCGCCATCGACGCGGTACTTCGCCTGACGTTGCGGCAGCTCGATCCAGGCCTGGTTTTGACCTTCGATGCTGCGCAGCGCGCCCGGAAACGACGACGACGCGCACAGCAGCTGCTCGTTATCGAGGTAGGTGATCTGGCGTACGTAACGATGCTGCAGGTCGGCCTCGCGCATCGCATCGAGATGGGGCTGGCTGCACAGATCGCCGGCAAAGCGGTCGGCCTGTTGCGCTGCGTCAATGCCATCGCGCGCCACGGCTTCCACGCGCAGCAGGGCGCGTTCGGTGAACTGGTCCACGCGCTCGCGGAACAACTGCTCGGCGAACTCGCGCGACAGCCATATGGTCAGCGCCACTGGCCCGCATACGCCGAGCGCCACCACGCAGAACATCAAGAGCCGAAGGCGCCGTGTCATGGAAAAACGCTGTGAAGGGTGCGTCGCAGGATAGCAGATCGATATCGTTGCCAAGTCCGATATTGTGCTGGCAGATGCGCCGCGAGGTCCGGCTCCGCCGGTATTCGACATTTCACGACGGGCCGAATCATTTCGGTGGCGCGGACTGGGATCATGTCGTCATGCCAGCCGATGCTCCCACAGCCATGACGCCCACCAGCCCTATCGCCGCCGTTACGCATGCCGATCCGTACCCCTACTATCGGAACCTGGCGCGCACGCGCCCCTTCTACTTCGACGATGCCCTGAATCTCTGGGTGGCCGCCAGCGCGGCATCCGTGGCGGCGGTGCTGGACCATCCCGACGCCCGCGTGCGTCCCGTGGGCCAACCCGTGCCGCCGGCACTGGCCGGCGGCCCCGCTGGCGACCTGTTTGGCCGACTGGTCCGCATGAACGACGGGCCGGCGCATGCGGCGCTGAAAGCAATCGTGATGAAGCGCCTGGCGGCGCTGGACCTCGGCCTGGTACGGGTGCGCGCGCACGCGCTGGCATCGGCCCTGCCACCGGCGACTGACGACGACGCGCACGAAGCAACGCGCTGGATGTTCACCTTGCCCGTCCTGACCGTGGCGGATCTGCTCGGTCTGACGCTCGAACGCGATGGCGAAGGCCATGTCTCCACGCGCGTGGCGGGCTTTGTCTCGACCTTTGCGATGGCGATGTCCCCGCTTGCCACGCCTGCCGATGTGGAAGCCGGCGCGGCCGCCGCGCAATGGCTGACCCGATGCGTGCAGGACGGCGAGCGGTCCGCCGAAGCCGGGAGCCTGCTGCAAGCGCTATCGCAGGATTCGGCGCTCGCTGGCATCGACAAGGACGTCGTGATTGCCAATGCAGTGGGCCTGATGATCCAGGCGTGCGAAGCCACGGCGGGACTGGTCGGCAACACGCTGGTCTATCTGGGTCGCACCGGGCGCGAGGATAGGTCTGCCGACGATATCGACGCACTGGTGGCGCGGGTGGCTCATCTGGACCCGCCGGTACAGAACACGCGCCGGTTCATGGCCGCGGATGCCATCGTCCGAGGCCAGCCGGTGCGCGCCAACGACGCCGTGCTGGTGCTGTTGGCGGCAGCGGCGCATGATCCGGAAAGTGGCACCGCGCAGGCCGGCAGGCCGTGGACCTTCGGCGCCGGCCGTCATGGCTGTCCGGGCGATGCGCTGGCGCGGGTGCTGGCCGCCTGTGCGGTGCAGGGATTGCTGGCGCGCGGATTGCGGCCGCACCGCCTGGTTGATGGCGTACGCTACCGGCCATCGGTCAACGCTCGCATTCCGTTTTTTTCCACACAACCATAACAAGGGAGTCCCCACATGATTGCCGTGATCTTCGAAGTCGAACCCGCCCCGGGGCGCCAGGATGCGTATCTCGACATCGCCGCGCAGTTGAAGCCGATACTGGAGTCCATCGACGGATTTATCTCGGTGGAGCGTTTTCAGAGCCTGACCACGCCCGGCAAGCTGCTGTCCCTGTCCTTCTTCCGTGACGAAGCGGCCGTGCTGGCCTGGCGCAATACGTTCGATCATCGCAAGGCGCAGGCCGCCGGCCGTGGCGGCGTATTCGCCAACTACCGGTTGCGCGTGGCGCAGGTATTGCGTGACTACGGGTTGCATGAGCGCGAGGAAGCGCCGGCGGACAGTCGCGCCGCTCACGACGCCACGGGGCATTGACCGCTACCGGCCCACGCAGCGGCGTCTGACGCATGGCTTCATGACAAGCTGACATATTCCCCCCTTACACTCGTGCACCATCGCAGCGGAGGTCTGACCACGCGGTACCGGAAACGAAAGGGCGATGCGGCATGAAACGGCGCACGGGCGGGACGAAGTTGTGGGCAACGCTGAGCAAGCAGGCGGCGCGCAGCGCACGCCAGTTCAGTCGCACAGTCACGCAGACTGTGACCGATCCGATGATGCGCGCGGCCAGGCAGCAAAGCCAGGCGGTCAGCAAGGCGATGGGCAACGCCGTGGGCAAGATGGCGCGCCAGGCGCTGACCGGCGTGGTCACCCCGGCGCGCGCGCCGGTCAGCAAGGGCGGCGGGTTCTGGGAGGAAGGTCTCTGGGGTTTCAGCCTCGGCATTGGCCGCATGGGACAGCGCAAGTACCGTGTATTCGTGCCGCCCGGCGTCAGCGCGGCCAGGCCGGCCCCGCTGCTGGTATTGCTGCATGGCTGCGGCCAGGATGCCGCCAGCTTTGCCGCCTGCGCGCGCGTGGCCACCGTGGCACGCGACGCGCGCTGGGTCGTGCTGATGCCGGAACAGTCGGTGCAGGCCAACGCCCAGCGCTGCTGGAACTGGTTCCGGCCTGCCGCGCGCGGCGCTTCGGAAACGGCGCTGCTGATGTCGATGATCGACCATGTCTGCCAGCGCTATGCCATCCTGGCCCATCGCGTTTGCGCGCTCGGTTTGTCAGCCGGCGGAGCGATGGCGCTGATGCTCGGCTTGCGCTATCCAGACCGCTTTGCCGCCATCGGCTCGCATTCCGGCGCGGCCCCATATAGCGCGATCAATGCCACGCAGGCGCCCAAGGCCATGCGCGGCGAGCGAGGCCCCGATCCGGTTGCCGCCCGCATGGCGCTGGCCGGCCGCCGGCCGCCGCCACTGCTGTTGCTGCATGGGGACGAGGACGGCGTGGTGTCCTACGACAATGCCACCGCCACGGCGGCGATGTGGCTGGACCTGTTGCCGCCCGGATCGCCGGCCCTGAAAGTACTGCCACCCAGGCGCGTGCGACGTGGCACGCGCCGCGCCGTCGATGTGTTCGACTGGCAGGCCGGGCCGAACCCCTACCTGCGCGTGGTGAAAGTGGAAGGGTTACGCCACGCGTGGAGCGGTGGGGCACCCGGGCAGGCGTTTTCGGACCCCGGTGGCCCCGACGCCCTCAAGATCGCGCTGCGCTTTTTTTCGGTGAATGGAAGGCAGCCCGATTGATCCGGTGCGTGTGGGGAAACAATAAAGGTTGATGCGTTCCCGGCAATATCTGAGTTCTGACAGGCACCAGTCGATAAGGTGCTTCGTCTGAGCGATCAGGCATCCGATAGTTCATCATCGACAAAGGCTATCTCCGGCTTGAAATATCCCTCTTCGGGAGGGAGTATTCCGCAGGAAGCGTTGGGCTCCTTGCACTTCATCCGTTTGCGCCTGGCGATCGTTCCCGCCTTTGCCTATGCTCGGGAATCGGAAGTGGCTCGTTCGAGTGAATCTGTCAGGAACCCAAGGGTGCGCCGGCCCTCGGTCTCCAGTGGGACGGCCGCTACGGCAATGCACTTCCATAGTCCACCCTGCCCACGGAGTTGCCATGCCAGCTCTATTGACACTCTTGCTTGGAATCGCATCTGTTGCGGCTATCGTCGGATACATGGCCGGCGGATCAGGAACGCCAGTTGCGTCAGTGGCAATTCCCGCCGTCTTCGGCCTTGTGGTCACGGCGCTTGGACTGCTTCAGGCCAGTCAACCGAGCAAGGATCTCCTCGAATTTTTGAAATCAGAAGGAGAGAAGGGTGATTCGCAGCAAGACATAAAGGAGTACCGCAGGCGAGTGAAGTCTGCTCCCGGGCGTATCGGCATTGCGCTCATTGTGTTCTCGGGAGCTTATTTGGCAGGGGCTACCTTCGGGGCAAAGGTGCGGATAGATGGACTTCTTGTGTCAAAGCCAGCTGCCCGCGAGTTTCCTTGGGCGTCCAGCGACACAAAGCCTCCCACAATAGCAGCGGCGCTTGAGTGGATGGCGTTGCAAGCGCGTTTGAGCGAACTCGGCTATAGCACCAACCGAATCGCCGATCTGTACTCGATTCAAGTGGCAGAGTGGAGGAATTTGGCGGCGCAAGCTCAAACCGCCACGAGGGTGGCTGGACAGGACGCAGGCTTAAGTAAATCCGAAACCGCGAAGGAGATTACGCCAGAGGATTTAACTCGAGAGTTTCTAAAGCATACCGAGAAGGGAGGCAATCCCTTTGCCATTCAGGCCCCGAAGGAACTGATTGAGAAGCTCAACGGGATCGGTGCCCCAGGAAAGGGACTTGGGGGCGCGATGCCGGGATGACGTCCAACCCATCTCTCCTTAGTCCGGCCATCAATGTGATTGCCGTGGCTACGAGAGGCGCCCGTGCGGTGTCGCCGCGAAGTCGAAAATTTCCTTCCGCCTTTGTTGTGCGGATTTCCGCGGCCTTATTGCTTCCCTACAGTACCAGCCGGTTCAAATTCGACATCGCTGGTCGGGCAGGCCACGCACGGCAGGATAAAGCCGTCTTCCTTCTCATCGAGGCTCAAGCCGGGCCACTCGATCCGGTAGCGGACGCTGCCTGCGTGAAGCTTGCTGATGCAAGCGCGGCATGTGCCGTTGCGGCACGAACTCGGCAGCCGCACGCCGTCGAGTAACGCGGCTTCGAGCAGGCTCAGCGATGCGTACGTCGCAAATTGCACGTCGCCGGGTTGCAGTCGCGCCGTGAATTCCCGGTCGTCGTCGGGGATGTCGGGGAGTGTCCCGGTCGTCGGCTCAGTCTTCATGGTCTGGAAAACCGGCGCGTCCATGCGTGGCGTCTCGCAGCGTCGCCTGCGCGTCATCCCGTAACGCGGCCGGCAGGCGGATCACCAGTTTTGCCAGGGCGCCATACTGTGTGTCGACCAGCGTGCAGCCGGAATCGGCCGATTGGTCGATCCAGCGGCGCACGCGCGGCTCGTCAGGGTAATCGACCAGCACTGTCAGCGTGGCATAGGCAATGCGCTCAATCCGCGCGGCGTCCTTGAGCGCCACCGCGATAGCCTCGGTATAGGCGCGCACCAGGCCGCCGGCGCCCAGCTTGACGCCACCGTAGTAGCGCACCACCGCGGCCAGCACGCCGTCCAGGTCATGGTGGCGCAGCACTTCCAGGATCGGCCGGCCCGCCGTGCCGGACGGCTCGCCGTCGTCGGACATGCCCGACTGCCCACCTGCCAGCAAAGCCCAGCAAACGTGCGTGGCCGTGGGATGCTGCGCGCGCAGGTCCGCGATCACGGCCAGGGCCGCGTCACGATCGGGCACCGGTACCGCCAGCGCGATGAAGCGGCTCTTGCGTATCTCGATTTCGGCGTGAACAGGGGCGGCTAGCGTGAAGGTGGGCAAGACAGGTCTGAGGAAAAGGCAGGCAGGAGGGCGAGTGTAGCGCAGCCCGGCGCGGTACCCGCTCCGTGACGGCTTGTTGACCGTCAAATATCTGTCACGAAAACCGCTTACCATCCGGCGGGGCAGGTACCGTCCAGCCCTCCGAAGCGCCCCTCCAAAGAACACGCACCCACTGACCGCCATGTCTGACCAGAACGTTACTTCCCGTCGCCGTGCCCTGAAGATTCTTGGCGGCGCTCCGATGTTGCCGATTGGTGCCGCTGCCGCCAGCCTGGCGGGTGGCATGACCGTCATGGAGGCGGCCCTGGCCGCGACGCCGCGCAACAAGGCGCGGGCGGCATTCGCATCCGCCACGTTCGGCGGCATGGCAGCGCCCACGCTGGACAATGCCGCGGCAATGGCCACGACGACGGTGGGTTCCACGCTGAAGGTTTCGTACCGCGATGGCACCGCGCAGGAATACACGCTGGCCTACCAGCCGTTCTTCGTCACCGGCGACATGGTGCCCGACGGCAATGGCAATCAGGTGCTGGCCGGCGGTTACTACGATATCCAGAACCGACCGATCATGGATACCTCGGTGCCGGGCAAGGCGCGTCATTTCTATTCGGACGCGCCCGATGGCAGCTCGCTGCTGACGCTCCGGAACGCGAAGGCGCGTGGCGTCAAGGGCAACACGGTGTTTGCCGTGGTGCAGTTCGAATACACCTCGCGCGACCAGGCCAACGCCGAAATGCACGGCATGCTGCCATCGCCGATTGCCGTGCTGACGCTCGATCAGGACCCGAAGACCGGCAAGCTGAGCCTGGTGCGCTATCACAACGTCGATACGTCCAGCGTGAATGGACTCTGGATCACCTGCGGCGCAAGCCTTTCGCCCTGGAACACCCACCTGTCGAGCGAGGAATACGAACCCGACGCGGCCAAGGCTGGCACCGACAAGAAACTGCGCGGCTTCAGCCAGCATCTGTATGGCGATGCCAGCCGCGCCAATCCGTACAACTACGGCCATCTGCCCGAGGTAACCGTGCACCCGGACGGTACGGGGTCGATCCGCAAGCACTACTGCATGGGCCGCATTTCCCATGAACTCGTGCAGGTGATGCCCGACGAGCGCACCGTGCTGATGGGTGATGACGCCACCAATGGTGGCCTGTTCATGTTCATCGCCGACCGTCCGCGCGATCTCTCGGCCGGCAAGCTCTATGTCGCCAAGTGGCATCAGACTTCGGGCACGGGTCCGGGCGCGGCCACGCTGTCGTGGATTCCGCTCGGCAGCGCCACCAGCGACGAGATCCGCAAGCTCGTGGACGGCGGCATCAAGGTCACCGACATCATGGACGTCCAGTTCAAGGACCCGGAAGACTCCAGCTACGCGCGCATCATGTTCGATGGCAAGCCGAACTGGGTCAAGCTCAAGCCGGGGCAGGAAAAGGCGGCGGCCTTTCTGGAAACACACCGCTACGCGGCACTGGTGGGCGGCAGCCTGGGCTTCACCAAGATGGAAGGCACGACCGTCAATATCGCCGACCGCAAGGCGTATTCGGCGATCTCGCGTATCGAGACCAGCATGCTGGCGGGCAATGCCGCCAATGCGGGCGACATCCGCGTGGAAGGCCCGTACTCGGGCGCCGTCTATGAGCTGAACCTGCGCGCCGCGCAGACGGATCAGGCGGGCGCGCGTATCGACAGCGAGTGGGTGCCCGTGGATATGGCGGCCGTGCCCGCGCTGGTGTCCGAAGACCTGGGCGGAGGTCCCCGGAAGGCTCAGGATGCGCTGGGCAACTATGCCAACCCGGACAAGGTGGCCACGCCTGACAACCTGAAGTTTTCGGAAACGCTGCGCACGCTGTTCATCGGCGAAGACAGCAATACACACGTCAACAACTTCCTGTGGGCGTACAACGTCGATACGAAGCAATTGTCGCGTGTGCTGTCGTGCCCGGCCGGCGCCGAATCGACGGGGCTGCACGCCGTGGACGAGATTCACGGCTGGACCTACATCATGAGCAATTTCCAGCACGCCGGCGATTGGGAAAAGGGCCTGCATGACAAGGTGAAGCCCGCGCTCGATCCGCTGATCCGCGCTAACTACAAGGATGGTTTTGGTGCCGCGGTGGGTTATCTCACCGCCACCCCGTCGGCCCTGCGACTGAACCGGCGCGCCTGAGCGATTTGCACTGTCTGACCACGCGGCCACGGCAGGTTTGCTAACCTGTGGGCCCGCGCCTGACTTCGTAGCCGGCGCGACCCCACAGGAGACCCCATGACCCAGCCCGCCGCTGACCTGACCGCGCGCCGCATGGCGCCCGCCACCGATCGCAATCGTGCGCCGATCCTGGCCGTATTGCGCGACGCCTTGCCGCGGGACGGCACGGCGCTTGAGATTGCCAGCGGCACGGGACAGCATGTGGTGCATTTCGCGGCGGCGCTGCCGGGCCTGACCTGGCAGCCCAGCGATCCCGATGCCACCCACCGCGAGTCGATCGCCGCCTGGACCGCCCACGCGCAGGTCACGAACGTGCTGCCGCCACTGGCGATCGACGTCCGGCAGGAGCCGTGGGGCATTGGCACCGTGAATGCCATCCTCTGCATCAACATGATCCACATCGCGCCGTGGGCCGCCGCCGAGGCACTGTTCGCGGGCGCCGGCACACGGCTTGCGCCGGGCGGCGTGCTGTATCTCTACGGTCCGTACCGCCGCAATGGCGCACACACCGCGCCCAGCAACGAGGCCTTCGACAGGCAGCTACGCATCGCGGACGCCGACTGGGGTGTACGCGACATGGAGGACGTGATCGCGTTAGGCGCGGCACAGGGTTTGACCTGCGCTGAACCGATCCCGATGCCGGCAAACAACTTCAGCCTGGTGTTTCACAAGCAGGGATGATGAGGGCAACCCCGGCGCGACTTTGCTTAGCCGCGTACCAGCATCACTACCGCCGTCGCGATCAGGCACACGGCAAACGCCGCACGTAGACGCCGCTCCGGCATGCGATGGGCCAGTGCCACGCCCCACGAGATCGTGAGCATGCCGCCCAGCGAAAGAGGAATGCCGCTGCGCCAGTCCACATGGCCGGCATGTGCGTAGGTGAGCAGGGCGACGACCGCGCCGGGCGTGACGAGGGCCAGGGCCAGGCCCTGTGCCGCCGCCTGGCGCATGCCGAACAGGCCGACCAGGGCAGGTGCCGCGACAACGCCCCCGCCGACGCTGAAGAAGCCGGAGAAGGCGCCGCCGACGACGCCGACGGCAGGAATCCAGGATGAGGAAGCGCGCGCCCGCTGCTGGGTGACGGCGTGACCGGGCAGCAGGCGCCAGAGGAAATACGTCGCCAGTCCGATCATGAAGACCGCGAAGATACGGCGCAGCAGCGCGGCGTCGATCGACGTTGCCACCCGCGCGGAGAGATAGGTGGCCAGCATCGCCGACAGACCAAGCACGACGGCCGTTCGCAGGTCGATATCGGCGCGCTTGCGGTATTGCCAGAAGCCGATCACGACATTGGGCGCGATCATGACCAGCGAGGTGCCCTGCGCCAGTTGCTGGTCCATGCCGTAGAGCAGGCCCAGTGCCGGAATGGCGATCAGGCCACCGCCGATGCCGAACAGCCCGCCAACCCCACCGAGCAGCCCTCCGAGTCCGAAGATGAGCAGGGCGGACAACAACGAATGGTCAGGCATGGCGAATCGGGGGCGATGTACGGATCAGGCAAGTCCGCGATGATACGCGGACATGAGGCATGACATTGGGGAAAAACGAACTCGGCATCGGGGTGGCATCGATGGCGCGATATCGTCGGCGCATGCTTCCGGCCAGAACGACAATGCCGCCATCACGGCGGCGCGTGATGGCGGGCATCCAGGCAAGTGGTGCAATTTGAGGCGGCGAGGCGGAGTATCCGGCTCAATCCACCTGGGCGCCAGACTGCTTCACGATCTTCGCCCACTTGTCGATATCGGCGCGCAGCGTGGTGGCCAGTTGTTGCGGCGTGCCGCCCAGCACTTCGGCGCCCTGCGCGGCGAGCTTGTCACGCAGCGCCTTGTCGGCAAGCGCGGCCTGCATCGTGCTGGACAGCTTCTGCGTGACTTCCTTCGGCGTACCCCGTACCGCGAACAGGCCGACCCAGAGATCGCCGCTGTAGCCGGGCACGGTTTCGCCGATGGCCGGGATATCCGGGGCGAATGGCGACCGCTTGGCCGAGCTCACGCCAAGCGCGCGGACCTTGCCGGCCTTGATGTGTGCCAGCACCGAGGGCAGGCTGGCAAACGCCATCGGCACCTGATTGCCGAGCACATCGTTGAGCGCAGGCGCCACGCCCTTGTAAGGCACGTGTTCCAGCTTGATGCCGGCCGTCGTGTTCAACATCTCGCCCAGCAGGTGATTCAACGTGCCGTTGCCGGCCGAGGCGTAGCGATAGAAGTCGGGCTTGGCCTTGGCCATCGCGATCAGTTCCGACATCGACTTGGCCGGGAAGGCCGGGTTCACCACCAGCACATTGGGTACCGTGGCCACCGTCGAGATCGGCTCGAAGTCCTTGACGGGGTCGAAAGGCACGCTGCGGTAGAGCGATGGGTTGATGGCCTGCGTGCTGCTGATCGTCATCAGCAGCGTATAGCCGTCGGGCGTGGCACGCGCGGCAGTCTGCGTGCCGATGTTGCCGCCCGCGCCGGGGCGGTTTTCTACCACGACCTGCTGGCCAAGCCGCTGCGAGAGATCGGCTGCCACCAGTCGCGCGACGATGTCGTTGGTGCCGCCCGGCGCCTGCGGCACGATCATCTGGATCGGCTTCGATGGGTAAGTGTCTGCGTGGGCGTGGCCGATGGCGGCGGCCGCCAGCGCCAGTCCGGCCAAGGCGCGAATGCTGCGGGTCATGCTGTCTCCTGTTGTATGCCGCCCGGCGACGATGTCTCGCTGTATGCCGGGTGGTGTGGCGACCACTCTAGCGCAGCGGTGCGCGCAGGAGAAATTCAATCGGCGTCTGGCGCCATAAGGTTTTCTTATCGGGCCGCGGTGTCGGTGGACGCGGGCTGCCAGCCGCCGCCCATCGCCTGGTACAGGGCCACACTGGCATTGAGCCGGTCCGCGTGCGCCTGGATCAGGTTCAGCTCCGCGCTGAACAACTGGCGCTGGGCGTCGAGCTGTTCCAGATAGGGCGAGTATCCGGCGCGATAGCGGTTCGTGGCATGCCGCAGCGCGGCCGCCAGTGCGTCGCGTTGCTCGCGCAGCCGCGCTTCCTGCTCGCCGAGTTTCTGCACGGCTGCAAGGTTGTCGTTGACTTCGCGGAACGCGGTCAGCGCCACACGGCGGTAGGCGTAGGCGGCCTCGTCGCGTTGCGCGGCGGCGGCATCGGCGCCGGCGACGATGCGCCCGCCCTCGAACAACGGTGCCAGCACGCTGCCGCCGAGTGCCCAGATTCGCACCGGATTGGCCAGCCCGGTCGCATACACGAGTCCTCCCGAAGCGGTCAGCGGAATGCTCGGAAGATAGGCCTTGCGCGCGGCCGACAGGCTGGCATCGGTAGCGGCCAGCGTGAATTCGGCCTGGGCGATGTCCGGGCGCCGCCGCAACAGATCGGACGGCAGGCCATCGGGCACCGGAGGTTGCTGCAGCGCCTGCGGCGACAAGCCGCGCGCAATGACGCCGGCATCAGGGTTCCCGATCAGCACGCCGAGCGCGTTTTCCTGGCGCGCCACCGCCAGCTCGGCCTGCGGCACCGCCTGCGCGGTGGACTCATATTCGGCGCGTGCCTGTTCATATTCGAGCTGCGACGTGTAACCGGCCTGCGCCCGTCCGCGCGCCAGGCGCAATGCATCGGCGCGCGAATCCAACGTCTGGCGCACCACCTCCAGTTGCGCGTCGAGCGCGCGCAAGGTGATATAGCCGCGCGCGGCGGCGGCGGACACAGACAGGATCGTGGTGTCGCGCGCCGCTTCGCTGGCCAGCAGGTTGTTGCGCGCGGCGCCCACCGCGTCGTGGATGCGGCCGAACAGGTCCACCTCGTAGGACGCATCGAAGACCAACTGCCCGGTACTGGCAGAGCGTGGCACGCCAAATGCGTTGATAGACCGCGCGCGCGTGCCGCCGGCCGTGAAGTCGAGGGTCGGGAACAATGCCGCGCGCGCGATGCGCGACTGGGCATCGGCCTCGCGCACGCGCGTCACGGCAATGGCGATGTCGTCATTCTGGGTCAGCGCCTGTGTCACCAGCGCGGTAAGCGCCGGGTCGCCATAGGCTTGCCACCAGTCGCGCTCGATCGCCACGGTCGGGCCGGCATCCACGCGCCATGCCGGCGGCGGGGCGATGGCTTCCGGCTGCGGCGGACGCGGTCCCATGCAGGCCGCAAGCAGCAGCGCTGCCGCGAGGATCGTGGCGCGGGGTGTCCGTTTCATCGCGCGGGCGGCCGGCCGGTGCTGGTATCGACTTCGGCCTGCACGGACATGCCGGGGCGCAGTCGTTCCGCCAGTGGCTGGTCGGGATCGATTGCAATGCGTACGGAAATCCGCTGTGCCACCTTGACGAAGTTACCGGTGGCGTTGTCGGCCACGATGACGGCGAATTCGGAACCCGCGGCCGGTGCCAGCCGTTCCACTCGACCGGTCAGACGGGCGTTGTCCAGCGCATCCACGCGGAAGCTGGCGCGCTGTCCCGGTGCCATGTGCGCGGTCTGGGCTTCCTTGTAGTTGGCGATGACCCAGCGTTGCGGAGGCACCAGGAACATCAGCTGCGTGCCCGATGTCACGTACTGGCCCAGCCGCGCGCCAATCTGGCTCAGCCGCCCGTCCTGCGGCGCGACGACGACCGTGTTCGACAGATCGATCTCGGCCAGTTGCAAGGCGGCGCGCGCCTGCTCCACGGCGGCCTTCAGGCCGTCGCGGCTGACCAGTATCGCCCGCACGTCCTGCCGCGCGATTTCCACCGCGGCGCGCGACTGTTCGACGGCCGCCTCCGTCTGGCGCAATGCCGCGCGCGTCTGATCGCGTTCGCGCAGGGAGACCGACCCGTCGGCCACCAGTTCGTCCACCCGTTTCATGTCCGCCTGCGCGCGCAGCAGCTGCGCCTTGGCGTTGTCGGCATTGGCCAGTTGCGATGCCACCGTGGCCTCGCGGGCACGCTGGGTCTGGTCCGCATTGGCCAGATTGGCGATCTGCGTGTCCAGCGATGCGCGCGCCTGCTCCACGCGCTGCCTGTAGATCCGCTCGTCGATGCGTAGCAGTACCTGCCCCGTCTTCACCAGGTCAAAGTCGTGCACGGGCACTTCGGTCACATAGCCGCTGACCTGCGGGCTGATGATCGTGGTCTGGCCGCGTACATAGGCGTTGTCGGTGCTCTGGATCGTGCGGGTGAAGGGCGGCAGGCCCCACGCGAACAGGATGATCAACACGCTCGCCAGCGCGCCAACGACGATGAACGCGGTCACACGCCAGGTGCCGCGCGGCGGCGCCCAGCCTTTGGGTGCCGATTCGACCTCGACGGGGTCCTGGAGCCGCTCGGGTGGCTCGGACGGCGGGGGCGTGGCGCTCAAGATCGGGTCTCCGTGGAAGAGGGCGCGGGTTTTCTGTCCGGGATATGGCCGGGCACTACCTTGCTGAGGTGTAGCGCCAGCAGCCAGACGAACGTCACGGTCGACAGAATGCCGATGACCAGGAACACATCGTTGAATGCCAGCACGTTGGCTTCGCGCGTGACCTGCTGTGCCAGCGCCAGGACACCCTCCGTCTGCCGTAGCAAGGGGTCGCCCAGCACGCGGTTATAGACATTCCCCAGCAACTGGATGCGTGCCGCATCGAGCGGATCGGACA
This sequence comes from Cupriavidus sp. 291-E7, assembly GCF_057798835.1. Lineage (NCBI taxonomy): Bacteria > Pseudomonadati > Pseudomonadota > Betaproteobacteria > Burkholderiales > Burkholderiaceae > Cupriavidus > Cupriavidus sp. 291-E7. The sequence continues at coordinate 506,005 of NZ_JBYOJV010000001.1, forward strand.
GGCTGATGCTCTGCACCAGTGCATGGGAATGAATCTTCTCGCGCCAGGTCTGGAACGTGCCCAGGAATGCCGATCCAGCCAGTCCGCCCAGCGACTGGGTGATGCTGAACAACGCCGAGAAGCTGACGAAGTGGCTCATGCCGCGTTGCAGCGCGCTGCCCATGCCGATCAGCAGCGTCGGACCCAGAAAGTAGACCGCCGCGAACGCGATCAACGACTGCGTGAAATACATGTTCTGCGGCCGGGTCAGGTTGGTGGAACCCGCATCGATGAAAGCACCGATCGCAATCAGGATCAGCGAGATCCGAATGGGCCTGCCGAAGTTCTGGGGATTCAGCGTGAGAGCGCTCGCGGCAATGCCGGCCACCGTCGCGATCGATACGACGATGTAGAGCGATATCAATTGGTCGTTGACCATGCCGAGCGCGGTAAGCAGCCCGACGGCGCCATACGGTTGTTCGGACAGCAGGATACGCACCGACGTGGCTACCACGGCAAAGCGGATGATCGCGGTGCTGCCGAGCCAGCGCGTATTGAGCAGCGGGTTCACGCGGTTGTGCTCGATCCAGAGCGCCGCCGCGATGAGGATCACCGCGCCACACAGGGCATAGCCGAGCCAGGGCGCCTCGGTCCACCAGAGGATGCGTCCCTGGCCCAGCACCGCGCAGAGCAGCGCCATGCCGGGCGCGAACAGCGCAAAGGTGACGAAGTCGAGCGGCTCGAATGCCTTGATGCGCTCGCTGGGCGGCAGGCGCAGCAAGCCCACCGCCACCAGCGATAGCAGGGACAGTCCGAACTCGAACTCATACAGCGTTTGCCAGTTGCCGGCTTCGAGCATGCCCGTGGAAAACGTTCGCGCCAGCGGCGTGGCCAGTTGCGGCACGCCGAAGCCGATGACCACCGCGCGCAGTCGATGCCGCGCCGGCAGCGACTGGATGATGTAGTACAGCGCGAGTGTGGACAGGCCGCTGGCGGCGATGCCATTCGCGGCGCGCGCCAGCAGTGCCGTACCGAACGAGTGCGTCAGCAGATGCGCCCCCGCGACGATCGCATAGGAAAGCAGGAAGACAAGCGTGAAGCGCTGCAGGCCGTACTGCTGGCGGAACTTGATCACCAGCATCGACATGCAGACATTGGTCATCACATAAACCGTCGACAACCATGCGGCCTCGTCGCTGTAGAGACCGAAAACACCCTGGATGTTATTGAGATTGGCAACGACGAGTGCATTGCCAAAGGCGCCGGTCAGGCCGATGAGCACACCCACGCAGAAGTAGGCCACCCGCCGCGGGGTGGGATGGTCGGGCGTGGCCGGCGACCCAGGAATCGTGGGCCGTTCATGCGGCTTGAACTCGTAGCTGGCAGTTGCCATGACTGCTGGGTCGGGCGACGAACGACGTGGGATGTGGGGATGATGCGGGAGGACGTCGCGCGTGGCAAGCGGCTCCGCGCCCGGCTGCCGTCCTGCGGTGGGCGGCCGGGGCGAGCCCCGTCATCGCATCGGCGCGGGCGGTGCCGCCAGCGAGCCACCGGTGGCGATTTTCTCGGCCACGATCTCGCGCAGTACCTCCGCCACCGCCTCCGCCGCATTGGAACGCGGCAACGCGCGCGGCCAGCAAAGCGACAGCGTACGGCGCAGCTCCGGCATGATGCGCCGGCGCGGTACGTCCGCGTCGCCCTCGTCGAGCGACGACGCCGGCAGGATCGTGCAGGCCAGCCCTTCGCGTGCCGATGCCAGCAGGAACGGCAGCGAATCCAGATCGGCCACCACGTTCAGCGTGATGCCTGCCTTGGCAAAGCTGCGCTCCACCACTTCACGCAGGCCCTGCGATCCGCTCGGAAGCACCAGCGGCATGCCGTCGAGCGCCTTGAGCGCCACCGTTTCGCCTGCCTTGCCACGGGGTGCCGGGCCGGGCGGTCTGCCGATCAGGTAAAGCGGCTCGCTGGCCAGCGGTTCGGGTTCCACCGCGCGCGACGGTGTGTCGCGGAACAGGATCGCAAAGTCGAGCCGGTTCTGGTTCAGCAGTTCGGAAATATAGCCGCTCATGCTTTCGAACAGCTGCAGCCGGACCTGCGGATAACGTTGCCGCACCGCGCGCACCAGGGCCATGCCGAAGGCCGCCGCCGCCGTGGTGGGCAGGCCGATCGCCACGTTGCCGGACACTTCGGTGCCCGCCACGCGCACGTCGGCCCCGGCGATCTCGATCTGACGCAGGATATTGCGAACATGCCGGTAGAGCGTCTTGCCGGCTTCGGTGGGGCGCACGCCCTTGGCGCCCCGGTGCACCAACGGCACACCGAATTCGTCCTCCAGCGCCGCCAGCTGCTGCGACAGCGCCGGCTGGGCCACGCAGACCACTTCGGCCGCGCGGGTCAGGCTGCCGTGGTCGACGATGGCCACGAAGTAGCGCATGGCCCGGATGTCCATGTTTGCGGTCTCCTTGGCTTATCAGATGTGGAAAGTCCAGGGTATTGATTCTACTTATGGTGCCTTCCGCAATCCCTATTTCACATGGACGGCGTGGACGGGTAGATTTGCCAGCATCGTGCCATGCGCACCATTCGCCCCAGACACTGCCATGTCCAGACCGCTTGAAGGCATCACCGTAGTTTCTCTTGAACAGGCCATTGCCGCGCCGTTCTGCACGCGCCAGCTGGCTGACCTGGGTGCGCGCGTCATCAAGATCGAGCGACCCGGCCCCGGCGATTTCGCACGCGCGTATGACGGCCGCGTGCGGGGGCTGTCGTCGCACTTTGTCTGGACCAACCGCTCGAAGGAAAGCCTGACGCTCGACGTCAAGGCGCCGGGCGCGGCGCCCGTGCTGGAAGCGCTGCTGGAAAAGACCGACGTGCTGGTGCAGAACCTGGCCCCCGGCGCGTCGGCACGGCTCGGGCTTGACTATGAGACGCTGTCCAAGCGCTATCCGCGCCTGATCGTCTGCGATATTTCGGGATATGGCGGCGACGGGCCTTACCGCGACAAGAAGGCATATGACCTGCTGGTGCAGAGCGAATCAGGCTTTGTCTCGGTGACGGGCACGCCGGACGAGGGCGTCAAGGCCGGCGCCTCGGTGGCCGACATTGCCGCCGGCATGTACGCCTACAGCAATGTGCTGGCGGCGCTGATCGAACGGGGGCAGACCGGGCGGGGCAAGCGTATCGACGTGTCGATGCTGGAATCGATGGTCGAGTGGATGAGTTTTCCGATGTATTACGCGTTCGACGGCGCGGAGCCGCCGCCGCGTGCCGGTGCCGCGCACGCCACGATCTACCCCTACGGACCGTTCCCGACCGGCGACGGCAAGACCGTGATGCTGGGGCTGCAGAACGAGCGCGAATGGGCGGTGTTCTGCAAGGTGGTACTGCAGGAGCCGGAACTGGCCACGCAGGCCGCGTTTGCCACCAACAGCCTGCGCAGCGCCAACCGCGCGCAATTGCGCGCCCGCATCGTCGAGACATTCGCGCGGCTTACCGCCGCCGAAGTGGTGCAACGGCTGGAAGAGGCCAAGATCGCCAACGCCAATGTCAATACGATGGCGGACGTCTGGAACCATCCGCAACTGGCGGCGCGCGAGCGCTGGCGCCAGGTGGAAACGGCCGCCGGACCAGTGCCGGCACTGCTGCCGCCGGGCATGACCGATGCGCGCATGGACCCGGTTCCGGCCGTGGGCCAACATACTGACGCCATCCTGGCCGAAGTGGGTTGCAACGCCGCGCAAATCGCCACCCTTCACGCCGATGGCGTGGTCTGAGGAGCGGGCATGACCACCAAAACCGCCCGCGCACCGCGCAGCTACCTGTTCGTGCCAGCATCGCGCCCCGAACGCATCGGCAAGGCGCTTGCCGCCGGTGCCGACGCCGTTATCGTCGATCTGGAAGATGCCGTCGCCCCAGAGGCCAAGCTTGAAGCACGCGACGCGCTGCGCACACCGTGGCCTGCGTTGCAGGATCAGGCGGATGCGGCCGGCGTGGCGCTGCTGCTGCGCGTGAACGGCGCCGATACCGCGTATTTTGCCGACGATCTCGCGTTTTGCCGGACGCATGCCGTGCGGGCCATCGTCCTGCCAAAGACCGGCAAGGCGTCGCTGGCGGCGCTGCGAGCTGTGCTGCCGGACATGCCCTGCCATGCCCTGCTGGAAACGGCGGCGGGCTTTGCCGACCTGCGCGATGTGGCGCAAGCGCCGGGTGTGACGCGCCTGCTGTTCGGCAGCATCGACCTGATGTTCGACCTCGATGTCGGCGACGACGACCTGCCGCTGCATCACTTCCGCAGCGAACTCGTGCTCCATTCCCGCGCCGCCGGTCTGCCGGCGCCGGTGGATGGGGTTTGCACGGCCATCGGCGACGCCGAGGCACTGGCTGCCGACACGTTGCGGGGCAGGCGCTTTGGTTTTGGCGCCAAGCTGCTGATTCATCCGAACCAGGTGGGCGGTGTGCATCAGGCGCTGGCCCCGACCGGGGCCGAAGTTGCCTGGGCCCGGCGGGTGGTGGAACAGGCCGCGGCGGCACATGGCGCGGCCATTGCGGTGGATGGCAAGATGGTCGATCGGCCAGTATTGGAGCGCGCCCAGCGTATTGTCGCGGCCGCGCTCTATTAATGTTTTATTAAGGGCGGAATGGTGCTTCTATTTACGCCGGGTCCGCGCCAATCGGTGTTTTCCCTGACCGGTGGGTTCGATGCAAATATCGAAAAATATGAGCAGGATGAAAGCCGTTTGTAATCAGGTTGCGTTCAAATGCGCATGGGAGATCGTGCCGGGCCGATTTTGAAGCGCGAGAGGCAGGCCACCGGGAAATTAAAGAACGATAAAAGTCGCTTACCCGGTGCACCATTCAGGTGGCACGGTCGTTTACAGCAGACCGCAAGTCGAATTGAGCCAGACTGATCGTGCATTTTCCTGTTTCCCGCGCCGCCGCGGCAACGCTGCTTGCCCTGGTGGCCAGCGCTGGCCATGCCGCCAGCGCGCCGATGCCGCCCGACGGCCCCTGCGTGCCGCCTCCGGCCAAGGCTGCCCTGACATTGGCGCAAGCCCGGCTTGACGCATCGCGCTGCAACCGCGACATCATCGCGGCCCGCCGCAGCGAAGAGGCTAGCCAGGCCGATATCCAGATCGCATCCCAACGGCCCAATCCGGTGCTGAGCCTGGGCGTGGCCAACATCAACCCGCATCTCGGTGTCGGGTCCGGCAATCTGCGCAGCAAGACCGTCGATTCCACGGTCCGCGTGGACCAGGTCATCGAAACCGCCAACAAGGGCAATCTGCGTTCCGAGGTCGCGCGCAAGGCCAGTGCCGCCGCCGGCGAGCAGACGCAGGCCGTGGTGGCCCAGCAGCTCGGCGCCGTGGATCAGGCCTGGTACGAGGCCGTGGTCAGCCAGACCCGCGTGGAAGTGCTGACCGAGACGGTTGGGCTGTATGGGCGGACACAGCAGGCCAACGAGACGCGCCTGAAAGCGGGCGATGTGTCGCGCGCCGACGTGACCAAGCTCCAGCTCGAAACACTGCGCGCGCAGACCGATCTGCGCAACGCGATCGCCGACCACGCCAGCGACAAGGCGGCTCTGGCCGCCGCAATGGGTGTGCCCGGCACGCTGACCGATAACCGCCTGGTGGCGGACTGGCCCGCGCTCGATGCCCAGGTGCCGTCGTTCGATCCCGAGGTGCTGCAACGCAGGCCGGACGTTACCGCCGCCGAGGCGCGCCTGGCCGCCGCGTCGTCGCAACGCGACCTCGCCCGTGCGGGTCGCGTGCCCGATGTGACGGTAGGCGTGCAGTACGAGCACTACCCGATCTCCGAATCCAATACCACCGGCAGCGGCAACAGCTACGGCGCCTTTGTGTCGATTCCGCTATTCGTGCGCCACAGTTTCGGTGGTGAGGCGCGTCGCGCGGAGGTGGACTACTACGCCGCGCTCGACGATCGCAACCGCATTCTGCTCGAAGCCCAGAACGACATCGGCCGGCTGCGCGCGCAACTGGATGCCGCGCGCGCGTCGCTGCAGCAGATGCGCGAATCCGTGCTGCCGGCCGCCGAAAGCGTGGCCAACAGTGCCGAGTTTGCCTATTCGAAGGGCGCCAGTGGCGTGCTGGACCTGCTCGACGCGCGTCGGGCACTGCGCCAGACCCGTGTCGATGCAGTGGAGGCGCAGGGCAACTATGCCAAGGCCCTTGCGGCCTACCTGACCGCGCTGCAAAGCACCAATTCCGATCTCAACAAGCTTCCCCAGGTTCGTACCGATGCGTCGCGCCCTTAATCTCTCGTTTTTCTCCGGTGACAATCGAATGACCCGCACCGGTGCCGTGCGGATGGCTGCCGTCGTGTCGCTGTGCGCGCTGGTGCTGGCCGGCTGCGGCAAGAAGGAAGTTCCGGACAATGATGATGATCCGAAGATCACCGGACAGACCATCACCTATCCGGCCAACGTGAAGGCGCTGCCGGGCGTGATCGGCCAGCCCGTGCAGAGTGGCGGCGACCGCATGCTGAGCATGCCGGGGCGGCTGGTCTGGAACGAGGACAAGACCGTGCGCGTGGCTACGCCGTTCGTCGGCCGGGTAATGGACGTCCTTGTGCAGCCGGGCACCACCGTGAAGGCGGGCCAGCCGCTGGCGATGCTGACATCGCCCGACTACGGCGTGGCCCAGGCCGATGCCCGCAAGTCCGCCGCCGATAGCGCGGTGGCGGCCAAGTCCCTGGCACGCCAGCGCGAGCTTTACCAGGCCGGCGTGATTGCGCAGAAGGATCTGGAGCAGGCCCAGGCGGACAACGCCCGCGCCGCTGCCGACCTGGCACGCACGCAGGCCGCGCTGCACATGTACGGCGCCGGCGGCGGCGATGCGGTGAACCAGCGCTTTGCACTGCGCAGCCCGATCGAGGGTCTGGTCGTCGAGCGCAATATCAACACGGGCATGGAAGTTCGCCCGGACCAGCAACCCAACGCACCGCTGTTCCTGATTACGGACCCGTCCACGCTCTGGGCGCAGCTCGATGCCGCCGAGGCGGACCTTGGCCTGTTCAAGCCAGGCATCAACGTGCAGCTTTCCAGCGCGGCGTATCCGGGTGAAACGTTCACCGGCACCGTGATCAAGATTGCCGACTACGTCGATCCGGCATCGCGCAGCGTGAAGGTGCGCCTGGCGGTGCCCAATGCCGATCGCCGCCTGAAGGCCGAGATGTATGTCACGGCCAAGCTGCAGGCCGCGTCGTTCCAGGGGATTTCGGTGCCGTCGAAGGCGGTGTTCCTGGCGGACAACAAGAACTACGTGTTTGTGCGGACGTCGGCCACGCCATTCGTTTTCGAACGCCGCGAGGTCAAGCTCGGCGTGTCGATGCCGGGCATCACCGAGGCGGTGTCGGGCCTGAAGGCCGGCGATGTGGTGATCACGGACGGCAATCTCTATCTGCAAGACATCCTGCGCGATGCCACCGCGGTGAATGCCGCGCGTGCGTCCGCCAAGCAATAAGGATGGCGGCCAGATGATTTCGCGCATTGTTCATTTCGCGCTGCACCAGAAGCTGTTTGTCTGGCTCGGCCTGATCATCTTTATCGCGGGCGGCCTGGCCGCTTTCAAAAACCTGCCGATCGAGGCGTTCCCGGATGTCTCTGACATCCAGGTCAACATCATCACGTTGTACCCGGGCCGCGCGGCCGAGGAAGTGGAGCGCCAGGTCACGATTCCGATCGAAACGGCGCTGGCCGGCACGCCCAACTCGGTGCGCGTGTTCTCGCACACCCAGTTCGGCCTGTCGTTCATGATGGTGACCTTCAACGACAAGGCCACCGACGTCAACGCGCGTCAGCAGATCATCGAGCGCCTGCGTAGCGTGGACCTGCCCGACGGCGTGCAGCCGGAACTGGCGCCGCTATCCACGGCCATCGGCGAAATCTTCCGCTTCCGTCTGACCGGCAAGGGTTATACGGCACAGGAACTCCGCACGCTGCAGGACTGGGTGGTGGAAAAGAACCTGCGCCAGGTGCCGGGCGTGGCGGATCTGGTGACGATTGGCGGTTCGATCAAGCAGTATGAGGTGAACCCGAATCTGGGCCGCATGCGCGATGCCAAGATTTCGCTGTCGCAGCTGTTCACGGCACTGCAACGCGGCAACTCGAATGCCGGCGGCGGCGCGGTGGCCCACGGCCGTCAGCAATACCTGCTGCGCTCGCTGGGCAGCTTCCGTTCGTCGGCGGACATCGCCAACGTGGTGGTGGCGGAGAACAACGGTACGCCGATCCTGGTAAAGGATATCGCCGAGGTGAAGGTGGGATCGGCGCCGCCGCAGGGCCTGATGGGCCAGGACAACGAGGATGACATCGTGTCCGGCATCGTGGTGATGCGCAAGGGCGAGAACCCGTCGGTGGTGCTGGAGGCGCTCAAGCAGAAGATCGAACTGCTCGATACGCAGATTCTGCCCAAGGGCGTGAAGATCGTGCCGTACTACGACCGTTCCACGCTGATCGACAAGACGCTGCATACGGTGTTCGGCAACCTGGTGGAAGGCGCGCTGCTGGTGCTGGCCGTGCTCTACCTGTTCCTGGCCAACGTGCGGGCGGCGGCTATCGTGGCGCTGGTGATTCCGCTGTCGCTGCTGTCGACGTTCATCGGCCTGACGTGGGTGGGCATTCCGGCCAACCTGCTGTCGCTGGGCGCGATGGACTTCGGGATTATCGTCGACGGCGCGGTGATCGTCGTCGAGAACATCTTCAAGCGGCTGGGCGAGCTGAAAGAGCAGCAGATCAAGGACAGCCGCGCGCGGCTTTATGCGATTCTGCAGGCCACCACCGAGGTGGGCCGTCCGACCGTGTTCTCGATGGTCATCATCATCGCCGCGCACATTCCGATCTTCACGTTGCAACGCCACGAGGGCAAGATCTTTGCGCCGATGGCCTATACAGTGACGGGCGCGCTGATCGGATCGCTGATCCTGTCGCTGACCGTGGTACCGCTGCTGTGCCACCTGCTGCTCACGAAGAACATCGCTCACGAAGACAATTTCGTGGTGCGCTATTGCAAGCGCATTTACGAGCCGATGCTGGCCTGGGCGCTCGACAACAAGAAGAAGGTTGTGGCCGTGGCGCTGGGCCTGCTGGTGGTGACCGTGGGTGTGGGCAAGTTCCTGGGCAGCGAGTTCCTGCCGGAACTGGACGAAGGGTCGATGTGGGTCAGCTTTGACCTGCCGGCATCGGTTTCGCTCGACGAGGCACGCGAACAGGCGCGCATTCTGCGCAGCGTGATTCGCAAGACGCCGGAAGTGAACACCACGATTTCGAAGGTGGGCCGCCCCGACGACGGCACCGATCCGAAGCTGATCAACACCGTGGAAATTCTGGTCGACCTGAAGAGCGACAAGCAATGGCGCGCGGGCTTCGACAAGCGCAAGATCATCGAGGAGATCAACCGCAACCTGCGCCAGCTGCCGGGTATCGAACCGAATTTCTCGCAACCGGTGCGCGACAACATTCTGGAGAGCATCTCCCAGATCAAGGGTCAGATCGTGATCAAGGTGCAGAGCGACAGCCTTGAGCACAACAAGAAGGTGGCTGACCAGATCCTGGCCAACGTGCAGTCGGTCAAGGGCGTGATGCGCGCGTTCATCGACCGCGATGGCGAGCTGCCGCAGTACGTGCTGGAGTTCGACCGTGCCCAGGCCGCGCGCTACGGCATCAACGTGGCCGATGTGCAGGACCTGATGGAAAGCGCGCTGGCTGGCAAGGCCGCCACGGAGCTGTGGGAGGGCGAAAAGCACTTCAGCGTGGTGGTGCGCCTGAAGCCGGGCGAGCGCGAGCTGCCGAACCTGCCGAACATCTTCATGCAGACCGCCGACGGCGCGCAGGTGCCGCTGTCGCAGCTGGTGACGTTCCGTGCCGCATCGGGTGCGATGAACATCAGCCGTGAAAACGGCCAGCGTACGACGTCGATCGGCATCTTCATCCATGACCGCGACATGGGCAGCGTGGTGAAGGACATGCAGGCGCTGGTCAAGAAGAACGTCAACGCCGAGGATGTGAAGATCAGCTGGTCTGGCGAATTCGAGAACCAGGAACGTGCAATGGCACGGCTGTCGATCGTGGTGCCGCTGTCGGTGCTGGTGATTTTCCTGCTGCTGTTCAACGCGTTCCAGTCGTTCAAGAGCGCGGCGCTGATCATCTCGAACATTCCGTTCGCGTTGATTGGTGGCGTGTTTGCGCTGTTCCTGACGGGCATTCCGCTGTCGGTGTCGGCGGCCATCGGCTTTATCGCGCTGTTCGGGCAAGCGGTGCTGAACGGCGTGGTGATGGTGACGTACTTCAACCAGCTCCGTCAGGAAGGCATGCCCGTGCGCCAGGCCGTGCTGACCGGTTCGATGGATCGTCTGCGCACGGTGCTGATGACTGCCATGCTGGCCATGCTGGGTCTGTTCCCGATGGCCATCTCGCGGGCCATCGGCTCGGAAACGCAACGCCCGCTGGCCATCGTCATCATCGGCGGCCTGATCACGGCCACGCTGCTGACGCTGATCGTGCTGCCTACGCTCTACGAGTGGATGGTGGGCCGCAGCTGGCCGGATGAGGAAGGCGAGTCCAACAATGGAAGCCGCCTCAACGATTCGATGGCGAGCTGAGTCGGACGGACGATGTGATGAGGAAAGCCGGGGTTGCCCCGGCTTTTTTCATTTGGGAGGCCGGCAGCCGGAGAGTCAGGGCCGCCGGTGTGCGCGGATGCGTGCGCGGATGGAATACGGACCTTCTTTCATACCGTGGACTGCGGCCGGGGAAACAACGGCCAGACGCACAGGGCCACCACGGCCGTCGTGGCCCACACCACCGGCCACGATGTGAGTGCCAGCCACTGCGGCAGGGCAAGCGGCGTCAGGAAGAAGCCGAAGAAGACCACGGTGTTGACCATGCCCAGCGCGGTGCCCGCGCGATCCGCGCCGGCCACGGCTGCCAGCTCGGTGTATCCCACGCCGTGCCACGCGGATACCGCAATCCCGGCCGCGGCAAGCACGGCGGGCAGCAGGGTCATCAGCGCCGGACTCGTTGCGCTGCCGTGGACGCAGGCTGCCAGCACCAGGAATGCCGCCACGGTCAGCAGCGTGCAGCCGCGCAGGTAGGCGCGACGGTTGCCACGACGGTCGGTCCAGCGGCCGCTCCATACTCGCGTGATCATCGCGCCCGCCTGGATCGTGACCAGTGTGGCGGTGATCACGCCAAGGCCGGCATGCGCGTAGTCGTGCAGGAAGATCGACGCAAAGGTCAGTACCGCGAACTGCGGCACGCAGAGCAGCCCGATGGCAAAGACGATGCGCCAGATGTCGGCCCGTCGCAGCGGATTCGGGCTGCGTTGCCGGGCGGCGGCGCTGGCATGAAAGTCGGGTGGCTCGTGGAGCCAATGCCAGGTCAGCGCGGCCGAGATACCGCAAAGCAGCGCCACCCAGCCATAGGCCCAGGCGAAGCCAAACGTCGACGCGAGCCACGGCAACGTCAGCGCACCAATGCCGCCACCGAGCGGCACGGCGGTCTGGCGGATGCTCATCGCAAGTCCGCGCTCACCTTCGTGGAACCAGCGCATCACCGCGCGGCCACTGGCACCGTTCACGCTGCCTCCGACCAGTCCGACCAGTGTCATGGCCAGGATCAGCCACGATAGCGCGGGGATATGCCCGGCAGTGGGCGCTAACCAGAGCGTCATCGCAAGCAGTGCCGCACTGGTGGCCACCAGTCCGCCGAGCAGTACGGGCCGGTCGCCCCAACGGTCGGCGGCCAGTCCCCAGGGCAACTCGGACAGCGCCGTGCCCAGACCAATCGCGCCGACGGCGAATCCGACCTGAACGGTATCCAGGTGATAACCGGTGCGCATCCAGACGGCCGTGGTGGGAAGGCCGCTGACGGCGGCCAGAACGCTGGCATTGGCCGCCACGCCAACGCCCAGAACTTTCCAACGATGGGAAGGTGCCAGCCGCCGGGCGGCGTCTGAAGGAACAGGCAAGGTGTGCGAGGTCATGGGTGACAGGTGATCCAGTAGCGATCGAGCGATTTGACGTGAGCCAGTCTGTCACCGAGAATTCATCCTGAAAATCAGAAAATATTACGAATATCGTTCGATAAAACAGGATGGTTGCGATGTCACGGACCAATCTCGACCTGGCTGCGTTGCGCAGCCTGCTGACGGGTATCGAACTCGGCAGTTTTGCGCGTGCGGCGGATCGCGTAGGCCGCTCCACGTCGGCCATCAGCGCCCAGATCAGGAAGCTCGAAGAGCAGGCCGGCACGCCGTTGTTCCGCAAAGAGGGGCGCGGACTGGCGCTGACGGCCGCGGGTGAGGCGATGCTCGGCTATGCGCGCCGGATGGTGGCGTTGAACGATGAAGCCGTGACCGCGGTGCGTGGTACGGACCTGTCAGGCGGCATCCGGCTGGGACTGCAGGAGGAATTTGGCGAAGGGCTGCTGCCCGACGTGCTGGGGCGCTTTGCGCGTGCGCATCCCAAGGTGCGCATCGAAGCGGTGGTGTCACGCAATGCCGATCTGCTGGAGCGTATCGACGCGGGCCGTTGCGACCTGGCGCTGGTATGGGCGGACATGCATCCGGCCGTGTCGGACGAAATCTCCGGATACGGCATGGGGCATCGGCATGTCGAGCGCCTCGGCGAAGTGCCGATGTGCTGGGTCGGCTCCGCCTCCGAGCGATGGGAACCCGCCGATGGCGAGCCGCTGCCGCTGGTGGCCTTCGACCGGCCGTGCCAGTTTCAATCGGCCGCGACGGCCGCGCTGGACCGAGCCGGCATTCCGTGGCGGGTCACGTTTTCGAGTCCGAATCTTGGCGGCTTGTGGGCCGCCGCCGCAGCCGGGCTGGGTTTGACCGTGCGCTCGCGCTACGGATTGCCCGCGGGCGTACGCGCGCTGCCGGCCGGGGAATCCGGATTGCCCGCGCTGCCGTCGATGTCGCTCGCGATGGTGCGCGCCGCCGCCACCATGCCGCCGGAAGTCGAGCGATTGGCCGACATCCTGCGCGCATCGCTAGGCGCCGCGTCCCGGCAGGATATGGCGGCGGCCTGACTCGCCGCCGGTTATCGCCGGACGTTAGTGATCAGTTGTTAGTTGTCATAGCGATCGCCATGCCGTGTCGGCCGGCACAGCAGCGCGCCTAACAGCACACCAAGGCCCAGGGCCATGCCAAGCGCCTTGATGGGTTCGCGGTGCGTGTACTCGGTCACGCATTCCTGTCCGCGCGACACGCTGTCGCTCATCGACGCCTTGATCGACGCCAGCTTGTCGGAACCCTGCGCGGCTTTCGACAGAAACTTCTGCTTGGCCGATCCGATGGCCTCGCCTGTCAGGTTCGGTAGCTGGGCCAGCAGATCGTCCAGGTCCTGAGCCAGTTGCCGGGTGTCTGCCTGCAGCTTCTGCTGTGGAGTTGGCGGATTGATGTTGTTGGGATCGAGCGGGTCCATGACAGTCTCCTGGGTGGATGCGGGTCGGGATATGTGGCCGCGCATGTTCCGTACCAGATTAGCCGCATGGCGCAACCTCGGCTCGCTAGCCCTGGACGCCTGGGTATATGCCGCCGCACCTTACCGGTCTTTGTAAATTTGCGTCCTCGTGAAAGCTCCCGCCGCGAATCTGTTGCGTGTGCGTTGCACTTAACTCTGAATTCAAAAAGTTTCATATCGGACATATCGGAGCAACCTGTATCTACATTTGGCGCCGGGTGCCTGGGGGATCGCCTTACCGGGTGTGACTTTGCGGGCAGACCTCCATTGTCGGCGTAGGAAATCTGTGCTGGATTTTTCTCAAAATCCTCCCGAAGCAGGGCTTTTCAGCCCGCGAGCGCATGCTTTACTCTCCGCCCCGTTTCTGGTCATTTACATCTGGTTACAAGCGGCGTTGTATGCGTTAGGCAGACATTGGGCTTAAAGAGCCTGTGGTTGCAGTGCATAGAAGCAGAAAGCCGCATCTATGCCGGAGCCACGGGTCACGATGAATCGCCTTTGCTATCGCATTGTTTTCAACCGCACACGTTCCATGTTGATGGCCGTGGCGGAGACGGCCTCGGGTCATGCCGGGGGCAAGTCCGTTGGCGAGCGCGGCAGCGCGGGCGGAAGACTTTCCGGTTCAACATGGTTCGGCGTGCCCGCTATCCGGTTGGCGGTCTGGGCATGCATGGGCTTGCCGATGGTGGCTGGCGCCCAGATCGTGGCCGACCCGAATTCGGGCGCCAACCGGCCCACCGTGATCTCCACGCCGAATGGCCTGCCGCAAGTCAATATCACGCGGCCGTCCGCTGCCGGGGTGTCCACCAACCACTACACCCAGTTCGACGTCAACAAGGCCGGCGCGATCCTCAACAACTCGCCAGTCATCACCAACACCCAGCAGGCGGGCTACATCAACGGCAACCCGAACCTGCTGCCCGGTGGATCCGCGCGGATCATCGTCAACCAGGTCAACAGCATGTCGCCCAGCCAGTTGCGCGGCTACCTGGAGGTGGCCGGGCAGCGTGCGGAAGTGATCGTGGCCAATCCGAACGGCATCCTGGTGGATGGCGCGGGCTTCATCAACACGAGCCGTGCCACGCTGACCACGGGTTTGCCGGTCTATGGCGGCAGCGGAAGCCTGGATGCGTTCCGTGTATCCGGCGGTCAAATCAGCATCGAGGGTGCAGGGTTGAACGCGGCCGGCGTCGACCAGGTGGACTTGATCGCGCGTGCGGTAAAGGCCAATGCGGCCGTCTACGCGAACCGGCTCAATGTGGTGGCCGGCGCAAATCAGGTGGACTACAACTCGCTCGATGCCACGGCCATCGCGGGTACCGGTGCGGCTCCGGCGACCGGCATCGACGTAAGCCAGCTCGGCGGCATGTACGCCAACAAGATCCTGCTGGCGTCGACGGAACATGGCGTGGGCGTGTCGCTGCGCGGTGTGATGGCCGCGCAGGCGGGCGATATGACGCTGACCTCGCAGGGCAAGCTCGTCCTTGCCGGGCAGACGAATGCCAGCGCCAATCTCGCTGTCTCGGCACGGGACGGCATCGACAACAGCGGCACGACCTACGCCGTCGGCGCGGTCGGCGTTCACACCGATGCCACGTTGAACAACAGCGGAACCTTGGCGGCGCAGCAGTCGCTCAGCGTGAATGCGCAGAGCGTGGCTTCGACGGGCACGCTGGCGGCGGGTTTGAGTCCGGACGGCATCCCGGTCGGTGGCGCTGATCTGACGGTGACCTCAACCGGGGCAATATCCGCAACCGGCCGGAATCTGGCCAGTGGCAATGCGGTGATCCAGGGCGAGAGCATCAGCATGGCGGGCAGTCAGACCGCGACAAATGGCAATCTCAGTCTTTCGGCAAGCGCAGGCGGCCTGGACCTGACAGGCGCGACCACGACGGCGGGGGCTGCTTTGCTGGTCAATGCCCGGGGCGCGCTGAGCAATGATCGGGGCCAGATGTCGAGTGGGGCGGGCGCCAACCTGACGGTGGGTAGTTTGTCCAACCGCGGCGCCCAGATCGAGGGTGGCGAGCTTGCCATCCGGACCACGGGCGACCTGAACAATCAGGGGGGCACCCTGAAGCAGGTGGGGCGGGGCGATACCACCATCATCGCCGGTGGCAAGCTGGATAACACCGGTGGAACCATCGCCGCCAATGGTCAGAGCCTGACGGTCGAAGGCGCCAGCCTGGTCAACGATGGTGGGCAGGTGTCACATGCGGGCACCGGTACGCTATCGTTGGCAAGCCAGGGCCGGACCGGCAACGCGGGCGGTGTCATCCAGACCAACGGCGGTCTCATCGCAAAGCTGGGCTCGCTTGATGGCGCCGGCGGCACAGTCTCGGCGCAGAAGGCGTTGGCGCTCGACGTGCAAGGCGCACTGGACAACGCCAATGGCACCTTGCACTCGGGCGACGCGCTCGTATTGCAGGCCGATGGCACCCTGACTAACGCCGGCGGCCGTATCGAGACTGCGGGCGCGCATGGTGCATTGTCCGTGTCCGCCGCTGGCATCGACAACACCGGTGGCCGTATCGCCAACGCTGGCGACGGCCTGACGCATGTCAGCGCGCAGCAAGAGATACGGAATGCCAAGGACGCAACTGGCGCAACCGGCCTGATCGGGGGCAACGGTGCGCTGACGCTGGATGCGGGAACCACCCTCACCAATCAGGGAACGATCACCGCGCGCGGTGATGCGACCGTCAACGCGCAGACCATCGTCAACGATGGCGGCAATCTGACCGCCAGCGGCGCGCTGCAAATAGCGAGCACGGGGGCGGCGAGCAATCGTGGCGGCACGATCTCCGCGGCGGCCACGACATTGAACGCTGCGTCGCTGGATAACGCTGGCGGGCGGCTCGATGGCGATCGCGTCAACGTTGCGACCACGGGAGATCTGTCCAACCGGGGTGGCACGATCAAGCAGTACGGTCAGGATGACACCAGCGTCCTGGCAGGCGGCAAGCTCGACAACACGGGCGGCACCATCGCGGCGAACGGCGCAAGTCTGACCGTCGACGCCGGCACGATAGCTAACGACAGCGGCCAGGTCTCCCATGCCGGCATGGGTAGCCTGTCAGTGACAAGCCAGGGAGCGCTCACCAACACCGGCGGCGCCATCCAGACCAACGGTGACCTCCAGGCGCAAGCCACCACGTTGGACAACAGCCGGGGCACGGTATCCGCACAGGGCAAGGCCACGGTCATCGCCGGTGGCAACCTGTCGAATCGGCAAGGCAGCGTCTATGGGAACGCGGGCCTGATACTGGCCAGCGGTGGCACCGTGGACAATTCCGCCGGCTCTGCGCAGACCGGCGGTGATCTGTCCGTTTCGGCGACTGGAGCCGTGCTGAACCAGGACGGCACCTTGGCCGCGAACGGTGCGCATGGCACCGCAACGGTTGCAGCAACGAGCATCGACAACACCCGTGGATCGCTCGTCAATGCGGGTGATGGCGCGACGACAGTCACGGCAACCAACGCACTGACGAACACGGCCGGCAAAGTGGGCGGTAACGGTGACGTCGCTGTCGCGGCGCAGACGCTTGCGAACAATACGAATGGCATGGCGGGTGGCCAGGTGGTAGCTGGCGGCGCACTGGACCTGAAAGTCAGGTCGCAAATCGACAATCGCGGTGGCATGCTGTACGGCCAGAGCCTGACGCTCAACCAGGCGGGTGCAACGCTCAACAATGCCGCCGGCCAGGTGCTGGGTGGCACCGACGTCAAGCTCAGTGTGGCGAGCTTGTCCAATCTGGCGGGTGCGGTCAAGGCGAACCAGGACGTTGCAGTGGCTGGCATCGTGTCCGGTAGTGGGACCATGATTGCCGGACGCAATCTCGCGCTGAACGTGGTCGGGGACTACACCAACGACGCGTCCAATCTGCTGCGGGCGAACGGGAACATGCAGGTGACGGCCACCGGCACGCTCACCAATACGGGAACCCTGGCAACCGCTGGTGCGCTGACGGTCTCTGGTGCCAATGTGGTCAACGGGGCCGCGGCGGACATCAATTCGTCCGACACGACTGTCACGGCCGGTAACGCCCTCTCGAATGCCGGGCGCATCGAGGGCGACACGGTTCGAGTCGCTGGTCCGACGGTGATCAACACGGGCACCGTCATCGGCAACAATGTCCAGGTGCAAGGGACCGATATCGTCAACAACGGGCCGTCGGCGCTCATGGCGGCGGTCCGGAACCTGAACCTCTACGCCGGCAACTCGGTGCAGAACCTGGAGGGCGGCACCCTCTACAGCGCGGGCAACCTGCAGATTGCCCGCGATGGTACGCGCGATGCCAGCACCGGGCTGCTTGCCAATCAGGTGAATACGCTGATCAACCGATCGTCCACGATCGAGGCCGATGGGGACATCGACATCGCGGCCAATCAGGTCAGCAATACACGCACGAGCATTGTGACGACGGCTGGAACGCCGGTGCAGACCGCTGTAAAGACGCTCACGCTTTGGCAGGCCGGGCTGTCCGGTGCCGACCTGAACGTTCACGTCAGCCTGACCTTTCCGGGCTGGGTCTGGAGTACGTCGAATGCGCCAATCAGCACGCCGCAAACCAATGCGTTGCGCGCACCCATCACGGTGACGGTGGACAAGTCGACGGTGGCGAACCTCAACACCAGCAACCAGACGCTGTCCTTCACCCAATCGCCGATCGAGGAATACGGCGGTCTGTTGCCGGGACCAAACTGCGACATCGACACCGGCATCTGCACGCGGCCAATTGCCACCCGACCTACCCAGTACTATCAGTCGATCCAGGACAACGGCTCGACCTACAGCATCACCTTCTGGCCGGACTGGGACCCGAACATCCATATCCGGCCGGATGAAGTCCGTCAGGCAAACTTCGGTCACGACTTCAACGAGATCTCACGCACGACCGTCACGATGACGGCCACTGACCAGCTCGTGAGCGCTACCGACGCGGCGAGGATTCAGGCGGCGGGAAATATCCGCATCAATAGCAACAACGGCAACATCCTGAACCAGTCCTCGACAATGGCAGCCGGAGGCAGCCTGGTGCGGGTAGCGGCAAACGGCACGATTCAGGATGTGGGCACGGTGCTGCAGCAAACCGTCACCACGCAAGATGCCTCCACGTTCTATTGGCATCAGCGCACAGGCGGCAGCCAGGAATGGCAGGTCGTGGCATTCCCGGATGCGCCACAGGCACCGACCACGACGGCCGCGCTGCCGGCCATCGCAACAGCCAATCAGGCAGTGCAGACCACGGCCCAGAACGTGACAGTGGCCTCGGTGAACACAGTCGGTGCAGCAGTTACCGGTAGCAGCGTGGCAGGTGGCGGTGCCAGCGGCACCCAACTGGCGGGTGCATCGGGCGCCGCCGGTGCGGCCGCTGCCGTCAACGCGAATGGCAGCGGCGCGGTCGCGGCTGCCGTGCAGACGCTGGGCACGGCCCAGGGTGGCATTCCAAACCTCAAGCTGCCGACCAACGGCTTGTACCGTATCCGTACCGCGCCGGGCGATACCTACCTCGTCGCCACGGACCCGCGCTTCACGCAGTACACCAACTTCATCTCCAGCGACTACATGCTCAACGCGCTGGGCCTGGATCCACAGAAGACACAGAAGCGCCTGGGCGATGGATTCTATGAAGAGAAACTGGTCCGCGATCAGATCACGCAACTGACGGGCAAGACGTTCCTGACCGGCTACACCGACCAGTTGGAGGAATACAAGGCGCTGATGAACAACGGCGTCACCTATGCCAAGACGTTTGATCTCACGCCTGGCGTGGGTTTGACCGACGAGCAGATGCGCCAGCTCACCACCGATATGGTGTGGATGGTGTCGCAGGATGTGACGTTGCCCGATGGCACGACGCAATCGGTACTGGTGCCCAAGGTCTATCTGGCGCAAGGCAATGGCGTGGACCTGAACGCCACGGGCGCACTCGTCGCCGGCAAATCCGTGGCGATTAGCGCCACCGGCAACGTGGAGAACAGCGGCGCGATCGTTGGGGACATCGCCACGCAGGTAGTGGGCGGCAATATTGTCAACCGGGGCAGCATCGGTGGAACAGGTACGACCGTTGTAAGCGCCACGCAGGATGTGCGCAATCTTGGCGGCCGTATTGGCGGGCAGGATGTGGTGGTATCCGCCGGGCGAGATGTCATCAACGAATCGCAGACGATCACCAATACCACCACACTGGCCAACGGCAATAGTGCGAGCGCCACCGGGGTTGGCGCGGCGGCGTCGATCTCGGGGACGAACAACGTGGCTGTGCTGGCCGGGCGTGACATCAGCATGGTGGGCGCGGGGGTCAATGCCGGGAGCAATGCGTTGCTGGCCGCGGGGCGGGATATCAACCTCGGCACTATCGTGACGGGCACGACGCAGGATGCGACGGCGCATGGTGGGCAGGACTATTTGCGTGATCGGACGGTCATCAACCAGGGCAGCACCGTGCAAGCTGGTGGCAGCGTGACAGCCGTCGCCGGCCGGGACGTGACCTTGACAGGATCCGCGATCGACGCCGGAGGCGACGCCGCACTCGTTGCGGGGCGCAACACCACGGTGACGGCTGCGATGGACTCGCGCACGCAAGAGGCAGGCGCGTTCAGCAACAAGGCGTCGCAGTTTACGCAGTCTGGGTATGACGAAGGCGCGCGGAGTAGTTCCGTACGCGCAGGCGATAACGTCGTGCTCGGCGCTGGCCAGACGGCGGCGGCTTCTATTCTGCAGGCGAATGGCATTGCGCCGGTGCCCACGGAGAACGACGGAAAAGGCAACCTTTCAATCCTGGCTTCGTCGGTCACAACGGGTGGCGAGAATGGCGGCGGGGGGGCGGCCAAGCTTGCGGCGTCCGGGGACGTCACAATCGGCACCGTTACGGAACAGCACACCTCGGATAGCTGGTCGAAGTCGAGTGAGTCTGGGTTCCTGTCGAAAAAGCAGACCACTACGCAAAGCAGTCAGCAACAAACGGTTGCAGTCGGCTCGCTGGTGTCGGCCGACAGTGTCACAGCCAGTGCTGGGCGCGACCTCACCGTGATGGGATCCAACGTTGCCGGTAGCGGCGACGTCGCCTTGCACGCTGACCGCAATCTTGTCATCGGCGCTGCGGAAAACACCGCTTCCAGCACTACGTCGCAGGAGACCCGCACGTCCGGCATGTTCTCTGGCGGCGGCGCGTCGGTGACCTTCGGCAAACAGCAAGTCAATCAGACTCAGACCCAGCAGTCCACGACGCACACCGGCTCGGTGGTCGGCAGCGTTGGCGGTAACGTCAGTCTGAGCGCGGGCGAAGGCTATTCGCAGACGGGCAGTACTGTCACGGCGCTACAAGGCGACATCGATATTCGAGCCAAGTCGGTCGATATTGCTGCCGCGATGGACTCGTGGCAGTCCAATCAGGAAACGCACTTCAAGCAGAGCGGCCTGACTATTGCCGTTTCCAACCCGATCCTTGCCGCTGTGCAGACGGCGACCCAAATGGCTCAGGCGCAAAGCCAGACCAGCGACCCGCGCATGAAGGCGCTCGCTGGAGCAGCTACGGGTTTGGCGGGTAAGAACGCTTACGACGCAGTGAGTAAGGACCCACAAGCGGCAGGCGGCATCACGCTAAGTATCACGGTGGGCGGCTCGAAGAGCGACAGTACGCAGACGCAGAGCAGCACGACGGCAGTTGGCAGCCAGGTCAACGCGGGCGGCAATGTCAGCATCCGGGCGACTGGTGACGGTCAGAACAGCAACATCAATGTCGTGGGCAGCGATCTCAAGGCCGGCAATGACCTACTGCTGAAGGCCGACAATGCGGTCAACCTGCAGGCTGCGGCCAATACGGCTGATCAGCACAGTAGCAGCAAGAGTGTGTCTGGTGGTATTGGACTTGCAATCAGCTATGGTTCCCAAGGTGCGGCCATTGGCGTCACGGCCAACGCGTCGGCGGCCCGAGGCAATGCCGACGGAAACGATGTGACATGGACGAACAGTCATGCGACGGCAGGTAACACGCTTACGATCGAATCCGGCGGCGACACCAATATCCGAGGCGCGGTGGCGTCTGGCAATCAGGTGGTGGCGAACGTCGGTGGCAATCTGAACCTGGAGAGCCTGCAGGACACCAGCACTTATCACAGCAAAGACCAGTCGGCCAGCGGAAGCGTGACGGCGGGCATTGGTTTTTCGGGGAGTGCCAGCATCAGCCAGCAGAAGATGGACAGCGACTTCGCCAGCGTCGGCGAGCAGTCTGCGATCCGGGCCGGTACTGGTGGCTACCAGGTGGACGTCAAGGGCAATACGGACCTGAAGGGCGCGGTCATTGCGGGGGGCAGCGCGGACAAGAACAGTCTGTCGACCGATACGCTGACCGTCAGTAACATCGAAAATCACGCTCACTACAGCGCCAGCAGCATCGGGATCGGTGGCGGTTTTTCGTTCGGAGGCAATAGCGGCAAATCGGGGGTGGGCGTCAACCAGAGCGGACAAGCGTCCACTGCGGGTTCCGGTGCCGTGCCCGGCACCGATTTGCCGACCACGGGAGGTGGCGGGCAGGGCTTTTCGGCCGCGCCGCCGATGGTGGCTGCGGCGTCAGGCAGTGCAAGCAGCACGACGCAAAGCGGAATCAGCGCTGGCAGCATCACGATTCGCAACGACGCCAAGCAACAGGAGCTCACTGGAAAGAGCGCTACCGACACCGTTGCCAGCGTTAATCGGGACACGACGAACACCGCGAATTCGCTGAGTCCCATCTTCGATGCCAATGAGATCAAGGCGGACTTCCAGATCGTTGGGGCGCTGCAGCGTGAAGCTGGGGTGTTCCTGAACAACCGGGCGGCTGAAGCCGAGTCGGCCAAGAAGGCGGCGGACGCTGCCGCCAAGGACCCGACCGTTTCGCCTGAGAAGCTGGCGGAGCTGCAGCAGCAGGCCGATGATCTTGCGACATGGGGTCAAGGCGGAACTTATCGCCGCGTCGCGACGGCTTTGACGGCGGCGGCCAGCGGGAATGTAACCGGGTCGAGTGCCCAGTTCGTGCAAAGCGCCGCAGTGGGGTATTTGCAGGGGTTGGCAGCAAGCCAGGTAAAGGATCTGGCCGATTCACTCGGTAAGGGCACGCCTGAAGCGGAGACTGCGCGCGCAGCATTGCACGCTATCGTGGGCTGCGCCGGGGCGGCCGCTGCCAATCAGGCTTGCGGAACGGGTGCTATGGGGGCGGCAGCGGCCTCAGTGCTTGGTTCGCTGCTGAGTCCGACAGAAGGCATGACCGCTGGGCAGAAGCAGGCACGCGAGAACGCGATTCAGAGCCTGGTGGCGGGTGTGGCCGGAGCCGTGGGAGGAAACGCTGCGACCGCGATGAATGCGGCGACGTTTGAGATAGAGAACAACGCGCTCTATGTCAACAACAATCGGGTAGCCAAGTTCAAGGCAGCTGCTTCCGCTGTGCTGCAGCAGCAGTGCGGTGGCGATTCGGCTTGCCTGCAAAAAGGGTTCCGCGACCTGGACAAGCAGGCCGCCACGCTGGACGCGATCATCGAGCTTTCCAAGCGTCCCCAGTTGACGCTAGAGCAATCCGAGAAGCTGACGCAATCGGTGCTTGAGCTTATGCCTGTGATGGGCAATGCCGAGTCCGTCATGCAGCTTATTACCGGCAAGAGCTCTGTGAGCGGGGAAGAGGCCAGCCGATTCTGGGCCTCGGTCGGTTTGGTTCCTTTGGCTGGAGGCATACTGGAACGAGCAGGTGCCAGCGCGTTGGATGTGGTCAAGGCATTCCTGGCTGCCGATAAAGTAGCGGACTCGACCAAAGCTGCCGGCCTTATCAATGACGCAAACCGCCTCTTCAAGCAATACGCTGACGATATCGAAACGCAGACTGGTTATCGCCTCAATGAAGCGCAGCGTGCAGCCCTGGCGCAGGAAATGCGGACGACGAATCACGCTGTGACCTTGAGTCCAGAGCAAAACAAGGTTTTGCGCAATGAATTCAACAGCCAGAAGAATGATCTCATTCTCGAGTGGGAACAGAAAACCGGTCAAAAATGGCCAACATATGAAGTTCAGAGAAACGGGCGTGTTGAAATCTGGCAAGCTGACGCGCACCACGTCATTCCGGTGACAAATGCTGGCCCAGCGGAATGGTGGAACATTACGCCTGCCCTACCTGCCGAGCACCGGGCCATTCATGGCGCGGGCGGGCCACTGAAACAGTTGCAAGACGGAACTAACTGACATGTTCGAATTCTTGAGGCCTCTTGTCCGCATCCCTTCGCCAACCTTGCGTCTGGGGTTGTTCGAAAACGGTTTCTTTCCAGTCGATCATGCCCTGATATTTGAAGCCGAAGAGAGGCTTGGCTACACGTTCCCAGACGAATTGCGCGCTTTCTACATTGAAATCGGCGAGGGAAGATTGCAGTCGGGGGAAGAAGCCCGCCTTGTTTCACATTCACATAATTCCGTGATCCACCCGACGGATATACCGAAGTTGCTCGACGGAACATGTGAATGGATGATGCCGTACACGGAAATCCAACCTGATGTTCTCCCGTTTTTCGATCGGGACCTCGATCTGTTTTTGTGTCTCCGGCCCCGCAGTGAAAACCCAAATGCCGTCTACTGGATGTGGGGTGACAGGATCTGCGACTCGCTAGTAGAGTTTTTTCAGCGGTTGATGGTCGATCCGGATTGGTTTAATCCGCCAAAGAGTCGCTCGACGGGGCATTGACTGCAGCCAAGCCTGTCAAGGCTACGGAATTAAATTTGATTCGGGGTTGAAGTTGAATTCATATTTAGAAATGTATAACAAGATTCGGCGAATCTTGATGATTTTTTCTTTGCTTGTTTCTGCGGGCATAACGGGTTGTGCGAGCACGCCTTACTACAAGCATCGAAGCTACAACGCCAGTAACGGCGTTGTGGTTGGCACCATCTATGAACGTGCGGTGTTCGTGCCATATGGCACTACGTTCGTCCTGATGGACGACAAGGGAAACAAGTATCGGCTGAATCGGATGCGGATCAAGGGGTTTGCGTTCCAGGAAACGAGACCCACTGGCGCTGGTACGACTTTCGCGCTCGAACTGCCACCCGGATCCTATAAGGTCGTGCAATGGTGGCTGGATTACGGGTCGATGGACAAGAAATCAGAAACCGTTCCAGACAACGCCGGTTTTGTAGTGGAGGCTGGCAAGTTTTCGTATATCGGCAGGTTGGATGCCAACCGGTTCATGGAGGTGGCATCGATCGAAGACCACTTCGACGAAGATCTGCCTCGGCTTAAGCGCCATGCGGATCTTGCGAAGCGTGAGATTACAAACCAATCGATCACGCTGAAAGGTTGGTGGCTGCCGAATCCGACGGGCAAGCGCATGGGATTCGAGGCACCCAAGTAAGTTGCTGCCAACGATATACGGGCCAAGGACAGTTAGGTTTCTGAGACCTCACAGCCGCGCCACGAACACACGACACTACCGCACTCGTAGTTCCGATTCGCCAATTCCACATGAAGTCCTACCTTTTCGCAGCCCTATCCCTGTCAAGCGCCACCGCCGTGGCCGCCTCGCAATCCGTCGTCCTGGAAACCCCCATCACCTACGCCCCCGGCGCCGAAGTGGTCGAGCGAGTCAAAACCGAATGCCATATCGAAGACATGCTCGCAAACCATGTCGGCGAAGTCCTGCGCAAACGCAACAAGGGCAGTGCAGGGACGATCGAATCAGGCGTCGATCCCAATGGCGCCAAAGTCCTCAAACTCCAGATTTCTCACGTGCTCGGTATTGGTGGCGGCGCGTGGACAGGCCCGAAGGCCATCACCGTGATGGCGGATCTGGTGGAAGACGGCAAGGTTGTTCGACATACCAAAGTGAATCGCTGGTCCGTCGGCGGATTCTGGGGCGCATTCAAGGGAACCTGCTCGATTCTGGATCGCAGTGCCATCGTGATTGCCAAGGATATGGCCCGGTGGGTACGTGACCCGTCCTATGTCGTGAAGGATGAAGGCCCGCCGAAAGAAACGGGGGAAACGGCAGCTTCCGATCCCGCGGCCGCAACCCCCGACGCGCACGCAACCGAGCCTGCAGCGGCAACCGCTGAGTAACCACCCCTCCTGATCATTTGCCACGCTTTGGCGGGTGCGAAAGCCCCCGTCCGGCCCCAGTTACGCCGATGTCCTTCAAACCGTCGCACATTGCCACCGCCGCGTCACTTGCGCTCAGCCTTTCGAGTTTGCCGTCATCCGTGATGGCGCAAGTCCCGCCGATTCCTAATCAGGCCGCCGCCGCTTTGAGCAATGCCGAGCAGGAGCAGCGCAACCTCCAGCAGCGGGAATCCCGCGAGCGTGCTGCCATCGTCGACGCGCCGGCCGTGCGCGCCGAGGCCATCGCGCGGGCCGAATATCCGCCGCTGCCAACGGAAACTCCGTGCTTCCGCATCGAGCGCTTTGTACTCGAGGTCCCCAAAGACCTGCCGGCCGATCTGCGAGAGAGCGGCGCCTCGGCCTTGCCGATGGACCCGTTTGCGTTCGCGCGACTCTGGCTTGAGCACTATCAGGGCCAGTGCGTCGGCAAGCAGGGCGTTGAGACGCTGGTGAAGGGCGTCTCGCAAGCGATCCTGTCGAAGGGATATGTGACCACGCGCATATTGGTGCCGGAGCAGGACCTGTCCTCCGGCGTGCTGAAGCTGGCCCTGATTCCAGGCGTGATCGGCGATATCCGCTTCAGCGAGCCCGACCTGTGGGGCACATGGAAGAGCGCCTTCCCCACCGCCCCCGGCGAACTGCTGAACCTGCGCGACCTGGAACAAGGTCTGGAGCAGATGAAACGCGTAGCCAGCCAGGACGTCGACATGCAGGTCGTGCCGACATCGGTGCCGGGACGCAGCGATGTCGTGATATCCGTCAAACGAAGCAAGCCCTGGACGCTGGTAGCCTCCGTCGACAACTCGGGATCACGTTCCACCGGCAAGTGGCAGGGGAATCTGAGCCTGGGTATCGACAACCCGCTGGGCCTGAGCGATATGTTCAACATCGGCTACAACCAGGACCTGATGTTCAGCAACAAGGAACATGGCACGCGCGGTTGGAATGGCTTCTATTCGATTCCTTGGGGCTACTGGACGGCGACGTTGTCCGCCTACAGCAGCAATTACTTCCAGCAGATTGCAGGTGTGAATACGACGTTTATTTCCAGTGGTAAATCCGAGAACGTCGACTTGAAATTGCACCGGGTGCTTCGACGCAGTCAGAGCGATGTGTTCGGCATGCAGGTGCGGTTGACACGTCGATTTGGTAAAAGCTACATAGACGACACAGAGATTCCGCAGCAGCGCCGCAATAATACAATCCTTGAGTTCGGATTGACCGACCGCCATTACTTCGGTCAATCACAACTCGATGCCACGCTGGCATTCCGCCAGGGTATCGGCGCGCTGGGCGCGCAGCCCGATGCGCTAGCTGCGGAAGACGGTCCGACCTGGCGTTACAGGATGATGGTGTTCGATGCCAACCTGTCGGTGCCATTCAAGGTTGCGGGTCAGCCTCTGCGTTATGTCACGACGTTGCGGGGTCAATTCACCAATGACCGGCTGTATTACGTCGATGATCTGACGATCGGCAGCCGATATACCGTGCGAGGCTTTGATGGAGAAAGCCAGCTTGCCGGTGAGCGCGGCTTCTACTGGCGTAACGAACTGCAACTGCCGTTTGGGACGAGCGGCCAAAGCGTGTACGCTGGCGTCGACTATGGCCGCGTATATGGCCCGTCGACGCAAATGCTGGTCGGAAATCAGCTGGCTGGCGCGGTACTCGGTATGCGCGGTGGTATCGGTTCGTCGACGTTCGGAGGCGTCTCTTACGATGTCTTTGTTGGAATGCCCGTCTACAAGCCGGAGCAGTTTCACACGGCCAGCATCACGGCCGGCATGCAGATTGTGTATCAGTACTGAATCCAGTGCCTCAGGCGGAAAAAAGAGTGCAAAACGCACCGCCCCACCTTTCGCCCAGGACGTAGCAATAGCGATTCAAAAACAGAGAGAGAAATGAAAATCAGCGGATTTACGTTCCTGCGCAACGGGACGATTCTCGGCTATCCGTATGTCGAGAGTCTGCGCAGTTTGTTGTCGGTGTGCGACGAGGTGGTGGTCGCGGTGGGTGCCAGTGAGGACGATACGCTGGAGCGCGTACGTGCCATCGGAGATCCGCGCATTCGCGTGATCGAGACAACCTGGAACGAGGCAATGCGCACGGCGGGTTATGTGTATGCGCAGCAGAAGATGATTGCGCAGTTCAATTGCACCGGCGACTGGGCGTTTTATCTGGAGGGCGACGAGATCCTCCACGAGGCCGACATCGGGCGGATTCGCGCGGCGATGGAAAAGCATCAGAACAACCCCAACGTCGAAGCGCTGGTTTTCGATTTTCATCACTTCTATGGCTGTCCGGACCTGGTCGCCCAAAGTCCCGGCTGGTATCGGCATGCCCCGCGAATCATTCGCAATAACCTTCGTACGCTTGCGCCAGACGGCTTGTTCTGGATGGTCATGGAGAAGAACCGTCGCAACCGCTATCCACGCGCGGCAATGGTCGGATGCCCGATCTATCACTATGGCCACGTTCGCAGCATCAACAAGATGCGCCAGAAGAACCAGCAGGTCTGCCAGTACTGGAATCACAAGTCCAATTTCCTGGACTACAGTCGTATCGACGCCGCGATCCTGCAGCCCTTCGACGGCACCCATCCAAGCATCGTGCAGTCGTGGCTCGAGGACTCAGCGGAGAAGACGTTCCAGCCTGACCCCGCGTATCGGCTCAGTAACCGCGACAAGCGGCACCGCATGCTGACCAGAATCGAACAGCTGCTGCGCCGTGATCTGACGCGCAAGCACTATGACCTGATCGCGTAGCGAATGGCCCATGCCCGAGGCGGCACGGCCTGCCAGGGTAAGGCGGCCGCCGGGACGAATGGCGTGCGGCAACCGCCGCAACCACATCGCAAATGAAAAAGGCCCGGCATCGTGCCGGGCCGTAAGTACCACCCTCGTTGCTTAGCTGCTCCCGGCGATCAATCGGCCTGGATCGCAAACTCCTTCACCAGTTTTGTATAGCGCGCGTAGTCGGCCGCGATCAGCTTCTGCAGCACGGCCGGCTCTCCGCCCACGGGCGTCACGGCAATTGTTGCCATGCGCGCGATCACATCGGGTTGTTTCAGGATCTCGTTCACATGGCCGTTGAGCGTGCGGACGATTTCCGGCGGCAGATTCTTCGGACCCAGCAGGGCCTGCCACGCGCCGATTTCCACATCCTTGTAGCCCAGTTCCGCCAGCGTCGGCACATTCGGCGCGAACGGCGAACGCTTGAGGTCGGCCACGGCCAGCGGCACCAGGCTGCCATTGCCTACGTACTGCGCCACGGCGCC
Source organism: Cupriavidus sp. 291-E7 (assembly GCF_057798835.1). Lineage (NCBI taxonomy): Bacteria > Pseudomonadati > Pseudomonadota > Betaproteobacteria > Burkholderiales > Burkholderiaceae > Cupriavidus > Cupriavidus sp. 291-E7. The sequence continues at coordinate 534,853 of NZ_JBYOJV010000001.1, forward strand.
ATAGGTGACGTAGGTCATCGGCACCTGGCCGCCCAATACGTCGACGATGGCCGGTGCCGTGCCGCGGTAGGGCACCTGCGAGATCTTGACGTTGGCGGACTTGTTGAACAGCTCGCCCATGATGTGCATCGGCGATCCATTGCCCGGCGTGGCGTAGGTTTCCAATTTCCCGGCCTTGGCGCGCGAGACAAGGTCGCTCATCCGGGTGATGCCGCTGTTCTTGTTCACGACGACGAACAGCGATTGCGTGCCAAGTTCGGCAATCGGCGTCAGGTCGTTCAGCACATCGTAGGTGGCACCCGTGCCGGCCTTCAGCACCAGCGGCGCGATCGATACGGTGTTCGGCGCCAGCAGCAGCGTATAGCCGTCGGCGGCGGCACGTGCAACATAGGCGCTGCCGATGGTGCCGGCGGCACCGGTGCGGTTTTCCACTACCACCGACTGCTTCAGCCGGGCGGCCAGCTTTTCCGCCATCAGGCGGGCCAGTACATCGGTGTCGCCGCCGGCGGGATAGGCCACCACGATCGTGATCGGCTTGTTGGGGTAGCCGCCCTGGGCCATCGATGGGGCGGTGCTGAGCAGGGCGGCAGTGCCAATGGCCGCGCCAATTGCGCCAAGGACGATGCGGCGGACAGTATTCGGTTTCATGTTTTGCCTCACGCTCAGAAGATGTGCTTGATGCCGACCATCGCGCCAATCTGCTGGCCGCCCGGCTTCGGATTGGCGCCGGCCTGCGCGCCGCTCACGGACATCGCCAGCGTGCCGTCGTTGTTGATGTAACCGGCGGTGGCGTAGACGGCGGTGCGCTTGCTGAAGTTGTACATGCCGCGGATGGCATACAGCATCGCCTTGTTGTCGCTGTTCTGGTAGTTCAGGTAGTAGACCTGGCCGGCCAGCGTAAAGGCAGGGGTGATGTCGTACGCGGCGCCGATGTAGTAGAGCTCCGACAGCGGCGTCGGGCTGCCCTGGTTCTCGCGGCGGATCACGCCGGCACCGATTTTGGTCCGGTCCAGCAGCACATAGCCGGCAATCGATGCGCGGTCGTCGCGCAGACTGCTGCTGGTCAGGCCGCCGAAGGCACCCGGGCCGCCACGCTGCGAATCGTACGCAGCCGTGATGCCCCACCATTTCTGATCCCAGCCGATCATCGCGGACCATTCGCGGCACTGGCTCTTGTTGGCCGGGTTTTCGCCGGCGCAGTTGCTGCCGGACGGGCTCGGGCCGGCATTGACGGTGTCGCGGCCAAAGCTGTACGTGGCGCCGAGGGTCAGGCCGCCGAACGTGCCTTTATAAGCGATCGAATTGTCGGCGCGCGTGTTGGGCAGATAGCTGTCCAGTGACCCGGAGCCGAACGCGTTCGGGCCCAGGATGTCCGGATCGAGCGTGGCCCAGAACAGCATCGTGTACTGACGGCCAAACGAGATCTGGCCCCACTTGTTCGATTGCAGGCCCACCAGTGCCTGCCGGCCAAACAGCCGGCCGCCCTGGTTGGCGTTGCCCGAATCGGGCGCGAAGCCGCCTTCGAGTACGAACACGCTCTTCAGGCCATCGCCCAGATCTTCGGTGCCGCGCAGACCCCAGCGCGATGGCACGGTGCCGGTCAGCGTGTTCATGCGGACCACGCTATTGCCCGCGGCGCCGACGTTGTTGACGAATTCCACGCCAGTGTCCACCACGCCATACATGGTGACGGACTGTGCTGTGGCCAGCAGGGGCGCAGCGGCAAGCAGGGCCGCCGCGTACTTTGCGATCTTCATCTACCGTTTCCTTCTCTTGTCTTGTGGGCTTCTCGTGGACGTTTCCGCCGGCAACGGTATGGGGGCTGCCGTTACGATTTGTGTTTCATTAGTAAAACAATGAACTACATAAGAAACGTTGAGCGAAATATAGGCACGCCGTGCAAAGGCGTAGATAGGGGTGATCCCTAGTGAAGCCGCGCGGTCACAGTGGCGCGCGCCGGTAGCACCACTCCGTAGAGGGGGCGCGGGCAAACCGGCCATAGTGCGTGGCGCACCTTGGCGGTGCTCCATGCCAAAAGCGAAGGTGGTGGACGGTGGCTGCAACCCATGCCGGACGCGCCTTTGGCCGATTCGGATGTCTTGCGCTGTCGCGGGGCCCGAGATTTCGGCCATGCACCGTCTTCGAACCTGGCCGGAGAGCGGCGATTTTTCTAGTTGTTTACCCTTATCCCGCCGTCCGAAAGACTGCGCCTATAGTCAGGAGGTTTTATTCGCAAACGAGTATTTCATATATGGAACAAATCGCGCCCCATTCCGCACTTGGGCCAGGTGTCGATCTACTGGCCGCGCTCGATAACCATTTCGGCGAACGCATCGTGATGACGGGCAGCGACGGCTCGCGCGTCGCTTGCCGGATCGGCGGCTCACATGGGCCGGTCATCGTGCTGTTGCATGGCATCAGCTCGGGTGCGGCATCGTGGTTGCCTTGCGCAAGCCTGCTTGCCGCACACGCCCGCGTCATTGCCTGGGATGCGCCCGGCTATGGCCAATCGTCGCCGTTGCCGTTGCCGATGCCGGCACCCACCGCGCGTGACTACGCGATGCGGCTGGAAGCGATGCTGGCGGCGCTGCAGGTGCGGCCAGACCTGATCGTCGGCCATTCGCTCGGTGCGTTGATGGCATCGGGCTACGCGGCGCATGGCGCGGCGGACCGGCAACCGGAGCGCTATCTGATGCTGAGTCCGGCAATCGGTTACGGCGCGCCGGGCAAGGAAGAGAAAAGCCGGGAAGTCGCCCGGCAGCGCATCGAGTCGCTGGAAACGCACGGCGTGGAAGGCCTGGCGCAGCGCGGTCCCACCCGGTTGCTCAGCCCCGCGGCCACACCAGATGCACAGACCTGGGTGCGCTGGAATATGCAGCGGCTGAACCCGGACGGCTACCGTCAGGCGGTGGCACTGCTCTGTGGCGATGACATCGGCCGCTATCTCGAAGCGCGCTTGCGCCCGGTGGAAGTGGGATGCGGCGCGCAAGACGTCGTGACCACGCCGATTGCTTCCGCTGCGCTGGCCGAACGCTTCGGCCTGCCTTTCCACACCATCGCCGATGCCGGCCACGCCTGCTACATCGAGCAACCGCAAGCCGTGGCGCGGTTGATCCGCGCCGCCATTCCCACCGCCTGAGTTTCGACGCCCGCACAGCGCCTGGCCGGATATCGGCCGGCGTCTCTCCTCCGCGCGGGTTTACCCCGATCAATCTTTAAACCGTCGTTGTCTATAGTCGTACCTGTGTTCAATATTTAAACTCGTGTTTCATAGGTAAAACGTCAGCGAGACGAACCGATGAGCGCGACAGCGGATTGAGCCAGCCGTCCCCCCACAGAAAGATGGAGCAAAGCGCAATGGAAAGCCTCGCGTACAACCCGAACCTGGTTCCCTGGGAGCGTCCCGCCCCCAACAACGTCGCCGGCAAGGGTCATATCGAGCAGCCCGGCAAGGTGACCAACATCGTCTGGCAAACGCGCGCCGCCGCGCCCACCGCATATGAGACGGCGCTGGGCGACGCGCTGGAAGCCGCTTTCGAAGGCGGCGCAAAGGCGCCGGAAGACATCGTGCGCGCCTTCAACCGCACGGGCTTTCTGGCCGCCGATGGCCAGTCGTGGACGGAGGAGCGCTTCCTCTCCGAAATGCGCCGCCTGGGCGCCTGAGCCACCAGTCGAGCAGAACAGCGAGAAGACAGAGACATGGAATCGAACAAGCAAGCACGCGCCGAAGCGCGCCTGAACTCCGGCCTGCGCAACTACTGGTACCCGGTGGCTGCCTCGTGGCAGGTGACGCACGCCCCGATCGGCATTACGCGCCTGGGTCAGAACATCGTCGTGTGGCGTGACAACGCCGGCAAGCTCAACGCGCTGGAAGACCGCTGCCCGCACCGTGGCGCGCGCCTGTCGATGGGCTGGAACCTCGGCGACCGCGTGGCCTGCTGGTATCACGGCGTGGAAGTGGGCGGTGACGGCCAGGTGAAGAGCGTGCCCGCCGTGGACAACTGCCCGCTGGAAGGCCGCACCTGCGTGCGCAGCTATCCGGTGGAAGAACAGGCCGGCGCCATCTTCCTGTGGTTCGGCGATCGCGCACCGACCGAAGCCGATGCGCTGCGCCTGCCCGAGGAACTGGTCAGCGACGAACACAGCAACTTTCTGTGCGTAGCGCACTGGGACTGCAACTACCGCTACGCGATCGACAACGTGATGGACCCAATGCACGGTGCCTACCTGCACGCGGTTTCGCACTCGATGGCCAGCGGCGAGAAGTCCGCCGTGATGCAGGTAGTTGAAACTGATCACGGCCTGATCTTCGAGAAGACCGGCCAGCGCGGCGTGAACTTCGACTGGGTGGAATTTGGCGAAACCGGCACGCTGTGGCTGCGCCTGTCGATTCCGTACCGCGACAAGGCAGGCCCCGGCGGTCCGTTCGGCATCGTTGGCATCGCCACGCCGGTGGACGAAGAGCATTGCATGGTCTTCTTCTGGCGCACCCGCCACGTGCAAGGCTGGGAACGCGACGTCTGGCGCTTCCTGTATCGCAACCGTCTGGAAGGTCTGCACTGGGACGTGCTGGAGCAGGACCGCGTGGTGCTGGAGTCGATGGCGCCGAACGCGCGCGATCACGAAATGCTCTATGCGCACGATGCCGGCATCACGCGCGTGCGCCGTCTGCTGAAGCGGCGCGCCGATGCCGAGGTGGCGGACGAACCGGTGGCCATGCTGCAGCCGGTGGCCGGAGCGCACACCCATGCCTGAGCACAAGCACGCCAATCTGCTTGCCGGCCGCAAGGTGCTGGTGACCGGCGCCGCGCGCGGGCTCGGCCTGGCCTTTGCCACCGCCATCGCCGAAGCCGGCGGCAGCGTGGCCCTGGCCGACATCCTTGCCGACCGCGTCAACGAATCGGCCGCTGCCCTGAAGGCGCGCGGCTTCAACGTGGTACCGCTGCAACTGGACCTCAACGATCCGGCCTCGGTGCAGGACTGCGCCAACGCCGCCGTGAATGCGCTGGGCGGGCTGGACGGCCTGGTCAACAACGGCGCTGTCACAGACTCAGGCGGACGTGACCTGACCGCGCTCGACGTGGCCACCTGGGACCGCGTGATGAACGTGAACGTGCGCGGCACCTGGCTGATGACTGCCGCGTGCACGCCCGCGCTGCGCGCCAGCGGCCGTGGCGCCGTGATCAACCTGGCATCGGACACGCCGCTGTGGGGCGCGCCGAACCTGCTGGCCTATGTCGCCAGCAAGAGCGCAATCATCGGCATGACGCGCTCGCTGGCCCGTGAGCTTGGCGACGCGAACGTGACCGTCAATGCGGTGGCGCCGGGGCTGACGCTGGTGGAAGCCACCGAATACGTGCCGCAGCACCGCCACGATCTCTACCGCAGCCAGCGCGCCATCCAGCGCGAGCAGGTTCCCGATGATGTCTGCGGCGCCGTGCTGTTCGCGCTGTCCGACCTCGCCCGTTTCGTGACCGGCCAGACGCTGGCGGTCAACGGCGGTTTTGTCATGCACTAACCAAACACTCCAGAGGAAATGGAAATGAGCGATATGTCGCAACAGGAAAACATCAAGCGCAGCTGGGAACAACCTGAAGGCGCCTCGTTCGACAAGTGGATGGAATCGCGCGTGGCGCGCTTCAGCACCCGCCGCTATGACTGGGACGCGCTGAAGTTCCAGGCCGACTACGACCCGAAGTACCGCCGCGCGCAGATGCGCTACCTGGGCACGGGCGGCACCGGCGTGGCCGCCGATACCAACACGGTGCCGTCGGAAAACTTCACGTTCTCGACGATGATCATCCCGGCCGGCCACGAAGGTCCGTCGCACCTGCACACCGATGTGGAAGAAGTGTTCTTCATCCTGCGCGGCAAGATCAAGCTGATCCTGGAAAAGGACGGCGAGCGCTTCGAGACCATCCTGACCGACCGTGACCTGGTTTCGGTGCCGCCGGGCGTGTACCGCGAGGAAATCAATATCGGCGAGGAAGACGCGCTGATGTGCGTGATGCTCGGCGCCAAGAAGCCGATCACGCCGACGTATCCGCCCGAGCACCCGCTGACCAAGGTCAAGCGCTGAGCTGCATCGAAAGCCGAGTCATGAGCGCCAATCCTGAAACCATCGCGGCCTTGAGCGTCGACGCCCAGGACAAGTACATCGTCCCGGGACTCGAACGTGGCCTGCGTCTGCTGGCCGAGTTCAGCGCACGAGACCGCGTGTTGTCCGCGGCTGATCTGTCGCGCCGGCTCAACGTGCCGCGTTCCACGGTGTTTCGCCTGCTGGCGACGCTGGAAGCCACTGGCTATGTGGAGCGTGCCGATGGCGGCCGCGAATACCGGCTGGGATTGGCGGTGCTGCGGCTCGGCTTCGATTATCTGGCGTCGCTGGAGCTGACCGAACTTGGCGGGCCGCTGCTGAACCGGCTGCGCGACGAGATCGAGTACCCGTGCAATCTGGTGGTGCGTGACGGCCGCTCGGTGGTCTACGTGGCAAAGGCCGCCGCGTCGCGTCCGTTCGCCAGCAACGTCAATGTCGGAGCGCGCCTGCCGGCGCATGCAACGGTGTTGGGCCACGTGTTGCTCGAAGACCTGAGTCTCGAACAGTTGCGGCAGCTCTATCCCGAGCCGCAGCTGCGGGCCTATTCGGACAGCACGCCGGGCACGGTGGAAGCACTGTTTGAAATGGCGCACGAAGCGCGCGAGCGCGGCTACGTGCTGCACGAGGGCTTCTTCGAAGCCAGTATTTCCACCATCGCGGCACCTGTGCGTGACCGCACGGGCAAGGTCGCGGCGGCGTTGGGCGCCACGATTCCGGCCGCGCGGCTGACGCAGGAAGAGCTGGACCGCATGGTGGAAAAAGTCAGGGAAACCGCGGGCGAACTGTCACGCCTGCTCGGCTACCGGCCTCATCGGCACGTCAAGCGTGCGCAGGGCCAGGTGGTTGCCATGTATCGCGATTAAGGGGACGAGGGGATTCGATGTCCATGATTGAACTCGACGGCAAGGTTGCCGTAGTAACCGGTGGGTCCTCCGGCATCGGGCTGGCCACGGTCGAGCTGTTGCTGGAAGCAGGCGCCGCCGTGGCCATGTGCGGCCGCGACGAGGCGCGTCTGCGCAGCGCCGAGGAGGCTTTGCGCGGACGCTTTGCAGGTTGCCGGCTGTATGCCGCCACGTGCGATGTGCTGAAGCCCGAGCAGGTCAGCGCGTTTGCCGCCGACGCGGCACGCGCACTTGGCCCTGCGGACATGCTCATCAACAACGCTGGCCAGGGCCGCGTGTCGACGTTCGCCACGACCGAGGACACGGCCTGGGTGGAAGAACTGCAATTGAAGTTCTTCTCGGTGATTCACCCGACGCGGGCATTCCTGCCGCAACTCGAACAGTCGGGGCAGGGCGCCATCGTCTGCGTGAACTCGCTGCTGGCTACCCAGCCGGAGCCGCACATGGTGGCCACGTCGGCGGCACGCGCCGGTGTGCACAACCTCGTGCGCTCGCTGGCCACGGAATTCGCGCCGAAGGGCGTGCGCGTCAACGGCATCCTGATCGGCCTGGTGGAATCGGGCCAATGGCGCCGCCGCTTTGACGCACGCCCCGAGGAAGACCGACATCTGGACTGGACGGCATGGACCGCACGTCTGGCCAAACAGAAGAACATTCAACTGGGCCGTCTTGGCCTGCCGCAGGAAGCCGCGCGCGCGATCCTGTTCCTTGCCTCGCCGTTGTCTTCGTACACCACGGGCAGCCATATCGATATTTCCGGAGGACTCTCCCGTCATGCGTAACGAGCAACAACAAGTCACCGTAGGCTGCGCCATTGCCGCCTTCCTGGAGCAGTGCGGCGTCAAGGCAGCATTTGGCGTGATCTCGATCCACAACATGCCCATCCTCGATGCGATGGGTGAGCGCGGCAAGGTTCGCTTCGTCCCCGCGCGCGGCGAGGCGGGCGGCACCAACATGGCCGACGCCTACGCACGCACCACCGGCAGCCTCGGCGTTTGCCTGACCAGCACCGGCACCGCTGCCGGCAACGCTGCGGGTGCGATGGTGGAAGCGCTGACCGCCGGTACGCCGCTGCTGCATATCACGGGCCAGATCGAGACGCCGTACCTGGACCAGAGCCTGGCCTACATCCACGAAGCGCCGGACCAGCTCACGATGCTGAAGGCCGTGTCCAAGGCGGCGTTCCGTATTCGCAGCGCCGACACGGCGATCTCGACGCTCAAGCTCGCCGTGCAGACCGCGCTGACCGCGCCGACCGGCCCCGTGAGTGTCGAGATTCCCATCGACATCCAGGCCGCTTTGATTCCGATGCCGAACGACCTGAAGCCGCTGCCGGTGCCGCAGCATCAGCCGTCCGCCCATGCGCTCGATGCGCTGGCCGAGCGTCTGCTGCAGGCCAAGCGTCCGATGCTGTGGCTCGGCGGTGGCGCGCGCCACGCCAGCAAACAGGTCGATCGCCTGATGGACATGGGCTTTGGCGTGGTGACGTCCACGCAGGGTCGCGGCATCGTGCCGGAAGATGATCCGCGCTCGCTGGGTGCGTACAACCTGCATAAGCCCGTTGAGGCGTTCTACCAGACCTGTGATGCGATGGTCGTCGTGGGCTCGCGCCTGCGCGGTAACGAAACGCTCAAGTACGAACTGAAGCTGCCGCGTCCGCTGCTGCGGATCGATGCCGATCCCGCTTCCGAAGGCCGCTGCTATCAGAGCGACTACTTCGTCAGCGGTGACGCCGCGCTGGCACTCGACGGTCTGGCCGATCGCCTGGAGGGCCGTCTGAAGGTCGATGCCAGCTTTGCCGCGGACCTGCGCCGTGCGCATGACACCGCCGTCGGCGGTCTGGTCGACGGTCTGGGTCCGTACAGCGCGCTGGTGCAGGCGCTGCAGAAATCGGTGGGCCGCAACTTCAACTGGGTGCGCGACGTGACCGTGTCGAACAGCACCTGGGGTAACCGTCATCTGCAGATCTTCGATTCGCGTGCCGGCGTGCACGCACTGGGCGGCGGCATCGGACAAGGTCTGGCGATGGGCATCGGTGCAGCCGTGGGCGCCGCGGCCACCGCATCGGGCAAGAAGACTTTCACGCTGGCCGGCGACGGCGGTTTCATCCTGAACCTGGGCGAGCTGGCCACGGCTGTTCAGGAACGCGCCGACATGGTGATCGTGCTGATGAACGACAAGGGCTACGGCGTGATCAAGAACATCCAGGACGCGCAGTACGGCGGCCGTCGCCACTATGTGGAACTGCATACGCCCGACTACGCGCAACTTTGCCAATCGCTGTCGCTGCGCCATCGCCGCGTAAGCAACCTGGCTGAGATCGGCGCCGCGCTGGAAGACGCCACGGTGGAACCCGGCCCGTTCCTGCTGGAAATCGACATGCTGTCGATCGGCAGCTTCAAGACCGTGTTTGCCGGCCCGCCGGTCAACAAGCAGGCCCCGATCGCCAACACGGCGACGGCAACGGCCTGAGGAGAAAAGTCCATGCTGCATGTGTCGATGGTGGGTTGCGGTGCGATTGGCCGCGGCGTGCTGGAGTTGCTGAAGTCCGATCCCGATGTCGCGTTCGACGTGGTGATCGTGCCGGAAGGCACGATGGACGAGGCGCGCGGCGCGCTGTCGACGCTGGCGCCCAATGTGCGAGTGGCAACGCGGCTGGCAGACGGCGACCGCCGTCCGGACCTGCTGGTCGAATGCGCGGGTCACCAGGCACTCGAAGAGCACGTGGTGCCAGCGCTGGAGCGCGGCATCCCTTGCCTGGTCGTATCGGTTGGCGCGTTGTCCGAGCCCGGCCTGGCCGAGCGGCTGGAAGCCGCCGCACGGCGCGGCAATACCCAGGTGCAGCTGCTGTCCGGTGCCATCGGCGCCATCGACGCCCTGGCCGCCGCACGTGTGGGTGGGCTGGACGAGGTGATCTACACGGGCCGCAAGCCGGCGCGTGCATGGACTGGCACCCCGGCCGAAAAGCTGTTCGATCTGGCTGCGCTGACCGAGCCGACCGTGATTTTCGAAGGCACGGCGCGTGAAGCGGCGCGGCTTTATCCGAAGAACGCCAATGTGGCTGCCACGGTGTCGCTGGCCGGACTCGGTCTGGACCGGACGTCGGTCAAGCTGCTGGCCGATCCGTCGGCCGTCGAGAACGTGCACCACGTGGAAGCACGCGGCGCGTTCGGTGGCTTTGAGCTGACCATGCGCGGCAAGCCTTTGGCCGCCAATCCCAAGACGTCCGCGCTGACCGTGTTCAGCGTGGTGCGCGCACTCGGCAACCGCGCCCATGCGGTGTCGATCTGAAGCGAGTAATACCCAATGACGACGCAACAAGTCCTTCCCATCCTCATCGCAGGCGAATGGCGCCTTGGCGGCGGGGATCGCTATGGCACGCGCTATCCCGCTACCGGCGAAGTGGTGGCCGAACTCAACGCCGCCAGTCTTGCCGACGTTGAGGCGGCCATCCAGGGCGCGCACCATGCGTTCCGCACCAGCGGCTGGGCCCAGCGCAAGCCGCACGAGCGGGCCGCCGTGCTGTATCGCGTGGTCGAGCTGATTCGCGCCAAGTCCGAAGCGCTGGCCCAGCGCCAGCGCCTGGACAACGGCAAACCGATCAGTGAGACGCGCGCACTGGTGGCCAGCGCTGCAAGTACGTTCCAGTTCTTTGCCGCCGCGCTGGAAACGCTGGAAGAACAGATCACGCCGCAACGTGGCGAGTGTCTGACGATGAGCGTCTACGAGCCAATGGGCGTGGTGGCGGCGATTACGCCGTGGAACTCGCCGATTGCCAGCGAGGCGCAGAAGATGGCGCCGGCGCTGGCCGCAGGGAACGCGGTCATCGTCAAGCCCGCGGAAGTGACGCCGCTGATGGCGCTGGAACTCGCGGCCATCTGTGAGGAAGCCGGTGTGCCGAAGGGCCTGATCAGTGTGCTGCCCGGCAAGGGGTCCGTCATTGGCGATGCCATCACCAAGCATCCGCTGGTGCGTCGCGTGTCGTTCACGGGCGGCACCACCACGGGCAAGCACATCGCCCATATCGCGGCGGACAAGATGATGCCGGTGTCGCTGGAACTGGGCGGCAAGTCGCCGACCATCGTGTTCGACGATGCCGACCTGGATCACGCGGTGAACGGCGTGCTGTACGGCATCTTCAGCTCGTCGGGAGAATCGTGCATCGCGGGCTCGCGTCTGTTCGTGGCGCGCTCGCAATACGAGGCGTTTATCGACCGGCTCGCGGCCGGTGCGGCAAAGCTGCGCGTGGGTGATCCGGCCGATGAGCGCACTCAGATGGGGCCGCTGATTACCGACCGGCATCGCGACAGCATCGAATCGTACGTGGCCGTGGGCGTCGCGGAAGGCGGGCAACTGCGTACCGGGGGCATCCGCCCTGAGGTTGCGGGACTGCCGAGCGGCTATTTCTATACGCCGACGATCATCGAGGGTCTGGATAACAACGCCCGCATCTGCCAGGAGGAAATCTTCGGTCCGGTGCTGGTGGCGATGCCTTTCGACGACGAGGACGATCTGATCGAACAGGCCAATGACAGCGTGTACGCGCTGGCGGCGGGCATCTGGACGCGCGACTACAAGCGGGCATGGCGGGTGGCACGTTCCGTGCAAGCCGGCAACGTCTGGATCAACACCTACAAGCAGTTCTCGATCTCGGCGCCGTTCGGTGGCTGGCGCGACAGCGGCCTGGGCCGCGAGAAGGGACGACTGGGCATCCTGCAGTACATGGAGCAGAAGAGCGTGTACTGGGGCCTGAACGAACAACCGCTGCCGTGGGCCAACTGAGGTCATCCAGCGCGCAGGACGGAGATTGGAAATGAAGGTATTGGGAATTGATGAAATCGTCTACGGTGCCGACGACTTCGACGCGTGTCGTGGCTTCTTCGGCGACTGGGGACTCACCATCAGGCGCGACGACGCAAACGGCCTGGATTTCGAAACGCTGAACGGATGCCGCGTGCTGGTGCGAAAGACCGGCGATGCCGCGCTGCCGCCCGCCATCGAAGATGGTCCGACGCTGCGTGAAGTGGTGTGGGGCGTCGACAACGAAGCATCGCTGGCCGCTATCCGTGACTGCATCGGCAAGGAACCTACGTTCGTGTCGATTGAAAACGGGGCGCGCATCGGCTGCACCGACCCGAACGGCCTGGCCGTGCGCTTCCAGGTGTCGCGCAAGCATGACGTGCAGGTGGATTGCGCGGTAATGAATACGTGGAACGACAAGCCGCGCATGAACCAGCGCAGCCCGATCTACGAACGGGCCATCCCTATCGAAGTGGGTCACGTGGTGTTCTTCGTGAAGGACGTGAAGGCCACGGAGCGCTTCTATATCGAGAAATTCGGCTTCGTCCAGTCGGACAACTATCCCGATCGCGGCGCGTTCCTGCGGTGCACGGCCGAAGGCGGTCACCACGACCTGTTCCTGCTGCAGTTGCCGCATGGCAAGGCCGGCCTCAACCACGTGGCGTTCACGGTGCGCGATATCCACGAAGTATTCGGCGGCGGCATGAACATGTCCCGCAAGGGCTGGGATACGCAGCTGGGTCCGGGCCGTCATCCGATCTCGTCCGCGTACTTCTGGTACTTCAAGAATCCGGCCGGCGGGCTGATCGAATACTACGCCGACGAAGACCAGCTCGATGCCCATTGGGAACCGCGCGAATTCGAACCTGGCCCGACCATGTTTGCCGAATGGGCGATCGAGGGCGGCATCGACGGCAATACCCGCCGGCAGAAGAACGCTGGTGGCCCGGAAGGCAAGTTCCTGACGGAAAAGCGTTGAGTATCTGAAGTAAAGAGAAGGAAGCCGTCATGAGTACGAGCCAATCGTTGACACTGCGTGTGCAGGCCATGCGCTTCGAGGCACGCGGTGTCGTCAGCATCGAGCTGCGCGACCCCGAAGGCGCGCAGCTGCCGGAATTTGCGCCCGGCGCGCATATCGATCTGCATCTGGCCAACGGCCTGGTGCGCAGCTATTCGTTATGCGGTGCGCCGGAACTGCGCGACCGCTATACCGTGGGCGTGCTAAACGACCGCAATAGCCGCGGCGGATCGCGCTTCGTGCACGAGCAACTGCGCGTGGGCACCACGCTGACAGTGGCCGCACCCCGCAATCACTTTGCGCTGGACGAGGATGCGGCGCACACCGTGCTGGTTGCCGGTGGCATCGGTGTCACGCCGATCGTCTGCATGGCGCGCCGCCTGGCGGAGCGCGGCCGTTCGTTCACGCTGCTGTACTGCGCGCGGTCGCGCGCCGAGGCCGCGTTTGTGGAGCAACTGTCGGCCTATGGCGATGCGGTGCGCTTTCACTTCGACGATGAGGCGGGCGTGCCTCCGAACCTGCAAGCGATGCTGGCTGGGCAGGAGAAAACCACGCACTTTTACTGCTGCGGCCCTGGCCCGATGCTGAACGCATTTGAATCGGCATGCGAGGCGCTTGAATACCCGAACGTCCATATCGAACGCTTTGCCGCGGACCCCGCTACCGAGGCCGTGCAGGAAGGCGAGTACAGCGTTCAGCTGCAACGTTCCGGCAAGAACGTGCGCGTGCCGTCCGGGAAGTCGCTGCTCGATGCGCTGCTGGAGTCTGGCATCGACGTCGAATATAGCTGCCGCGAAGGCGTATGCGGTTCGTGCGAAACCGCCGTGGTCGAAGGTTGTCCCGATCACCGGGATAGCGTCCTCAGCAATAGTGAGCGAGCGTCGAACAAGACCATGATGGTCTGCGTATCGGGTTGCAAGGGTCAGCGCCTGGTGCTGGATCTTTGACCGAAGCCTGCCGCACCGGTCAGGTGCGGCAACCAAGACTGCCCGCCATCATGGCAGAGCCGCATGTTTCAGGGACAAAGCGGCCACGCGGGTAACTGCCCTACACGATTCCGGAAAAGATACCCGTGTTGATTCAGAGACAAGACACCGCGCCCTCGACGCAAGGAACGCAAGCCGCCGCAGTTGCCTATGGCGGCGCGGCTTCGGGCGATACCTCCGCGCACACCCCTTCCCAATCGGCCAATCAGGTCACACGCGGCCAGATCGTCGCGCGCATCGAACGCATGCCAGGAAACATGATGCATGTGCGCGCGCGGCTGCTGATTGGCCTTGCGACGTTCTTCGATGGGTTCGACGTGATCGCCATCGCCACGACGCTGCCGCTGCTGATTGCCAAATGGTCGCTGACACCGGGGCAGATCGGCCTGCTGATCGCCGCGCCATCGGTTGGCCAACTGGTGGGTGCGTTGCTGTTTCCCGCGCTAGCCGAACGCTTTGGGCGTCTGCGTTCGATCGGATGGAGCGCGGGCATCATCGGACTGATGAGCCTGTTCTGCGGCTTCGCACCGTCATTCGAGATATTCCTGATGCTGCGTATCGTGCAGGGGCTGGGCCTTGGTGGTGAACTGCCGGTGGCCGCGACCTATATCAATGAGGTGACGCGCGCCCACGGCCGTGGCAGGTTTGTGCTGCTGTATGAAATCGTGTTCCCGATTGGCTTGATGGTATCGAATGCGATGGGTGCTGTGCTGGTGCCGCGCTATGGCTGGGAGGTGATGTATTTCCTCGGCGGCGTTCCGCTGGTGCTGTTCTTCGTGCTGCGCCGCGTGATTCCGGAATCGCCGCGCTGGCTGGCCGAGAAAGGCCGGATGAGTGAAGCCGATGACGCACTGCGGCAGTTCGAAGCCAGGGCAAAGCAACCGCTTGCACAGGTGGGCGACACGTCCCGCTTCGACGCGATGGGCAAGCATCCGCGCCGTCGTGTGCGCGACCTTGTTGGCAAGGCGTACCTGGGACGCACGCTCGCCGTCTGGATGCTGTGGGCCACCTGTGGCTTTATCCAATATGGTTTGTCGACCTGGCTGCCGACTGTTTACAAGACCGTCTATCACGCGCCGTTGCAACTGGCGTTGAACCTGGCGGCCGGTGCCTCAGTGCTTGGCGTGGTGGGCTCGCTCGTTTGTGCGATGGTGGTGGACAAGGTCGGCCGCAAGCCCGTGATCAACGTGTCGTTCGTGTTGTGCGCGGTATCGCTGGTCCTGGCTGGCGTGTTCCACGCATCGACGGTCTACGTCGTGGCCACCTTCTGTGCGCTGGCAATGGGCTTCCTGGCTTGCGGGTTCATTACTGCCTATGTCTACACGCCGGAGCTGTATCCGACGAGCATCCGCGCGATGGGCTGCGGGCTTGGGGGTGCCTGGCTCAAGGTGTCGGCGATCTTTGCGCCGGGCATCATCGCGTCCACGATTGGGTCGGGCAACCTGAGCGTGGCGTTTTACGGGCTGGCGGTGGTGCCGCTGCTGGCGGCCGCCACGGTGTACTTCCTCGGCATCGAGACCAAGGGGCAGGTGCTGGAAGAACTCGAAATCTGAGCGGCGTATCCTGTCGTCGCCATTGGCCCTGCCACCGGCTTTCCCGGTGCGCAGGGCTTTTTTGTTACGGCTGTATGCGGCCATAATGCGTGCTGTCAAATCACGAGGAGAGAGGAAGACATGCGCACCCCATCCACCATCCACGCCGTCGCCGGCAAACTGACCCTGGTTGCTTCGGTCGCGGCGATTGCGCTGGCAAGCCACGGCGCTGCCAGTGCCGCCACACTCGACCGTGACCAGCTGGCGCAGGCCGCCGATCGAGCCGCGGCGGCCAGCTACAAGGAGTGGGTGGAGTTGCTGGCGATTCCAAACGACGCGACGGTGCCGGCCGATATCCAGAAGAATGTGGACTACCTCGTCAAGGCATTCTCGCGGCGCGGATTTCAGGCGCGCGCGCTCTCGAATGGCGACAAGCCAATGGTCTACGCCGAATATTCGCCGCCCGGCGCGACGGCTACGGCCCCGCGCAAGACCGTGCTGTTCTACATGCACCTGGACGGGCAGTCGGTGACGCCGTCTCAGTGGGCGCAGAAGAGTCCCTGGGAGGCCACGCTCAAGGCGCGCACATCGGATGGAAAATGGGAGCCGTTGCCGCCGGATAAGCTCTACGCCGGCCCGGTAGACCCGGAGTGGCGCCTTTTCGCGCGCTCCTCATCAGACGACAAAGGGCCGATCGTCATGATGCTGGCCGCGATCGATGCACTCAAGGCCGCTGGCGTCGAGCCAGGGGTCAACGTCAAGGTGCTGCTCGATTCGGAAGAGGAAAAGGGATCGCCGTCGCTGGGACAGGTCATCGGTCAGAACCTTGAATTGCTGCGCAACGATGGCATGGTGATCTTCGATGGCCCGATGCATCAGAGCAACCAGCCCACGCTGGTATTTGGCAATCGCGGCATCCAGCTCGTGCAGTTGAAAGTCTTCGGCGCAACGCAGGGTCTGCATAGCGGGCACTATGGAAACTACTCGGCCAATCCGGTGCAGCGCATGGCCAGTCTGCTGGCGTCGATGAAGGACGAGAACGGTCGGGTGACGATTCCGGGCTACTACACGCCAGTGAAGATCGATAGCAAGGCCAAGAAGATCATGGCGGCCGTGCCGGACGATGAGGCGGCGCTGAAGCGGCGACTTGGCATTGCCAGCACGGAGAAGGTGGGTGCGAACTATCAGGAAGCGATGCAGTACCCGAGCCTGAACGTGCGCGGTATTGTGGCGGGCGACGTCGGGCCGAAGGCGCGCACCATCATTCCGGAGGTTGCGATAGCGGACATCGACCTGCGTACGGTTCCCGAAACACCGCCGGAAACTCTGGTGGCGCTGCTGCGCAAGCACATCGAGAAGCAGGGCTATCACCTGGTGAACGGCGAACCGACGGCGGAAGAGCGGGCACGCTATCCGAAGCTGGCTGCGCTGACGGCCGGCGAGGTATCGGCATCCAGCTCGGCAGCCCGGACCGATCTGGATGCCCCGGTCAGCAAGTGGCTGCAGGGCGTGATGCAGGACACCTATGGCAAGCCGCCCGTGCAGATCCGCATGATGGGTGGCACGGTGCCGACGGGGGCCGCGGTGCAGGCGCTGAAATCCCCGTTCGTCATCGTGCCGCTGGTCAACGCCGACAACAACCAGCACAGCTTTGACGAGAACATGCGGCTGGGCAACTATCGTGATGGCATTCGTACGGTGATGGGGATTCTGCAGACGCCGTTCAAGTAGGACTGTTTCGGTGTCAGGCGTGCTGCAAGATGCCGCCTGTTCGCTGCCGCTCGCATGGCCCCGCGTGAGACTTGAGACGACTCTGATTTTCAGTTTCTTGAGATGAATGCGATTCCTTTTTCATGTGGCTTCTCTTATGGTTTTGGCAATGCATGCAGGTGCCCAGTCTCGCTGGCGCCTGCATGACAGCGATGACAAAACTTAAGAAGGGGGTCTTATGGAACCAATGGTGCTGGGTCTTGCGGGCGGAGGCATCGGCTGTGCCTTCTCGCTGGCCTACTATTTCAATTCCCAGATGAACGAAAAGCTGGGGCCGGTAGTCGAGACGGTTCAATTGTTGAGCAGCCGCGTGGACCGGCTGGAAGTCCGTTGTGAAAAGACAGAGGAGCGGTTGGGGCGAGTCGAGGTGAAGCTCGAAGGTGTCCACGAAAAGCTCAACTCAATCGACGAAAAGCTCGACACTTCGGTTGCGGCGGTCGACAAGAAGGTGGACGCCTCGGTTGCGGCGCTCGAAAAGAGGTGCGAGGCCTCAGTCGCGGAGCTCAAAAAGAAGGTCGAGGACTCAGTCGCGGCGCTCGAAAAGAGGGGCGAGGCCTCAGTCGCGGAGCTCAAAAAGAAGGTCGAGGACTCAGTTGCGGCGCTCGAAAAGAGGGGCGAGGCCTCAGTCGCGGAGCTCAACAAGAAGGTGGAAGTCTCGGTCGCGGCGCTCGAAAAGAGGGCCGAGGCCTCAGTCGCGGAGCTCAACAAGAAGGTCGAGAACTCAGTCGCAGTGCTCGACAAGAAGGTCGAGGACTCAGTCGCGATGCTCGACAAGAAGATCGAGACCTCAGTCGCGGCGCTCGACAAGAAGGTCGATACTGCCGTTGCGACGCTCGACAAAAAGATCGACACCGCAGTTGTGACGCTCGACAGTAAGATCGATGCCTCTGTCTCAGTGCTCGACAAGAAAATCGATACAGCCGTTGCTGCGCTTGACAAGAGGATCGATGCCCTCGACAAGAAGATCGATACCGTTGCCGGGGCGCTCGACAAGAAGATCGATACGGTTGCCGCGACGCTCGACAAGAAGATCGATACCGTTGCCGCGACGCTCGACAAGAAAATCGATACCGTTGCCGCAGCGCTCGACAAGAAGATCGACACCGTTGCCGCGGCGCTCAACAACAAACTCGATCTGGTGTTGGAGCTTGTGGCAACGCGCGCTTGAATCACCGGGACATGCTTGCCTACGCAAGGCTGTGCGTCGTCATAACGCCACAGCCTGCGGCGGCGATGTGTTCCGTGATCATGTACGCCGTGGTAGAGTCGCCACTCCCACCAACCCACCGCCAAAAGGAGATGACAACATGACTGCACAACTGCGCTTCTCCCGCCGCGGGTCGTAGTTCGGGTTCATCGCGTCTATCGCATTCTTCAGTGTTCTGCCATCGTGGCAGATGGTCAATTTGACTATTTCCGACTGAAGGTATCCCGGTTCTTCTGTTTCGAGCAGCGCATTTGCGTTGTGTCCGAACTTCTGCCCGCCGTTCTTCATTCTTCTGAACGGAAATACTCATGGGCAATCCCCTTCAAACGCTGGCGGATGGCGTCATCTTGTGCGCGTCCGCCGAAACCTGGATCGAAGGCGAAGCGATCCAACAACTGAAACAAACTGCGACGCTGCCTGGCATGTTGCGCGTGGCCGGTATGCCTGATCTGCATCCGGGCCGTGGCTATCCGGTCGGCGCGGTGTTCTTCTCTCAAGACTGGCTGTATCCGGCCCTGATCGGCGGTGATATCGGCTGTGGCATGAGTCTGTGGCAAACCAACCTCGACGTGCAACGCAATAGTGCGTCAAAGATGGCGAAACACCTCGGATCAATCGACGGGCCGCTCGACGAAAGTTGGCATTCGCTGATTGTGGACTTCGGGTTGCAGGACCATGCCTTTGCATCGGCGCTTGGGACTATCGGCTCTGGCAACCACTTTGCGGAACTGCAGCGTATAGATGAAGTATTCGCGCCTGATGCGGTCCGTGACATGGGACTCGACGCGGCTCGGCTGCAGCTATTGGTACATAGCGGTTCGCGTGGATTCGGTCAGTCGATTCTTGAATCGCACGTACGCACGCATGGCCACAACGGACTGCAAGTCGACAGCCCGGAGTGCCGTTCCTACTTGGAGCGCCATGCCGAGGCGCTGAAGTTCGCCGTGGCTAATCGCCAACTGATTGCGCAACGCATGCTTGCTCGCCTACGCGGCGATGGGCGGTGCCTGCTGGACGTCAACCATAACCTGCTGTGCGAGGCGTTGGTTGATGGACTGTCAGGCTGGTTGCATCGCAAGGGTGCTACGCCGACCGATCTGGGGGCGGTGGTGATTCCGGGTTCGCGCGGTGACTACAGCTATCTGGTGCAGCCCGTCCCGGAGTTATCGTCGGCGACACTGCATTCACTGGCTCACGGTGCCGGTCGAAAATGGGCGCGCGGCGATTGCAAGAGTCGCCTCGCACATCGTTTCTCACTTGCGGACCTGGCGCGCACGCCGCTTGGCAATCGCGTGATCTGCGAGGACCGCGAGCTGCTGTACGAGGAGGCACCGCAAGCGTACAAGCCAGTCGAAAGCGTTGTGAAGGCGCTGGAAGCTGCTGGCGTGATCCGACGATTGGCGCGGCTTGCGCCAGTGCTCACTTACAAGACGGCGGGAGGCTGCTGCTGATGATTATGTTGCAAATATCTTCGGCGCAGGGGCCGGTGGAATGCCAGCTGGCAGTCAGCAAGGCGCTGAGGCGCCTTGAGAACGAGGCCGGTAACCACGCCGTTACCGTCGAGTTGCTCGAACAGGAGGACGGGGAGCGCGGCGGCACGCTGCGATCTGTCTTGCTGGAGTTGCGCGGCGACGCTGCCGATGTTCTCGCCAGAAGCTGGATTGGCACCGTGCAATGGATTTGCGAGAGTCCGTACCGGCAGGGTCATCGGCGCAAGAACTGGTTCATCGGCGTGGAGCGGTGCGAGGCCGTGGACACGATGACGGATGGCGAAATTCGCTTCGAGGCGATGCGGGCGAGAGGACCGGGCGGTCAGCATGTGAACAAGACCAGCTCGGCCATCCGCGCAACGCATATTGCTACTGGCGTCTCGGTGCGCGTGGAAAGTGAGCGAAGCCAGCACGCCAATCGCAACCTTGCACGTGCGTTGCTGTCCTGGAAACTGCGGCAACGGGCCGAAGAAGACGTGGCGCGTCAGCGTCGAGATCGGCGCGATCAGCATTGCGCCGTGCAGCGCGGAAATCCGGTCAAGGTGTTTCGTGGCGACGCGTTTGAGCTAGTCCGTTGATCTGAGCGGCTTTGATGTCGCCACATGGCGCCGTCCAGGTTTTGCCTGCGACGGCGTCTTATCAATAGCAAGCGATGACCGCTTTGAGACGATTCTGAATTTTGGAGCGATGAGACGATTACGATTCCCGCGCCGGCAGCGTCGCGCTATCTTGCTTCCGTGCGGTGGGGTTACCGCTAACGCGCAGGCAATCAATCAGGGCAATCAATCAGGGGAGGGCTGGCATGGCGGCAACGGGAATCGTTTCAATGGCGGGAGATTGCGCGGATGGGGCAGCCGAGCGCGCGTCGCGCCCGTGGCATCGTGGCGGCCTGGAATGGCTGACGGTGCTGGGTATGGTCGGCGCTGGCGTGACGTTTGTCCTCTTCGTCATGGCTACGATCAACACATCAACCACTGAAAAACTTGGTGCGGTGATGCGGGCCATCGACGAAATGGACAAGCGTATGGATATCCGTTTCGAAGAGATGGACAGGCGGCACAACAATCAACTCGTCGCTATGGGCGGGCGGTTGGAGCGTCAGGAGGCACACGCAGGGCGGACCGACGAGCGGTTGACCAAGGTCGAGGTACGGCTTGAGCGAATCGATTTCAAGCTGGAGCGGATGGACGCCAGACTTGACGGAATGGATTCCAGGCTGGATGGAATCGATTCAAGGTTAGGCGGAGTGGACTCCAGGCTTGATGGAATGGGTGCCCACCTTAAGGAAGCGGATTCCAAGCTTAAGGGAATGGATGCCAAGCTTGACCGTGTGCTTGAGTACCTGCCACGGCGCAAGTGAGATTCAACGCGGTGCGGTCACGCCGGGACAAGATGGCATCGAAGGCCGTACCGGCGCTGGCCAGTCACTCTTTTCCGGCGCCTGTGCAGATGCCATGCAGCTTGCGCAATCCCGTATAGAGTCCTTGGCGCTCCTCCGGCGTCAGCAACCGGATGACCGATGCCTGGCCACGTCGGGCTAGCGGAATGACCTGGGCGTGCAGTGCGGCGCCGGTGTCGCTGATCTTGCAGGCCAGTCGTTTGCGTGGCGTTGTGCCTTCCGACTCCAGCGTGACAAGGCCCCTGTCTTCGAGCAGACGCAGGGTGCGACTGACAAGCGCCTTGTCCGACGTCGATTGCTTGACCAGTTCGGCAAACGACATCGATTCGCCGTGAGCCAGCAGGGCCAGGATGCGCCATTCCGGTACCGTCAGATCGAACTGCGATGCATAGGGTTCGGTCACGCTATTGCGGAGCGCCGTGACCAGCTGACTCAGCATCGTGGTCAGGAAGTCGTTGACGGTGAGGCCGGTGCCGGCTTCGTCGAGAGTCGACCAGGGATCGCTGCCTTCGGACGTAGCCGGAGTGTGCTGGGTGGTGCTGGACATGAACGGGGCGCTAAGGAGGAATGCCGGAAATTCGGCTGGAAACCGCCTGCGATTGTCTCACACCGCTTGTTGTTCGCAACTTTGTGCTGGCGTGCGTGTGATTTGCTTAGTGCGCTGCGGTGTCAATTGGTGTTTTGCTTAAGTTGATGGATCAACAAAGCCAACCTACATTGAACTCGTTCCTGATGTGAATCTAGGTTTCATATATAAAACACATCTGCTACTGTTTCCGGATGCATTGATGTGCCATGCGCGCATCGGTGATGTGGAGCATGGTATATCGATCCGTTGCTATCCACTGGCAAACCGAACGTTAGGCAGAAAGAGACCATGAACAAGGACACTCCCGCAGAGGAGACGCAGGACAAGTACATCGTGCCGGGCCTCGAGCGGGGACTGCGGCTGCTGGGCGAATTCAGCAGCAAGGACCGCACGTTGTCGGCGGCGGAACTGGCGAGGCGGCTGCAGGTGCCGCGCTCGACGGTGTTCCGGCTGCTCGCCACGCTGGAAATGATGGGATTTGTGGAGCGCACCGATGGTGGCCGGGAATTCCGGCTTGGCATGGCGGTGCTGAGGCTCGGATTCGATTACCTGGCTTCACTGGAACTGACTGAGTTGGGGCGGCCGCTGCTGGACCGCCTGCGGGACGAGATTCACTACCCGTGCAATCTCGTCGTGCGTGACGGGCGGTCGATCGTGTATGTCGCCAAGTCGGTGGCGGCGCGGCCGTTCACGAGCACGGTCAACGTTGGTACGCGCCTGCCCGCGCATGCCACGGTGCTGGGCCGGGTGCTGCTGGAAGATTTGACGCTGAACGAACTGCGCGAGTTGTACCCGGAGCCGCGTCTCGAAGTGTTTTCGGAAAGCACGCCGCGCACGGTGGAAGAGCTGTACGAAATGGTGCAGCGTGATCGTCATCGCGGGTACGTGCTGCACGAAGGTTTCTTCGAAGCGAGCATTTCGACGATTGCCGCGCCGGTGCGCGACCGCACCACACGTGTGGTGGCGGCACTCGGCGCCACGATACCGGCAGCACGGATCGATCCGGCATTGCTCGATCCGATGGTGGAAAAAGTACGTGAGGCAGCGGCGGAATTGTCGCGCCTGCTGGATTACCGGCCAGACCTGAGCGGCAGGGTGGCTGGCGGATGAGTTAGCCGCGCCCCCAAACTGGCAGGAAGAGAAATATGCAGGACCGTCGCCCCCAAACCAGTGCTACTGACTGCGCCCTCGTCATTCGGCGACGCAAGCCGCGATGGCTCGTCATC
Source organism: Cupriavidus sp. 291-E7 (assembly GCF_057798835.1). Lineage (NCBI taxonomy): Bacteria > Pseudomonadati > Pseudomonadota > Betaproteobacteria > Burkholderiales > Burkholderiaceae > Cupriavidus > Cupriavidus sp. 291-E7. Next base: position 557,869 of record NZ_JBYOJV010000001.1, read on the forward strand.
GTGGCGGCCATCGCCGGCGCGGCCGGTCTGGCCATGAGCGCCACGGCCAGGGCGGCGGAGCCTTGCCAGACCGTGCGTATCGTCGTGCCGTTTCCGGCCGGCGGAGCCGCCGATCAACTGGCACGCACCGTGTCGCAAGGCTTGCAGCAGCGCAAGGGTACGACCATCGTGGTCGATAACAAGCCGGGCGCCAACGGCAATATCGGCATCGATGCGGTACGCCGTGCCGCCGGTGACGGATGCACATGGCTGGTGGTGCCGGCTGGCAACCTGACGATCAATCCGACGCTGTTTCCCGCGCTGTCCTACAACGTCGCGCGCGATTTCAGGCCGGTGTCGTTACTGGCCAGTTCCCCGAACGTCCTTGCGGTACATCCGTTGGTGAAGGCGCGCAATGTTGCCGAGCTGGTGGCGCTGGCAAAGCAGGCCGACCAGAGCAAGACGCCGATGGGCTACGCAAGCCCCGGCGTCGGCAGTGGCCTGCACCTGGCGGGCGAGCTGTTCCGCCACAAGGCTGGTGTTGCCATGCTGCATGTTCCGTACAAGGGCACCACGCAGGCCGTGAACGATGTGGTGGGTGGTCAGGTACCGGTGTTGTTCGGAACCTGGCCGACGCTGGCACCGTTTGTACAGTCCGGCGCCTTGCGTGCGATCGCCGTCACGCAGTCCACGCGGTCGCCGGCCGCACCGAATGTACCGTCGCTGGGTGAGCAGGGCATGCCAGGCATCGACGTCAGTTCCTGGTACGCGCTGCTGGTGCCGTCCGCTACGCCGAAGCCGATGGCCGACGCACTGTCTGCCGATATTCACGCGCTGTTCACCACGCCAGCGGTGCGCGGCGACTTGCAGCGCCAGGGACTGGAACCCGTGGCGAGCACCCCCGAAGCACTGGCCGCACGCATTCGCGATGAAACCGCGGCGTGGGCCACGTTGATCCGCACGTACCACATCACGGCGGAATAAGCCCCGCGCCGGCAAGGCGCATCCCTTCCCGAACACTATCCCGAGTCGTATCTGGCCGCACCCTGCGCCGTGCAGGGCGGCGTGCGGCCGTCATTCTCCTGCACCAGCGAGGCAATCATGGACTTTGTGTTGAACGGAAAAGCGACCCGCTTCGACGGCGACGGCGATACGCCGTTGCTGTGGGTGATTCGAGACGACGCCGGCCTGACCGGCACCAAGTACGGCTGTGGTATCGGCGCCTGCGGGGCGTGCACCGTGCATGTCGACGGCAATGCGCAGCGGTCCTGTGTGACGCCGGTCTCCACAGTGGCAGGCCGCAACGTGACGACGATCGAAGGATTGTCGCCAAATCGATCTTCAGCAGTGCAAAAGGCGTGGATCGCCAAGGACGTTCCGCAGTGCGGCTATTGCCAGTCAGGCATGGTGATGGCGGTCAGTGCGCTGCTCAAGCAGAACCCGCACCCCACCGACAAGGACATCGATGCCGCGGTCAGCAACCTGTGCCGCTGCGCCACTTACCATCGCATCCGGGAGGCCGTCCATGCCGCAGCAAAGTGAAGCGCTGACGAGTCCGTCGCGTCGCGGGTTCCTCAAAGGTGGTGCGGCGCTGGCCGGTGCGCTCTGCATTCCATTGCCGGTGCTGGCCAGCCGCACCGTCGACAGCGGCCCGCATGGCACGCATGAGATTACCGACTGGATCTGGATCGAGCCGAACGGCAAGATCACGCTCGGACTGTCGCAGTGCGAATGCGGCCAGGGCGTCTATACGGGCATGCCGCAAATCCTGGCTGACGAGCTTGACGCAGACTGGCAGAACATCACGGTGACCTTTGTGACCGGGCGCGATGCCTATCGCACGGGCGCGGCCTATGAGGAACCGCAGCAGTTCGTGGGTGCGTCGATGTCGGCCACGCTGTTCTACCAGCGCCTGCGCATCGCCGGGGCGCAGGCGCGCGAGGTGCTGACGCTGGCCGCGGCAAAGCGGCTGCAGGTGCGTCCCGGCCAGTGCTATACGGACAAGGGCCGCGTGTATCACGGGGGTACCGGTCGCTCGCTGGGCTATGGCGAGCTTGCCGAGGACGCCGCGAAACTGCCGCTGAATCCTGCGCCGCGTCTCAAGAACGAAGCCGCGCACAAGCTGATCGGCAAGGATCTGCAACGGCTCGATACGCCGGCCAAGGTCGACGGCTCGGCCGAGTTCGGTATCGATGTGCGCGTGCCGGGCATGCTCTATGGCGCGTTGAAGATGCCGCCCACCGTCACGGGCAAGGTAACCGGCATCCGCAATGCCGATGCCGTGAAGGCCATGCCTGGCGTTCAGGCCGTGGTGCAGGCGCCCGACGCCGCGATTGTGGTGGCCACGAGCTACTGGCTGGCAAAGAAGGGCGCCGACGCATTGGAACTCGACATCGATCCCGGTGCGGCGAAGAACCTCGATAGCGACAACATCCTGGCCGCGCGCCAGGCTGCGCTCGGTGCGCCGCAAGCGGTGGTGGCTACGCGCCTGGGTGACCCCGATGGCGTACTGGCTGCGGGCGGCAAGGTTGTGGAAGCGGACTATCACACGCCCTATATCGTGCACGCGACGATGGAATCGGTGAACGCGACCGTGCATGTGCGGGACGATGCCATCGAGGTGTGGGGGCCGATCCAGGGGCAGGACTTCGTGCGCAATGCGCTGGCCAAGCTCTATCAGCGCAAGCCGGAGACGATCATCGTTCACACCACGTTCCTGGGCGGCAGCTTCGGACGCAAGTTCCTGCCGGATTTCGTGGTGCATGCCGCGCGTGCGTCGGCGGCGATAGGCAAGCCGGTCAAGGTGATCCGCTCGCGCGAGGATGACATCCGGCATGGCTTCTACCGCCCCGGCGTGTCGGGCCGCTTCCGCGCTGTGCTGGACGAAAAGGGCCTCCCGCGCGCCATGCATGCGCGCCTGACCGGCCAGTCGCTCTATGGCGTGATCAAGGCCGAGCGCATGGCCAGCAACGGTGGCTGGGATGAGACGATGCTTGAGGCGATCTACGACTGCGTATATCGCGTGCCGAACCTGAAAGTCGACATGATCGACGTGAAGCAGCCGATTCCGGTCAGCTTCATGCGCAGCGTGGGCTCCACGTCGAGCATCTTCATGCTGGAGAGCTTTGTCAACGAGATGGCCGATGCGGCCGGCATGGACCCGTACCGCTATCGCCGCGCGTTGCTGGCGCACAGCCCGCTCGCAATTCGTACGCTCGACGCGGCGGCCAGGGCAGCCAACTGGGATCGCAAGCCGGCCTCAGGCGTTACGCGCGGCTTTACGTTCAATCTCTATACGGGCCGTGGCGAAGCGTTCCAGACCTATGTGGCGATGGCGCTCGAACTCGTGCGGGAAGGCAAGACCTTCAGCGTAAAGCGGGTGGTGTGCGCGGTGGAGTGCGGCAGGTCGATCAACCCGAACCTGATCCGCGCCAATATCGAAGGCGGTATTGGCTTTGCGCTGACCAACACGCTCAAGAGCGAAGTCACGTTCAAGGCGGGCGTGGTCCAGCAGAGCAACTTCCACGACTATCCGCTGCTGCAGCTTTCCGAGATGCCGAAGATCGAGGTTGTGATCGTCGACAGTGATCGCCCGCCACAAGGATGCGGTGAAGTTTCCCTGGGGCCGGTGGCACCCGCCGTGGCGCACGCGCTGTATCAGGCCACGAAGGCGCGTCGGCGGTCCATGCCGATGAAGCTGGAGGCGTAGGGGTACGCCAGAGCCTTAAAGCACCCCGCTTCCGCAGCAGGGAGCGGGGCGCCTGGCCGCCTGTCTTGCCGAGGGCGTCGTTCGTGGCCTCCGACCTGAGCCTCGATACTCAGTCGATACTCAGTAGTTCACCACCACATTCAGCATCGCTACGCGCGGATTTCCTACCGGCAGCACGTTGTTGTTGAGTCCGCCGGCGTAGTACGCCTTGTCGAACACGTTCTTGACGTTGAACGCGGCGCGCCAATGGCTGGCCGTATAGCCAAAGCCCAGATCGGCCACGGCATAGCCGGGCACCGTGTAGCTGAAGCTGTAGCCGCGCTTGGCGCTTTCCCCGCGCGCGCCAACGCCGGCCCACCAGCCCGCCAGCGCGCCACGGAAGCGGTACTGCGTCCAGAGCGAGAAGCTGTGGCGTGGCACGGCGTTGAGCGGCTTGCCCACGTTGGCAGCCACGGTGTCTTCGGTCACTTCGCTATCGATATAGGCGTAGGCGCCGGTAATGCTCAGGCCGTTGCCAAGGTCCTGCGTCAGCTCGGCCTCGAATCCGCGCGAACGCTGCTCGCCAACGGCCACGCTGAAGCCGGTGTTGATGGGGTCCGACGTCAGCACGTTGTTGCGCGTCAGATCGAAAGCCGCCAGGGTCAGCAGGCCGCTCTTGTTGGGCATGTCGAACTTCACACCCACCTCCACCTGGCGCCCTTTCTCGGGTTTGAACGTGTTGTTGTTCACGTCGGTGCCGACGTTCGGCAGGAACGACGTCGAATAGCTGACATAGGGACGCGCCCAGTGCGTCAGGTCATACATCACGGCGGCGCTGCCCGTGACCGCCTTGTCGTCGTTGTCGGTGCGCGTGCCGGCCAGGCGATTCGTGCTGGCCGAACGGGCGGTTTCGTAACGCAAGCCGCCTGTCACCATCCAGCGCTCCGCAATACGGATCTGATCCCGGACGTACAGGCCGAGGGCGTTCAGCGAGTCGGTACTGTCCATGTTGAAGTTCGCCGGGCAATTGACAGCGGCGCCATAGACCGGGTTATAGACGTTCAGCGCGGCCACGCGGCAGGTTTTCTGGAGGCGGTCTTCGTTGGTGTGGCGATAGTCGATGCCGAACGTCAGGCTGTGCTGGTGGCCGGTGAATGCGAACGTCTTCTGGGCGTTAGTGTCGACGCCGAACGAATCGCCGGAGAAGTTCTGCTGCGTACCGCTCCGGTTCATGATCTGGCTGTTCACGGCCATCGTGCCGGCCGTCACGAGCGTGCCGGTCAGCGACGATGTCTGATAGCGCAGGTTCTGGTTGACCGTCCAGCCCGAGTCGAAGCGGTGCGTCAGCGCGTAGCCAACGCGGTTCTGCTCGCCATCGTACGGCTGCGCGCCGGGTTCTCCGATGAAGCGCGAATTCGGCACCACGCCATTGATGTTCGGCGTGAGCGTGCCGTTGACCGGCAGGCCCTGCTGGCGCACGTACTGGCGCTCGTTATGGCTGACCAGGATCGTGAAGTCGGTGCGCTCGCCGAAATCAAGTGTCAACGATGGGGCGATATAGCGGTTGCGGAACCATACGTAGTCAGTGGCGTCGTCGCTGTTCATCGCCAGCGCGGTCAGCCGGAAGGCAGCCTTACTGTCTGGCTTGAGCGGCGTTCCCACATCCACTGTCATCTGGCGCAGGCCATAGTTGCCCACTGTGAGGCCGAGTTCGCCGAACAGTTCGGGACGCGGCCGCTTGCTGACGATATTGACGAGGCCGCCCGGCTGTACCTGGCCGAACAGGATCGACGCCGGTCCCTTCAGTACTTCCACCCGCTCGGCGCCATACATCTCCTGGGCCACGCGATTGTTGCTGTCGACGAGCAGTGCATCAGCGAAGACCGATTCCGATGCCCGCTGACCGCGAATGATGAAATCGTCCCAACCGCGCCGGCCATAGGTGTTGGCGGACACGCCTGCCGAATTCCACAGCACATCGCTCAGGGTTTGCGACTGCTGGCTATCCATCAGATCGCGCGTAATGACCGTGATCGATTGCGCGCTCTCCGCGGCGGATTCATTTGATTTGGTCACGCCAGCGGCGCGGCGCGTGGCAAAGCCGATATCGGCGGCGGCATCGGTGCCGGCACTGACCGTGACCGTGGGCAGCACGGGCGCGCCGTCATCGGCGCGTACGGTGGTGGCAAACAGGGAGAGGCAGGCGAGGGCGGCGGGGGTGAGGAGGCAGCGAAGAGACGTCATGCGTAATCCGGCGAGGCCGCAACGTGCGGCGAAAAAGACCTGAAGCGCCCAAAAAGAGACGAGAGCGCCGGATTATAGATAAGAATGATTCGTATTTACAGAAAAACCTGTTCGTATGTCTCCCTATTGATACAAGCCTTCGGCAAGCAGAACACAACGAGGTTCGGAGTGTTCCGAAGCACGGTTCAGGTTGCGCAGTGACGCCCAAGAAGGCTTTCCATGCAGAATGGCGGGCCACCTGGCCCGCCATCCCGCGATGCGTTGCCTGTGCTTCCGGTTACGCCGCGAAGCCGCCATCCACATTGAGACTGGCGCCCGTGACGAAGCTGGATTCCGGGCCGGCAAGATATGCGACCAGGCTCGCAATCTCGTCGGGATGCGCGTGGCGCGGCAGAGCCATCAGATTGTGCAGCGACGCGGCAAAGTCGGAGTTTTCCGGATTCATGTCGGTATTCACCGGGCCGGGTTGCACGTTGTTGACCGTGATGCCCTTCGGTCCCAGGTCGCGCGACATGCCTTGCACCAGCCCCTTCAACGCGGACTTGCTCATCGCATAGGCCGCGCCGCCGGCGAACGGCATGCGGTCTGCATTGGTGCTGCCGATGTTGATGATCCGGCCGCCTTCACCCATGTGCGAGAGCGCTGCCTTGCTTGCAACAAAGACGCCCCGGACGTTGACGGCAAAGGTCTTGTCGAAGTCTTCCAGCGCAAACGCATCCACCGGACCCAGATACAGCACGCCCGCGTTGTTCACGAGGATGTCGATACGTCCGAAGTCGATCGCGGCATCGTTGATGGCGCGGGTCAATGCGGCGGCGTCGGCGGCATCGGCGGGATAGGCCTTGGCGCGGCCGCCGGCGGCTTCGATCGATGCCACCAGTTCCCGCGCGGCTGCGCCGGAGCTTTGATAGGTGAACGCCACGGTAGCGCCATCGCGGGCCAGGCGGCGGACAATGGCCGCGCCGATACCGCGCGCGCCACCGGTGACAAAAGCGATCTTGTTCGAGAGGGAAGTCATGGTTCAGCTCCTGTGTGAGGGGTATGTGAACGGAGTATGGTCGGCGGACTCCCCTACCGGTAGTCGTAAATACGGATCAACTTTTTCAACCGCTGGTATAAGCTTCTGCGCTATGGAAGCCCTGAACCTGCTTGAATCGTTTATCCAGAGTGCCGAAACGGGCAGCTTTTCGGCTGCGGCCCGGCGGCTTGGCCTGACACCGGCCGCCGTCAGCAAGAACGTGGCCCGCCTGGAAGATCATCTTGGCCTGCGGTTGTTTCAGCGCAGCACGCGCAAGCTCACGCTGACGCTGGGCGGCGAGCAGTTCTACCGGCAGGTGTCCGACCCGTTCTCGACGCTGCGCGATGCCTTCGCCAGCGCCGCGCAGGACGATGGCAAGCCCGCCGGCGTGCTCAAGGTCAGCCTCGGTGTGGCGTTCGGCCGCGAGTATCTGGTGCCGCTGCTGGGCGAGTTCCTGGAGAAATATCCGGCCATCGTTCCCGACTGGCATTTCGATAACCGCGCGGTAGATCTCATCGCTGGCGGTTTCGATGTGGCGATTGGCGGTGGCATCGAACTCACCGAAGGTCTTATCGCGCGCGAACTCGCGCATACCTACGTCGTGGCCACCGCGGCCCCGGCCTACCTGAAGGACCGGCCGTTGCCGAGGCACCCGTCGGACCTGTCGACGCTCGATGGCATCGTGCGGCGCTCGGCTTCCACGGGCCGCGTGCGGCTCTACAGCCTGCGCAATCAGATTGGCGAAGAAGCGCTGGCCGAACCGCGCACGCGGCTGGTCTTCGACGATCCGGAGGCGATGGCCCACGCGGCCATGCAGGGACTGGGCGTGGCCATGTTGCCGATGCCCCATGCCGCGCCGTGGCTGGAAAGCGGCGCGCTGGTCCGCCTGCTGCCGGGTTGGTGTGCTGACAACGGTCCGATCGCGCTTTACTATCCCAACCGCAAGCTGTTGCCGCCCAAGACCCGCGTGTTCATCGACTTCATCGTCGATGCATTTCAGGCCAAGGGGCTGGCAAGAAGGTTCGACGGACGCTGAACTGTCATTCCACGAAGCACCCCATATCGGGAGAGCTATATGGCAACAGCAGTGCGGAGGAGCATGCCGCTCCATCTCCTCGTCTGGCTCTGGTTCGCATCGCTGCTGCTGCTGGTGGGGGCACTGATCTGCGGCATCAACTACGTGATGACCAAGGCCACGCTGGAGCGCTCGGTGACGGACACCACGCAGCGCATTACCCGCGAGACCCTTGAGGAAGTCGAAAACCTGATGATTCCCGCCCAGATGGCGGTCAGGCTCGTCAGCCATAGCTCGCTGGCCGATGCCACCACGGTGGCGCAGCGCATGGCGCGCGTGGCACTGGTGCGCGATGCCCTCGATACGTCCCAGGTGCTCCAGTCCCTGTATATCGGATACAACGACGGCAGCTTCTTCTTTGTGCGCCCGTTGCGGAACGACGCCGAGCGCGCCATGTTCAAGGCGCCGCTCGGCACGGCCTATCTGGTGCAGAGCGTGGACCACGACAAGGGTACGGCGCGCGGCCGCTACTACTACCTCGACGCGGATCTGCGTGTCATCGGCGACGCGATGGCGCCCGATCTTGCCGCGCGCTTCGACCCGCGCAAACGTCCCTGGTATGGCGCGGCAATGTCCGCTGGCGGCCTGGTGCGAACCGATCCCTACATGTTCTATTCGGACCGCGAATCCGGCGCCACGCTGGCCATACCCATCCCAACGCGCCGTGCAGTGGTGGGCGGTGACTTCCGCCTCGATGCGCTGGGCCAGCTTCTGAACCACGAGACACTGACGCCGCGCGCAGTTCTGGCATTGCTGGACCCGAAAGGCAACCTCGTGGCGATCAACCGCCAGGCGCCGGATTCCGCCTCGGCGCCCGATACCGTGAACGTCCGTCCGCTCGGCAACCCGCAGGACTATGGTCTCGGCGTGCTGACGCATCTGGCCGCGGGCGTGGTGGCGCCGGGACATCCGCCAGCCAGCTCATCGAACGCGAGCCTGCAACACATCGATGGTGAAGACTGGTACACCTCGGTCGACCGGCTGAACCCTGATGCCACCGATTCGCTGGTGCTGGTTTCGGCCATTCCGCAGACGGAGCTGCTGCACAACGCGCGGCGGCAAGCGGCGCTGGGGATGGGTGTGACGGCGCTGGTGCTGCTGCTGGCGTTGCCGGTCATCTGGCTGGTGGCGCGCAGTGTGTCCCGTCCGCTGCAGTCGCTGGCGATCGAGGCCGACGCGGTGCGGCAGTTTGATTTCGTTCGTCCCGTATCGGTACGTTCGCGCATCGACGAAGTCAGTTCGCTGGCGACGACGATGGAGGAAATGCGCGCCACCATCCAGCGCATGCTGCATGTGATGCGGGCCGTATCGGCCGAGCATCGTATCGATCATCTTCTTCCGTTGCTGCTGCGCGAAACGCTGAGCGCCGCGGGCGGCCAGTCGGGCGCGCTGTACCTGACGGCAAACGCTGAAGGCCTGCAACCGGTGGTGGGCTTCGACCGTAGCGGGGCCGACGTGACCGCGCGGATGAGCGAGGTTCTCAAGGACGACGCCTTGCCACTGGCCCGCACCGCAATACGCGAGGGCGCGGCCCGAGCCGGGCATCTGACTGCCAGCGATATCGTGGCCGCCCGGCTCGATGTCGTGGCCGGCGCGGGGCCGGTGCACGCGGCGGTCATCCCGCTGATCAACCGTCAGCAAGCGTTGCTGGGGGTGGTGCTGGTCCTGCGGGACACGCCGATGGAAGCGGAACAACTGGCATTCGTCAGTACGATGGCCAGCCTGTCGGCGGGGGCGATCGAAGTGGGTGAACTCACCACCGCGCAGCGCGACCTGTTCGATGCATTCATTCGCCTGCTGGCCGGCGCGATCGACGCAAAAAGCCCGCACACGGGCAGCCACTGCGCGCGCGTGCCGGAACTGACGAAGATGCTGGCGAAGGCTGCCTGCGACGCGACGGATGGCCCATACCGGCACTTCCAGCTCAGCGACGCGCAATGGGAAGCCCTGCACGTGGCGGCCTGGTTGCACGATTGCGGCAAGGTCACCACGCCGGACTACGTCATCGACAAGGCCACCAAGCTCGAAACGCTCTACGATCGGATTCACGAAGTTCGCATGCGCTTCGAGGTGCTGAAGCGCGACGCGGAAATCGCCCGCCTCGAAGCCGTGGCCAATGGCGAGGATGCCCAGGCGGCAGCGGCGCGGTGCGATGCGGCGCTGCGCCAGCTCGACGAGGATTTCGCGTTCGTGGCGTCGTGCAATGTGGGCGGCGAGCAGATGGATGCCGGGGACCAGGCGCGCCTGCGCGAGATCGGTGCACGAACCTGGCGACGCACGCTCGATGACCGCCTGGGCATCTCGCATGAAGAACTGATGCGCAGGCGCGGGGCGCCCGCCCCATCGCTGCCCGTGCTGGAGCCGTTGCTTGCCGACCGTCCCGAGCACATCATCGAACGGCGCGAGCGCGACCGCATCGCCGACGACAACCCGTGGGGATTCCGGCTCAGGATGCCGCGTCATCTCTATGATCGCGGCGAGCTGCATAACCTGACCGTGGCGCGCGGCACGCTGACCGAGGAAGAACGGTTCAAGATCGAGGATCACATCGTGCAGACCCAGATCATGCTGTCGCGCTTGCCGTTCCCCAAGCACCTGCGCGATGTGCCGGAGATCGCGGGTGGTCATCACGAGAAGATGGACGGTACCGGCTACCCGCGCGGCCTGACCCGCGCGGAGATGAGTCCGTTGGCGCGGATGATGGGTATTGCCGACATCTTCGAGGCGCTGACGGCGGCCGATCGCCCCTACAAAAAGGCCAAGACCCTCTCGGAAGCGATCGGCATCATGAGCCGGCTGCGTGACCAGCAGCATATCGACGCCGAACTGTTCGATCTGTTCATCGCCTCAGGCATCCACCGGACCTATGCGGAACGCTATATGGACCCCGCGCTGATCGATCACGCCTGACACGATGGCTTCGCGTGGACTATGCTTCGGAAACTCGGGCAAGGCATGAGCAGGGGGTAGCAATGAGTGTCGAAAAAATCGAGATTCCCGGCAGTCAGGGCGGTACGCTGTCTGGCCGGATGGAGTGGCCGGACGGCCCGGTGCGCGCGCATGCGCTGTTCGCGCACTGTTTTACGTGTGGCAAGGACAGCCTGGCGGCTACCCGCATTGCACGGGCGCTGACCGCGCAGGGCATTGCCGTCCTGCGCTTCGACTTCACCGGTATCGGCGCGAGCGAAGGCGATTTCGCCAGTACCAACTTTTCGTCGAACCTGGCCGACCTGGAAGCCGTGGCGATGTACATGCGCACACGCGGCCAGGCGCCTGCGTTGCTGATCGGCCATAGCCTGGGCGGCGCCGCCGTGCTGGGCGTGGCCCGTCGCCTGCCCGAGGTGCGCGCGGTGGCGACGATCGCGGCGCCGAGCGATCCACGCCACGTGCTTGGGCTGCTGGGCGACAACGTCGAGCGGATTCGCGCCGAAGGTGAGCTGGAGGTCAAGCTCGCGGGGCGGCCGTTCCGCATCGCGCGGCAGTTCATCGACGATGTTTCCAGTCATGCGCTGCTCGACGAGGTAGCCAACCTCGGCAAGCCGCTGCTGGTGCTGCAATCGCCCACCGACGACACGGTCGAAGTGGAAAACGGCGCGGCCATTTTCGCGGCCGCCGCGCAGCCCAAGAGCTACGTGGCGCTCGACGGCGCCGACCATCTGCTGCAGGGCCGCGCCGGTGCGGCGTACGCGGCGAGCATGATCGCGGCATGGTCGCAGCATTACCTGCCGACGCTGGCCGAGGACGTTCAGTCCGAGATTCCCGAGCCGGGCGTCGTGGTTGTGGCGGAGCGCCACCGGGGCAGATACCAGCAGACGGTTCGCGTAGGCAGCCACGAACTCGTGGCCGACGAACCCGCGGCGCTGGGTGGCGACGATGCCGGGCCGAATCCCTATGAGTTCCTGCTGGCGGCGCTGGGAGCGTGCACATCCATGACGCTGCGCATGTACGCGGAACGCAAGGCGCTACCGCTCGAACATGTGGCGGTTCAGCTGCGCCACGAAAAGATCCATGCGAAAGACTGCGCCTCGTGCGAAACCACGGTCGGCATGGTGGACAGGATCGAGCGCCGTATCGCGATTCGCGGCGATCTGACCCAGGAACAGCGGGAGTCTCTGCTGGCCATCGCCGGGAAATGCCCGGTCCATCGCACGCTGGAATCGGAAATCCACATCGATACGCTGCCGGGCTAGTCACCGGCCGGGCGACACGGGTCTAGCCGATGCCCAGCACACGGCGGCGCGCGGCGTCGAACGCCGCGCCTTCCGCAACCAGCCATGCCTCCACTTCCGCAACCTGCGCGGTCTGGCCGTGTGCGCAGACGAAGTGATACGAGGCAACGCTGGGCGCGTGTATGCCCCACAGGTCTACCAGGCGGCCTGACTCCAGATCTTCCAGAATCAGCGCGGAGCGGCCCATCGCCACGCCTTGTCCTGCCAACGCCGCGTTGATCGCCAGTTGCGACAGGTTGAAGCGCTGGCCGTCCGATGCATCGGGCAGGTCCACACCGGCATGGCGCAGCCAGCATTGCCATTCGTCGAACTCGCCTGCGCCGTCCCACGGGGTGACGTCGTGCAGCAGCATGCTGCCGCGCAGGCCATCCGGCGCGCGCAGTTCGGGATGGGCCTCCAGATAGGCAGGGCTGGCCACCGGAATCAGCCACTCCTCAAGAAACTGATGTGCCTTCAGGTCCGGGTAGCCGCCGGGATCGAAGCGCACGGCGGCCTCGATGCCGTCGCGCATCATGCGCGAGCGGTCGAGCGCATGGAATTCACCATAGACGCGCAGGCCGATGTCCGGATGCTGACGGAAGAATCCACCCAGCCGGGGCGTGAGCCAGACCATCGCGAACGATGGCGAGCACGATAGCGCGATGGGTTGCTTGTCGCGCGGCCTGCGTAGTTGAGTGAGTGTGCCCTCGATGGCCTGGAACGACTCCCGCAGCACAAAGCGCAGGCGCTCGCCCTCCGGCGTCAGCACCAGCGCGCGCGGCGTGCGCAGGAAGAGGGGACGGTCGAGCCACTGTTCAAGTTGCTTGACCTGCTGGCTGACCGCGCCCTGGGTCACGCAAAGCTCCGCGGCGGCCTGCGTGAAGTTGCAATGTCGTGCCGCCGCCTCAAAGCAGCGCAGCCAGCCCAATAATGATGCAGAAAGCGTGTTGGCCATTAGTCAAACTAATGCATAGATCAGTACAAATGGTTTGTCACACCCGTGTAATGGGACAAGAATGAGGTCATCCCATCCCGACGCTCCTGTTCCAATGCCGCTCGAACTATCCGCATTAACCCCTATGCTGCTTGCCGATTTGCAGGCCGACCGCCCGGTGTTCTGGGCGAATCCGCAACGCAGCGAGGCGCCTGAGGTAGAGACCCGGGTCGACGGGCGATGCATTAGTCTAGCTGATGTGCAAGCGGCCCAGGCACGCTTCGAGCGATTCGCGCCGCTGCTGGCGCGGCTGTTTCCCGAATTGCGCGACAGCGCGGGGCGGATCGAATCTCCGCTGATCGCGGCGCCGAAGATGCAGCAGGCGCTGCAGTTGGCTCCGTCCGCCGGCACGCTCTGGATCAAGGCCGACCACAGCTTGCCAGTGGCCGGTTCCATCAAGGCGCGCGGCGGTATCCACGAGGTGCTGGAATTTGCGGAATCGCTGGCGCTTGAGCATCGGCTGCTCACCCCCGGCGCCGACTACGGCGTGCTGGCGGAGGCGCCGGCGCGTGAACTGTTCGGCCGCTACCAGGTGGCCGTGGGTTCGACGGGCAACCTTGGGCTGAGCATTGGCGTGATGGCTTCGGCGCTGGGCTTTCGCGCCACCGTGCACATGTCGGCCGACGCCAAGGCGTGGAAGAAGGCGCGCCTGCGGGCGCGCGGCGTGGACGTGGTGGAACACACGGGCGACTATGCGGCGGCAGTGGCTGCCGGCCGGCGCGAGGCCGATGCCGATCCGTTTTGCTATTTCGTCGACGACGAGCGGTCGCTGTCGCTGATGTTGGGCTATAGCGCCGCCGCGCTGCATTTGCGTGATCAGCTTGATGACGCCGGCGTGCGTGTGGACGCGGAACACCCGCTGTTCGTCTACCTGCCATGTGGAGTGGGTGGCGCGCCGGCCGGCATCGCTTTCGGTTTGCGCCAGCTCTACGGCCCGCATGTGCATGCATTCTTTGCGGAGCCGACGCAGTCGCCGTGCTTCCTCGTGGAAATGTTGTCGCCGGGCGCATCGGTCTATGACATCGGATTGACCAACCGCACCGAAGCCGATGGGCTGGCCGTGCCGCAGGCATCGGAGCTGGCCGCGCAGGCCATGCGGCCGCTGCTGGGCGGGGTCTACACGGTAGCGGACGACACGCTGTTCGCGGATCTGCATCGCGTGCGTGAAACCGAACGGCTGCGGATCGAGCCGTCGGCCGCCGCGGGATTCAGTGGTCCACGGATGCTTGCTGGCACCGAGGCCGGGCGTGCCTATATCCGCCAGCACCACCTTGATGGCGCGATGGCTAACGCCACCCATCTGGTGTGGACCACCGGCGGCCTGTTCGTCCCGCCCGAAGAATATGCACGCTTTGCCGAGCGCGGCGCGGCGCTGGCAGCCTGACCACCCCCGAACTTTTCGATTGCATCGTTGCGGAGCCTTACCATGACCCGATCGTCCCTCCAAATTTCGCACGTCGTTGTGGCAGCCTGCCTGGCCGCCGGTGCCTTGCCGTCGTTTGCACAGAGCTATCCCACCAAGCCGATCCAGCTCGTGATTCCTTTTCCGCCCGGTGGCGCCACCGATGTGATCGGGCGCCTGGTAGGCAAGAAGCTTGGCGACAAGCTCGGCCAGACCGTTGTGATCGACAACCGTCCGGGCGCCGGCACCATCGTCGGCGCCAGCTTCGTGGCCAAGGCCGCGCCCGATGGCTACACGCTGCTGGCCAGCTCGGGCACCACCTTCACGGTGAACCCGGCGATTCACGCGAAGCTGCCGTACGACCCGGTGAAGAGCTTCGAGCCGATTGGCTTTGCCGGCCGCACGGGGCTGATCCTGCTGGCCAACAAGGATCAGCCGATCGGCAATCTCAAGCAACTCGTGGCCGCTGCCAAGGCGCAACCGGGCAAGTACACGTACGGATCGTTCGGCACCGGCACCACCGCGCAGTTCGCGGGCGAGATGCTGTTCAACCTGGCCGGCGTGAAACTGCTGCACGTGCCTTACAAGGGCAGCGCACCGGCGATGACCGACCTGATCGGCGGGCAGATTCCGTTCTCCGTGGATACCGTGGCCGCCGCGATTCCGCAGGTGAAGTCGGGCAAGGTCAAGGCGATCGCCGTCACCACGGCCAAGCGCTCGACGCTTCTGCCCGATGTGCCGACCGCCGCGGAAGCGGGCTATCCCGGCATCGATGCCGATACCTGGCTGGCGCTGGTGGCGCCGCGCGGCCTGCCCGCCGACGTGAAGCAGAAACTGGAAAAGGCGCTGGCCGAGGTAATGGCCGACCCCGACACGCGCAAACAGCTGACCAACGCCGGCTTCGAACCGCTCGATGGCAACGGCGCGGCGGTATCGGCGCTGATCAACAAGGAGCTGCCGCTGATGCGCGCCACGGCACAGCGTGCGAACATTACGGCCGAATAATGGTCCTGCCACACGGGAGACAGTAGTGAACGAAGCACAAAAGACGCTGGTTGCACGCCCAGCCACCGAGCTGCGGCGCATGATCGGCAGCAAGGAGATCTCGCCTGTCGAGTTGCTGGATGCATGCATCGCGCAGATCGAGCGGGTGAATCCTTTCCTCAACGCCGTCACGGCCACCTGTTTCGACCGTGCCCGCGAGGAAGCGCGCGCAGCCGAACGTGCGGTATTGGACGGCAAGCCGCTGGGGCTGCTGCACGGCCTGCCACTGGGCGTGAAAGACCTGGAGGCGACGGCTGGCTTGCTGACCACGTATGGATCGCCGCTGTATCGAGACAACGTGCCGGCGGAGGACAACGTGCTGGTCGCGCGCCTGCGCGCCGCCGGTGCCGTGGTGGCCGGCAAGACCAATATTCCCGAGATGGGAGCCGGCGCCAATTCGCGCAACGACGTCTGGGGCGCAACGGGCAATCCGTTCAATCCGAACCTCAATGCGGGTGGTTCGTCGGGCGGATCGGCCGCGGCGCTGGCGGCCGACCTGCTGCCGGTCTGCACGGGCTCGGATACCGGCGGCTCGCTGCGCATTCCCGCCGCCAAATGCGGCGTGGTAGGTTTCCGGCCATCGCCAGGCGTGGTGCCAAGCTCGCGCAAGCTGCTGGGCTGGACGCCGATCTCGGTGGTGGGGCCGATGGGCCGCACGGTGGCCGATGCGTGCCTGCAGCTCGCGGCAACGGCTGGCGTGTCGGCGGGCGACCCGCTGACCTATCCGCTCGATCCGCTGTCGTTCCTGACGCCGATGCCGATGGACCTGGGCAGCCTGCGTGTGGGCTACACCGAAGACTTTGGCTGCTGCGATGTGGACGACGACATCCGCCGCACGTTCCGCGAGAAGATCGCGGCCATGCGACATCTGTTCCGTAGCTGCGATGCCATCGAGGTAGACCTGGGAGCCGCCCATCGCTGCTTCGACGTATTGCGCGCCGAGAGCTTCGTCGCCGGCATGCGGGAGGCGTATGAGCGCGACCCGTCGAGTCTCGGGCCGAACACGCGCGCCAACTTCGAGATGGGCGCGCGCATGTCGCTGCTGGACAGCGCCTGGGCGCAGGCCGAGCAGACGCGCGTCCTGCAGCGCTTCCAAAAGCTGTACCAGGACTACGATGTCATCCTGTCGCCGACCACGCCCGTGTCGCCCTTCCCGTGGACGTCGCTCTACGCCGAGGCGATCAACGGCGTGAAGCAGGAGAACTACTATCGCTGGTTGTCGCTGACGTACGTGGTCACGCTGACCACGCATCCGGCGCTGTCGCTGCCGTGCGGACGCGACCATGCGGGAATGCCGTTCGGCCTGCAGATCGTTGGCGGCTTCCGCAAGGATCATGAAACGCTGGGCGTGTCGTACGCGATGGAGCAGGTGTTTGCGGCGATTCCGTCATTGCGTCGCCCCTTGCCGGACCTGGCCGCACTGAAGCCGGCCGAGCCTGCGCTGACATCGATCGTCACCGCGCCGCCGGTGCTGGATGCCAAGGTCAAGCAGGGCAAGGAAGCGTCGGCGGTTTGACTGGGTGACTGTGTTCTCCCCTCTCCCGCGAGCGGGAGAGGGGCGGGGGAGAGGGCTGGCGGTTCAAGCCGAGACAAGTCGCAATTTGAACCTCAACGCCCTCTCCCCCAACCCCTCTCCCGCGCTGCGGGAGAGGGGAGCCCGTCTTGCCGCTATTTCCACGCTGTGGAATTAGCCGGCTGCGTTCGAAGCGTCCTCGGCCTAACCTCCTGTCATACGAAAACACAGACAGGAGACAACCTTGGCAACCGCTGCATTCCGCGCCGCGCGGCGCCTGGCCGCGCTGGTCCTGCCGTTCGCCATGCTGGCCGGCGGCACATCGCAAGCCCACGCCGCTTTTCCCGACAAGCCGATCCGTATCGTCGTGCCGTTCTCGCCCGGCGGCGGTACTGACCTGATCACCCGTGCAATGGGCGCGGCGATGTCGCAGGACCTTGGCCAGCCCGTTGTCGTCGACAACAAGCCCGGCGGCGGCACCATCATCGGCACCGACAACGTCGCCAAGAGTGCGGCCGACGGCTACACGCTCGTGATGGCCACATTTGCGCACGCCGTCAATCCGAGCCTGCAACCCAAGCTGCCCTACGACACCGCCAAGGCGTTCACGCCGGTGATGCTGGTGGGCCGATCCCCCAATGTGCTCGTGGTGCGCGCGGACAGCCCCTATAAGTCCGTGCGCGATGTGATCGCGGCAGCCAAGGCCACGCCGGGGCGTATCTCGTTTGCCTCGCAAGGGCCGGGCACATCGGCGCATCTGGCCGGTGAACTGTTCAAGAGCCTGGCCGGCGTCGATCTCAATCACATCCCCTACAAGGGCGCCGGCCCCGCGATTACCGATCTGCTGGGCGGTCAGGTGGACCTGATGTTTGCCACCGCGTCAGCCGTGGGCAACCTGCTCGAATCCGGCAAGCTGCGCGCGCTGGGCGTGACCACGTCGCAGCGGTCGACCAGCCCCGACCTGGCCAAGGTGCCGACGATTGCCGAAAGCGGCGTGCCGGGCTATGCGGCCGAGAGCTGGTACGGGCTGTTCGCACCGGCTGGCACGCCGGCACCCGTAATCGCCCGTCTCAACGCCGCCGCCCGGAAAGCGGTGACCGCCGAAGCGTTCCGCAAGCGCGCCGAAGCCGAGGGTCTGATTGTCAGCCCCGGCACACCGGAGGAATTCGGCCGCTACGTGCACGGCGAGCAGGTGCGCTGGAGCAAGGTCGTCAAGGACGCCCGTATCAGTCTGAACTGACCGCCATCGAACACGAATCGAACAAGATTGATCTCTACGAAAACCATCATGACCGAATACACCCTGATCCAACTTGAGCTGCGTGACGGCGTTGCCGTGCTGACATTGAATCGGCCGGACAAGCGCAACGCGATCAGCGATGACATGCGTACCGAACTGATCGATGCGCTGGAGCGTGTGACCGCGGACCGCAATGTCCGGGCGCTGGTGCTGACCGGCAGCGGCAAGGGCTTCTGCGCCGGTGGCGACGTGGCCGGCATGCAGCGCCGCATGGACGCCCCGCCGGGCGAAGTCGGCTTCAACGGCTGGACGCGCCAGCAGCGCGTGCATCATTCGGTGGCGCTGCTGCATAACATGCCCAAGCCCGTGATTGCCGCCGTCAATGGCGGCGCCAACGGACTCGGTGCCGATCTGGCGATGGCCTGCGATCTGGTGATCGCTTCGCCGGCGGCCAGCTTTACCTGGTCATATATCCATCGCGGACTGATTCCCGATGGTGGAGGCATGTACTTCCTGCCGCGCCGCGTCGGGCTGGCCAATGCGAAACAGCTGATTTTCAGCGGCCGCAAGGTGGAGGCCGACGAAGCGCTGCAACTCGGTATCGCCGATCGCCTCAGCGCCACATCGGAGGCGCTGGTCGACGATGCCGTGGCCTGGGCGGCGGAGATGTCGCATGGCTCGGGCACGGCGCTGGCGCTGGGCAAGTCGATCCTGAACCAGACGTTCGAACTCACGGCCGACCAGGTCTTTGCGCAGGGCAGCCAGGCGCAAGGCATCTGCTACACCAGCCGCGAGCATCGTGAATCCGTACTGGCATTCCTGGCCAAGTCCGCCAACAAGGGGTGAGCATCATGGCAGCACAGTTTTCCGCCGGCGGCAGCGCGATCGCACGTCTCGTCAAGCCACGCAGCGTGGCCGTGATCGGCGCGTCGGCCGATCCGAACAAGACCGCTGGCCGGCCCGTTTCCTATCTGACGCGCCACGGCTTTACCGGCGAGATCTATCCGGTCAATCCCAAGGTCGATGCCATCGACGGCATCCGCTGCTATCCCGATATCGGTTCACTGCCCGAAGTGCCGGACGTTGGCATCGTGCTGCTGGGCGCCGAGCGCGCGCACCAGGCCGTGCGCGAACTGGCCGCACGGGGCACGGGCGCGGCCATCGTCCTGGCCAGCGGCTATACGGAAACCGGTGACGAGGGCGCGCGCCGCCAGGCCGAGTTGATGGCAGCGGCGGGCAGCATGCGTGTGCTGGGGCCGAATACGATCGGACTGGTCAACCTGACCGACAACATTCCGCTATCGGCGAGCGGTGCGCTGGCAATGGACCATTTTCCGACCGGCAGCATCGGCGTGGTGTCGCAGAGCGGGGGCATTCTTGGCGCGCTGCTGTCGCGTGCTGCCGCGCGTGGCATCGGGCTGTCGAAGCTGATATCGACGAGCAACGAGGCGGACCTGGAGCTGGCGGATTTCATCGACTACCTGGCCGATGATCCGGCTACGCGCGTGATCGCGCTTTACGTGGAGAGCGTGCGCAACGTCGAACGCTTCCGCGCGGCGGCCTTGAAGGCCGCGGCCGCCGGCAAGCCGGTGGTGGCATTCAAGATCGGACGATCGGAAGCCGGGGCCCGTGCCGCCGTTTCGCATACGGGCGCGATGGCGGGTGCCGATCGCATGTACGACGCGCTGTTCCGGCAGATCGGCGTGATCCGCGCGCAGACGTTCTCGGACCTGATCGATATTCCGGCCGCACTGGCAACCGGCCGCGTGCTGCATGGCCGGCGCATCGCGGTGCTGACCTCCACGGGGGGCGCCGGCACGCTGGTGTCGGACAGTCTTGGTGTCTCGGGCTTTGAGACACCGGCGCCGGACGGCATGACCGCCGAACGATTGCGAGCGCTGCAAAAGGGCGACCACGCCGCGCTCGATCGGAATCCGATCGACGTCACGCTGGCCGGCCTGCAGCCGGACCTGCTGCGCGGCGCCATTCGCACACTGCTGGCCAGCCCCAGCTACGATGCCGTGACGATCATCGTCGGCTCGTCCGGGCTGGCGATGCCGGACCTGATGGCCGACGCCATCAACGATTGCCTGCCCGAAAGCGACAAGCCTGTGCTGGCCTACGTCAGCCCGCACGCGCCGCAGGTGGCGGCGGTGCTGAACCAGCGCGGTGTGCCGGCCTTCAGCGCGCCGGAAAGCTGCGCGGTGGCGTTCGCCGCGATGCTGGCGGCGGGACAGCCGCCGGTTGCGGCGCAGGCGGCGGAGCCGGTGCCATCGGCCATCGACGATCTTCCGAACGGTGCGCTGGACGAACACGCCGCCAAGCAACTGTTCGCGCGCTTTGGCGTGCCGGGCGTGCGCGAGACCGCTGTCGATGGCGAAGCGGCCGCCGAAGCCGCCGCGCGAACGCTGGGCGACCGTGTAGTGCTCAAGATCCTGTCGTCATCGATCACGCACAAGAGCGATATCGGCGGCGTGGCCGTCAACGTGGCACCGGAAGCGATTGGCGCGCGACTTGCCGCGATGCGCGAAGATGTCCTGCGGCACACGGGCCAGGCGCCGGACCGCTTTCTCGTGCAGGAAATGGTCAGCGGTGGCGTGGAGCTGATTCTCGGCACGCATCGCGATGCGCTGGGCACGGCGATCCTGCTGGGAATGGGCGGTGTGACGGCTGAGTTGTTCCAGGACACCACGCTGCGGCTGCTCCCCGCATCGGGGGCGCTGACGCGCGCCGAAGCGCTGTCGATGGTGCACGATCTGAAGACCTGGCCGCTGCTCGATGGCTATCGCGGACGTCCGAAGGCCGACGTCGAAGCGCTCGTCAGTGCTATCGTGGCGTTTTCCGGAATGGCGGCCGCGTTGGGGCCGCGTCTGGTGGAGGCCGAGATCAACCCGATCTTCGTGCTGCCGGCGGGCCAGGGCGTGCGCGCGGCGGACGGCGTGGCGGTGCTCGGCGCATGACGGGACAGGAGACAGCAGGATGACGCAAGCAGTTGCCGGTGCAGTGGATGCGGTGGAAGTGGTTGAGGCGACCGACGTAAGGGAGGCCGCGGCGTTCGTCCACCGGCTGGAGCAACAGGCCCGCGTTCACGTGACCGATGCCAACGGCTGCCGCATGGTGTGGCGCCAGTTCGGCGCGGGGCCGCATGTGCTGCTGGTGCACGGTGGCCACGGCAGCTGGCTGCACTGGGTGCGCAATATCTCGGCACTGGCCGCGCGGCATACGGTCTGGGTGCCGGACCTGCCCGGCTACGGCGCATCGGGCGATCCTTCCAACGGAGAACTGCAGACGCTGGTCGATACGGTGGTGGCGGGATTCGCGCAGCTACCGGTGGACGGGCCGGTCGAACTGGCCGGTTTTTCGTTTGGCGGCCTGACCGCGTCGAACCTGGCGAGTGCCTTGCCGTCGGTGCGCGGCCTGGCGCTGCTGGGTCCGGGTGGTCACGCCGGGGTGCGTCGCCAGACGATCGACCTCGTGGACTGGCGTCGCGCGGCCGACACGGCCGCGCTGACCGAGGCCATGCGCCACAACATTGGCGCCTTCATGATGTCGGACGCGGGCAAGATCGATGCGCTGGCCCTGCTGGCCTATACCGAGTCGTGCCGGCACGCGCGCTTCCGCAGCAAGCAGATCTCGCGTTCTGGCGGCCTTGCCAACGCGCTCGACCGGTTTGCCGGTGACGTCCTGCTCGCCTATGGCGAGGACGATGTCACTGCCGATCCGGCAACCGTGCTGGCGAACTTCGTCGATGGCCGTCCACGCCGCCAGGGCGCGATCATCGACGGTGCCGGTCATTGGGTTCAGTACGAAGCGCATGACGCGATCAACGCGCTGCTGCTCGACTGGTTTGCGCGCGATGTGAACGGGAACCGTGGACGCGAGTGACGCCCAGCGCCGGGCACGGGGCCGCCCGGCAAACCTGCAGGCCAACCGGTCGCTGGAGCGCGGTATCGAGATCCTGCGCGCGTTTCGCCCTGGGTCCGAGGTGCTGGGTAACGGCGAACTGGCCGAACGCACCGGTCTGGCGCGCTCGACGGTCAGCCGGCTGACGCAGAGCCTGGTCGACATGGGGTTCCTGCAATATGACGTGGCGTTGCGTGCCTACCGGCTTGGCGTGCCGGTGCTGAGCCTGGCGCACGCGATGCGCAGCGGCTCCACGGTACTTCAGCAGGCCGCGCCGATGATGCGCGAGCTGGCGCAGGCCGAGCATCTGAACGTGGGCCTTGCACTGGCTGACCGCGACGAGATGGTGTATCTGGAATCGATCCGGCATGGCCGCAAGGCGTCGCTGCGCAGCGTGGTGGCGGGACAGCGCGTGCCAATGGCGCTGACGTCGCTGGGCCGCGCGTGGCTGGCCGTGGCGCCCGAGGCCGACTACGCGGCCCGGATGGCCGATTTTGCGACGCGCTCCGCGCATTGGCCGGCGCTGCAGGCCGACATCGAGGCGGCGGTGGCGCACGTGGCGCGGCACGGCTGGTGCGCGGCCAGTTGGCAGCCCGAGGTGGTGGCCATTTCAACGCCCCTGGTGCTCGAACACTATCCAGTGCACGTGCTGAACGTCAGCCTGTCCACGCGCGCATCGGTGCGGGACGTTGCCCGGGACCTGGCGCCGCGCCTGATGCGGCTGGCCGCCGGCATCCGCGACGCCGTGGAGACGGCGCAGTCCGAACCGCTATAGCGCCCTCGGTCCGCCCTGTCCTGGGCCGGCCACCCATCGGCGCACTTCGATCGCCGTCACGGCCACGGCGCTGCGCGGCCCTAGCCGCAGATCCCCCAGCGAAGTCAGTTGCACTCCACCTGCCGCGATGGGCAGGATTTCCCCATCCTGCTCGACAAGCAGCATCGCGCGCTCGCCGATAGGGGAGTTGTAGAGTTCGTGCCAGGTGAACAGGCAGACATAGCCGTCGGCCGCATGCACCGCGACGATCAACTGCTTGCATTGGGCGCGGGGCAGGGTCTTCATGCCCGCCTCGTCCAGTAGCGCCGTCAGCAGCACGCCGCGCTGCTGGCTCACGTCACGGATATGGCGGCCCGTGTAGCACTCCACCGTCGCGGCGCCAGCCGAGATCTGCGCCAGCCCCAGCAGGGATTCCCGGTCGAACCGGCGGGCATAGGGCAGGTCGCCAAATACGTCGACGGCGTCGGAGTAATTGGCGGCCTCGGTGGCTGCGCCGGCAGCAAGGGCTGGTTGCATCGCAATTCCTTCCTGGGGGTTCATGTGGATGACCGTTGTCTTTCCGCGCGGCTTCTGTCATCGTTAACCGCTATATACACGATTACATAACGACGGGCCAGAGGCCATATGCGGAAGGGCATGACGGGTATGCGGCATGCCCGGAGCCGCCGCATCGGGCAGGGCGCCGCAAACCGGGAAGGAGATCGTTCGATGGCATTGCACCGAGGAGAAGTTCGTGGCTGGCGCCGGCTGGCGCTGCACCTTTGCTGGATGGCGCTGTTGCCGGTGGCCACTGCCTGTGGCGGATCGGACGACGCATCCGCTTCGACTGATCCGCCGGCGGCCACGCCCGCCACTCCGCAGGCCACGCCGGCATCGCTTTCGCTGGCGCAACTGCAAGCCATGCCTGCCGCCACGCAGACCGTGTCGTTTTCCAGTGGCAGCGGCCCGCAGACCCACACCTACACGGGCGCCAGCCTCTGGACGCTGCTGAATCAGGCCGGCATCCAGACCAATCCGGCCGTGCATAACGATCTGCTGGGCAAGTACGTGGTGGCCACGGGCAGCGACAACTATCGCGCGGTCTTTTCGATGGGAGAGCTGAGTCCGGACTTTGGCAACCGCGCCAGCCAGGTGGTGTACGCCGAGACGGTCAATGGCGCCAGTGTTGCGCTGGCGGCGCCGGACGGCCCGCTGCGGGTGACGGCGCCTGGCGACGTCAAAGGCGGCCGTTACGTATCCGGCCTTGTGAAGCTGGAAGTGCGCAGCGCCGTTTCAACGGCCGCCGGCGTGGGCGGCGGCGTCAGCACGCAGTTTCAATTGAGCGGTGCGGTGGCGCGGCCGGCCACTTTCAACCTGGCCGCCTTGCAGGCGCTCACACCGGTTACGCGCACGGTCGGGGCCAATAGCTACACCGGCGTGAGCCTGTGGGATCTGGTCAATGCAGCCGGGCTGGCCACCAACGCGGCGGTCAAGAACGATCTGCTTGGCTTCTACGTGGTGGCGACGGGCAGCGACGGCTATCGCACCGTGATCTCATTGGCCGAAATCTCGCCCGATTTTGGCAACCAGCCCGACATCGTCGCCTATGCGATGAATGGCGCGCCGCTGACCACCAACGGGTTTGCGCGTCTGGTCATCCCGAATGACGGCAAGGCGGGGCGCTACGTGTCGAACCTGATCAGTCTTGAGGTGGTTTCGGCGGCACGGTGAGCGGAGGCTGTACCGACGTTCGCCGGGCGCCCCAGCGGCGCGTGCGCCTGACCAGATGGTGGCGGTGCGCGCGCAGCAACGTGCGCGTCAGTATGTCGTCCGCCACCGGCAGGATCGCCACCCCAAGCAGCAGCGCCGCCAGCGGCAACGTCGCCGAGTAGCCGATCGCGCTGAAGGCCTGCGCGCCGATCAGGCCACCCAGGAAGAATAGCCCTACCAGCACGGCCAGCAGCCGGAGCTTGTGCCGGTCGGCCGTAACGGGCCGCACGCCGGGACGCACCGGGGCGTTCCAGTAGCAGAGCTTGCCAAGCTCGATGCCGATGTCCGTGACCATGCCGGTGACGTGCGTGGTGCGGATTTCGGCATTGGACAACTTGGTAATCAGCGCATTCTGCAGCCCCATCATGAAGCAGAGAAGCATCACCGTGGCGGGCACGAACAGCCATTCCATGTCGTCCAGGTGCGTGCCCAGCAGACCGAAGCCCAGTAGCAGCAGCGCTTCGAGCAGCAGCGGAATGGCGTACTCGCTGCGCAGCCGCATGCGTCTGGCCCAGTTGATCAGGATTGCCGAGCAGGCCGCGCCGCCAATGAACGACGCGAGCGCGCCAACGCCATTCAGTACCAGGCCATAGCGCTGCAGCACCAGTTCGTCGGCGATGGAAGAGACCACGCCAGACATATGCGACGTGTACTGATGAACCGCCAGAAAGCCGCCTGCATTGGCGGCGCCCGCCACGAAACAGAGCACTCGGGCCAGCCGGCGGTTGGCAACCGGGCTGCGGCGATGGGCGGTGAGACTGCGCAGATACCCGAGCGGCATGGTGGGAGGTGCGGGGGCGGACGGAAGCACCCATCATACGGCCGTGACCGCGTCCGTGCGCATCCTGCCGACGCGGCAGTTGCGCGCTGGACACAACGGTCACGCATCATGTGATGCGCGTCTGCGTCACGGATACCACCTTGGCCCATCGCGTGATCTCGCTCTGCAGGAACTGCGTGAACTGTGCGGCGTTGTTGCCCACCGGATCGAGTCCCTCGCCGATCAGCCGCTTGCGCATGGCGGGCGATGCCACGGCCGCGGCGGCAGCGGCCTCCAGTTCCCGCACCGTTTCCGGTGCCATGCCGGCTGGGCCGAGCAGTCCGTACCACGAGCGGTAGTCGAAGTTCGGGATCGTCTCGGCAATCGGCGCCAGCTTGGGGAATGCGGCCAGCCGGTTCTGGCTGCTGACGCCGAGCCCCTTGATCTTGCCGGCCTGCAGCAGCGGCTGCACGGTGGCGACGTTACCGAGCAGCAGATCGGCCTGGCTGCCCACCACGTCGGCCACGGCGGGGCCGGCGCCCTTGTACGGCACGCTGACGATATCGACGCCGGCCTCGTGCTTGAACATTTCGCCAGCCAGATGATTGGCGCTGCCCACGCCGGCAACGGCCAGACTGAGCTTGCCCGGCTTCGATTTGGCCAGTGCGATCAGCTCGCGCACGTTGCTGGCCTCCAGACCCGGACGTGCCACCAGAATCAGCGGTGAGCTGGCGATCAGCGAGATTGGCGTGAAGTCCTTGATCGGATCGAAGGGCTTCTTTTCAAACAGTGCCGGATTGATGGCGTGGCTCGTATAGCTGAGCAACAGCGTGCCGCCATCGGGGTCGGCCTTGGCCACGGCGGTCGCCGCGATATTCCCGGCCGCACCGCCACGGTTCTCGACGATAAAGGTGTGCTTGAGGCGCTGCTCCAGGTCCGCCGCCAGCGAACGGGCGACGATGTCGGTGCCGCCACCGGGTGTGGCGCCGACCAGCAGCTTGGTCACGGACGGGGCGGACGGGGCAGCGTGAAGAAGATCGGGGGGCAACACGAGTGCTGCCGATAGCAGCGCAAGGAAGTCGCGTCGTTGCATGGGGTTGTCTCCGTTTCTCTTTATGAGTCCGGCGCCTCGTCGGGCGGGCGCCGTGTCGGGCATACGCGGCCGGAGGGCGCCGGCCGTAGTGCGGGATCGTGCTGCGGGGCGATTCAGGCGGCGGCGTCCTCCACGTTCGCGGCCGCGCGGCTGCCGGGCCAGGGCTTCAGCGGCATGCCCATCGCGTCCGCCTGGCGCTGTTCGAATGCGTCGAACGCCGCGCTGCGGGCACTGCCACGCAGGCCGCCGCGCACCGCGCCAGCCCGCACGTCGGTGAAATAGACCGCCCAGTCGCCGGGCAGCGGCTGCGAACCCGGCACCGCCAGCCACAGCCGCAGCAGGTGGCGCTTGCGGTCGAATTCCTCGAAGTCTTCGAAATTGGTGCGCGAGTGCACGGTCACGTAGTTGTTCAGGAGCTGCATGTCACCCTGTTCGAGCTGCATCGAGAAACACAGTTCGGGATCGGTGAGCAGTGTGTCGAGCAGATCCAGCGCCTCGATCTGCATCTGCGTCAGGCGGGGCACGTCCTCGAAATCGCGCTGTGCCGCCACCACGTTCTTGCGGTTGATCCGGAAGGCAAACGCCGACGGATGGCTTCCCAGGATAGGCAGCGGGTAGAAGGGTGGCTGCGATGGGTCCTGCGCGCCCTGGTAGCTGTAATAGAACGGCTGCTGCAGCACGGGCACCAGATCCGGACGGCGTTGCGCCACGGCATCGCGCAGCGCCATCGAACTGACGACCTTGCTTTCGCCGCCCGACTTGGCCGCGCGGCGGCACATCAGGCCCACGATGTCGCCCGAATCGGTATGGAAATCCAACCCGGCATTGGTGTTGTAGCCACGGCCGTTGGTGGTCTTGTACGCGGCGCCAACGTCGCGCACGTCGTTCATAAAGTCGCTGGCGCGGTTCTGCGTGCGGGCCACGCCCATGTGCAGGCCCATGCCCCAATAGGCCAGGCGGGTGTCGTCTTCACTCCAGCGGTCCACCGGAAAGCCCTTGACCAGACACATGCCCCATCGGCCCTGGGTGAGGGCCACGGCGCGTGCCAGCGCCTGGCGGGCGCCGTCATCGAGCGGAAAGTCGTCGCGGGTCATCTCCAGCAGGGGTTTGCCGAGCGTCCTGGCGTGGGCCAGGGCATGGTCGAAGCTGGCGACTTCGGCGGCGGTCAGGCGCAGGGTCCACGAGGTATCGCGCTGGGCATCGGCGGCGAGCCAGGCTTGGGGGCTTTGTGCAGACATGGGAATCGGCTTCTTTATCAGGGTTGGGCGGGGGCTGTGCAGCCTTGCGCGACGTCGTGAAGCCAGTCTATGCTCGACCGATACCAAGAGAAAGTGACGTTGTTTGACGTCCTTCATAAGGATTCTTGATGAAGCTGGAGACCTTCGCCACGTTGGCGGCAGTGATCGAGGAGGGCTCGTTTGCTGCCGCGGCCGCCACCATGCATCTGACGCCGAGCGCGGTCAGCATGCAGATGAAGCAGCTTGAGCAGTATCTGGGGCAGCCACTGTTCGACCGTTCGGGGCTTCAGGTGCGGCCCAATGCGCTGGCGCGCGAGGTGGCGGCGTCGATGGAGGGCGGCCTCAGGCATTTGGGCGCTCTGCGCCGGCGCACGAGCGTGGCCGTGGAAGGCAGCGCGCGGCTGGGGGTGATCGAATCGATGCAGCCGGTGCTGTTGCCGGGGACACTGCGCTACCTGCGCGAGCGCTATCCGCGTCTGACCGTCAAGCCGGTGCGCGGCCGCAGCACGGGGCTGATGGAAATGGTCAAGGCCGGTCAGCTCGACGCCGCCGTGGTGGCGCGGCCTGAGTCGGGCCGGGTCGCCAGCCTGCGCTGGTATCCGGTAGCCACGCGCGAGCTGATGCTGTTGGCACCGCCGGATAGCGGCAGCCGAGGCGAATCGCCGGCGGAACTGCTGGCGCGCTACGACTGGATCCGCTATGACCGGGCCACTGTGTCAGGAGCGATGGCGGCGCGCCACGTCCACCGTCTGTTGCCGGATAAGCGCAGCGCGATGGAGTTCGACAGCGTGACGGCCATCGTGGCAATGGTCAGCGCGGGACTCGGTGTGTCGGTGGTGCAACTGATGGACCCTACCGTGGCGGACCGCTATCCCGTGCGCCGGGTCCGGCTGGGGCCGGACGCGCCCGTGCTGCAGATGTCGCTGGTACTGCGCAAGGCGGACGAGGACAGCCGGCCGCTGCAGGCGTTGAGAGAAGCAGTGGAGGCGACGCTACAGACGCCGCGCACATAGTCTTCGGGATCTTCGGGAGCGGGAATCAGTTCGCCGCTTCGCGTGCCATCAGTACCCGCGCGCTGTCCGCGCGTGTTTCCGACAGCGCCACGGCCTGCGGAAACAGCGGTTGGCACAGCCGCGTCAGCACGTTGCCAGGCGGCATTTCCACCACCAGCCGCATGTCGCAGGCGCGCGCTAGCAGCATCGTCTCGTGCCAGCGCACGGGCAGCGCCATATTGCGTGCGAGGTCTTCGGCGATGCGTGCCGGATCGCGCAGCTCGCGCGCCGCGCTGGCGCTGAAATAGCGCAGCGTCGGACGCCTGACCGACACCTCGGCGAACGCGCGGGCCAGCGTCGCGGCGGCATCGTCGAGCAGCGCGCAGTGCGACGGCACGGCAATCGCCACGCGCTGCGCGGTGCGGGCACCCGCAGCCAGTGCCAGGTCGGCCACGCGCGCCATCGCGGCATCGGAGCCGGCAATGACGAGTTGGGATTCGGCGTTGTAGTTGGCGATGAAGACCGGCATGCCGGGCCGATGGACGTCGGCGACGATCGCCTCCAGTGGCGCTGGCTCCAGACCGAGGATCGCGGTCATGCCATAACCCGATGGATAAGCGGTCTCCATCAGCCTGCCGCGTAGCGCGACCAGGCGCACGGCATCGGCAAACGGCAATGCGCCGGCGGTCACCGCCGCGGCATAGGCGCCGATCGACAGGCCCGCCACGGCATGCGCGCCGCCGCCATCGTCCAGCAAGGCACGGGCGCTGGACACGCCAGCGACGAGCAGGCAAAGCTGCACGGACACCGTGGAGGCCAGATGCGCCGCGTCGTCGTGCCGCAGGATATCGGTGCCCAGCACTTCGCCGGCCTCGGCAAGCGTGCGTGCTACGGCAGGATGGTCGGGCAGCGCATGCAGCATGCCGGGCCGCTGCGCGCCCTGTCCGGGGAATGTCAGCAGGGTTGGCATGGCGCCTGCCAGGGATCGTCGCAAAGCACCGGACCCGCGTCGGTCTTCAGCAGCACGCGGCCTTGGGTGCGCAGTCTTTCGCGCAGGGCAAAGGCGCCGTGCGGGGTCGAGATCTGGATGTCGAGGCGGACCGTGTCCGTGTCGACCAGCGCCTGCAGCGCGGCCAGTGTTTGCGGAGAAAGCGGTTCGGGCGATTGCAGCAGCAAGTCGATATCGCTGCCCGCATGCAGCACGTCGATGCCCGACGCCAGCGTGAAGCCCACCGCCCCCGTCACGCCCCAGCGATGGGGCAATGCCGCCAGTTGCCGGGCAATCGGGTCCAGGGCATGCAACGCCGGAATCTCGTCACGGCGCGGATGCAGCCGCCAGAAGCCCTCGCGTGCGATATCGAAGGGCGAGACGAGCGTCGCGCACTGCCCGGCTTCGATCCACGTGGCATGGTGCTGCGCACGCTGGCGGCCACGTATGCCCACCGGAATTCGCCCCGAGGCATCGCGGTCACGCCGCACCACGAGTGGCGCCTGTGCGAGCCAGTCCGCATCGGCCCAGTCCGGCACGTCCCCCGCCGCGATGAACGCGGCGGGATCGCGCAGCCAGATCAGGTCGTGCGGCAGCGGCTGCATGTCAGTCGTGCCACTGGCTGGCCAGCGTTTCTCGCGCGCGGCGCGTGGCGCCACGGTTTTCGCCTTGCAGGCGGCTGCGCAGGTCCCGCTTCGGATCGGCATCGATATTGGCCAGTGCTTCCTGAAGGTGGTGCCGCACCGTGCCGAGATCGTCGGCGGTGGGCGCGGCGGCATTCTGCACGGCAATCGTGCGCCAGAGCAGGCCCAGCGTTGCGTAGTTGTCCAGGTCGTAAGCCATCGGGGGCACGGTCGCGGCGAATGCTTCGAGATCCTCGACGCTGCGCAACGTAATGCGTGCCGCCGCTTCCTTGCCCATCGCATGAACCTGCACGCCCGGATCTTTCAGGGCAAGGATGCGGTTGGCCTGATAGCCGTGCGCCAGGAATGCGCCCGACATGGCCTTGCCCACCAGCAGCGCAATCACGGGATGCCCTTGCAGCCGGGCCGTGGCGTACGCCGCGGCGGCGCTGGCAAGTGCCTGGTGAATGCCGAATGCTTCCTCGCGCCGGCCATAGGCCTGGCTTGGCGTGTCCACGATGGCGATGATGACGCGCTTGACGGGACGGTCCTTGTCGGCCGCGATGGCTTCGTGCACCGCACGTGCCAGCGACCAGCCTTCAAGCAGGCCCACTTCGCCGTGGCGCGCACGCGGAAGCGGGCTGGAGGCGTCGGGCACCACCGCGATCAGCCGCGCGGCGCGGCCTGCCATGTCGATGTCGGCCACCTGGACCGACGGCGGATAGCCAGGCAGCCGGGGTGCATTGCCGCTCAGGGCGGCGAGCCATGCTTCGCCCCGGCCCGATGTTTGCTGTTCGCTCATTGTCGTTCTCCATAGAGACGGCGGACCGTGGCCGGATCGGGTTGATGAATGGCATCGGCGGCGGTGTAGGCCGCGATGCGGCGCAGATAGTCGTCATAGCTTTCGCTGCGCGCGGCTTCTTGCACCGGCGCCGTTGCGAGTTCGGCCACGACATCGCGGATTCCGGCCGCATCGTCTTCCACATAGCGGTCGGCCAGGCCCGTGGCATAGCGCTGTTCGCCGCCGGTCAGACCCCAGATGAACGGACGATCGCGTGAGTCGTATTCGCCAATGCCGGCTTCCTGTTCGATCACGGCCGGCCCGTTCAGGCCCAGGCGCGCCTCGCGCGTGACCACGAGCGCGCTGCACAGGCCGGCGGCAATCGACATGCCGCCGAAACAGCCGACTTGCCCGGCAATGACGCCGATAACGGGCTGGTAGCGGCGCAGGTCGACGATGCCGGCATGGATCTCGGCAATCGCCGCCAGGCCGAGGTTGGCTTCCTGCAGGCGCACGCCGCCGGTTTCGAACAGGATCACGGCGCGCGTGGGCACGCCTTTGCGATTGTCGTCCGCTGCCAGTTCCAGCGCGCCGGCGATCTTGGCGCCGCCCACTTCGCCCAGGCTGCCGCCCTGGAATGCGCCTTCGATGGCCATGACCACGGCAGGCAGGCCGTCAATCGTGCCCTTGGCCACGATCACGCCGTCGTCACCTTGCGGCACCACGCCCTGGCGTTCGAGCCACGGCGAGGTCAGGCCGTCGAAGGGACCGGCCAGTTCACGGAAGGTGCCGGCATCGAGCAGGGCCAGCGCACGTTCGCGCGCGCCGAGTTCTACAAAGCTCTCGCGTGAGAGAAGCGCGGCGCGTGTCATGTCGGCTCCTTGCTGTCGAGGGCTTCGAACGCTTCGGCCAGTCGCATGCCCACCACGCCCGGCGTGGCACCGAAGTCATGAATGCGGATCTTCATCGCGGCGCGCGGCTCGGCGTTGAACACCCGGGTCAGCTGTGCGTCCCAGACGCGCGAGTAGCCGTTGACTGAGGTGGTGACGTCGATCGACGTCTTGCCGGCATCGCCGGGTTCGATGATGACTTCCAGGTCGCCGGAGCCGACCACGCCCACCAGCACGCGGCGGGACGCCGGATCGCCGGCGGCATATTCGAAACGGAGCTGTTCCATCAGTTCTCTCCAGATTGCACGGCCGGGAGCCGGTCAAGGAATAGGGTGGCGGCCAGCAGGTCTGCCGCGCCGCCCGGCGATGCCTGCCGCGCCTGCATCGTCGCTTCAAGGTCATGCAGCCGCCGTCTGCCGGTCAGCGTGCCGATGCCGCCCGCGTCCAGTACGGCCTCGGCGCCGGCCTGCATTTCGGCAAGCCCTGCGCGGCCCGCGCGCGCCAGCACGCAGGTGTCGTCGAGCCGCGCCATGATGGCCAGCAGCGCGTTGACCTGTGCCGTCGGTTCAGCGTCGCCGCGTGCGCGGCATTCGTGCAGCATCGGCAGGGCGACACCCATCACATGCGGGAAACCGGCTTCGGCTTGTTCGCGCGCACCGCCCACGCCATATGCGGCGCGCGCCAGTTCTCCCTTGTTGCCGGTATGGGCGGGACGATGGCGATCGGGCAGGCGCGCGATCACCGCAGCCATCTGCACGATGGCCTTGGTGTGCGCCCGGGCGCCGCGCGCCTTGCAGAGCCAGCCTGCCGCACCGGCCAGCAGGCCGAGTGCCCAGATGGCGCCACGGTGCGTGTTGATGCCGCCGGTGGCGCGCAGCATGGCCGATTCGGCTTCGCGGCCCAGCGCGCCAAGGCGCTCGCGCAACGCCACGTCGATGCGCTGCGCCTGCTGACCGGCGCGAGCCATGACGACGAAGCTGTCACGCAGGCTGTGCGCGGAGGCCACCATCAGCGGCAGTGTCATATCCGCGTGGGCGCCATTGCCGCGCGCATCGACCAGGCCAGGCTTTGGGGCCAGCGTGGCTTCGTCCACCAGCACGGCCACTGCCAGGTCGCCGATTGCATCGGCCATGCCGGCCGGCGCGGTGTCACGGCATGCGAGGGATGCCAGCGCGGCCATTACCAGCTCCTGAAGCGTGCGGGCGGGTTGTAGAGTCCGCCCGACCATTCCACCAGATCCGACATGCTGCGTGCGGCCAGCAACGAGCGCGTGGCCTGCCCGCGATGCACGCCGAGGTCTTCCGGCAGCGCGATCAGGCCGTCGCTGCGCATCTGGCGCGTGGTGGCCGGGTCGTGCTTCATGCCGATCGGCGTGACACCGGCCACCGCGGCAATCATCCGGCGGCGCTCTTCGAGTGAGCGGGCCTTGTAGAGATAGGCGATGCCTTCCTCGGTCAGCACGTGCGTGACGTCGTCGCCGTAGATCATCACCGGTGCCAGCGGCATGCCGCTGTCCTTGGCCACCTGCACCGCGTCCATCGATTCGACGAAGGTCGGCTTGCCGCCCGCCTGGAACGTCTCCACCATCTGCACCACGAGCTTGCGGCCCCTGGCCAGCGGGTCGTCGGTTTCGATCAGGTCCAGCCAGGCCGGCGTGGCATGGCGGCGGCCACCGGGGTTATGGCCCATGTTCGGCGCGCCGCCAAAGCCGGACAGTCGTCCGCGTGTAACGGTCGACGAGTGTCCGTCGCCGTCGATCTGCAGCGTGGAGCCGATAAACAGATCCACCGCGTACTGGCCGGCGAGCTGGCAGAACGCACGGTTCGAACGCATGCTGCCGTCGGCGCCGGTGAAGAACACATCGGGCCGCGCCGCCACGTAGTCTTCCATGCCCAGTTCGCTGCCGAAGCTGTGCACGCTTTCGACCCAGCCCGTTTCGATGGCGGGAATCAGGGTGGGGTGCGGGTTCAGTGTCCAGTACTTGCAGATCTTGCCCTTGAGGCCGAGCTGTTCGCCGTAGGTGGGCAGGATCAGTTCGATGGCGGCCGTGTTGAAGCCGATGCCGTGGTTCAGCGACTGGACGTTATGGCGTTCGTAGATGCCGCGGATCGCCATCATCGCCATCAGGATGTGCACCGGCTTGATCAGGCGCGGATCGCGCGTGAACAGCGGTTCGCAGAAGAATGGCTTGTCGGACTGCACCACGTAGTCGATCCAGGACCCCGGAATGTCCACGCGCGGCAGGTCGGCCGGATCGTCGACGATTTCGTTGACCTGGGCAATCACGATGCCGTCGCGGAACGCGGCGGCTTCCACCAGCGCGGGAGAATCCTCGGTGCTCGGGCCGGTGTAGAGGTTGCCGTTGCGGTCGGCCTTGTACCCGGCGGTCAGCACGATGTGCGGCGTGAGGTCGACATAGAGCCGCGAATACAGCTCGATATAGGTATGGATGGCGCCCACTTCGAGCAGCCCGTCTTCCAGGAACTGCGAGATCCGCACGCTCTGCGCCCCGGCAAAGGCAAAGTCGAGCTTGCGCGCGATGCCGCGCTCGAACAGGTCCAGATGCTCCACCCGGCTCACGCTCGGGATGATCATATGCAGGTCGTGCAGGCGCGACGGGTCGGCTTCAGCCAGCGCGCGCGACAGAAAGTCGGCCTGTTTCTGGTTATTGCCTTCCAGTACCACGCGGTCGCCGGGGGCGGCGATCGTTTCCAGAAAGCGAACGATATCTGCCGTGGGCACCACCTTGCCCGTGGCGATCTTCGCCCCCAGGGCCTGGCGCCGCCGCTTCTCGGTGCGGCGGGTATCCCATTGTCGTTCCGGTATCGGGTTCAGCATGACGTCTCCGGTGTGCTGCGGTCGTTACCGGAAAGATAGGCCACGGCGGTGTGGGCGAACAATCAACGTCGGCGACGGACCGTTACGGCGGGCGTAACAAAACGATTAACCGGACCGTAACGGTTGGAGCGTGGTGTTGATTGATGCGATGCGGCGCGATTCCTAGAGTTGTCTGCAAATGTCCGGCCCCGAGGCTGGCGCCAACAACACAACACTGACTGGAGACAAAGATGATCATCTACGGAACCGCGCTATTGGCGATCTGCCACCTGGTGGGCCTTTATCTTGGCGATCTGCTAGGCGCCGCTATCGGCGTCAAGTCCAACGTCGGCGGCGTCGGCATCGCCATGCTGCTGCTGATATTCATCCGGCTCTATCTGCACGACAGGGGCCTCATGCCGAAGGAGACGGAGGCGGGTGTGGGGTTCTGGGGAGCGATGTATATCCCCGTGGTGGTGGCGATGGCGGCGCAGCAGAATGTGGTGGCCGCGCTGCGTGGCGGCCCGGTGGCGGTGCTGGCGGCCATCCTGGCCGTGGGCGCGTGCGCGTGTTTGATCGCCCTGCTGGCCCGTACCGGTGACCATGAACCGCTGCCGCCGCTGACGCAGGCCGAAGCCGTTTCGCAATAAGGGACAGGGAGACCGCCATGACTATCGCTGCTCCGGCCATGATGTTTGACAACGTCCTGCTCCACAACGGTCTGGTGACCGCCTTTGCCACCGTCGGCATCGTGATGTGGATATCGTCCCAGCTATCGAAGCGCCTCACCAAGGGCCGCCTGCACGCCTCGGCCATCGCCATCATGATCGGGCTAGGGCTCGCGTACTACGGCGGCGTGGTGACCGGCAAGGAAAAAGGACTCGCGGATTTCGCGCTGTTTTCAGGTATCGGCCTGATGGGCGGCGCCATGCTGCGTGACTTTGCCATCGTGGCCACGGCGTTCGAGGTGCAGGTGCGCGAAGCCCGCAAGGCGGGCATGGTGGGCGCCGTGTCGCTGCTGCTGGGCACCGTGGTGCCGTTCATCGTCGGTGCGGCGGTGGCGCGGGCCTTTGGCTACAGCGATGCGGTCAGCATGACGACGATCGGCGCGGGCGCCGTGACCTATATCGTCGGCCCCGTTACCGGTGCCGCGCTGGGTGCCAGTTCGGACGTGATCGCGCTGTCGATTGCCACGGGGCTGATCAAGGCCATCATCGTGATGGTGGGCACGCCGTTCGCCGCTGGTTTTCTGGGTCTGAACAATCCGCGTGCGGCGATGGTGTTCGGCGGGCTGGCCGGCACGGTCAGCGGCGTATCGGCCGGACTGGCAGCCACGGACCGCCGTCTGGTGCCCTACGGCGCGCTCGTGGCGACGTTCCACACCGGGCTGGGCTGCCTGCTCGGGCCATCGGTGCTGTACCTGGCCACCAAGGCGCTGGTGGGTGGTTGATCAGCAGGGCGCACGGCCGCCGGACTGCGTGAGCATGCGGCAGACGGCGGCCAGCGCCAGCAGGTTGGGGTCGCGCTCGCGGCGGCGCAGAAAGCTCAGGCCGATGGTCTGCTTCATGCCATAGTCGGCGGTCAGCGGCACAAAGGCCACGTTGCGTGCGAATACGTCGCGCACGCGGCCCGGCAGCAGCGAATAGCCGATGCCGCCGCCCACGAGGTTCATCAGCGAGAAAATGTCGCCGACCTTCATCACCACGTTGGGCGTGAAGTCGGCGATGCGGAAGGCTTCGGCAAAGCCGCTCGATGTCACGAAGCCATCGCCCAGAGACACGAACGGCTCGTCGCGGCAATCGCGCAGGTCCACGGCGTCGAGTTGCGCGTAGTGCGAATCGGCCGGCGTGGCAAAGAAGATATCGTCCTCGAACATCGGAATCGATTCGATCTCGGCGCTGGGCTCGGGCAGGCCCATCAGCGTGGCGTCGATGGTGCCATGCCGCAGCTTGTCGAGCAGGTCGGCGTTGGAGCCGAGCACCAGTTCCGTCTGCAGTTCGGGGCGGCGCATCTTGATGCCGATCACCACCTGCGGCACGGTGCGGATCGTGAGCGAATACAGCGAACCGATCTTGAGCTGATCCGCCGAATAGCCCGCGGCCTCGCGCGTCATGCGCACGCCGTCGGACATGGTCTTGATCACATCGCGCGCCACGTCGGCCAGCACATGGGCCGCTTCCGTGGGCAGCAGGTTGCGCCCCTCGTGGCGGAACAGCGCGCAGCGCAGCCCTTCTTCCAGCGAATGCAGTGCCCGGTGCACGCTGACAGTGCTGACGTCGAGCGCTTCGGCGGCCTTGGCCAGGTTGCCCGTATCCATGAACGCCAGCAGCGCTTCGAGTTTGCGGAACGTGATGTCTTCGCTGATGCGTTCGGGCATGGCAGGGGCAAGAGTGCGGGGTAGGCCACGATGATCGCACACCGTGGCCTGTCGTAGAAGGCCACTGGATGGCAGAGCATCGAACAATCATGTCGGGATATGTCACCGGTCCTGTCATGACATATCCCGACATGAATTGCAGGGCGACAGCTTCCGGTCCGCATCCTAGAGTTCAGCCCGTCGACGCGACACGCTGCGTCGAACGAATCGAACCAAGAGGGACAGACATCATGGCCAACCGCACTCTGATCGCCGCAGCCGGAACGCTGCTTCTGCTTGCCAACGCTTCCGCATTTGCCTGGAGCGGCGGCCACTTCAACGCCTATACCCCGCGTGGCGAATTCAGCGGCGGTCATGCGATGTCGTGCGGCGGCGGCAGTTGCTCGCATGCCGGCGGTGCGGTCGGCCCCTGGGGCGGCGCGGCCACCAACACCGGCACCGTGACGCGCAATGCACCGGGCCAGTTCTCGAATTCCGGTACCGCGGTTGGCCCGAACGGTCGTTCGGTACAGCACGACGGCAGCACGAGCTGCGCGGGCGGCACCTGCAACCACACCGGTGACATGACCGGTTCCAACGGCCACACGGCCAGCACCAGCGGCAGCGTGACCCGTAACGGCGTGGGGCAATACAGTTCATCGGGCACCGTGACCGGCGGCAATGGCAACTCGTACAACCACTCTGCATCGACCAACTGCGCGGGCAATACCTGTGACCGCTCGGGAACCGTGAGCAACAGCTATGGCGGCACCGTCACCCATTCCGGCAGTGCTACCCGCGTGGCGCCCGGCGTGGTGACCACGGGCAGCGGCAGCACCGTCTACCACGGTGCAACCGTAAGCACGGGCACCACGGTCGTGGTCGGTGCGGCGCCGGTCTATGTGCCGCCCCCGCCGGTGGCCGTCGTGGCCCCGGTGCCTGTGGTGGTGCCGCCGCCGGTTCCCGTGACCGTCGTGGCGCCCGCGCCGGCCGTCCTGCCGCCGCCCCCGCCGCCGACCGTAGTCGTGCCCGTGCCGGCCCCGGTGGTCGTCACGCCGCCTCCGGTTCACGTGGCGCCGCCGCTGCCGACCGTCGTCGTTACGGCACCGCGCCCGGTCTATGTGGCGCCGGTCAAGGTCGCCGTGCTGGTGCCGGGCCACTGGGTGGGCCGTGTATGGGTGCCGGCGCACTACGCCTGATCGACGCCCCGGCACATTCCATTCATCCCCAGCAATTTTTTCCTACCCCCGCCGGCCAGGGCAGTCAGCCCGGAACGTCGGCAAACCAACGGAGTTTCATCATGAAGAAGATGATCGCAGTAATGATCTTGTGTATTGTTTCGGCAGGCGCCAGCGCGCAGGGCATGACGATGGGTGGCGGCGGAGACCGCATGGAGCGGACCGAACAGGTACTCTCGCAAGTGCAGACGCGCTTTGCCAATGCCAATACCACGCGGGACGGCAAACTGACCCGTGAGCAGGCGCAGGCCGGCATGCCGATGGTGGCGAAGCACTTCGAAGAGATCGACACGCATCGCGTCGGCTACGTCACGCTGCCGCAGATCGAAGCGTTCATGGCGCAGCGCATGCGGTCACGTTGATGGGGCAACGGCCAGAAAAGCAAAAGAACCGGAGACACGCCAATG
This sequence comes from Cupriavidus sp. 291-E7, assembly GCF_057798835.1. Taxonomy (NCBI): domain Bacteria; kingdom Pseudomonadati; phylum Pseudomonadota; class Betaproteobacteria; order Burkholderiales; family Burkholderiaceae; genus Cupriavidus; species Cupriavidus sp. 291-E7. Next base: position 596,884 of record NZ_JBYOJV010000001.1, read on the forward strand.
GAGCAGGGACACCGGATAATCGTGCTCGATGACGAGGCGGAGCTGCGCAACATGCTGCAGCGGTTTCTGACCGGACATGGCTTTCAGGTCCGCGCCGTGGCCGACGGCAAGCAGCTCAACCGCTACCTGCAGCGCGAACCGTACGATCTGCTGGTGCTGGACCTGATGATGGAGCCTGAGGACGGCCTCACCATCTGCCGCAGGTTGCGCGCGGAAGGCCAGACCATGCCGATCCTGATGCTGACGGCCAAGGGCGATCCCGCCGACCGGGTCGTCGGACTGGACACCGGCGCCGACGACTACCTGGCCAAGCCTTTTCTGCCCGACGAACTGGTGGCGCGCATCCGTGCCTTGCTGCGGCGCCAGAAAATTGCCGCGGGCGATCCCACCGTCACCAGCCAGACGCTGAGCTTTGGCGAGTTTCGCTTCGACGTCGGCAAGCAGGCGCTGACGCGCGGCGGGGAGCCGGTGGAAGTGCACTCGGCCCAGATGTTGCTGCTGCATGCGCTGGGTTCGTCGCCAAACCGCGCGGTCAGCCGCGAGAATCTGCTGGCGCGCGCCCGGGGCCGCGACCACGACGCGCTCGACCGCAGCATCGATGTGCAGATCCTGCGGCTGCGCCAGATCGTCGAGGAAGATCCTTCCAAGCCACGCTTCATCAAGACCGTATGGGGCGTGGGATACATGCTGGTGGCCGGCGTGGAGGCGTGATGCGGCGCCTGCTTCCGCGTTCGCTGCTGGCGCGCAATATCGGCCTGCTGGTGATCCTGGTCTTCGTGACGCAGGCCTGCTCGCTGTTCGTACTGCTGCACTATGTGCAGCGCGCCCGCGTGGAGCGCGCCGCCACCGTTTTCTCGCACTACGTCACGACGCTGGATCGCGCTCTGGATGGGATGTCGCCCGCCGAAGCGCGCGCGGCCGTCGCGCGCATCGGCGGCCAGGACGAGCCGCCGCCTGCCGAAGGCCCCGGCAGCGACACCGTGCATCCGTTTCGCACGTGGCAGCGCGAGGTATTCATGCAAGCGCTGCGGCGGGACCTCGCCAGGGATACCGATGTGCGTTGGCAGGGTGGTCAGGACGACGAAAAACTATGGATCCAGGTGCACGCGGCCGGATCGCCAACCTGGATCGTATTGCCGATGACGGCGGATTCGCAGGCCGGCAGCGTCACGGCCGCCATTGCGCTGTTCGCGGCGCTTGGCCTGCTGGCCGCGCTGACCGGCTACCTGCTGCAGCGGCACATCAATCGGCCCCTGCGTGACCTGGCAAGCGCGGCGCGCGAGATCCATGCGGGAGACATGCCCGACCCGCTGCCCACTGACGGGCCCACCGAAATCGCGCAGGTCAGCCGCGCGTTCAATGACATGACCGAGGCGTTGCAGCAGGCGGAGAAAACGCGGGCGCTGATGCTCGCGGGGGTCTCGCACGACATCCGCACGCCGCTGACCAAGTTGCGTCTGGCGATGGCCATGACACTGCCGCGTGGCACCGACGACGCATTCGTGGCATCGGTGGAGGGTTATCTCGATCACATCGACACCATCTTGCAGCAGTTCATGGATTACGCCGGCAGTGGCGAGAAAGAGGTGCCGGAGTCTGGCGATCTCAACGCGCTCGTGAGTCAGCTCGCGGCCGATTTTGCGGGGCTTGGGCACGAATTCGAACTCGACCTCGGGCCGCTGCATCCCGTGGTGTATCGGCCCACCAGCATGCTGCGCATGTTGATGAACCTGATGCAGAACGCGATCAAATACGGCAAGACGGGACTCTTCGTGCGCACCTGGCAGGACGATCATCATGCGCATGTGGCGATCTGCGATCGCGGCAACGGCATCAGCGTGGCGGAACTGGAGCGCCTGCGCGAGCCATTCAGCCGGGGCAGCAATACGCGCGGGGAAGGGGGCACCGGCCTGGGGCTGGCCATCGTCGATCGCATTGCGCGCCTGCACGGCGGCGCCCTGTCATTCAGGGAGCGGGATGGCGGCGGCCTGGAAGTGGTGGTCTCGCTGCCCGCGTGACATAGGGTGAAATAGTTCTCGCCTGGCTTGTTGCATGCGTTCATCCAATACTGGGTCTGCCCGGCACCGATGTCCGGTGCCAAAGAAACCACCAGCAAGGACCCGATCATGAAGACCTCTTTCCAAGCCATCTCGCGTAACGCCAAGCAACTGACCATCGCCTCGCTGGCCGCCGCCTCGATGCTGATGGCCGGCTGCGCCTCGGCCACGACGATGATCTCCGAAGCCTCCGTGCCCGCATCGATCTCGCACGTGCAGCCGGACGTCGTTTATGTCCGTGGCTTCGACGTCAGCGCGAATGAGGTCAAGGTCGATAACACGATGATGCATCGGATCAAGGCCATGACGTCGGGAGACAGCGCCGGCAACGAGCAGAACCAGGCAGCGCAGGCCGCCCGCAATGCCGCCGCCGACGAGATCGTCAAGCAACTGCAGGCCAAGGGGCTGCATGCGGTGCGCCTCGATGGTCCGGTACCGTCCGATGCCAATGCGCTGATCGTGGAAGGCCGCTTCGACAAGATCGATGAAGGCAAGCAGCGCCGCCGCACGCTGATCGGTCTGGGCGCGGGCAAGAGCGATGTGTCGGCGTCGGTGCAGGTGCTGTACCAACCGGCCCATGCGCAGCCGATCCCGCTGGCGCTGTTCGACACCAATGCCGATAGCGGCCATATGCCTGGCATGGCGGAAATGGCGGGCGTGGGTGTCGCGGCCAGCAACGTGGCGATATCGGCGGCAGCCGGCGTGGGCGTGCATGGCGCGACCGAACTGAAGCGCGACAGCGTCGAAGCCGAAGCCAAGCGTGTTGGCGATTCCGTGGCAAAGCAGGTGATGGCGGTGCTCGGCAACAGCGGCGCGACGAACAACGGTGCCGGTTCGCGTATCTGAGGCGAACTGTTCTAAAAAGGAAGGGACGCCATGTGCGTCCCTTCCTTTTTTCTGATCCATCAGATACATTTGGCGTTCCGCTGATCTGCCTGAAATGCCGTGAAACACTACACACGCGAAAATTTCCAGCTTACGCAGAGTGTCGGCTTTCACCTGAACCGGGCGCGCAATGGCCTGTTGATGGAGATGGATGCCGCGCTGCGGCCGCTGGATATCACCGGCCAACAGATGGGCATCCTGCTCTCGCTGCTGCGCGGGGTGGCCAACACTCCGCTGGAGGTGAGCCGGCTGCTGGGCATCGACACCGGTCTGATGACGCGCATGCTGGACAAGCTCGAAAACAAGGGCCTGCTCAAGCGCGAGCGCAGCGAGGAAGACCGCCGGGTCATCCACCTGATCCTGTCGGCCAAGGGCAAGGCCGTGGCCACGCGGGTGCCCGATATCGCGCCGGAAGTCCTCAATCATCGGCTGCGCAATTTTTCCGCGGACGAATTCAACGAATTCATGCGGCTGCTGCGCAAGTTCTCGGACGACACTTGAGCCGTCCGCTGGCCTTGTGTCACGCAGCCGGCCGCGTACCTGGCCGCACGGTGAAGTCCGCGGCAAATGCAACGGCCATTGCCACCGCGCCGCAAGTGAAGATCAGCGCGTAGTTCTCGTGGGTATGCGAGAAGAGCCACGCATAGCCGTAACCACCCACCGCCTGGAACAATGCGAACGATGCCGTGGCACGGCTCCACGCCGCACGCTGCGCCGTGGCGTCATGCGGCAGCAGATCCTGCATGCGGCCCAGCACCATCGGCACGATGCCAGGGGTGAACGCGCCCAGCACGATCGTCGCCGTCCACAGCGCAGCCGTGTGGTGCGACAGTGCAAGCAATCCCACAGCAAGCCCCTGCAACACCATCGCAATGCGATAGCCATTGCGGAAGCCCACCCGTCCACCAAGCCAGCCGCCGATGAGCGGGCCGGCGATGGCGGCCACGCCGTACAGCACCCAGTATCGGGCCCCTACCGAAGCGCCCTGGCCAAGGCCACGCGCGACATAGTCCACCAGCAGCACCATCGCGGGCACGAGTCCGAGCGCGTTTGCCGCGTACTGGACATAGATCACGCGCAGCGCGCGCTTGTGCGCGGCCAGCGCGCCGTCCGCCGCATGATGACCGTTGGCGGCGGGCGCCGTTGCCGGTGCGTCAGTGGCTGGCCAGCCGGCCCAGGTCAGCGCGGTAAGCAGCAATGACACGGCACCGAGACCGAACCACGTAGCGCGCAGGCCCAGCTTGAGCAGTTCAGGCACCAGCGTGCCCGACGCGGCGATGCCCAGGCCCAGGCCAAGGAAGATCATCCCGCTGACAAAGGCGCGCCGCGCCGGTGCGATGTGCGGCAGGATGGCCGTGGCAACCAGCACCATGATCGCGCCGCCCGACAGGCCCGAAAGAAAACGCCAGACGAAGAACCAGCCGACCGATACCGGAAACGCGCACGCAAAAAACGCGGACGTCGCCGCCACCATCAACCAGCGCAGCGCGTGGCGGTTGGACAATCGCGCCGCCAGCGGCCGGCCCAGTAGCGCGCCGGCCAGGTAACCGGCGAAATTGGCCGCGCCCAGCGCGACCGTGTCCGCCGCGCTGAACCAGTGAGCCTGGATCAGCGTCGGGATCAGCGGCGTATAGGCAAAGCGTGCCAGGCCGATGGCGACGAGGCTGGCGCACAGGCCCGCGAATGCCGCATAGAGTGCGCGTGTGTCGAGCGAACGATCATCGTGCAATGGTGGTGTGTTGGATACCGGGACGGTGGCGGGGGCATCTGCGGACATGGGTGTTTCCTTCGGCAATGTCAGGATGAGCGTCTCCACCACGCGGCGGTTGGCCGCGCGGGACACGCTTCGAACTTGGGAGTGAAACCGGGCTTAGACGGGTGGGCTTTCGGACGCCTGCAGACCCAGCGATGCCAGTGCGGGCCGCACCGACGCTTCCAGCAAGGCGCGATCCGGCATCACGCGCGACAGCACGCGCATACCCACCTGTAGTGACAGCAGCATGGCTGCCGCATCGTCAGGATCATGGTGGGGCGCGATGGTGCCATCAGCCTGGGCCGCGCGAACGGACCGCGCAAAGAACGCGCGCATAAGCGACAGCTCCAACGCCACGGCGGCCTTGAGCTCGGGATCTTCGTTCGAGGCCTCCAGCGCCGTGTTGATCAGCATGCAGCCACGGTGCGGCAGCTCGGTCGCGCCGCGCTCGACGCTTTCGGCAAAGAACCGCACCAGCGCCTGCGCGGGCGGATAGCCGGATTCGATGCGCGCGATACGTTCGCGCAGCGTGCGGTTCATGTAGTCGTCCAGCGCCTGCATGAACAACTGGCGCTTGTCGCCAAACGCGTTGTACAAGCTTGGCTGGGTCAGGCCCATCGCTTGCGTGAGTTCGCGCGTGGACGTGGCGTGATAGCCCTTTGCCCAGAACGTCTGCTGGGCGGCGGACAAGGCGGCATCCGCATCGAATTGTCGGGGTCGAGCCATTGCGTAAGTCTCGTTTTGTATCGATCAGTATGAAACCATGCGACGGATTATAGATCGATCGATACAAAACGCAAGGCCGTACATCGCGACCCCGCGGTGGGCAGGGTTATGTGCTGACGAGGCCGCTGCCCGCGCCATGCCGCGCGGCAGGCATCGGAGCCATCACGGCACCATCACGGCGCCCGGTAGCCGAGCAATGCGGAGAGGTCTTTCGCGGCGGCCTTCACGGTTTTTTCCGTGCGTTCGCGCAGCGTGCCGTCGGCCTCGAAGCGCTGCTGCGGCCCCGCCACGCTGATGGCCGCGATGACGTCGCCCGAAGCGTCGCGCACGGGAGCCGCGCATGAATCGATACCGGGTTCGAAGGCGGAAAAGCTCCACGCGCAACCGCGTTCCAGATCGGCGGCCAGGATCTCGGCCAGCCGTTTGTGCGTGGCCGGGCTTTGACCGGTCACGGTGGGCAGTGGATCGTCGCCGAGCCGTTCGCGTAGCGTTTCAGGTGAGAGGTGGGCGATCAACATGCGCCCCGGTGTGGTCAGGTGCGCGGGTAGGCGGCTGCCCACCTGGATGTTGCTGACCAGCCCCGTGTTCGGCATGTCGCGCAGCAGGTAAAGCACGTTGCCGCCATCGGGCACGGCCAGATAGGCGGAAAGCTGCAGCGACTCACTCAGTCGCGCCAGCACGCGGCGCGCGAATGACGTCAGGTCGTTCGATGCCAGTACCTGTGACGCGAGCTTGAGGAACGGAAACCCCACCGTATGCCCGCCCTGCGGCAGCCGTTCCACGACACCCTCGTGTTCCAGCGTGGCCAGCAGGCGCATCACTGTCACGCGATTCACATCGATGCGGCGGCCGACTTCGCTGAGGTTGGCAGTCGAACCGCCTTCGGCAATGAACTTCAGCAGACGCAGTCCGCGAATGACGGGTGTGACCAGTTGCTGCGCACCATCGGCGCCGTCATCGCCAGTATCTTCGGTGGCGTCTGAACGAACGGCGGTATTGCGCAGCGAACTGGACTTGGGCATCGGCAAATGGAGAGGCAACGGAGGAGGGCGGTGCGTGCGGATTTGCTGCTTATTGCAGGGGCACGTGCCAGGCGTCGTAATCGTACACCCAGTCTGCGTTGCCACCGGCCTTGAGCCACTCGTTGCCGCGCGATCCAAGCTGGATGCGGCTGGTGCGTTCATGCCGCGCGGCCTGGTAGCGGGCCAGCGCGGCGGGCACCGCATCGTCATCGGCTTGCGCCAGGCAGCGCGCCAACACCACGGCGTCCTCGATGGCCATGCCGGCGCCCTGCGCCATGAAGGGCATCATCGGGTGGCAGGCATCGCCCATCAGCGCGATATGGCCAGCCGACCAGGTCGGCAGGGGATCGCGCACATATAGCGCCGAGATCAGGACATCGTCGCAGGCGTCCAGCAGTGCGCGTGCGTCGGCGTGATAGCCGGCATAGGCGGCGCGCAGGTCTTCCACGCGGCCCGGCGTGGTCCACGATTCGTGGCGCCAGCTATCCTGCGCGACCGTGGCGAATACAAAAATCTCGCGGCCACGGTTCAGTGGGAACGTCACGATCTGGCTCGTCGATTCGGGGCCCCACCACTTGGTGAACGCGCCGATATTCGGCACGCCAGCCAGCCGTTCGGCAGGAACCACGGCGCGGTAGGCCACCACGCCGGTGAAGATCGGATGCTCGGCGCCAAGCATGGCCGTGCGGACGACCGAGTGGATGCCGTCAGCGCCAATCAAGACATCCACATCGTGCTGGCTGCCGTCGGCGAACTGCAGCGTGGCACCGCGTTCGCGCGGCACGATGGCCGTGGCCTTGTGGCCGAGCTTTACGTTGGCAGCGGGAACGGCGGCTTCCAGCGCGGTCATCAGGTCGCCACGGTGCATGGTCAGCTGCGGCGCGCCATAGCGCCGTTCGGCATCGTCGGACATCGGCAGGCGAGAGGTTTCCTCGCCGGTGTCCCAGGTGCGGCTGATGCGGTGCGTGGGCCGCGCGGCGGTCTCGCGCAGTGCATCCCCCACGCCCAACCCGTCAAGCGCGCGCACCGCGTTCGGCGTGAGATTGATATCCGCGCCGACTCGCGCAAAGCGGGCGGCCTGCTCGAATACGACGACTTCCATGCCGAGCTTGCGCAAGGCGATGGCGGCGGCCAGGCCACCGATTCCAGCACCGTTGATGCCGACCTTTCCAGAAAACATGGGGCGCTCCTTCCGTGGCCGATCTGCGCGGCCTGGCTGTTTGATGTTCAAAAATGAACGATATGTCCATAAAAAGAATATTCGCGGGAAGGTGCCGGCGTCAAGTACCCGAGGCCGTGGCACTGGTGTTCATCATTCGTGAAGCCGTCTTCATCGAAAGTGACTTGGCTGCCGAGGGCGGTGCTCCCTATAGTCCTGCGGTTCCGGGACACCGATTCCGGCATCGATGGAGACACCACAGCATGTACAAAAACTGGGTAGCGACGGCCGCGATTGCGGCAACGTTACTGGCGCCGGCCGCGCACGCGGCGGAGAGCGGCACCGAGCTTCACGTGATGATTTCGGGCGGGTTCACGGCGGCATACACGAAGCTGGCGCCGGCATTCGCGCAGCAGGCCGGCAGCAAGCTGACAACCGAGCATGGGCCTTCGATGGGCAAGTCAGCGGAGGCCATCCCCAACCGACTGGCGCGCGGTGAACCTGCCGATGTGGTGATCATGGTCGGCTACGCGCTCGATGATCTGATCAAGAAGGGTGTGGTCGATCCGCAGTCGCGCGTGGAATTGGCGGACTCGCGTATCGGCATGGTCGTGCGCGCGGGCGAGACCGTGCCGGATATCCGCACCGTCGATGCGTTGCGACGCACGCTGATGCATGCGAAGTCGATCGCTTACTCGGATAGCGCCAGCGGCGTGTATGTCGAGCGCGAGCTGTTCAAAAAGCTGGGCGAATCCAATGCGCTTGCCGCCAAGGCGAAGAAGATCGAGAAGGTGCCGGTGGCATCGATGGTCGCCAGCGGCCAGTACGAAATCGGCTTTCAGCAAGTGGCCGAATTGCTGCCCGTTCCGGGTGTGACGTTTGTCGGCCGTATTCCCGAAGATGTGCAATCCGTGACGCGCTTTGCCGGCGGCGTGCCCGTCAAGTCCGCGCACGCCGCGGAAGCGAAAGCGCTGCTGCATTTCCTGGCGGCGCCCGCGGCGCAGTCAGTCGTGAAGGAAACCGGTCTCGATTCCGTGCCAAATTGAAATCGCCAGACCGCTTGTAAGGGGCTGCTGTACTGCCCCGGGGCCGGCTTGATGCCGGCCCTTTTTCATTGGTGGTCCGCGAAGAAGAACACGCAAAGACAAGCAAAGTGATGCTGTGGGAATTGTCTTACGAATGTTTCAGCAGGGGTCTGCTGCTTGGCTGAGGTGGCAAAACATAACCTGCAAATACAGCAGGGCCACAACGCAGCCCGCACGGCAATGCAAGTGCGGAGATTGCGGGGCCTGATCAGTATCCACCTGAGAAAAGGAGCACGACATGATCGCAAAGAAGTGGCTCAGTGCAGCCGTGTGTTCGTTGATGGTGGCCGCGCCTGTTGGCCTGGCCTACGCGCAGGCCGGCTCGAAAGCGGACTATGACGCCGCTGTGAAACAGGCCGATGCCGACTACAAGGCCGCCAAGAGTCGTTGCGACGGGCAGTCTGGTAACGCCAAGGATGTGTGCAAGGCCGAAGCCAAGCGTGACCACGACGTGGCCAAGGCCAACGCCGAAGCCAGGCGCGACGGCACCGAGAAGGCCCATGCCAAGGCTCTGAAGACCAAGGCCGACCGCGACTACGACGTGGCCAAGGAAATGTGCGATGACAAGAAGGGCAACGACAAGGACGTGTGCGTGAAGGAAGCGAAGGCTTCGCACGAACGTGCCCTGAGTTCCGCCAAGGTTGAAAAGGCCGCCGCCACCGGCACGAGCACCGATGTGGCCGAAGCCCGCGCGGATGCCCGCAAGGACGTGGCGGACGCCGCCTACAAGGCTGACAAGGAAAAGTGCGACGCGATGTCTGGCGACGCCAAGGACAAGTGCCAGGCCAACGTGAGGGCCAAGTACGCGAAGTAAGTGGTCATTCGCCACGTCATCCAACTCGCGCCGCGCCGCATCTCTACTGCCGGCGCGTCGCATTGATCCACAGTCCACTGACACAAAGGAGCCAGATATGAACTGGGACCAGATCGAAGGCAAATGGGATCAGGCCAAGGGCAAGATCAAGGAAAAGTGGGGCAAGCTGACCGATGACGATATCACCGTCATCAACGGCAAGCGCGACCAGCTTGCGGGCCGCATTCAGGAGCGCTACGGCTACACGAAGGAACGGGCAGAAGAAGAAATGAAGGCCTGGGAGCGTGACACGCGCTGGTAGACCGGCGCGGCACAACAGGCCAGACACGCGCGGACACGCGTGACGACAGCGGCGGAGCCAACGCTCCGCCGCTTTTTTGTTTGCTGCTGACAAGTGCCAGCCCGGGTTCTCCTGATCTCCGGGCGGGCTTGTTGTCTTTCCTTGTCTTATTTGTAACAGCGTCAACGCGGAATATTTCAATGCGTTACAGAAGATTACGAGCTACGCCTGCTCCCCACAAACACTATGAAAGAGGCAGGCTGGCCGCGTCGCGCCCGTTTTCTGGCAGCGACTGCATGGGTCTTCATCGCGTGACCAGGTCTCAAAGAATGGACCGGCGCGCCAACAAGGGGAGCAGTCAGTCGTGCATGGTCCTATGTCGTGTCTGCAAGGGCTTGTCCAAGCCCGGGCAGGGGGAATCTTTGACTTTTTGCCGAGCCAATACCTGCGTTATCTGACGACGGTGGCATCGGTTTCAGCGTTCTGTTATCCGGCGGGAAGCCGCAAATGGCTGTCGCGCCGCATCAAGCTGGTGGCGCTTTCCGCCATCCGGGGTGGCACTGCACGGCCGTGGTTACGTGCCGCGGCATCGTGCGCATTGCTGCAGCGTGTGGTGACCGCGCGGCCGCTGATGCTTGAGCGGCCCTTCCGTCCGCTGGGCGCTTACGGCATGCGCTTTGCCGAACGCGCGAGGCTGCTGCTGGAGCACTATGCCGTCCTGCGCGATGCGCTGCCGGTTGGCGTGTGCGAGGACATCTACCTGACCGGCGGGCTCGGCTGGGCATTCGCGGAAGGGCGCTACACGTTGCGCCTGGCCGACTCTGGCCAGAATGCCAGGGAAGGTGAGCTGGCTTTCTATTGGGTCGACAACGAAACCGGCGCCTGCCTTTCGCAACTGAGCTTCTACCTGCGCCGCAGTGCGGACGGCGCCGAAGTCTATATCGGAGGCCTGCAAGGCCTGTTGCACGACACCAGCCTGGAATGGATTCGCGCGTCCACCAAGACCTGCGAGGGGCTACGTCCCAAGGACGCGCTGATGCAGGCGTTGCTTGCGTTTGCCAGCCGGATGGGTGCGCGCCGCATCGTGGCAGTGTCACGCGCCAATCATGTGGGGCGCCAACGGCTGCACCCGCGCCAGATCCAGGCGGACTACGAAGGCTTCTGGGCCGAATACCACGGCGTGGCGATGCCGGACGGGAACATTGCGATCCCGGTATGCCAGCCCGAGCGCGACATCACCGAGGTTGCGTCGAAAAAGCGCTCGGCATGGCGCCGCAAGCAGGCGCTGGCCGCATCGATCCGTGCCACCGTGGCTGGCGGACTGCATGCGGAGGCCACCCCCGCGCGCAATGACGATTACCTGGCGGCGCTGGCCTTGCCGGCGGCCTGAGGCATCCCGCCCGCAGGGCGGAACGGCGGGGCGTAAACCCTAGTAGTCTAGCTGGCTAGACTTTTAATAGAGTCCGGTATCGGCCTGATCGTGGGCGGCGCCAAGGCGTCGCCCAATCCAGCCGCCCGCTACCGCTACCGATGCCGGACGCCACCGAACTCCTTTCCCGCAGCCGCGAGCCAGTCTATTTGCAGCTGGCCACGATTTTCCGTCGCCAGATCGAAAGCGGCGCGTGGCGCCAGGGCGAGCGCATTCCTTCGCTTGAAGCCCTGTGCAGCCAGTACGGCGTAGCGCGCATGACGATGCACCACGCGATTTCCCAGCTCGATGCCGAGGGACTCGTGGCGCGTGCGCGCGGGCGCGGCACCTTCGTCAAGGGGGCGGGCCGTGAGCGCCGCCCGATGTCGCTGCCCGTCAGCTGGCACGAAGCGGTTGCCGTGGGCGGTCAGCTTTCCACCGAGGCAATCGTCGAATCGACGGCGGACGTCAGCCTGCCCGACGACCTGGGCATGCCGTGCGATGCCGGCCGTGCCGATGCCTATCATTTCCTGCACCGCGCGCACCGCGCGCACCGCGTGGACGACCGCCCGTTCGCTGTGGGCGAGGTCTACATTGCCGCCGATGTCTTCGCGCGCGAGCCGGAGGCTTTCCGCCAGGGCGCGTCCGTGCCGGTGCTCGATCGATTTCCCGGCCTCAAGGTCAATGCGGCGCGTCAGCGCCTGACCATCGTGCCGGCCGGCGCCGAGTCCGCCCGCGCGCTGGAACTGGCCGTGGGTGCGCCCGTGGCCGAGTTGCGCCGCTTTGCCTGCGTCGACGATGTGATCGTTTACTACGCACGGATCGAATTCCCTACCGAGTATGTCTGCCTGGATTTCGATCTGCTCGCCCCTCATTCCTGACAACCGCCAAACCGCACGGATACCCAGATGGAGACACCAACGATGAATGGCGCGGAAAGCCTGGTCAAGACGCTGCTTGCCTGCGGCGTGGATACCTGCTTTGCCAACCCCGGCACGAGCGAAATGCACTTCGTGGCCGCCCTCGACCGCATTCCCGGCATGCGCTGCGTGCTGGGCCTGTTCGAAGGCGTGGTCACCGGTGCGGCCGACGGGTACGCGCGCATGGCCGACAAGCCGGCGGCCACGCTGCTGCATTGCGGCCCCGGCCTGGCCAATGGGCTGGCAAACCTGCACAACGCGCGCCGCGCGCAGACCCCGATCGTCAACATCGTCGGCGACCAGGCCACCTATCATCGTCCGCTCGATGCGCCACTGACCGCCGATACCGAAGGCTGGGCCCGTCCCGTTTCGGTGTGGACGCGCACGGCGACCCATGCCGCGTCCGTGGGTGCCGACGCCGCCGCCGCGGTGCAGGCCGCGCGGGGCGCGCCCGGTGGCGTGGCCAGTCTGATCCTGCCGTCGGATGTGTGCTGGGATGACGGTGGCAAGGTGGCCGGGCCGTTGCCGGCCTTGCCGGTGCCGAAGGTATCGCCCGACGCGGTACAGAATGCGGCGCGCGTGCTGCGCAGCGGTCAGCCCACGCTGATCGTGCTGGCCGGGGCCGCGCTACGCGCAGGCGCGCTGGCCGATGCGCATCGTATTGCCGCGGCGACCGATGCGCGCCTGATCACGCCGATGTCGAATTCGCGCGTGACGCGCGGTCGCGGGCACCTGGCAGTCGACCGTATTCCTTACTCGGGAGACGCGGCACGCCAGAAGCTGGCTGGCATCCGCAACGTGATTCTGGTCGGCGCGCCGACGCCGGTCACGTTCTTCGCCTATCCGGGCAAGTCACCGCGTCCGTATCCGGAGGATGCATCGATACATGTGCTGGCCCGCGCGGAGGAGGACCTGGGCGAAGCGCTGGCGCGCCTGGCCGACGAACTTGGCGCACGCAACGCCGCCCTGCCGCAATCCGCGCCGATGTCTGCGGCACCGGCCAAGGGTGCAATCACGTCGGAGGCAGTGGCCCAGTCGCTGACCGCGTTGTTGCCCGAGCAGGCCGTGGTGGTGGAGGAAAGCGTGAGCTTTGGCCGCGCGTTCTATCCGGGCACCGTGCACGCGGCGCCGCACGACTGGCTGCAACTGACAGGCGGCGCGATCGGCGCGGGCCTGCCGCTGGCCACCGGTGCGGCGATTGCCGCGCCGGACCGCCGCGTGGTGGCGCTGCAGGCCGATGGCTCAGGCATGTACACGCTGCAGTCCCTGTGGACGATGGCGCGTGAAAAGCTCGACGTGACGATTGTGCTGTTGGCCAACCGCAAGTACGCGATCCTGCTGGGTGAGCTGGCTGGCGTCGGCGCCAATCCTGGCAAGACGGCGATGGATATGCTCGACATTGGCAATCCGGACCTCGACTGGGTCAAGATGGCCAACGGCATGGGCGTGGAGGCCGCGCGCGCCGACAACATGGACGCCTTCAACGACCTGTTCCGCACGGCCAACGAGCGCAAGGGCCCGTTCCTGATCGAACTGGTGATCTGAGTTGGAAGGACACTCTCCCGCGCGGCGGGAGAGTACGGCAGCTTCGATGAAAATCGGCGCGGCTAGCCGGCGCCGATCTGGCCGTCCGGCTCACCGCGATCCAGCGCGGCTTCAGCCTTCGGTCTCGGCCCACCCCGACATGGCCTGGCCACCGGCACCGTCGCCGGTCCACAGCCGCACCTTGCCCGGCGTGCCGGGTTCGTCGGCGCCGCCCACTGCCACCGTGTCCTGGTGAAACAGCGGTGCCAGTCCGCGGAAGCCGAAGCGTTTCACACGGGCGCCGGGGCGCTCATGACGCAGCAACTCCAGCATCAGCATGGCCTGCAGCGGGCCATGCACGATCAGGCCGGGGTAGCCCTCCACGTCGCGCACGTAATCCAGGTCGTAGTGAATGCGGTGCGCGTTGAAGGTGAGCGCCGAAAAGCGGAACAGCAGCGCGGGGTCTGCCTGCAGCGTGCGGCCGAATTGCGCCGTTAGCTCCAGCGCCGGGCGCGGCGGTTGCGGTTGCCCCTTCGGCGGCATGGCGCGGTAGACGATATCGTGGCGCTCGGTCAGCGCCGTCTGGCCATCGACCGTGAATACGTGGTCGACCGACACGAACCACAGTTCGCCGGTACGGCCCGCCTTGTGCTGCACGTCGGTGATGGTCGATGTTCGGGTGACCGTGTCGCCCACGCGCAAGCCGCGATGGAACGACAGCTCGCTGCCCGCCCACATGCGGCGGGGCAGGGGCACGGGCGGCAGGAATCCGCCCAGCGTCGGATGGCCGTCTTGTCCGAGCGTGTGCTGCGGCGCGCGCGGCAGAAAGTAGAGCCAGTGCCAGAGCGGTGGCAGCGGCTCGCGCGCGATGGCCGCGCCATCGAGGTCGAAGGTGGCGGCCAGCGCGTGGACCGGCTCGGCTGCGAGTGTTTCAGTGCGCGATTCCGATCGGCCGATCCATTCCCGCAACTGTTCAAGCGTGGGCTGTGTCATGGTTTGAATTCCTTTTCACCGGCCAACGGGCAGCCAGTTTGCTACGTGGCCTTCCTGTTCGAGTCGCCAGACGCGCGCAATGATCGCGCGCATTTCGGCTTCGCTGGCGCCGTGGCGGAATGCACCAAGCTGGATGGCCTTGGCTTCGAGTTCCGGGCGCGACAGCGTGTTGTCCGGATCGCCCTTGGGCACATCGACGCGTGCTTCCAGCGTGCGCCCGTCGGTCGTGCGCACGGACACGCGGCCGATCCATTGGCGCGGATAGGCGGCATTGATCTCGTCATCGAGCGCCATCGTCACCTTGTTGCAAAACGCGGCGATGCGCGGGTCCTGCAACGCATGCTGCTCGAATTCACCGAGGCCGGCATGGGTGTGCACCGCCACCAGGCCCAGTACGGTGCCCATCGAAAACTTCGCCTGATGGATCGTCACGGGGTTGACCACGGGGCCGAGTACATCGATCGCGCCCTGGTGCACGTGCGCCGTGACTGCTTCGATCTGTTCCGCCTGCAGGTGTTCGCGTTGCATCAGCGCCTTCAGAGCATCGGCGGCCGGATGGGTGTGACGGCAGGAAGCGAAGAACTTGAACGAGGTCTCGGCGGTTGCCCAGCGCGTGCCAAGACCATCGGTCAGCGCGGCGGGATTGGCGTCGCTCGACATGCCCGCGGCCATGCCTTGGGCACCTTCCAGAATCTGCTTGGCGCCGGTGAAGCCAGCGCGCGCGAGCCATGCCGATTGCAGGCCGTCCGCCGCGGCCTTGGCCGTGTGCAGCTGTTTGGAATCGGCTGCATCGCGCAGGAATTCCCACAGGCCCGCCGCCTGCGTGCCGGCGGAACCGAGCGCCTGGTTGATGCCTTCCGCGTCAAGGCCGTACAGCTTGGCCACTGCCGCCGCCGCGGCCAGCGTGCCGACCGTGCCGGTGGTATGGAACACGCGATAGTGCGAGCGGCCCATGAATTCGCCGATGCGAATGCCCGCTTCATAACCCGCGATCGATGCCAGCAGCACCTCGGCGCCGGTTTTGCCTTCGGCTTGCGCGGCAGCCACCACGGCAGGGAAGACCACGGCCGCCGGATGCAGCACCGAGCCGTTGTGGACGTCGTCCTGTTCCACCACGTGCGACGACGCACCGTTGATCAGCGCGGCAAAGTAGGGCGATGTGCGGCGGCGATCCACGAAAACTTCGGCGTCGCCGGAATTCGGTCCCATCGCGGCGGCAAATTCCTGGATGCGGCGAATGGCGGGGGCATCCTTGCCGGCGATTGCCGAGGCGATCCAGTCCAGGAACAGATCCTTGGTCCGTTCGACGACCGGTGCAGGCACATCGTCGAGCTTCAGCCGGGCCAGGAATTCGCAGAGCTGGCGTGTGGGGTAGGTTTCGTTGGGCATGTCTGTATTGGCGGTCAGAACGAACGCGGCAGTTCGAGCACGTGCTCGGCCACGTAGGACAGGATCAGGTTCGTGGAGATCGGCGCCACCTGGTACAGGCGTGTTTCGCGGAACTTGCGCTCGATGTCGTATTCGGCGGCAAAACCGAAACCGCCATGCGTCTGCAGGCAGACGTTGGCCGCTTCCCACGATGCATCCGCCGCCAGCAGCTTGGCCATGTTGGCTTCCTTGCCGCAGGGTTTGCCGGCGTCGAACAGTTGCGCGGCCTTGTAGCGCATCAGGCTGGCCGCTTCCACGTTGACGAAGGACCGCGCGATCGGGAACTGCACGCCCTGGTTCTGGCCGATCGGCCGGTCGAACACGATCCGCTCGCGCGCATAGCCGCTGGCGCGCTCCACGAACCAGTAGCCGTCGCCGATGCACTCGGCCGCGATCAGGATGCGCTCGGCGTTCAGTCCATCCAGGATGTACTTGAGGCCGCGGCCTTCCTCGCCGATCAGGTTCTCGGCGGGAATCTCCAGGTTGTCGAAGAACAGTTCGTTGGTCTCGTGATTGACCATGTTGCGGATCGGCTGCACCGTCAGGCCGTTGCCGATGGCTTCGCGCAGGTCCACCACGAACACCGACAGGCCTTCGGACTTCTTCTTCACCTGGTCGAGCGGGGTGGTACGCGCCAGCAGCAGCATCAGGTCCGAGTGCTGCACGCGCGAGATCCAGACCTTCTGGCCGTTGATCACGTACTTGTCGCCACGACGGACGGCGGTGGTCTTGAGCTTGGTGGTGTCGGTGCCGGTGGTCGGTTCGGTCACGGCCATCGACTGCATGCGCAGTTCACCGGATGCGATACCGGGCAGCCAGCGCTGCTTCTGCGCCTCCGAGCCGTGGCGCAGCAGGCAGCCCATCACGTACATCTGGCCGTGGCACGCGCCGGAGTTGCCGCCGTTGCGATTGATTTCTTCCATGATCACCGATGCCGCGGTCAGCGGCAGGCCGGAGCCGCCGTATGCCTCGGGGATCAGCGCGGACAGCCAGCCGGCCTGCGTCAGCGCCTGCACGAACTCTTCGGGGAATCCGTTCTGTTCTTCGATGCGCTGCCAGTAGGCGGAGTTGAACTGCTGGCAGAGATCGCGTACGGCCTCGCGGATCTCGGGGTAAATCTGGTCTTGGTCCTGTGCAGCATGCATGGCAATGTCCGGTCAATGTCGGGGGTGAGGCCATTATTCCCGAGCCGTCGCCGCAGCAACATTCGCATTTGCTGAAGCGCGGCTTCTGTCCGGCTTAGGGTTTGCGCCGGACGCTCAGGGTTATCCCGTGGCTTTTCCGGGGCCTTGTCCACCCTTCGGCAAATCGGAATTGTGGACCGATGCGATTGCTTTCACGCTGACGCCCTGACGGATTCCAAGTTTGAACAGACGCGTGATACACGCGCAGACAGGAGACATTGCATGACTGTATTCCGGCAATTTTCGGCAAACCTGGCGTGGGCCGCACTGGCCGTGGCTACGGCGGTGGTCACGCCCGGCATCGCGCGCGCGGCCGACCCGTACCCTTCGCGGCCCATCACGATGGTGGTGCCGTTTGCGGCAGGCGGCCCCACCGACGTGGTAGCGCGCTCGGTGGCGGCGGCGATGTCGAAGTCGCTGGGCCAGAGCGTGGTAGTGGAAAACCGGCTGGGTGCCGGTGGCACCGTGTCCGCCGCCTTCGTGGCCAAGTCCGCGCCCGATGGCTACACGATCCTGATCCACCACAACGGCATGGCCACCGCGCCTGCGCTGTACTCGAAGCTGCCGTACAAGCCGCTGACCGACTTCTCGTTCGTGGGTCAGGTGGCCGACGTGCCGATGACGCTGCTCGGTCGTCATGACCTGCCGGCCAACACGCTGCCGGAACTGGTCAGCTATATCAAGCAGAACCAGAGCAAGGTGAATCTGGCGAATGCCGGTCTGGGCGCAGTGTCCCAGCTTTGCGGGATGCTGTTCCAGAAGGCCATTGGCGTGGACCTGCAGACGATTCCCTATCAGGGCACCGCGCCCGCGCTGACTGCGCTGCTGGGCGGCCAGGTGGATATCCTCTGCGACCAGACCACGCAAACGCTGCCGCATATCAAGTCCGGCAAGGTCAAGCTGTATGGCGTGACCACCGCCGAGCGGATTCCGGCGCTGCCCGATACGCCAACCCTGCGCGAGGGTGGGCTGAAGGGCTTCGAGGTCAAGGTCTGGCACGGCATCTACGCGCCGAAAGCCACGCCGCCGGCCGTCATCGACAAACTCAACGGCGCATTGCGCGCCGCGCTCAAGGACCCGGCCGTGATGGCGCGCATGAAGGACCTTGGCGCGGTGATCGTGCCGGCCGACAAGCAGACGCCGGAGGGCCTGCATACCTGGCTGGCTTCGGAGATCGACAAGTGGTCGCCGATCATCAAGGCAGCCGGCGTACAGGCGGACTGACCGCTCGATGCACCCAAGGGTGATCTCCCTCTCCCTTGCCTGGGCGAGGGAGATCACCAGACTCACACCGGTTCCCGCGCCGCTTCGGCCAGATACTGGATCAGCGTTTCCGCGAACTGCGGCAGTTCGCGTCCGGGCCGGCGTACCAGCCGCAGTTCGCGCCGCGCCCATTCGTCTTCGAGCTTGATGAAGCGCAGCACCTTGCGGCTCGCGTAGCGCCGCGCGCAACTGTTCGGCACGATGGCGATGCCCGCGCCGGCTTCCACCATACGGCATACCGCGTCGAAGCTACCCACCTGAATGCGCAGGCTGATGCGCTTGCCCATGCCGCTGGCAATGCGGTCCAGGAACGACTGGATCGCCGACGACTGATTCAGGCCGACGAATCGGCAGGTGTCGAGCAGATCCGCGAAGTGGAGCGCCTTGAAAGCCGGAAGGGGATGATTGACTGGGGCGATGACGATCAGCTCATCGCTGCAGAGCTGCATCGTATCCAGGTCGGCGGTGGCCACTTCACCGGCGACGATCCCCAGATCGGCCGCACCGTTGCCGACGGCCGACACGATATCGGCCGACAGGTGCTCCTCCAGCTCGACATCGACATCGGGGTTCTCCGACAGAAAGCGCGACAACCCGTTGGCCAGGAACGAGTTCGTGGCCGTGGTATTGGCCAGCAGCCGCACGCGGCCCTTGACGCCCTTGGCATAGGGGCGCAGATCGGCGTGCAGGCATTCCAACTGGCGGAACACCTCGCGCGCATGACGCAGCAGTTCGTCGCCGGCCGGCGTCAGGCGCACGCCCTTGACCTGGCGGATCAGTAACTGCGTTTGAAACGCCTCCTCAAGTTGCTTGATGCGCGAACTGGCGGCGGGCAGCGACAGGAAGCTGCGTTCCGCGGCGCGGGTCAGGTTTTCGGTTTCTCCGACGTTGAGAAAGAGGCGCAGGTCGGTCAGGTCGTAGTGCATGGGTTCAGCGAGCGTGAAGCCCACTTTTGTCATTTGTGAATTCCAGAAACTCCGCCGCCAATTTATCGTATCCGCCTCGGCATTAAAACGGGGACCGTTCCGGAACCCGGCAATCTGGTAGCTAAGGAGGCGAAGATGAGTGGAATGATGGCAGGCAAGGTCGTGGTGGTGACGGGCGCGGGCGGCGGCATTGGCCGCGGGATCGCGCTGGGCATGGCCGCTGCCGGTGCGCGCGTGGTGGCCAACGACCTCGGTGTATCGATGAGTGGTGAAGGGGGCGATGCCGGACCGGCACAGCGCGTGGTGGAAGAAATCCGGGCGGCCGGCGGCGAGGCCGTGGCCAATACGGACAGCGTATCGACCTGGGCCGGTGCCAATGCCATCGTCCAGTGCGCGCTCGACAATTTCGGGCGCATCGATGCCGTGGTCAACAATGCCGGCAACCTGCGCGACCGCATGTTCTTCAAGATGAATGAAGAGGAGTGGCGGTCGGTGATCGATGTGCACCTGCACGGCACGTTCTTCGTCAGCCGCGCGGCTGCGAACTATTTCAAGGATCAGGAAAGCGGCGCCTACGTGCATATGACCTCGACGTCGGGCCTGATCGGCAACCTGGGCCAGGCCAACTACTCGGCCGCCAAGCTGGGCATCGCCGCGTTGTCGAAATCGATCGCGCTGGACATGCAACGCTTCAACGTACGCTCGAATTGCATCGCACCATTCGCCTGGAGCCGGATGACCAGCTCGATCCCGGCTGAAACGCCGGAGGAGAAGGCTCGCGTGATGCGCCTGCAAAAGATGGAAGCCGGAAAGATCGCCCCCGTGGCGGTGTTCCTGGCCAGCGATGCGGCCAGCCAGGTCAACGGCCAGATCTTCGCCGTCCGGGCGAACGAGATCATGCTGATGAGCCAGCCGCGTCCGGTGCGCTCGGTGCATACGAGCGAAGGCTGGACGCCAGAGACGGTGGCCGAGATCGCCATGCCGGCCATGCAGGGCAGCTTCTTCAAGCTGGAGCGGTCGCCTGACGTGATCAACTGGGACCCGATCTAAGCCCCGCCAATTCCCCCACAGGCGTGCCGCCGCGCGTTGCAGTGCAGCAATCCGCGCGCGTGGCACGCAATCTGCTCATTCCCCAGTAGTGATGTCGATCAGGTAATTCCGGAACGACGGCGCGCACCTGGACTGTGCGGCACGGGCAAATGCAGACGCAAAGCGGTGCATGCCAGTGCAACGAGGGGCGCCGTCATGCGTGTTGGCACTCTCGCCTCGACAGTGCTGATGCGCGACCGGTGCCCGGCATGCGGCGTGTGGTGGCATGTCGTGATGCTGTCTCGGTGACGTCCATGACAAGCGCAGGGTCATGTGTCATCGATACCGGATGGATGAGCAAGAGGGTACGTGCGATGGCGCACGTCAGTGATGAAACCGGATTGTTCAGGTCGATATGAGAAATCCGGTGCAAATCATGCGTTTGCACGATATCGGCCGCAGTGGTGTCCGCGCACAGTCCTTTCATCATATGTAGGAGTGGGGCGGACAACGATTGTCAGATGTTTCCGGATTTGGTTGGCTCGTTACACAACACGCTGTGCATCATCCGCGCTAAAGGTGTAATGTGTGTCACAAGCATGGTCAATGGCCCGTCGCTGCAGGGTGATGACGCGAGTGTTTGGGCGATGAGATGCATGTCATGAGCGTGCATCGCAATCACTGAACTGACAGACGCCAAAGGCGGTCAACTCCGGATTCACGTCTGCCGTTATTTGACTATGATGAAGTAAAGACTTCGCAACTTGGCAACTCCACCAAGCCGGGGTGGCGGACACGCAAAGTTGCCGCGGAGTCTTAGGGGAGTAGAACTACCTTCGCCTCGGACGTGGGACTCTGACGGGAGTGAGGTATGGACATTTTTGGCCACTACGCCACGCGCTTCGAAGCTCGCAAGGAAGAGGAATACAGCATCCAGGAGTACCTGGAGATCTGCAAGAAAGATCCTGCTGCCTACGCGACTGCCGCCGAACGCATGCTCGCCGCTATCGGACAGCCTGAACTGGTGGATACCCACCATGATCCACGTCTGTCCCGACTGTTCTTCAACAAGGTTATCCGGGTCTACCCCGCGTTCCGCGACTTCTACGGAATGGAGGACACGATCGAGCAGATCGTCGCCTTCTTCAAGCACGCGGCGCAGGGCCTGGAGGAGCGCAAGCAGATCCTGTATCTGCTGGGGCCTCCCGGTGGCGGCAAGTCGTCGCTGGCCGAGAAGCTCAAGGCGCTGATGGAAGAAATTCCCATCTATGCACTGAAGGGTTCGCCCATCCATGAATCGCCGCTTGGTCTCTTCTCGTCGGAAGAGGACGGCAAGATCATGGAGGAGGACTATGGAATTCCGGTGCGCTACCTGAATACCATTCCATCGCCGTGGGCCGTCAAGCGTCTGCATGAATTCAATGGCGACATCACCAAGTTTCGCGTAGTGAAGCTGCGTCCGTCGGTACTGGCGCAGATCGCCATTTCCAAGACCGAGCCTGGCGACGAAAACAACCAGGACATTTCGTCGCTGGTCGGCAAGGTCGATATCCGCAAGCTCGAGGATTTTCCGCAGGACGATCCGGATGCCTATTCGTATTCCGGCGGGCTTTGCCTGGCCAATCGCGGCCTGCTCGAATTCGTCGAAATGTTCAAGGCGCCGATCAAGGTTCTGCACCCGCTGCTGACCGCGACGCAGGAAGGTAACTACAAGGGAACGGAAGGCTTCGGTGCGATCCCGTTCGACGGCGTCATCCTTGCGCACTCGAATGAGGCGGAATGGCAGACGTTCAAGGCCGACAAGAACAACGAGGCTTTCCTTGACCGGATCTATATCGTCAAGGTGCCGTACTGCCTGCGGGTGTCCGACGAGGTCAAGATCTACGACAAGCTGCTGCGCAGCAGTTCGCTGTCGGCGGCGCCTAACGCGCCAAACACGCTGAAGATGATGGCGCAGTTCGCGGTGCTCACGCGGATCAAGGAGCCTGAGAATTCCAATGTCTTTTCGAAGATGCGCGTCTATGACGGCGAAAGCCTCAAGGACGTGGATCCGAAGGCCAAGTCGTATCAGGAGTATCGGGACTACGCCGGTATCGACGAAGGCATGAACGGGCTGTCCACGCGCTTTGCGTTCAAGGTGCTGTCGAAGGTGTTCAACTTCGACAATACCGAGGTGGCCGCCAATCCGGTGCACCTGCTCTATGTGCTCGAACAGCAGATCGAGCGCGAACAGTTTCCGCCGGAGCAGGAAGCCAAGTTGATGTCGTACATCAAGGAGTACCTGACCACGCCGTATGTGGAGTTCATCGGCAAGGAAATTCAGACGGCCTACCTGGAGTCATATTCCGAATACGGACAGAACATTTTCGACCGCTACGTGGTGTTTGCCGACCTGTGGATTCAGGATCAGGAGTATCGCGATCCGAACACCGGTGAAATTCTTGACCGCAACGCGCTGAACGATGAACTTGAAAAGGTGGAAAAGCCCGCGGGTATCTCGAACCCGAAGGACTTCCGCAACGAGATCGTCAACTTCGTGCTGCGGGCACGCGCCAACAACGGTGGCAAGAACCCGGTCTGGACCAGCTATGAGAAGCTGCGGATGGTGATCGAAAAGCGCATGTTCTCCACTACGGAGGATCTGCTGCCGGTGATCTCGTTCAACGCGAAATCTTCGCGCGAAGACCAGGACAAGCACGAGAACTTCGTCAACCGCATGGTTGAGAAAGGCTATACACCCAAGCAGGTTCGGCTTCTGGTGGAGTGGTATCTGCGCGTCAGGAAATCGTCGTAATCAAACCGGACGCGGTCTTTTTCCACGGCGCTTTCTTTTTCTGGCGTCTTAACAGGCGGGCGAACGGCATATGGCTACGGTCATCGATCGGCGCGAGAACGGCGGCAACAAGAGTGTCGTCAACCAGCAACGCTTCATCAAGCGCTACCGCGAGCAGATCCGGCAAGCGGTAGCGAAGGCGGTGTCCGGTCGGAAGATCATGGACATCGAGCAGAGCGGGCAGGTGTCCATCCCAGTCAAGGACATCTCGGAGCCGATTTTTCATCACGGCCAGGGCGGCAAGCGGGAGTGGATTCACCCGGGCAACAAGAAGTTCGTCAAGGGTGACAGCTTTGATCGCCAGCAGCAGGGCAGTGGTGGGAGCGGGTCGCGCGCCAGCGACAGCGGAGAGGGCGAGGATGAATTCGTCTTCACGCTGTCGCGCGAAGACTTCCTGAATTTCTTCTTCGAGGACATGGCGCTGCCGGACCTGGCCAAGCGCCATCTCGCCAAGATCGCCGAGGTGCGCAAGGTGCGTGCCGGCTACTCCATCGACGGCACGCCAGCAAACCTGTCGATCCTGCGCACCATGCGCAGCTCGCTGGGGCGTCGCATTGCGCTGTCGAGCCCATACATGAAGCGCCTGCACGAACTCGAGAGCGAGTACAACGACGTGCTGGAGAAAGAGGGCCCGTACTCCGAACTGGCGGAGGCGCTAATGGAAAAAATGCGCCACCTGCGTGCCCAGGTGGATCGCGTTCCATTTATCGAGAAACTTGACCTGCGTTACAACAACCGGGTGCTCAAGAAGCGGCCCCAGGCGCAGGCCGTGATGTTCTGTCTGATGGATGTGTCGGGTTCGATGGACGAAAGCCGCAAGGACCTGGCCAAACGCTTCTTCATGCTGCTCTATCTGTTCCTGAAGCGGAACTACGAGCGCATCGACGTGATATTCATTCGCCATCACACGGTGGCCAAGGAAGTCGACGAGGAAGACTTCTTCCATTCGCGTGAATCCGGTGGTACCGTCGTTTCCAGCGCGCTCAAGCTGATGGTGGAAGTGATTCACGACCGCTATCCGCCCAGCCAGTGGAATATCTACTGTGCCCAGGCGTCGGACGGCGACAACTGGGCTGGCGATTCCGAGTTGTGCGGTCGGCTGCTGCGCGAATCCATCCTGCCGCTGGTGCAGTACTACGCGTATGTGGAGGTGGCGTCGGAAGAACCGCAGAATCTCTGGGAGGAATACCTCACGGTGAAGAGCCAGTTCGAGCATTTTGCGATGCAGCGCATCATCGGTGCCGACGAGATCTATCCCGTGTTGCACGATCTCTTCCAGAAGCGGGCGGCGTGGCCCGGCAGGTAGCGGCAGCAGGCAAGCAGTAGCATTGTTGGCAGCACGTCACTGGGGAAGTCTATGGCTTATCTATCGACGGGCTCGGAGTGGACCTTCGAGCTGATCCAGCGTTATGACCGCGAAATCGCCCGTATTGCCGGCGAATTCGGCCTGGACACCTATCCGAACCAGATCGAGATCATCACGGCGGAGCAGATGCTCGATGCCTATGCATCGGCGGGGCTGCCCGTGGGCTACAACCACTGGTCGTACGGCAAGCACTTCCTGTCGTCGGAGCGCAGCTACCAGCGCGGCTACATGGGGCTGGCCTACGAGATCGTCATCAACTCCAATCCTTGTATCGCGTACCTGATGGAGGAGAACACGATGCCGATGCAGGCGCTGACCATTGCGCACGCCTGCTACGGGCATAACTCGTTCTTCAAGGGCAACTACCTGTTCCGCACCTGGACCAACGCGGACGCGATCATCGACTACCTGCTGTTCGCCAAGAACTACGTGGCCGAGTGCGAGCAGCGCTATGGCGAGCAGGAAGTGGAACTGCTGCTCGATTCGTGCCATGCACTGCAGAACTACGGCGTGGACCGCTACAAGCGGCCCAAGAAGCTGTCGATCACTGAAGAGCAGGCGCGGCAGGCGGAACGCGAGAACTATTTGCAGTTGCAGGTCAATGACCTCTGGCGCACCTTGCCGAAGCATCGGCCGCATGCC
This sequence comes from Cupriavidus sp. 291-E7, assembly GCF_057798835.1. Lineage (NCBI taxonomy): Bacteria > Pseudomonadati > Pseudomonadota > Betaproteobacteria > Burkholderiales > Burkholderiaceae > Cupriavidus > Cupriavidus sp. 291-E7. The sequence continues at coordinate 622,181 of NZ_JBYOJV010000001.1, forward strand.
TTGCGCGAGGAAGAAGAGGCGGCGGAATTCGAGGCTTCGTTCCCGCCCGAGCCGCAGGAGAACCTGCTCTATTTCATCGAGAAGAACGCGCCCAAGCTCCAGCCGTGGCAACGCGAGATCGTGCGCATCGTGCGCAAGATCGCCCAGTACTTCTATCCGCAGCGGCAGACGAAGGTCATGAACGAAGGCTGGGCCACGTTCTGGCACTACACGATCATCAACAAGCTCTACGAGGAAAAGCTGGTCAACGATGCGTTCATGCTCGAACTGCTGCAGGCGCATACCAACGTCATCTATCAGCCGCCGTATCACAGCCCTTATTACAGTGGCCTGAACCCGTACACGGTGGGCTTCCTGATGTTCCAGGACCTGCGGCGCATGTGCGAGAACCCGACCGAGGAGGATCGCCGCTGGGCGCCCGAGATTGCCGGCAGCGACTGGCGCGAGACGCTTGATTTTGCGATGCGGAACTTCAAGGACGAGAGCTTCCTGCTGCAGTTCCTGTCACCACGCGTGATCCGTGAGCTGAAGCTGTTCTCGGTGCTGGACGATGACCGCGAGGGCAAGCTGCGTGTGACCGCCATCCACGATGATGAGGGCTATCGGGAAATTCGCCGGCTGCTGGCGACCCAGTATGACCTGTCGAACATGGAGCCGAATATCCAGGTGACCAACGTCGACATCGGCGGCGACCGTTCGCTGACCTTGCGCCATCTTCAGCAGGACCGCCGGCCGCTGGCGCAGAACTTTGACGAAGTGGTGCGCCACGTGACGCGGCTCTGGGGCTTTACGGTGCGGCTGGAAGTGGTGTACGAGGACGGCCGGCGCGAACTCAAGTACGAGTGCAAGCCCGAGCGCCGGCATCAACTACATCGGAAGGCAGCATAAACATAGGCGGCGTCTTTGCTTTCTCCCTCTCTCCCGCGTCGCGCGGGAGAGTTGCACGCGGTGGAATTACCGGCCGCGTCCCTGTCCTCTTGGCCGCGCTGGCGAGCACGCGCCGGCGCGTTCCAGATCAACCCCCGGCAACAGATGCAGCAGCCGCACCAGTTCCGACTGGCGATGCGTGCCGGTCTTGCGCAGCGTATCGCGGATATGCACGCGCACGGTATGCGGTGAGAGGAACTCGCGTTCCGCGATCTCATTGAGCGTTTCGCCGGCCGCCAGGCGGATGGCGATGATGCTTTCCTTGCGCGACAGTCCAAATAGCGATGTCAGCACGCCGGCATCGAGCACCGAGCGCGATTCCGAGTTGCCCAGCAGCATCATTGCCATCGGCAGCTGCCACGGCCCTTCCACGGGCTGACGCGACACCAGCGGCATGACGATGATCGGTACGGGCTGCCCGCCCGACGTAATGTGCATCCAGGAGCCGGCGGCGGCGCCGCCATAGCGGCCGCCGTGCACGGCATTGTCGAGCAGCTTCATCAGCACCGACTGCAACGACTCGGACTGCGCGCATAGTACGCCGTTGTCCAGCGCCAGATTCGAATCCGCCTGCACCAGCGCTTCGGCCCAACTGTTGGCGTAGCGCACCCGCATGTCGGCCTGCAGCGCCATGACGCCGAAGTCGAGCGTGTCGAGACCGGCGAGTCCCAGCGATGCCAGGCCGCTCAGTTCGAAGTTGCGATGCTGCATGCGCGCGGCGCGCGCCCAATGAGGCATCACATGCGCCACGCGCTGATTGCAGTCCAGGCCGTGGCAGCCATTGCAGCCCGGCGTGGCGCTCATCCAGACACAGACGTCATGCGTGTCGAACAGGCGAATGCCATTGGCCAGGCCGTTGCAGTTGAACGGCATAGATGCCGCCGGGTCGGGATCGACCAGCATGCCGGCATGTGCCGTGGCCGCTGCGGAGGCAGTGGCGGTGGCGGCAACGCCCGCGTGCGATGGCAGCGTCCGCATGCTTTCCGGCATGTTGCTGGCATTGGTGTAGCAACCATGAGGCGTGACCCCCAGACGTGCCTGGCCGGCGAGCTTGTCCCATATCAGGTAGCTCGGGCTTGCGGAACACGTGTAGTGGGAAAACAGGTCAAGGGCGGCCGGCATGGCAGCCACGTCCATTGCGGACTCATAGATGCGATCGACCAGACGATAGAAGACGTCGTCGGCAGACAAGTGTTCGCCCATTTCTTTTTTCCCCGGTGGCAAACGCCTTTTTTCCTCACGACCGCTGCGTCGAGGCGCGGTCGTTCTTTTGTATGTGATCACAGTGCCGTGCCGGCATTTATGGGAGCGCTCGGCTGCGGCAATGTGTGTAACGATGATCGTGCATAAACCAGATGCGGGAATATCCCGCAAAGGGAGGGGGCGATGCCGGCATCCGGCGCCACGCCTGCCTTTCCGGCCGTCCATCAGGGCGGCACCAGGCCGCTCCGATTGCGGATCGGCCGCCGAGATAGTAATGCGGTGACCAGCGTATTTCAAACGATTCGGCGCGAAGTTTCAGCGCAAACATTGCGCAAATGCGACAGCCGCGGCCAAGGCACGCCCGGATCTTCACATTCGGGTCGCAATTATCGTGGTTTGCCCTGAGTCGAGGTGACGAGTTCGGCGCCCGCCCCCGCGGCGGCGGTCAGGGCTGCTGCTTCGGCGGCGGCCCCATTGGCGCCGTCGACCTGAACCGTCACGTAGGGCGCGGCCATGCGGATGCCTTCGGCGTCGAAGTTGCGCTTGAGCCGGATGTTGAAGGCGCGCGAGATTTCGGCTTGCGTCAGGGGGCGCGTCTTGAACTGCGCCAGCACCACCTGGCCGTTCGGATCAAAGCGGTCGAGGCCAAGTATGTCGAGGCCGGACAGCAGGTTTCGTGAGTATCGATGGTCGCGTGCCACCTCGGCGCCGGTTTCGCGGATGATTTCCAGCGCACGATCGAAGTCGCTCTGGTATGCGATGGAAACGTTGAACACGGCAAAGGCGTAGTCGCGCGACAGGTTTTTGACGACCTTGATCTGGCTGTAGGGCAGTGTGTGCACCGCGCCCTTGCCATCGCGCAGGCGCAGCGTGCGGATTGTCATGCCTTCCACCACACCAGCGTGGTCGGGCAGTTCGATGGAGTCGCCGATGGCGATCGAGTCCTCGATCACGATGAACAGCCCGGTGATCAGATCCTGCACCAGGCTTTGCGCGCCAAAGCCGATGGCCAGGCCCACCACGCCGGCGCCCGCCAGCAGCGGCGTGACGTTGACCCCCAGGTTGGCGAGTACCGCGATCATTGCCACCACCAGCAGCGCCACGAACGACGCGTTGCGAACCAGCGGAAGAATGGTCTTGGCGCGCATGCTGGGCTGCGCTGCACGATTGGAAGACGGCGTCAGTGACTGGGTGATGGCCGTATCGATCAGCAGCCACACCAGCCAGGCCAGCAGCACCACGCCGATCACGCTGAGCACGGACTCCGTGATATGGCGGCCCAGCACGGTGGAATCGGCAAGCTGCATCAGCGAGGTTCCCCAGATGCGTGCATTGAGTTCCAGAAATGCCAGCCAGATCGCCACGCGCAGCAGCGCCACGCCAAAGCGGCCAAAGCGCTGCAGATAGGCGGAGCGGCGCCGGTCGCGCAGCCGCGGTGCCCGCACCGTCGCCTTGGGCGAGCGGCCCGCCACCAGCGTGAGCAGGATGGCGGCGACGAACAGCGCCACGGTGACCACGGCGCGCCGCAGGAATTCATCGGCCCGGCCGGTGGCCATGATCGTGCCGATGACCGAAGCCGCCACGACGGCAAGCATCGGCAGATACCATGCCTGGCCGGTCATGCGCAGCAGCTCCATCAGGGCAGGATGTTCCTGGCGGTACGCGAACGGACGGAACGCGATGAGCTGGCCGATTGCCCGTCTGAAACGTATGGTGAACACGCCGATCAGCACGGCCGCGAGGATATTGGCGAAGGTGCTGACCAAGGCGGACAGGTTCACGCCCAGCGCCGCGATGACGCGGGCATCGTTATTGGCCTCGCCCAATGCGGCCAGCGCGCCAGTGATGAACAGCAGGATCGGCGAATGCTTGAGCAAGTCGCGCACCGCGTGCTTGCGATGCCCGGACTGGAACACCGCGAAGATGACCTGGCAAACCGCCGACATCAGCGCGCCAGCCACGATCGCGTAGGCCACCAGCACGGCACCCATGCTGGCTGGCGTGCGGCCGAAAACCTTGTAGGCCAGCACCAGGGTAAGCGCGAACGCGACGATCCAAGGGCCGATCCGCCGCAGAAAGTAGATGCCAACGTCTACCCACGATGGCACGACCGGCAGTTCGGTGCGGCGGGCGGAGCGAATCCGGCTGCGGTGCAGCCGGCGCGACAGTTCGAACAGCAGCCAGCCAGTCATCGCCCAGCCGGCCAGAACGATGATGAATTCGCGCCACGATTCGAAGGCGGCGCGCGTATGTCCGATCGTGACCGCCTCGCGCAGCTCCTCACCTGCAAACTTGATGCGCCAGCGCCAGTACTGCCACGGACCACGATCCCGATGCGGCCCGTTATCGATTTCCTGCAGGGCTTGCGCGACTGCGCCGATCAGGCCGGGCGCCGGCGCGCTTGCGTCCGCGACTGGCGCCGAGGCGTCCAGGCCACGGCGCAACGTCTGCAGTTGCGAAACCAGCGCCTGCCGCTCGGCATCGCTCTGTAGTGTGTTGATGACCTGATCAAGTGATTTCGCCAGTGCCTCGCTGGCGGGCGGCGCCGGTGGGGCAGTGTTGGCAGGCGCCTTGAGGGCGTTGATCAATGGCGAGCCGGCGCCATACGCCGCGCCGCTCAGGAGCAGTGTCAGCAGAACAGCCTGGAACCAGGCCAGGATCAGTAGACGGGGGCGCAAGCGTTGCATGGGATGGGGCGCGGGCGTGAGGTGGTCGTCAGTTAGCCTGCATGCGCGTCACTGTAGCGCATTGCGCCACGCCGGCGTCAGGAAGTCGGTTGATGGGCGCTTTCCGAGCGGCATTTCGGGTGGGTTCCATTGATTCAAAAAAATTGAACAACTAGTCCGCGAATTGATCACTTTCCAGTGGCGGTGCAGGCCTATAGTTCTGTTCATGGACGACGCCCAACGCAGACGTAGCAGAGCAAAACCGAAGCGCAGCGAGTCGAAGCCATTCACACAAACTGAATAACACTGCATCGCATTTACGGAGAGAAATCATGACCAAGACCACCGCCCTCAAGATCGCTTCGACCCTGGTTCTGTCGCTGGCCGCCCTTGGCGCCGCTCAGGCAGAGACCGTATCGGCAGACAAGTATGGCTACACGTTCCGTACCACGGCTTCGGCTGACACCTACGGATATGAATTCCGCACGCACGACGCCTTTACCGATGGCGCCCGCACCGGCAAGCTCGACACCTTCACCGAAGGCGCCCGCACGGTAGCAGGCCTGGACAAGGCTGGTGTGTCGGCAGCGCCGGGCCGCGCAGCCGATCCGTATCTGGACGGTGCCCGCAGCGCTGACCCCTATACCGATGGCGCCCGCACGGTAGCCGGGCTGGACAAGGCTGGCGTGTCGGCAGCGCCGGGCCGTGCAGCTGATCCGTATCTGGACGGTGCACGAAACGCCGATCCCTATACCGACGGTGCTCGCTTCGTGGCTGGTCTTGACCTGACCGGCGTGTCGGCCGAGCCTGCCCGCAGCTTCGACCCGTACCTCGACGGCGCGCGTGCATGATGGCCGTTACCCAAGACAAAAAAGGCGTTACGTAACCCGTAACGCCTTTTTTGTTTTCTGAGTTCCGACCGTGCCGTGCGCCTCGTGGCTCAGGGCAGCACCGGATTGGCCACCGCGCGCGCGATGATGGCGTCGGCATCCCGTTGCAACAGGAATCGTTGCGTCACGAGGTCATTGGCCGCTGCCGTCACCGCCGCCACATAGCCGGCCTGGTCGGTGTACAGCGATTCCAGCGAAGGGCGGCCATCGCCCGCCGCCAGTCGCGCGGCTTCCGTCTTGTGAAACGGGATGAAGGAGCCGGTGAGATTGGACAGGTCGACAATGCCCGGTGTGGCCACATAGTTGAACTCCAGGCTGGTGCCGATTGGCGCGCGTGCTTCCACGCTATGAATGCCCGCGCGCGGAATACCGGTGGACGGGTCCGTCTGCGGTACCAGGATCGCGTAGTCGCGGTTCAGATACGCGGGCGGCAGGACCGTGGCGATACCCGATTCATCCTCGCGCCGGTACTGTGGGCCGAAGTCCAGCAGCGGATAGCCGTTGTAGCGCGCCAGGTACTGGAAATCCGGAATCGTCGTCGCCACGCCGGAAACTGGCCAGCTCGCCCCTTTCATCACCGGCAACGTCAGGCTCGCGGGCCGCACCAGCGTGCCGTTGGCCAGCGCGGGAACCTGGCTGGCCGGCGGTGCCGTGTTTCGCACCACCCAGTCCTCCAGATCGATGAACAGCGCACGGAACGTGTCGTTGTGATGGATCACCGTGCCGGCGGGATAGACATTGCGGGTCGGCACAAACGAGATGCTGGCGCTACCACCCGCGCCCCCGTGCTGGGTGCCGGTGTAGTAGAAGATGCGCACGTTGTCCGGCTGCTTCAGGTCCGTGAATCCGTTGGCGTCGGTCAATACCGGCGACCCCTGCAATTGCCAGAACTCGGTGCCCGACAGGCCAAGGAAGAACTTCGGACAGGTTTGCGTGGCGGAGCAGCGCGCCATCACGCCGCCCGTCTTGCCGGCAATGTCGTCGACATAGTTCGCATCCAGGCCACGCGGCGCGGTCTGTCCGAATGCCGTGTGATCGGTGCGCAGGCCGCCGCCGCCGCCGGGCACCGCGAACCGGGTGTTGATGTTGGTCTGGCGCGCCGCCACATGGGCGTAGATGCCGTCGAACACCTTCGATCCATCGAGCGCATGGTTGAAGCCCAGATGCAGGAATGTCTTCATCGCATTGCCGGACTGCGAAGTGCCCTGGCCGATGGCGTACTGGATGCGTCCCGCGAGCGGGTTCGGCGTACCAGCGCTATCCACCGGACGATTGCGGAAAAAGCTGACCGTATCGCGCAACGCGGCCAGGCCGACGCCCATGACCTTGGGGTCCTTGGCGACATAGACGAGTTCGTAGAGGTACTGCGGATCGAAGCCGCCGCGCAGACAGATGTTGGCCCCATCGGCGGTGCCGGGGAACGGATTGCCGGCGTCGCACCGGGCGAACTTCCAGTCGCTGGCGGGAATGGCGACGCGCGGATCGGTTTCGTTGGCGCGCCGGGTCAGCGAGTATCCCGGCAGCGTGTTGTCGAGGCTCGCCGGTGCGTACGGCAGCATCGTGCCGTTGAATACGCCACCGGGCAGCGACATCATTGGCGTGGCAGTCGTGGGCACCAGCTCTGACCGGTAGGTGCCCGTGATCGACGTGCCATCGGTGTTTCTGGCCACCGGAACCGTCACGGTCAGGCGGGCCGGGGTGGACTTCGGCACGTCGCCCTGCCACGCGGAGTACAGCAGCACGTAGCCGCGCTCCAGGTAGACGGCATCGCCCGGCGTGACGGCCGGGTTGGGCATCGTCAGGATGTTGCCGCGGTTCGGTGCGTCGTAGCGCAATACGCCGCTGGCCTTGCTCATGTCCTTGGGCTTGAGCATGACGAAGTCGGCCGTGTATTCGACCATGCCGTTGGCGTTCACCGGCGCAAGTGCAAGGTCCTGGATGATCGCGTTCTTCGGATCCTTTGGATCGACTTCGCCGCTAACCGTGCCGCTGACCTGTTCATACTGGCCGACGCTGCCATAGGTACCCGCGAACGCCTGCGTGCCGGTGATCTTCAGCGTCAGCGCCGGCGTGCGCGCGGGGGGTGATCCGTTGCCGCTGTTGCCAGCGTTGCTGCCGGTTGTGCCGCCGTTGTCATCGCTGCCGCCGCAACCTGCCATCAGCGATATCGCCGCCGAAAGGGCGAGCGCCGCCGCGTGCCGCCCATGTGCACGTGCTTCCATCGATGTCTCCTCGTCTTTGTATTTGGATGGCCGTCCCAGTCGTGCACGGTCGTGCAGGCAGAGAGGCGACTCGAATATAGGCGGCGCGGATTGTGCTGATAAATTGATTGTTTGAATGGATTGATCGGTCTTGCAGAAAGGTCGTGACGATGCCGGAATGCCGCCGCATTCAGCTACCATGACGGCTTCTTTTGTCGGAGCCGCTCACATGCCACCGCTCGAAACACTGCTGCCTTTTCTGGGTATTGCCATTCTTCTGAGTCTGGCGCCGGGGCCGGACAATATTTTCGTGCTGCTGCAGTCGGCGATGCATGGCACGCGAGCGGGGCTGACCGTGGTGCTGGGTTTGTGCACGGGCTTGCTGGTGCACACTGCGGTGGTGGCAGTGGGATTGGCCGCGCTGCTGGCGGCGTCGGTGGTGGCGTTCACGATCATCAAGATCGTGGGCGCGCTCTATCTCGTCTATCTGGCCTGGCAGGCGTTTCGTGCCCCGGTCGGCGAAGTCAATGCGTCGGATGCCGCCGTCAAGCCGGTCAAGAATATGTACCTGCGCGGCGTGGTCATGAACCTGACCAATCCCAAGGTGGTGATTTTCTTCCTGGCTTTCCTGCCGCAGTTCGTCAACGCGCAGCAGGGCCACGTTGCCTTTCAGCTGATGGTGCTGGGCTTTGTATTCATCCTGGCCACGCTGCTGGTGTTCGGTTCCATCGCGTGGTTTTCAGGCGTGTTTGGCCGCATGCTGATGCGTTCGGCGCGCGTGCAGCGCGCCGTGAACTGGTTTGCGGGAACGGTCTTCCTGGCGCTGGCGGGCAAGCTTGCGCTGTCGCAGCGATAGGACGTCCGCTCAGGCGAACGTGATGGCGCGGCGCCGCTCGGGCAATTCCAGGTGCGGCACGTTGTTGAAGCTCAGCAGGCGCTGCGTGCCGCGTCCGACAATCAGCTCGCAGAAGCCCGTATTGCGGAATTGCAGATTCAGTTCGATGGCGGTCTGCGTGGGAGCGCCGAGCAAATCGGCGATGGCCCGGCCGATCGCGCCGCCCGAGCTGACCACCAGCAGTGCATCTTCGCGGGCCGCACCTTCGGTGGCCGTCGACAGCGCAGCCTGCATGCGCGTACCGAAATCTCCCCACGACTCCGGCATACCGGTGAGCTGGTCCTGCGTCCAGGCCGCAAACGCGGCACGGAACGTGCGCCAGTAGTCCTGATAATCGCCATTCTGATGGGCGCGATGGTCGGCACCGTTGGTGAAGCTGCGATAGAGCGCTTCGCCGTCGTATTCGTTCAGGCCGCTGTGGGTGTCGATCGCGGTGCCCACCGCGCCCATGCCGCTCAATATTTCGGCGGCGGTGTCCTGCTGGCGCACCAGTGAACCGGCCACCACCCGTTTGAACTGCAGGCCCCGGTCCTTGAAGTATTCGCCAAGCCACCGTGCCTGCTGGCGGCCGACGTCCGACAGGCAATCGTAATTGGCGGCGCCAAACGAGGCTTGTCCATGACGGACCAGGAAGAGCGTGGCCATGATCGGAATCTTAAGAAGGAAATGCCGCAATTCTAGATCGATGAACCCGGCGGACCCAGCAAGTCGCGCCGGAATTCATGATGGCCATTGTTCCGCTGCATGCCATGCAGCGGAAGCGTCGCGTGGATGTCAGTCCAGCGTCACGCCGGTATCGGCGGTCAGCTTGAGCACCACCGGCAGATAGGCCTTGTAGGCGCGCTCGGCCTCGGCTGGCGTGTTGCCGATCGGCTCGGCACCCATTTCGTCGATCTTTGCCTGCATCTCGGGCGTCTTGACCAATGCCGACACTTCACGACCCAGGCGCTCGACGATGGCGTCGGGTGTTTTCGCCGGGGCGAGCAAGGTCGTCGGGCCAACGAGCTTGTAGGCCGCGTCGCCATACCCGGCTTCGCCAAAGGTCGGCACATCGGGCAGCGCCTTGGCGCGCGTGGTACCCGCCACGGCCAGCGGGCGCAGTTTGCCGGCGGCGATGTGCTGGCGCAGTGTGGTGACCGATCCGATCGTCACGTTGACCTGCCCGGCCAGCAGATCCGTCACCATCGGCCCCTCTCCGCGATATGGCACGTGCAGGATATCCACGCCATAGGTCTTGTCCATATAGGCCTGGATCGTGTGCGGCTGCGTGCCGGGTCCCCATGAACCCATGCGCAGCTTGCCCGGCTCTTTCTTGGCGTAGGTGATCAGCTCGTTGACGGTCTTCACCGGCACCGCGCTATTGACGGCCAGCACCGTGCGGGCCATCGCCACATCGGAGATCGGGCGCAGATCGGTGCGCGGATCGTAAGGCAGCTTCTTGTAGAGCGCGAGGTTGGACGTGATCGGACCGGGGATCGTCATCAGCAGCGTGTAGCCGTCTGGAGCCGATTTGGCGACGAAGTCGGTGCCGATGATGCCGCCCGCGCCGCTCTTGTTTTCCACGACCACGGGCTGGCCGAGCCGTTTGGAAAGCCCGTCCGCCACCTGGCGCGCCAGCGTGTCGGTCAGCCCGCCGGCCGGATAGGGCACCACCAGACGGACCGGCTTGTTGGGATAGTCGCCCTGCGCGAATGCCGCAAGCGGTATCAGCGACAGCGCCGCACAGGCGGCGCGTGCCGCCCACTGCCGGCGCGGCGGCGTGGTTTGCTTCATGGTGTGTCTCCTCGTTTTTATGCCCGGTCTGTTGGGTGGACATGCCGCTATGGCTGCGGCTGATGCGGGCGGGTGAACGGATGAAGCGAGGGAAAAACGGGTCAGGCGTCGATGCCAAGGTAGCTGCTGACCATGCGCGCCATTTCCACGGGCAGGCGTTCATCGTCTAGCGGTAGCGGTCCGGGATTGTTGAGCACGGCATTGACCAGCATCCCGAACACCATCTGCATCGCAAACCGCACGCGCAGCTCCGCGTCCTCGGGCGGGCCGGGCAGGCGCGGCACCAGCAGGATCACCAGCCGCTCGATCAGTTCCTGGCCATTCTTCTGATGTGGCAGCCATTGCTCCGGATGGGTCGTGGCGTGCTTGAGCGAAGCGCGGATGATGCCGCGGTTATTGCGGCAGCCGTTGACCATGAAGCGCATGGTCTTTTCGATGATCTGGCGCACCGGGGCTTGCTGCCAGCGATGCTCGGCCATGTAGCGCGCGACCGAGGCGTCGGATTCCTCCATCACCGACGCACGCAGCGCGTCGAAGAACGCCATCTTGTCGCGGAAGCGGCCATAGAACGCGCCTACCGACACCTGGCACGCGGCAGCGATCTGCGCGACCGATACGGCGGCGAAATCACGCTCGGCCAGCAACTGGCGGCCCGCCGACAACAATGCGTGCTCGGTTTCGCGCGCACGGCGCTGGCGCGGCGGCTGCAGGATCGATGTCGTATCGACGCGCGGAAAGGCGGGGTTGGTTGCGGCGGTATCGGCACTGGGAACTGATGCTTGCATGGCGCTTTTCCGTATTCGAATTCGGATTCGGTTTTGCACCTTACGTTTTGGCGCTGCGGACCGTCAAGTCAGGGTTTACGATCTGAATTTCCAATATATGGAAATTCATTCCGCTTTTTGACACGATCCGGAATCGACGCTCACACTGGAAACCAGGAGACGAGATGCCCATGAACACCCCGGTTGAACAATTCATTGCCGAGCGCCGCCGCGAGGACCCTTCGTTTGGCGGGCTGCTGGCCAAGGGATTCGCGCTGCTGCGCTGCTTTATCGACGACCCGCGCCCGCTGGGCAACGGCGAACTGTCCGAGCGCCTGCAGTTGCCGCGCGCCACGGTGTCGCGCATCTGCCGCACGCTGTTCGAGCTGGGCTACCTGGATTGGGACCCCAAGCTCGACAAGTATTTCGTTGGCGCCCAGGTGCTGGCGCTCGGCTATCCCTACCTGGCCGGCCTTCAGGTTCGTCATCTGGCGCGTCCGTTGATGCAGGCGCTGGCCAATCAGGTGGAAGGCGCCGTGTCGATGGGCGTGGCGCACCGGCTCGATGTGACGTACCTGGAGTCGTGCACGCATATGGAAGGCACGTCGGCGCGGCCGGCCGTGGGGGCCGTGCGGTCGGTGCTGACGACGGCGATGGGCCGGGCATTTCTGTGCACGTTGTCGAAGGGCGAATTCGAGAAGCTGATGATGCTGGCGCGCACGGAGCGCGCGCAGGAGTTTGCCGTCTGCTACGACACCGTTTGCCACAACGTCGCGCACTACCCGAAGCGCGGCTTCACGCTCAATGAGGGCGATGCCGGCGAGGACATCCACGGCGTGGGCGTGTATTCGCGCATCACCTATCTGAACCGGCCGTTGCTGTTCAACTGCGCCTTGCCCGGCCTGCGGGTCAAGCGCGGCATGCTGGAAAAGCGCGTGGCGCCGCTCTTGCGCGAGATGGTCAGATCGATCGAGAACATGGCTGGCGTGGGACGCTAGCCGCCGGCGCGCGGGCCCGGTTTGCCCGCATGGACAGAACGCCGTGGCACGTACTACGGCGTCATCGACGGAGACACCATGCTGGATTTGCAGCCCTTGTTGTGCCCGCGATCGATTGCCGTGATCGGCGCGTCGACGCAGTCCGAGAAGGTCGGCGGCGTGCCGGTCCGCCTGCTTGCCGAGCTTGGCTACGGCGGCCGCGTATTCCCGGTCAATCCCGGTGCCGGAACCGTGCAGGGGCTGCGCGCCTATGCGTCCGTGGCTGACATCGGCGAGCCGGTGGACCTGGCCATCGTGGCGGTGCCCGCGCCGGCCGCGCCCGATGTGATGGCGCAACTGGGACAGGCCGGCACGCGCGCGGCCGTGGTGTTCACGTCCGGGTTTGCGGAAGTCAGCGGTGGCGACGCCTTGCAGCACGCGCTGGCCGCGCAGGCGCGTGCGCACGGCGTGCAATTGCTGGGGCCGAATTGCCTGGGCGCGATGAACTTGCGCGAGCGCATGTTCGCCACGTTCTCGCCGATTCCGTTCAGCGGCGTGCCACCCGTGGGCGAAGTCGGGCTGGTCAGCCAGAGTGGAGCGTTCGGGGCCTATGCGTTCGCGCTGGCGCGTGAAGCCGGCCTGGGTCTGAGCCACTGGGTGACCACGGGCAATGAAGCGGGCCTGCAGGTGGCCGATGTAATCGAGTGGCTGGCAAACGATCCGCAGACGCGCGTCATCCTGGCTTATATCGAAGGCGCGCGCGACGGTACGCGACTGCGCCGGGCACTAGCCGCAGCGCGCAGCGCAGGCAAGCCGGTGGTGGTTGCCAAGGTGGGCACCACGGCGGCTGGTGCAAGTGCCGCGCAATCGCACACGGCCAGCCTGGCAGGCGAAGACGCGGTGTATCAGGCCGTGTTCGACGAATACGGCGTGCATCGCGCGCACACGCTGGAAGCGTTCTTCCGGCTGGGCTATACGCTGGCGCGCGGCCGTCGCCCTGCCATCTATCACTCGACTTCCGGCATGCCGGCGGATGCGGTGGCCCCGGTGGCCATCGTCACGGTCTCCGGTGGTGTCGGCATCATGATGGCCGATAGCGCCGAATCGCTGGGGCTGCCATTGCCGCCGATGCCTGACGCCGCTGCCCAGACACTGCGCGCGGCAATTCCATTCGCCAGCACGGCCAATCCCATCGACGTCACGGGACAGGTGGTGGCACAGCCGCAGATATTCGTTGATGCACTGGCCAACGTCGCACGGTGCGGTCAATACGGCGCCGTGACTGCCTTTCTGGCGGGCGGTGCCAATGCACCGCGCGTCTGGGCCGCGCTGCAGGATACGGTGGCGTCTCTGAACGCAGATCGTCAGGCCGCACCGCTGCTGATCTCGGGCGTGATGGACGACGACAAGCGAGCCTGGCTGGAAGCGCGCGGATGCCTGGTATTCCGCGAACCGGCGTACGCGATGGAGGCAGTCGCCGCACTGGCCAAGGCCGCCGCAATGGAGACCGCGGCGCAGCGGGACGATATTGCCGGGGACCCGCAGGTAATGCCGGCGGACGTTCCCGCTGATGCGAGCGCGCTGTCGGAGGCCGAGGCCATGACGCTGCTTGCTGAGGCTGGCGTTCCCGTCGTGCCGCATGGCGTCGCGCGCGATGCCGACGAAGCCGTGCGCATCGCCGATTCGATCGGCTATCCGGTGGCCGTCAAGATCTGCTCGCGCCAGATACTGCACAAGAGCGATATCGGTGGCGTGGTGCTCAATCTGCCGGATGCCGATGCGGTGCGCGCCGCGTTCTCGCGGGTCCGGCAAGCCGCATCCCAGGTGCGCGATACGCAGAATAATCCGGTGCCGTTCGACGGCGCGATCGTCGCGCGCATGGCGCGTGGCTGGGGCGAAATCATGGTGGGCGTGCGGCGTGACCCGGTATTCGGCCTGGTGGCGCTGGCCGGCATGGGCGGCACGGCCGTGGAAATCTTCCGGCAACTGGCGTTTGGCCTGGCGCCGCTGTCACGCCAGCGGGCGCGGGCAATGCTGGTGCAGAGTCGCGCCGCCGCGCTATGCATGGGACACCGTGGTCATCCCGCCATCGACCTCGATGCCGCGGCCGACGTGCTCGTGAACGTGTCTCGCGCAGCCGCCTCGGTCGGCGACCGGCTCGACACGCTGGAGATCAACCCATTCATCGTCGGCCCCGACGGGCTGGTGGCGGCGGATGCGGTGATCACGCTGCGCTGAGCGGCGTTTCCAAAACGATACGGAGACAGAAGATGCGATCAGCGTTTCGCAGGACGCGACGCGCCATGACGGTGTGGCTGGCCGTGGGCGTCGCTGGCTGGACGGTGCTGCCCGGTGCCCGGGCTGCCGACACATGGCCGGCAAAGCCGATTCGGCTGGTGGTGCCGTTTCCACCCGGCGGCGGTACCGATGTAGTTGGCCGCATGGTAGCCGCGCGCTTATCGACGGTGCTGAAATCGACCGTGGTGGTGGAGAACGTGGCCGGCGCAACCGGCACGATCGGCACGGCGCAGGTCGCGCGTGCCGCGCCCGATGGCTACACCATCGTGCTCGGCATATCGGCCACGCATGCCATTGCACCGGCCATCTTTCCGAAGCTGCCCTATGACCCGCTGCGAGACTTCGTGCCGATCGGCCGCATTGCATACGGTGGCAATGTGCTGGTGGCCAATCCCACGTTTCCGGCTAACGACGTACGCTCGCTGATCGCGGCGGCAAAGCAGCCCGGCGCGGACCTGGCGTATGGATCATGGGGGCAGGGCTCGGGCGGCCATCTGGCCGGAGAGAGTCTGAACGTATCCACCGGTGTTCATCTGCGGCATGTGTCTTACAAAGGCGTGGCGCCGATGCTCAACGACGTGATGGGCGGCACGGTACCGATCGCCATGTCCGATCTGGCCGGCACGTTGCCTTTGATACGCAGTGGCAAGGTGAAGGCGCTGGCCGTAACAGGGTCCGAGCGCTCGGACGCACTGCCCGACGTGCCGACACTCGCGGAATCGGGCATCGCGTTCAAGGTCGATAGCTGGTACGCGCTGTTCGCGCCGGCCAGGACGCCGGCCGCGATCGTCGGCCGGCTCGAAGGCGCCATGCTCGAAGCCATGCAGGACGGCGCACTGCGATCCCAGATCGCCGCAATGGGCATGCGCTATGCGCCAGTGTCGCGCGCGCAGTTTTCCAGCCAGATGCGCGATGACGTCAAGGCGTGGGCCGCGCTCGTGAAATCGAGCGGCGCCGCGCTGGAATGAACGCAAGACTCCCCTACGAGATATCGACATGAACCATCCCACCTTTCCCGCCTTCGCCGCACCCATGCACGCCAGCCCGCAGGAGGCGCTGGTCGCCGCTGCCGCATTACCGCTGGTGATCTATGGCTACCCGTTGATCGAAACGCTGCGCACCTGTCGTTTGCAGACTTCCGTGGACGCCCCGACGCGATATGGCCGCGCGCCGATGAACACGCTGTCGGCCAGTGAGCGACAGTGGACGCACGAAGACCGCGACATCGTGACGCCAGCCAACGATCTGCTCTATTTCTGCGGCTGGCTCAATCTGGCGGACGGCCCGGTGACCATAAACGTGCCGATACTGCCCGATGCGGACCGCTACTATGTGGTCGAGTTGCTGGATGCTCACACCAACAACTTTGCCAACCTTGGGCCGCGCAATGTCCCGCTGGAAGGTGCGCGCGTGGAGATTGTCGGGCCAGGCCAGCGTGGCAACGGCGTGCATACGGTGCAGGCGCCGACATCGCTGGTATGGGTGATCGGCCGCGTGCTGGTCACTGGCCCCGAAGACCTGGCGCGCGCCTATGCGTTCGAGCAAGGCTTCCAGGTCGTGCATTGCGCCGGTGTGGCGCGGCCCGCAAGCGTGGCGCAGTGGCAGGACACAGGCGACGCCGCCGTGGATTTCTTTCAGAACCTGTTTCGCGCGATGCGCGACTTCCCGCCAGCCCCTCACGAGCAGGGACTGTTCACGCTGCTGCGCAAGGTGGGCCTGCGGCTCGAAGACGACGTGGAGATTGCCACGCTGCGGCCATCGATTGGCGACGGGCTGCGCAGTGCGTATGCGCAGGGCATGACGTTGATCGAAGCCCATACCCGCAGCCAGGGAAACAAGGCCTGGGGCTACAGCCTGAAGCTGGGCGCATATGGCGACGACTGGCTGCTGCGCGCGTGCACGGCGATGAAGGGGCTAGGTGCGCTGCGCGCGGATGAGGCCGTCTATGCCATGTCCGATTTCGATACGGATGGCGAGCGTCTGCATGGGCAGCATCGCTATGCGCTGCGCTTTCCTGTCGGCATGTTGCCTCCGGCCGACGCGTTCTGGTCCGTGTCGCTATATGGAGAAGACCGTTACTTCACGGCCAACGAGATTGGGCGCTATGCGCTGGGCGATCGCACGCCGGGAGTGCGCAGGGAGGCGGACGGTTCGCTGGTCATCACCATCCAGCACGCGCGTCCAGCCGACGAGTCCAACTGGCTGCCAGCGCCTGAAGGCAACTTCTATCTGATTCTGCGGCTGTACCACCCGACGGCCGGCTTTATCGCCGGGAAATACAGGATTCCAGCCGTGCAGCGGATTGGCTGAACACAAGAATATCGATAACAGGAGACATCGAAACATGCCGCAATCCGCCACCGACCTGCAGCAGCTTGCACGCGATGCCGTCATCTATACGCTGCCGCTTTACGAAATGGCCCGTATGCGCGCCGCGACGTGCCCGCGTCGTGATCGAGCCGGGAAGTTTGCCGGCGAAGGTCCCGATTCCGCGCTGCGTTGGGTCAACCACCTGATCCATACGCGGGAACTGCTGGGGCCACAGCACCGCCAGGTGGTGACGCCGAACAACGACACGCTATATACCAACGCGTGGATCGACCTGTCGCGTGAACCGGTCGTGCTCGAAGTACCCGATTTCGCGGGCCGCTACTACGTGCTTGGGCTGCTCGACTTCTATACGAATCCCTTCGGCTATATCGGTAGCCGCACCACCGGCACGCGCGCGGGCCGCTTCCTGCTGCACGGTCCGGACTGGCATGGCGAGGTGCCGGATGGCATCCAGGCGATGCCGTGCCCGACCAATGCGATCTGGATGATCGGCCGTCTGCTGGTGGATGGGAACGAGGATCTGGCGGCTGCGCATGCATTGCAGGACGCCATCGCGCTAAAGCGGCTGGACGGCGCGCCTGCCGCATTCGCGTTCGACGTGGGCATGCATGCGCGCGAACATCTTGGCGAACCGCAGCGTTTTGCCGCAGTGGTCAATCAAATGCTCACTCAGAATCCGCCGCCCTCCGCTGAAGCGGCAATGGTTGCGCGCTGCGCCGACGTGGGTATCGGCGCGGGAGTCATTCCCTCGCATGCTCAGGTGGAGGCGCTTGGTCGCGCGTTGCAGGCCGTGCTTGAGGACCTGGCCGAACCGCAGGCGTCGGACATGGGGGGCGGATGGGCGATGTCCGTCGATGTCCGCGAATCGTATGGCGCGCACTATCTGCAACGTGCGCTGGTGGGCCGCAACTATATCGGCGCGCTGGGTGTGCAGGAAGCGATGTACGTGATGGCCGACCGTGGCGCCGACGGCGAACCGCTCGATGGCAACCACGCCTACCGGCTTCACTTTGCGGCCGACAATCTGCCGCGGGTCGGGGCGTTCTGGTCGCTGACCATGTACGACAAGGGCGACTGCATGCTGGTGCCGAACGACATATCGCGCTACTCGCTCGGCGATCGCTCGCCAACGCTTGCGCGCAACGCGGATGGCAGCCTGACGGTGCATATGTCCGCCAGGCCGCCGCGCGACAGCGCACTGCACGGCAACTGGCTGCCGGCGCCGGAAGGTCCGTTCTATGTGGCGTTGCGCCTGTACGTTCCTCAGGCGGCCCACCTCGATCGCACTTATTCCTATCCAGCCATCGAGCGGGTGAGAGAGACATCATGACGCCATCTCAACTGACGCGCCGCCGCCTGGTGGGTGCGATGGCACTGGCCGGCGTGGTGCCGAATGCGTTTGGCAACGCCTGGCCGGGCAAGCCGGTACGGCTGGTATCGCCATACGGTCCAGGCGGTTCGAACGATACGTCGGCCCGCGTGTTGGCCGAGGCGTTGAGCCGAAAGTACGGCCAGCAGGTGGTGGTGGAGAACAAGCCGGGCGCCGGCACGCGCGTGGCCAGCGAATCGGTGGCGCACGCGGCGGCCGACGGCTACACGCTGCTTTGGGCAGCCGCGCCATTTGCGATCAATACCGGTGCGGGCCTGTCGCAGCGGTTCGATATCCATAAGGATTTTGTCGCCGTCGGGCCGCGCGTCCTCGGTCCGGTATTCCTGATCGTCAACGCCAATTCGCCTGCAAAGACCGTGGAGGACTTCGTGAAGCTGGCGCGGCAGAAGCCCGAGGGCGTCACGTTCGCTTCGCCGGGCATTGGCTCCGGGCCGCACCTCACGGCGGAGCTGTTTGCCGCGCAGGCGAAATTCAAGGCGCTGAACGTACACTATCGTGGCGACGCAACCGCCTATACGGAGCTGCTGGCAGGGCGTGTGGATGCAACGCTGACGGCGATCACTACAGCGCTTCCGTTCATTCAGGCCGGGAAGCTGCGTGTGCTCGCGGTGGCCGGGGATGCGCGAACCCCCGTGTATCCCGACGCGCCAACCTTCGCCGAAAGCGGCGTGGCGGATGTGGTCGGCTACGGCTGGTTCGGTATCGTGGCACCGGCCGGGACGCCTTCGGCCATCGTGCAGCAGATCAATCGCGATGCAAGCCAGGCGCTGGGCGATCCGCAGATCAGGCAGAAGCTGCTGGGGTTGGGGCTGCAGCCGTGGCCGGGCGGCAGCGCCGACTTTGCCGGTTTTATCGATGCCGAGGTGAAGAAATGGGGCGCCCTGGTCAAGGCGCGGGGCATCGTGCTGGAGTAACAGGCAGATCCGGGCAGTCCAGCGCGGGCACTTCACAAGATTGTCATAAAAACGTCACAATACCGGACCGGTCCCCGCCGTGTAGAGCGGGGCCGCATCCGGAGAGAGAAATGACGTTGCTCGCTGCCCGCCGTGTCCGGCATGCCCTGGCCGCCCTGGCCCTAACCCCGCTGGCTTTTGCCGCTGGCGTTGCGCACGCTGCCTGGCCGGAAAAACCAATCAGGCTTGTGGTGGGCTTTCCGCCTGGCGGGCCGGTCGATACGCACGCGCGCATCCTGTCCGAGAAACTGCAGCCGATTCTGGGGCAGTCGGTCGTGCTCGATTACAAGGCTGGTGCCGCCGGCAATATCGGGTCCGATAACGTGGCCAAGGCCGCGCCCGATGGCTATACGCTGCTGATCGCCAACACGGGCCAGATGGCGATCAACAACTCGCTCTATCCCAAGCTGCCCTACAGCATGCCGAAGGACTTTTCGCCCGTGGCGCGCACCGCGCTGATTCCGCTGGTGATGGTCGTCAACAACGACGTGCCGGCGAAGAACCTGAAGGAGTTCATCGCTTATGCGAAGGCGAATCCGGGCAAGCTCAACTTCGCTTCGGGCGGCAACGGGGGCATTTCGCACTTGATGCCAGAGATGTTCAAGCAGGCATCCGGCACGTTTATCGTGCATATCCCATATAAGGGCAGCGCGCCGGCGCTGACCGACGTGATGGGTGGCCAGGCGCAGATGATGGCCGACTCGATTCCGCTGTTCACTCAGCACATCAAGACCGGCAAGGTGCGCGCGCTGGCGGTGACATCCGGCAAGCGGTCGCCGGCGCTGCCCGACGTGCCGACGATGGAAGAGTCGGGCCTCAAGGGCTTTGAGGTGGTGGGCTTCTACGGGGTGCTGGCGCCGGCAGGCACGCCGAAGGACATCGTGGACAAGTTGTCCGGGGCGCTGCGTACCGTGCTGGCGGACCCGGACACGAAGGCGAAATTCGAGGCGCAGGGCGCTGAGGCAGCCTGGCAATCTCCGGACGCTTTCACGGCGACGATCGTCAGCGAGCAGAAGCGCTGGGGTCAGGCCGTCAAGGCGTCGGGCGCGAAAATCGACTGACGGCGCAGAAGGTCAGCCGGTGGCGGGGGTTCTGCGTGCCAGACCCGCGCATTGCCCAATCAGGCTCTGGACGCAGCACGCATTGCCGCTCCATTCGCCGCGGCTGACATTGCCATCGGGGCCGGCCACGAGCTTGCGCTGGCAGCGCGCCACCGCGGGCGCCGGTTCCAGCCCGGCATCGCGCGGGCCGCTGCCGGGAGGCTTGGCGACGGGGATCTCGTCGGTCCAGACGTAGGCGGTGCCGTCAGGTACGGCTTGCACGGACTGCGGCGGACCCCACTGGGCCTTGGCCTGGTCCACCGGCGCGCCCTTCCAGGAATCGAAGATGCGTTGCATGGAGCTGGCTTCGATATTGGCGCAGGCGGACATCAGGGCGATTGCCCCCGTGACCAGCAGGACTGCGCTGCAGGCGGTATTGCGAGGCGACGCAGGCATGGCGGCTCCATCTCGAGGGTGCAGGTCCTCCTGTCGGAGACTAGCCGAGTCATCGAGTGGGTGGCAACGCGTTTACGCGCGCCACCGCACCAACGGCCATCGTCAGCCGAAGAGCGAAGGCTGGGTGTCCGAGCCGGTGGGCGCGCGCCTGGCGGTGATTCGCGGCTTCGCTACTGGCTCGGGGTCGTCCGATGCTGCCACCGGGGCCGTCAGCGCGAACGGCCGCATGGAGGGCAGTTGCACGGCTGCCGCCTTCAGGCTGGCCAGATGCGGGGCCAGGATCAGATAGGTGTCCATGTCGAAGCGTGCGGGCGACGCGGTCAGGCTTTCGGCATCCGCCAACGTGGGCGCCGTACCCAGATAGCACCAGTCTTCGATGACGTGCCAGGGTTGGTCGGGCTGCTGGCCTTCGCGCCAGGCAATGGGGCCGGGGAACGGCCAGGCCTCCAGTGCCATGTCGCCCAGTGCGGCCAGCACCCGCACGCGATGATCGGCCCGCGACTCGTGCCCCGTGCAGGCCCCGGCGCATCGATGAATTTGCCGGGCGAAGCAGGGATTGCCGCTGCGCGCTGTCGGCTCGATCATCAGCGTGACCTGGCAAAGCTGCTGGTCTTCGGCCAGCGCGCGCAGCCGCGCACGCGCCCTGGCGCGGCTGGGGAACACGCCATATAGCGCGGCATGACGGCTGAAGTCGACCTGTCGATCCGACCGCAGACGCGGCGCGGGCAGGCCATCCACCAGTTCCCATGCAAATAGCTCGCCATCATGTCGAAGCTGATGGTTATGTAATGGACGGAGCGTCTTGACTAGGTGCGCCTCCAGCAGCAGCGCGCCGATCTCCCCGCCTGTCTCGCGCCAATCCACGCGCCGCACCGCGCGGGCAATCCGCATTTCTTTCGGATTGGTATGGTCACCGGAAAAATGGGCGCGGATGCGCTGGCGCAGATGGATGCTCTTGCCGACGTAGAGCAGCGCGTCCTCGTCTCCATAGAACAGATACACGCCCGGGCGGTCGGGCACATCGTCGAGCGCCGTTTCGCTGAGGCCGGCCGGCAAGCTCGCGTGCTTGACCAACGCCTTGACCGCCGATTCGACCAGATCCACGGAATAGAGGCCATGAATCTTCTGCCAGAACTGCCAGAGCAGCTCGGCATCGGCCAGCGCCCGGTGGCGGCCCTTGGGCACCAGATTGAACCGGGCGATCAGGGCATCGAGCCCATGACGTTCGACGGACGGGAACAGTGAGCGGGACAGGCGCAGCGTGCAAAGCACGTCGGCACGGAACGTCACACCGGCTCGGCGGAACTCATTCTTGAGAAAGCCATAGTCGAAGCGGGCGTTGTGCGCGACGAACAGCCGGCCTTGCAGCCGCTCGGCCAGCAGCTCCGCGATCGATTCGAAGGTGGGTTGGCCGCGCACCATCTCGTCGGTGATGCCGGTCATGCCTTGAATGAACGGAGGGATGCTGGCTTGGGGATCGACGAGCGTGTCCCATTCCTGAATGCCGTCGGGGCCGACTTCCACTACGCCAATCTCGGTAATGCGATCGCGCTGGGCATCCGGGCCAGTCGTCTCCAGGTCGACAAATGCAATAGGCCGGGAGAGGGCGGCCGCCAGCGCGTGCGCGTCGAGCGCCCCCGCGTCGCGGCTGAACAGGCGTTCGGGTAGATAGGTAGGCGGTTCCGGCATGGTCGTCATGCGCCGATTCTACGGGATCGGAAAATTCTTTTGCGAAACCCCTTGCGCGGGCCGGAGGAGTCATCTAATATTCGCCCCCTCGCAACACGAAGCGCACTGCAAACGCAGCAGCGACAAGGGTTGTGGGGCAACAGGGGGTGAGCGGCTGAGGAGTTTTCAGCGCTGACCGGCAGAAAAAAAGTTCTGCAAAAACTGTTGACGAAACGCTGAATGCTCTGCATAATCTCGTTTCTCCGCTGCAACGAAAACGACGCAGCGACAGCGAACGGCAAAGCCGGCCGCTGAGGTTCTTTAACAAACAAACAACCGATAAGTGTGGGCGCTTGATGGCGAACGCCACGAGGTTTCGGCCTTGTGATGCTTCAAAAGTTATCAGTGCTCGCACAGTAAAACATGTTGGTTCACGTCGCGAGATGTGAGCCAGTCAGTTTTCTGAGAGTGAGCGACCGCTCGAAAGAGCGAGGTGCTTCGGCACCACACAGAGATTGAACTGAAGAGTTTGATCCTGGCTCAGATTGAACGCTGGCGGCATGCCTTACACATGCAAGTCGAACGGCAGCGCGGACTTCGGTCTGGCGGCGAGTGGCGAACGGGTGAGTAATACATCGGAACGTACCCTGTTGTGGGGGATAACTAGTCGAAAGATTAGCTAATACCGCATACGACCTGAGGGTGAAAGTGGGGGACCGCAAGGCCTCACGCAGCAGGAGCGGCCGATGTCTGATTAGCTAGTTGGTGGGGTAAAGGCCCACCAAGGCGACGATCAGTAGCTGGTCTGAGAGGACGATCAGCCACACTGGGACTGAGACACGGCCCAGACTCCTACGGGAGGCAGCAGTGGGGAATTTTGGACAATGGGGGCAACCCTGATCCAGCAATGCCGCGTGTGTGAAGAAGGCCTTCGGGTTGTAAAGCACTTTTGTCCGGAAAGAAAACGCACTGGTTAATACCTGGGGCGGATGACGGTACCGGAAGAATAAGCACCGGCTAACTACGTGCCAGCAGCCGCGGTAATACGTAGGGTGCGAGCGTTAATCGGAATTACTGGGCGTAAAGCGTGCGCAGGCGGTTTTGTAAGACAGGCGTGAAATCCCCGAGCTTAACTTGGGAATTGCGCTTGTGACTGCAAGGCTAGAGTATGTCAGAGGGGGGTAGAATTCCACGTGTAGCAGTGAAATGCGTAGAGATGTGGAGGAATACCGATGGCGAAGGCAGCCCCCTGGGACGTCACTGACGCTCATGCACGAAAGCGTGGGGAGCAAACAGGATTAGATACCCTGGTAGTCCACGCCCTAAACGATGTCAACTAGTTGTTGGGGATTCATTTTCTCAGTAACGTAGCTAACGCGTGAAGTTGACCGCCTGGGGAGTACGGTCGCAAGATTAAAACTCAAAGGAATTGACGGGGACCCGCACAAGCGGTGGATGATGTGGATTAATTCGATGCAACGCGAAAAACCTTACCTACCCTTGACATGCCACTAACGAAGCAGAGATGCATTAGGTGCTCGAAAGAGAAAGTGGACACAGGTGCTGCATGGCTGTCGTCAGCTCGTGTCGTGAGATGTTGGGTTAAGTCCCGCAACGAGCGCAACCCTTGTCTCTAGTTGCTACGAAAGGGCACTCTAGAGAGACTGCCGGTGACAAACCGGAGGAAGGTGGGGATGACGTCAAGTCCTCATGGCCCTTATGGGTAGGGCTTCACACGTCATACAATGGTGCATACAGAGGGTTGCCAACCCGCGAGGGGGAGCTAATCCCAGAAAATGCATCGTAGTCCGGATCGTAGTCTGCAACTCGACTACGTGAAGCTGGAATCGCTAGTAATCGCGGATCAGCATGCCGCGGTGAATACGTTCCCGGGTCTTGTACACACCGCCCGTCACACCATGGGAGTGGGTTTTGCCAGAAGTAGTTAGCCTAACCGCAAGGAGGGCGATTACCACGGCAGGGTTCATGACTGGGGTGAAGTCGTAACAAGGTAGCCGTATCGGAAGGTGCGGCTGGATCACCTCCTTTCTAGAGGCTTGTGTTCACAAGTCAAGCGTTCACACTTATCGGTTTGTTTGCTGTTACAGCCAAGGGTCTGTAGCTCAGGTGGTTAGAGCACCGTCTTGATAAGGCGGGGGTCGTAGGTTCAAGTCCTACCAGACCCACCAAGTTATCTCACGGGGGATTAGCTCAGCTGGGAGAGCACCTGCTTTGCAAGCAGGGGGTCGTCGGTTCGATCCCGTCATCCTCCACCACTTACCTTGGGGTAGTCGTCAAAGACAAGTATTCAGGAGTTTATTCTGAGTGATTGTCTTTGGCTGTTGCCAACGAGCATTTAGCTCGGCTGTTCTTTAACAATATGGGATGTAGTAAAGGTGTCGTGAAGCCTTGATGAGAGGCTGAAGTACCCAACACGATACCGGGTTGTGATTGTATCAACCAAAATGTATTTAAGTGATCGAAAGATGACTTGGAATACGGCACAAACGCGAGAACTCAGACCTATGACGGTCGTGTCCTTGAGACACACTCGTTATAGGGTCAAGCGAACAAGTGCATGTGGTGGATGCCTTGGCGATTACAGGCGATGAAGGACGCGGTAGCCTGCGAAAAGCTTCGGGGAGCTGGCAAACAAGCTTTGATCCGGAGATGTCCGAATGGGGAAACCCGGCCCTAATGGGTCATCCCTTGCTGAATACATAGGCAAGGGAAGCGAACGCGGCGAACTGAAACATCTAAGTAGCTGCAGGAACAGAAATCAACCGAGATTCCCAAAGTAGTGGCGAACGAAATGGGAAGAGCCTTGTACTCTTTAGCAGCATTGTTAGCAGAACGGGATGGAAAGCCCGGCCATAGCAGGTGATAGCCCTGTATGCGAAAACAGCGTTGTGGAACTAGGTGTACGACAAGTAGGGCGGGACACGTGAAATCCTGTCTGAAGATGGGGGGACCATCCTCCAAGGCTAAATACTCGTAATCGACCGATAGTGAACCAGTACCGTGAGGGAAAGGCGAAAAGAACCCCGGGAGGGGAGTGAAATAGATCCTGAAACCGCATGCATACAAACAGTCGGAGCCTGGAAACGGGTGACGGCGTACCTTTTGTATAATGGGTCAGCGACTTACATTCAGTGGCAAGCTTAACCGATTAGGGAAGGCGTAGCGAAAGCGAGTCCGAATAGGGCGTTGAGTCGCTGGGTGTAGACCCGAAACCAGATGATCTATCCATGGCCAGGTTGAAGGTGCGGTAACACGTACTGGAGGACCGAACCCACTAACGTTGAAAAGTTAGGGGATGAGCTGTGGATAGGGGTGAAAGGCTAAACAAATCTGGAAATAGCTGGTTCTCTCCGAAAACTATTTAGGTAGTGCCTCGTGTCTCACCTTCGGGGGTAGAGCACTGTCATGGTTGGGGGGTCTATTGCTGATTACCCCGCCATAGCAAACTCCGAATACCGAAGAGTGCAATCACGGGAGACAGACATCGGGTGCTAACGTCCGGTGTCAAGAGGGAAACAACCCAGACCGCCAGCTAAGGTCCCAAAGATTGGCTAAGTGGGAAACGAAGTGGGAAGGCTAAAACAGTCAGGAGGTTGGCTTAGAAGCAGCCACCCTTTAAAGAAAGCGTAATAGCTCACTGATCGAGTCGTCCTGCGCGGAAGATGTAACGGGGCTAAGCCAGTCACCGAAGCTGCGGACGCACGCAAGTGCGTGGTAGGAGAGCGTTCTGTAAGCCTGTGAAGGTGTCTTGTAAAGGATGCTGGAGGTATCAGAAGTGCGAATGCTGACATGAGTAGCGATAAAGGGGGTGAAAGGCCCCCTCGCCGTAAGCCCAAGGTTTCCTACGCAACGTTCATCGGCGTAGGGTGAGTCGGCCCCTAAGGCGAGGCAGAGATGCGTAGCTGATGGGAAGCAGGTTAATATTCCTGCACCGTCGTATGATGCGATGGGGGGACGGATCGCGGAAGGTTGTCCGGGTGTTGGAAGTCCCGGTCCCTGCATTGGAGAAGGCGCTTAGGCAAATCCGGGCGCGGAATTCAAGGATGTGGGGCGAGCGGCCTAGTGCTGCGAAGCAATTGGAAGTGGTTCCAAGAAAAGCCTCTAAGCTTCAGTCATACGAGACCGTACCGCAAACCGACACAGGTGGGCGAGATGAGTATTCTAAGGCGCTTGAGAGAACTCGGGAGAAGGAACTCGGCAAATTGGTACCGTAACTTCGGGATAAGGTACGCCCTTGTAGCTTGACTGGCCTGCGCCAGGAGGGTGAAGGGGTTGCAATAAAATGGTGGCTGCGACTGTTTAATAAAAACACAGCACTCTGCAAACACGAAAGTGGACGTATAGGGTGTGACGCCTGCCCGGTGCCGGAAGATTAAATGATGGGGTGCAAGCTCTTGATTGAAGTCCCGGTAAACGGCGGCCGTAACTATAACGGTCCTAAGGTAGCGAAATTCCTTGTCGGGTAAGTTCCGACCTGCACGAATGGCGTAACGATGGCCACACTGTCTCCTCCCGAGACTCAGCGAAGTTGAAGTGTTTGTGATGATGCAATCTCCCCGCGGCTAGACGGAAAGACCCCATGAACCTTTACTGTAGCTTTGCATTGGACTTTGAACCGATCTGTGTAGGATAGGTGGGAGGCTTTGAAGCGTGGACGCTAGTTCACGTGGAGCCGTCCTTGAAATACCACCCTGGTTTGTTTGAGGTTCTAACCTTGGCCCGTGAATCCGGGTCGGGGACAGTGCATGGTAGGCAGTTTGACTGGGGCGGTCTCCTCCCAAAGTGTAACGGAGGAGTTCGAAGGTACGCTTGGTACGGTCGGACATCGTACCTAAAGTGCAATGGCAAAAGCGTGCTTAACTGCGAGACCGACAAGTCGAGCAGGTGCGAAAGCAGGACATAGTGATCCGGTGGTTCTGAATGGAAGGGCCATCGCTCAACGGATAAAAGGTACTCTGGGGATAACAGGCTGATACCGCCCAAGAGTTCATATCGACGGCGGTGTTTGGCACCTCGATGTCGGCTCATCTCATCCTGGGGCTGTAGCCGGTCCCAAGGGTATGGCTGTTCGCCATTTAAAGAGGTACGTGAGCTGGGTTTAAAACGTCGTGAGACAGTTTGGTCCCTATCTGCCGTGGGCGTTGGAATCTTGACGGGGGCTGCTCCTAGTACGAGAGGACCGGAGTGGACGTACCGCTGGTGTACCTGTTGTCTCGCCAGAGGCATCGCAGGGTAGCTATGTACGGAAGAGATAACCGCTGAAAGCATCTAAGCGGGAAACTCGCCTGAAGATGAGGATTCCCTGGAGGCTTGACCTCCTTGAAGGGTCGTTCGAGACCAGGACGTTGATAGGCTGGGTGTGGAAGCGCAGTAATGCGTTAAGCTAACCAGTACTAATTGCCCGTAAGGCTTGATCCTATAACCAGTGTGTTTTACCTGGTGAGTGCGCCTAGTGCCCAGGTGTACAACACAACCCAATCTTTACTACACCCAGATTCGCCGCGCTGACACTAGTCAGCCCGGCAACCCCTCATGCCTGGTGACCATAGCGAGTTGGAACCACCCCTTCCCATCCCGAACAGGACCGTGAAACGACTTTGCGCCGATGATAGTGCGGACTACCCGTGTGAAAGTAGGTCATCGCCAGGCTCTTATACCCAGAACCCCCAAGCCC